>CAZWHQ010000041.1:0-43297 GCA_964633715.1 uncultured Eubacteriales bacterium
AGAGCCAGTGTAGCTCAGTCGGTAGAGCAACTGATTCGTAATCAGTAGGTCGGGGGTTCAACTCCCCCTGCTGGCTCTCTTTTATCTTATTGTTGAAGGCCTCGAATACGGGCTTTTTTGCTGAGTTTGAGCAGATCCTGTTGAATCTCCGCATCGGCGCGTCCTTGAATTTGGATCGTTTTGTCAATTCCAATAATCGCTCCGAGGGCCACACCTATACCTAATCCAATAGCTCCATAGAGTGCAAAGCTCGTTGATTCTTGGCTGATATTTTCATCATCATCTCCCCCCACACCATGCGTCGTTTTCCTGTCTGTTTTTTTTATGATACCCTCTGCAGCTGCGCCGCCTAATGCAAAAAGAAGACCCATTTCAATCATTCTGTGTTTATTATGAACATTAATTGCCTTTGCTTCACTTATTGGAATTGAAAGATCCGCTTGAGATTCTTCATCCAATAACAACAGCGAATCTTTTTTAACTGTGATCAGTTCACCCATTATTATTTGACCGTCATTTCGTTCGACGGATAGCTGGACTCCTTTCCTTCCCTGCTGTGCCGACAAATTTCCGGAGAGTACCACCAGGCAGAAAACCAGAAACAATGCCATAAACTTTTTACTTGAAACGCTCATTTTAGCCTCCAACTTACTTCGATTTTCAAAAAAAGATAATAAAAAATATTACGGCTCTCTCCCAACGTATTAATAATATATATTTATTGAATCTATTTTAAATAATATTTTTTAGAATTTCAAATAGATTTATATATTTTTTTTATCGGATATGGACCTGTTTATTTTTCAGATTCTTTTTGCTCTCCTTTAACATATTTATCGAAGAATCCAAGCCAGCGGGTCCACATATCCATATAAGTTTCCTTGCAGCGTGGTCCATGTGATTCGAAGGGATAGATGTAGAGCACGGCATTTTTCCCAAGACCGGTGAGGAGCTGCATATAGCGCTCGGACTGGATCAGAAAAGTCCCGGTATTGTTGTCCGCTGCACCATGGTACATGAGCAGGGGGGTATCCATATGGTCGGCCTGAAAAAAAGGCGACATCTCAAGGTATACGTCTTGAGCTTCCCAGATGTTTCGGCGCTCCCTCTGAAAGGTCATGGGTGTTAAGGTCCGGTTGTAGGCCCCGTCGCCCGCTATCCCGGCTTTAAAAAATGGGGAGCGGGACAGGATGTTGGCGGTGGTGAAGGCCCCATAGCTGTGCCCGCCGTGTCCTAACCGGTCGACGTCCACATAACCAAGTTCATCCACTTTTCTTATGGCGGCATACATGGAATCCACAAGATGGGCAACAAAATTATTGTTGTACGCATTGCCTGCGCCGATAATTGGGATATCCGGTTCGATGAGAGCGTATCCCTGTGAAAGCCAGACATCAGAGGCATTTCGGTAGCTGAATCTGGGGAAGGAATTGAGATTGCCTGACCGGATGTTTGAGGTTTCATAATCTTTATTAGAGGAATATTCGCTGGGGTAAGTCCAAAAGACTCCGGGTATCCGTGTTCCAGGCTGATAGCCGGGAGGAAGCGATATGGTGCCTCTTATTTTTAAGCCATCCCTCCTTGTGAATTCAAAATCCTCCCTTATACAATCTTTGAATTCCGGATAAGGATTCTTGTTGTTCGTGAGATTGGTCAGAGATCCATCCTTTGTCCAGAGCCAACTGTCCGGGAAAACTGTTTTGGATTCCCGGCTGATGATCATTCTGTTTAAATCTCTGTCTAGTGGAATGCTTGGGCGCTCGAACATATCCGAGGATCCTTCAAACACACGCTCCTTCTTACCGTTCAATATTTCGATTCTGTCTATAAAGGGACGCGGTTTAAAGTCTTCCTGATATCCCTGGCTCTGCAGGTAGATATGTTTGTCGTCTTTTGAGGTGAGGGCATACCGTATTCCGTTTCCATTCATCCGGACTATTATGCTGCCGGGAAGTTTGACGGGATCCTGGGTTTCGATTTTTTTGAGGAGGAAGTGTTTTTGAGGTGGAGACTGCTCCAGATCAAAAGCAACGATATGGGTTCCTGTTTCACAGTTTTCATCCTCGCCGCTGAGCTGGGTGAAGGCATAACGACCGTTTTTTGAATAGGACATGCTCCCGAATCTCTGCTTGCTGACGACGAGGACTTGAGCTTTTTCAAGATCAAAGGGAGGGGTCAAGAGCATCAGGCGGTCCATCCTTGGAGCGCTCTCCTGTTCCTCCTCATCCTCTTCCTCCTCTTTTTCTCCTCTTTCCCGAGGCTCTTGCAGGAGCAATGAGAGTCCTTTTCCATCCGGACGCCAGAAGACATCTCGAGGTTGATCTGCATCTCCTCCTCTCCCTCTGCCTCCTGATGAGCCTTCTCTGAGAGGATTTTTTATCAGCGTTGCTAAAACTTTTCCCGTCATATCCATAACCTGCTGTTGCCGGGGAAAACTGGAATAACTGACTATATAGGAAAACGGTCTTGTCATCTTTCCTGCATAGATATATTTTCCATCTGGGCTGAGCGATAGGCTTGTGTACATGGCTGGTTCGCCGATCAAACGGGCTTTTTTTCCAGCTGTCAGCTCAGCAATTTGGGATGTAGTGTAATATTCGAGAAGATTCTTGTCGTGTTCTGTCCGGAGGAGAAAGGGGTAGGTGGGAGTGGTTGCGGGTTTTTTCCGGGTGTGCCGGATAAGGGGTGCTGAAGGAATAGGATTTTCAGATGGTTCCGGACCTCTATTGGGCGGAACGAGCAGCGTGATGATGGATCCTGAAGGAGTCCACTGGAGCATTTGTGAGGGAGGACGTGTTCCTCGACCAAAACCTCCGCCGCCTGTCAGAGTGGCCATCACAAAGGATCTGTCGAGTGCTTGGGCTTTTCCGCTCTTGACATCCGCTGTCCAGACTTGTGTGCCTTGAGGGAGATGAGCGAGAAAGGCAATTTTCTTCCCATCGGGAGACCAGACCATGTCACTGACAAAGGTATTATCCGGTATCTGGATTTTCCAGCTTTTCTTTTGCTCTAAAGAGTAAATCTTTATGCCTTTGTTCCCATAGGTGGATGAACGCCATGACCGGTTGACATCCGGACAGATCTCAAGCATTCCCAATCGGAGTGTTCTTTGTGTCATCAGCTCCAGAGAAGAGAAATAATCACTTACTGGGATCATAAAATGGATTCCATCAGGACTGATGTTGTTGAGTGTGTCGGTGTGTCCATCCCTGTTCATAAAGTCCTGGACCTGTTCCGATGGCATCAGATAACCTTCCTTATAAAGATCTTCTTCTTGTGCCCAAACCAAGGTAACGAACGAAAATAAGATCAGAGCAAAGAGAACGAACTTTGCAGAAAGATAGTTTCTAAATATAGATTTCATGTTTGACTCCTTTGTGGAACATTAATTATGCGATAACATACTATACAAAAATCTTACACGTCAATGGATTTTAGCGATTATTTAGAAAACCATGGAAAAAAGGTCAATAAAATATGCCATCCTTTTTTGCTTTTACAGAGGGCAAGAATGAGGGGAGGGAGAGCCTTCCGGCATGTGCAGAAACATTATGATTTTAGCTGTCTGTATCTGCGTAAATAAAACCAATTGCCACCAAACAAGAGTATCAGAATTAAAAAGATGGCAATCCATATCTGTTTTTCACTTTTCTGGTTGAAAACAGAGGCGCTGACCGGACTTTCATAGGAAACATCTTCATCGATTTGAGATTCGATCTGAGCTGAAAATTCTTCACTCCACATATAAGGAGATTCCTTCATTGTGTGTCCAAAATATTTTTCCAGTATTTCATTTTCCTTAAATGCGATGAACAAATTCTCTCTTTTTTCTTCTTCATCTTCGCTCTGAAACGCTCTTTCATATCTAGTATCCCTTCTGAAAATGTGAATCCTGATTTCATGGAGCAGGGGCACTAAAAATCCTGGATGTGCCCGCAGGTATTCATCATAGTCTCTATCTTTCCATTCATGGAGAAGCTGGCCGTAGTCCTTCGCATTTTTTCTGTCAATGCTGAGCAGTTCATTGATTGTCAGGCGGGAATAGAATGTTCCTATTTCAGGATCCATGTGTTTCAAATTAAACTGGTTCATGGCCTCTTCCTGCTGGAGGAAGGATAAAAAAGGAAGGGCATTCGCATAGCTTTGCACTCTTTGTGGTGTATTAGAGAAGCACAGTCCGAGGAGGAGGATGTTGGCTGCAAAATATATGGAAACAATTCTCAGTGACCGCGGCCGGATTTTTTGAGAGATCGCTATGGGTTTAATTCCCAGCCAAACGGCGGCTTGGAAAAGACCGCTTGATAGGGCGTTGAGGCCGACGTCACGGAAATCCCAAATCCGGTTCTTAATAATCCACTGGAAGATTTCATCGAAGATTCCTATCAGACATCCAAAAAGAAAAGCCGTTAAAAAAATTGTCTTGTCTTTAATTTTGAGTTTAAGAGCATTAAAAATGAAAAAGCCCAGAAGGCCGTATTCGAGGAAGTGGATGGCTTCTACCGGCACTTCCCATAACTTCAGTGTAAAGTAAACATAGGTGCCCCCTATGACTATAAGCCATATATAATTTGAAGCCGAACGAATTTTAAGTTTGAAAATAAGGAGAAACAGTGTTAGGAAAATAGCGAGCCCTATGGAAATAATTACAAAATAACCGAAGAATTCACTTCCCCATCTTTCTTCGATAATTTTTTGAATGGTTCGTGCGAGAGGGACTGTAACGAAGATTGCGAGGGCGCAGAGAGCTACACACAGCCAGGCGAAGACAGCTCTGTAATTATTTTTCAATATTCTTTTTTTATTTCTTGATTATTTATTTTTTTTTTATTATTTTATAGAAGAACTTTGACAATTTCAAAATGAATCCAATATAATTTTTTTATGCTGGCTGGAGAGGAATCCTCCTTAGCCCCGCTTCCTTTTCCAAACCTTGGCGCCTCGACAGCCAGCGCCTTCTCTTATAATCCAAAAAAAAGGCCCGAAATTAAATCCGGGCCGATTTTATTCTTTTGCCTGGTGTTTTTCTTTTCCTATTTTTTCTCTATCTTTTTTACGTCTGTCTTTTTATCTGCCTTCTTTTTTATGATTTTTCTCGTGACATCTTCGATGTGATCTTGGAGTTCGAGATGAGAAATGCCTTCTGTCATCCATTTAGGTGCCGGGGTTCCTAGAAGGTGGTGATCGAAAAATTCTCTCATTCGGATGGTATAGTCCTTCTGGTTGGCGGGCTTTCTCACACCATGGTTTTCTCCGACATACTGCAGCATGATAACCGGTTTGCCCAAGCGGCGCAGTGTGTTGAAATACTCGATTCCCTGATTCCAGTCTACGGCTCCATCTTTGTCATTGTGCAGTATGATCATGGGCGTTTTAACATTTTCTGCGAAGTACACCGGAGAATTTCTGGTATAGGCCTCAAGATTATCCCAATATCCGCCGTAAAACCGTCCCTGACTGCTTTCGAAAATAGGCTGATTGGCAGAGCCCGAATTCCAGTAAATAGAGCTGTACATAGAGATCATATTTGTCAAAGGAGCTCCTGTGACAACAGCACTAAAAAGATCGGTTTGCGTAACCAGAAAGGAGGATTGATACCCCCCCCAAGAATGACCATGGATGCCGATGTGATCTCTATCCACGACTCCAGTGGCGATAGCGGCTTCAACAGCGGGTACGACACACCACACGGAAGACATTCCGGGATCATTAACTTTGTAGACGATATCGGGCATCAGCACAGCATAACCTCTGCTCGTGTAAACTGATTTGTTGAATCCGGAAGCTGAAGGTGCATAATATCGGTTGAGTCCTTGGGAAACTTTTTCGTAGATGTACACAATTGTTGGATAACTTTTGCCCTCCTCATAGTTGGCCGGCAAAAAAAGTGCGGCCTGCAGTCTATCTCCTTTAGCGCTTTCATAATCGATGAGCCTTGAGCCTGATGACCAAAAAAAATCTTTCTGCTGGGGATTGGCATCTGTGATTTTCTTTCCGTTTTTCATTTCAGAATCGGTCACATAGTAATTTGGGTAATCCTTATACGTCTGCTTAGTGTAAAAAAAGATGTCTGCATTTTCCGCTTTTCTGAGAGAATACGATGCGTCCTCCCAGAGCAGCATCTTTACGCCTGGTTTTCCTTTGTCGATGCGGCCGATCCCGGCTTTTTTCGTCCATTCTCCGTAGGGACCGAGATAGACAGGTTGACTAAGATCGATACCTTCTTCGTCTGGATCGAGGCGGTAACGAGTTCGGTACCGGATCCCTTCTGCTTTACCGTTGACTGTAAAGTTTTCGCCCTTTCCTCCATGGACGGGAATGTTCCAGATATCCCAGTTATCATAAAGGAGAACGGATACTCCATCCTTGACCCAACCGATGGGGTAGATAGGAGGATCGATCACATTATGGTCGTCTTCTGTATTGATAAACGAAGTGGGGACATCCTGAGTGATGTTAAACATCTTTCCAGTGGCCATTTCATAGGTAAAATACTGGCCGTCGTTGTAATAGAGAAAATGTGTCCCGTTGGGAGAGGGGACAATTGACCAGCGGAATTTTTCGAGCACAAGTTTGCGCTCTCCGGTTTTCATGTTGATCACGTAGACGTCCTGGTAGCGGCGTCCATCGAGGTTCCCAGCTAGCTCGTACTCCCGGTTGTCATACCCGATGGCCCACAATTGTTTTGGGGCTACAGAGACGCTTCTCACGGTGTCATCGGCCAGTCTGAGAAACTTTTTTGATTCGATGAGATAGGTGGCCAGATAGTTGAAGTTTTTATCACTGTTTTCTTGAACCTGCTGCTGGGACTGCATGCGTTTATCTTTCCAGTGCCAGATCACGACTTCGGGGAGATCTTCCTTATCGATAGGAGTTTTAGCTTGCACTTCGGCTTTTTTCGGAGCTTTTTCTTCTTCGGATTCTTCCGTCCCGGTGTCTTTATTTTTTGGATCCTCTTTTTTCTCTTTTATTTTAACGTCATGGATGCCGAAAATGAGACTGGAAAAGTCTTCAGTCCAGATGGGTGTGCGGTTAGGGCTTATCGTCATTTTTTCAGGAAAATTCGGATCTTCTTTTGGATTGTAGATCACTTTTGTTGGCAATGCGGAAGTAAATTGTGTGAAACCCACTATACTGAACAACTTATCCTCAAAGCCCTCGTCTTCAATCCCCTTCAGTACGGTCAAGCCGTCACCCTCTTCTGTCCAGCTCAGCCGGCTGTATTCGGCTTTATCTGTATCGAGAGGAAGGATCACTCCGGTTTTCATGTTTCTGATCTGGACACCGTTGCCGCTCTGTCCAAAAGCATCGATGATCCAGGCTAGCCACTGACCAGACTTATTAAAGGAAAACTCAGAGACATTTCCGATATTGAGTTCCTTTTTTGTGGCCAGTTCATAGAGGATAAGATTGGAACCCTTCCATTTCTCCTGTTCTTTAGCCTGTCCTTCCGGAGGATATTTGTGGAAGACAATCCAGGAAGGATTTTCTCCGGAAAACATAAACCGGCGGACTTTCTCAAAATCGATTTTTTCCCCTGTGGAAAGATTGAGCAAAGAGATATTGTTATAAGAGGGCTTCTTCTGGGTTCTCAACTTTTTTGCTTCACTTCTTGTGGGATAGACAGTAAATGCCGCCCATTTTGAATCTTCCGAAATGGCCATTTCGCCTGAGGTAAATCTTGGGCCCTCGCCAACAGAAAAATTATACTCTTTATCTCCCTGTGTATCTTTAAAAAAAACTTCGCCATCTCCTTCAGCAGGACTGAGTTTGTAAGCAAACCAGCGTCCATCATGGGAAAAGACCGGACTGCCAATACTCTTCCATGCGAGAATGTCATGGATGTCCTCGAGGGGCCTCTGTTTTATCACATCTGATTTTGTTTCTTGCACCGCCGAACTTGGCGAGATCAATATCAGCATAAAAAAGATGATAGATAATGTTTTAAAAAATTTTGTCATTGGATTCTCCTTTTTTTAGCTTTGAAGGTCATTTCTGACCTTCATACAATAAAAAAATGCCGCTGAATTGTCAAAAGCAAAAAAGGTCCATAAGAATTTCCAATCCGAAGATTTTTGGAATAAGTTCTGTGAAATGTTTAGAAATAGGGATATTCCCTTTGTGTAACACCTGCTGTTGAGTCAGATGGACGTCGTGTCAGATGGACGTCGTGTCTCTGTCTTCATCCACATTCATATGTGATGGAGGCAGAACACGTAAGGGTTCCGTCTGACTCTAAGATGGATATAGAGCAATATTGGACAACTTCTTCATTTTCACAGAACTCATTCTGTGAATCATGGGATTGGAAATTTTTATAGAGATTTTCTTATTGTCCCATTTTGGTTAAAATAGAATTGGTGTCCATTTAAAAAATGATGGAATACCTGAGGTAAACATTCTGTCTACATGAAACGTATTAATACAGTTGAGAGTAACTCTTATGACTGACGAACAGCTTTTAAAGAGCTGTCTTGAGGGGGAGGTGGATAAGTTTAGGCAGATTGTGGACAAGTACAGAGGAAAAGTGACTGGTATGGCCATAAATATTTTAGGAAATAGAGAAGATGCAGAAGATGCCTGCCAGGAAACATTTATCAATGTCTTCCAGAATTTAGATAAATTCGACTTCGACAGGAATTTCAAAGATTGGCTTTTCACAATTGTCTATAACCGATGCATCGACAAAGTGAGAAAAAGAAATCGATTTTATAATTTTTATAATAAAAAGAAAATTGAATATCATAGCCATCATAATTCTAATCATAAAATGAACCCGGAGAGTACACCCGCATTGTCTGAAAATCTTTTACAAAGATTGAGTCCTAAAGAACGGACGGCCATCTATCTTTGGGCCCATGAAGGGTATACGTCAGATGAGCTGGGAGTTGTGCTCAAGTGTTCTTCCAGTACGGCGAGGGTTCACATTTTTAAAGCCAGGAAGAAAATTAAAAAAATTTTGGAGAACGGTCATGATTCGCTGTAAACTTATTAATTTTTTATTCCGTGTGTTTCCTGTTCGAGCCTTTCAAGGCTTCCTCATAAAGAATCACTCCGAAAAATGTTCTTATTGCCAGAGTTCACTGGCTAAGCGGGAAGAAACTCGGTTGTTCATACCGAATGAAGAGAAAGCTAGTGAATTGGTCAACCTGTGGCCAGGAATCAATAAGACACTCTGTGAAGGCAGTCCTAAAAAAAATCGGATATCCTTTCTTCCAAGATGGAGGTGGGCTTTGTCCGCAGCCGTTTTAACGATGTTTATCCTCTCAGGAGTTTTGTATCTCAACCGGACAAACAGCACAGAGTTGGCACTTCAGCAGGATTTAGACCAGTCGTTTAAAATCAACTACATTAAAATTGAAGAAAAGCCTGCCGCCCCCTATGTCTACGAGCCAAATGATTCAGAAATAATCCATGTGTGGGCAGAGATATTGCCATGAGGAGAATCACTATGAAGGGAAAAAAAGTTTTTTATGTTTTGGTTGTGCTTTTTGGAGTATCCGTTCTAAGTGTGTTGGCCTCTGACACTCAAACCATTAAGCTGAGATTTTTTGAAGGGATAAAAGAAGGCATGGTTGATCCTCCGTCTTTTGTGACGTCTTCTTATCTTAATTCCACAACAGCGGCTCCTATAAGAACCAACTCTATCCTGTCAGAAGAGCAGGAACAATTAAAAAAAGTCTATAACTTGAAGGATGTGCGCCTGATCAGCGAAGCTGACTTAAAATTGGGTGCAAAGAAAAGGGATCAAATCAAACACACCTTCCGAATCAACGAAACGGAATATCTTGTTATCATTCACCAGTCAGTACGTAAACGGAAACGTCTGTACAAATTGGAAGTCTACGAACAATCCAAGGAAGACAAAAACAGTCTGCTCGACACGGAACTCCAGCTTCCCAAGGAAAAATCTGTTGTGTTTGGCTTTAACGATAAAGAGGAAAAACCTTACTTCCTGTCTCTTGGGATACCAAAACCGATCCTGGCCGTATCTGAGGGAATTGTCGTTGGAGGTGCCGGAGGTATCTCTATAGAGGAACTGGAGAGAGGCGCGGTTAAGGCTGTTGGAGAAATAAAACCGCCGCAACTTATCAATAAGGTGGAACCCATTTATCCTGAACTGGCCAAAAGAGCGAGGGTCGAAGGTGTTGTTATCCTCAATGTCCGAACCGATGAGGATGGACGGGTGGATCAAGTTAAAGTGGCCAATAGCAAAGACCCGAATTTAACCAGAGCCGCAATCGAAGCCGTCAAACAGTGGCGATATGAACCTTTTTATTCAAGAGGGAAACGATCTCCAATCCTTTTTACAGTCACAATCAGATTTCAACTTTCAAATGAACCGGATGATAAATACAGTGGGATAGAACAGGGAGAGGAAACGCTTCATATAAGGCCCGTGCTTATTTATCAAGTCGAGCCAATCTATCCTTTAAGGGCCCGCCGTGCGCAAATTGAAGGCGTCGTTATGATGAGAGTCAGGACCGATGTTAAAGGAAATGTTACCAGCGTTGAGGTTATCAAGAGTGACAGTACAATTCTCAACCAGGCTGCAATCGATGCCGTTAAACAGTGGAAATATCAGCCCATATACAGGAACGGAAATCCTATTCCCATTGTCACTATAGTGGGTGTAAAATTCAAGCTCGATTGAGGGATATAGAAATACCCTAAAATTTTGGCCACAAAAAGGCGACTGTTTGGGGGACTTGATCTTCAATCTGAGTATAATCCAGTTCTGAACCCAGGAGACTGTGTGGAATCAGGAAAATCACTAACGTTACAATCGATGCCGCAAGAATCCATCCTTTGGCCTTCTTTCCTTTCCGCCCGGCAAAAACCGCAATAGCCCAGACTATCATGGCGATAAGTGTTTTGTTGTCTGTTAAGTCAAAACCAAAGGGGAATCCTGTCCACCATTCACCGAATGCAAACTTTTGAACCATTGGGCCAAGAATCATTCCTCCGGCAAACATAAGTCCTGCAGTCCAGAGAGTGAGTTCTCTCGTATTCCCTTCTTTTTGGAGAGCTTCAATCCCTGTTCGCGTGGAAAACAGCATAGCTGCAAATATAACAATGATATGCAGAATAAGGACAACATCTGGAACAACGTCTTTAAACCGGATGACCACCTCATCTTCTTCTGTCAGCGAAATTTCTTCATCTTGAAAAGTGAGAAAAACTTTATAGGTGAGTTTTCCTGCAGAAGGCTGTTGAGGAAGAGAGGCAGAAAGAGATCCATCTTCCCTTTTCATTGGAATATTTGTCCATGGATCATCGGTTTTAAATCTTTTGAATTGGACATATCCGCCGATTTCTGAGTCTGCAGCGTCAATTTTTATTTCGTAATCTCCGATGGTCTCATGAGTTGTTTCCAGAGTGAATGAGATGACCGAATCGCCGAGTTTCGTATTGCCATTTACAGCATAGGTTGGTCCGGTAACTCTCTGATAGACAGCGGATCCTGCCGTAATAACAAATGCCAATACCCATAAAAGCACTTTCTTCATTGTCTATTCTCCAACCAATCTAAAAAAATATTGAGAAAAATGGAAAGCCTAAATGTAGCAGTATTCCGCTTCTAAAGCAACCATATTTTCGTTTAGGCAAACGTCCCCATTTCCATGGTTCCAAGCACGAGTTCTCCTGAAGTAAAAAAAAAACCACACTTCACTTTCCGCCCTTCGTTCTCATCTCTTCTTTGTGAGATAAGCCATGTCCGCTCGTCCTCCCCGTGCAGATTTTTTCATCATGCCTTCCTCGTTCCCAGAACTCTCAAAAAATCACGAAAATGAAAATGCTTTTTGTACTCCTGAATAAAAAAAGGTTTTAGAAGTAGTTTGTAGTAGAATGAGCGCATCTATAAAGGGAAGGAGCGAGCATGAAAAAATTATTATGGATTCCAATAATTGTCATTATTTTTATTCTTTTTGCCTGCCAAAAAAAAGAAGAAAGCATGGCTCCTGTTGCACTACTGGTGGCCCAAAAAATGGATTCGGCTGTATCACAGCTGTCACAGGGTGAGATAGCTGCTGGAATAGAGAGCTTGCTTGACACGATTATCCTTACAAATCCTGAAGGATTTATTTCTGAAGACTTTGATTTAAAGATTCAGGAAGCGAAAAGAGAAATTCAAAACACAAATATGGTTGAAACACTGGATCTGATTAAAGAAGCCCGATTTTTACTTGGTTCTCAGGAGATCGAACAAGAAAAAGCAGATGAAACAGGACCTACCCCTGTTGCAGACGCTGTAAAAACACTTATTTTAGCAGCAAAAGATCAATTTCAAGAGGGGAAGGCTGTTGATGGTGTCATATCCATACTGAATGCTCTTTTACTTTTCAAACCTCTTTAACATTAGTTTGGGAATAATCCAGGCAGGGATCAATTTTTAATGAATGTGCCGTTCCTGTATTCCTCAAACGCCAGGGCCAGTTCTTCTTCTGTATTCATCACGATGGGGCCGTGCCAGGCGACAGGGTCTCCGATGGGTTTACCTGAAATGAGCACAAATCGAAGAGTTTTGTCTAGGGCTTCGATACGGACTTTGGAACCGTCACTAAAAAGAACGGCGTGCTCGGCCTTTATTGTTTCCTTTTGATCCGAGTCGAAATATCCTTCTCCATTAAGGACATAGGCCAAGGCCGTATGCCCAAATACAATGGAATGTTCGAATCTTTCTTGCGAAGGGATCTCAATATCGAGGTATTCAGGATCACAGATAATATCCTTGACCGGACCTATATAATCCTTATAATTTCCTGAAATGACTTTAACTTTGACACCATTTTTTTCCTTATACTCAGGAATGGTTGCCGCGGAGACATCTCTATACCTGGGTTTTATCATTTTTTGATTCGATGGAAGATTCACCCAGAGTTGGAGTCCCCAAAGGAATCCTCCACTGTCTTTAGGCATTTCTTGATGGACGATTCCGCTGCCGGCTGTCATCCACTGCATGTCTCCTGCTCCGATGACACCCCTATTTCCCATGCTGTCACCGTGTTCGACATTGCCTGAAATCATATATGTGACTGTTTCAATGCCCCGGTGGGGGTGCCAGGGAAAACCTGCGATAAAGTCATCCTTATTGTCTGAATGGAAGTCATCCAGTAATAAAAAGGGATCAAAAGTCGGGACTTCACGGTGACCAAATACCCGTTTCAAATGAACTCCGGCTCCCTCAATCGTGGGGATAGCGGAGTAAATGTGACTGATTTTTCTTTCTTCACTCATTATTCATCCTTAAACCCTACAATTTCTATAATATAACTATTAGATAATTGTGTCAAGTCATGAGCCATGTCCTTCTTCATTCATAAAATAAATCTTGCAATCCGTACTTATTCCGATATATACAATAGAGACAATCTTCTATGACATTTTTTCAAATGAGGAGGGATAATATGTTAATTTCTTTGAGGCAAATACAATCAAAGAGACAATCAAGACTGAAGTTAATGCAAATTTCCGTTATAGGAGCAGCTTTATTTTTCCTGTTATTAACTCCGCTGAATGCTCAAAATCAGAAGCTTGATGAGGAATACACGGCTAAAATTAAGGAATTTACGACTGAACCTTTTTTTACATCGAAGTATGTGGATCATCTTCCATCCGCAGAGAATATCCCCACACCTTTAGACATCCTCGGCCATATAGCGGGTGCTCCCGATATCGTGAGTTATTCGCATGAAGTTTACAAATACATGCTGGCTCTTGCCGATGCGTCGCCTAGAGTGGAGGTTCTGAAAATTGGAAAATCGGAGGAAGGCCGGGACATGATTCTGGTGGTCGTAGCGGATGACGATACGATCGCCAACATCGATAAATATAAAAAAATCAATGCGATGCTTGCTGATCCAAGAAATATTAAGGACGAATCCGAAGCCGGCAAACTCATACAAGAAGGCAAACCCATGTACTGGGCGACAGGGGCCCTTCATTCGGGAGAGATCGGTTCGGCTGAAATGCTGATGGAGTTGGCCTACCGAATTGCTGTTGAGGATTCGGACTTCGTCAAAGCGATCCGGGAAAATATCATAGTGATGATCACTCCAGTCCTTGAGCCCGATGGCAGAGATAAAATTGTCGATCTCGCCATGGCTCCCAGGAAAGATCCCGAGGCCATTATTGCCAGAAGTGCGGTCTATTGGGGAGCGTATGTCTCTCACGACAATAACAGGGATTATGTCGGCTTAGGGCTGAATCTTACAAACAATATCCTCCACACCTTTTATCAGTTTCATCCTCAGGTTCTGCACGATCTACACGAATCCATCTCCTACCTATACACATCCACAGGGACAGGACCTTACAATGCATGGGTGGATCCCATTCTGATCGAAGAGTGGCAGGAGTTGGCTCACAGGGAAGTGAGCGAGATGACGCTGATGGGAATGCCGGGTGTCTGGACCCACGGATTTTACGATGGATGGGCGCCAAATTACCTGTTTTATGTGGCCAATGGGCACAACTCCATCGGGCGGTTTTATGAAACCCAGTCTGCACGGAATGCAACCACATCAGTTGTACGCGCTTCCGAGTCGCGAGCTTGGTTCAGACCCAATCCGCCGCTCAGGGAAGCCGTCTGGTCCTATCGAAACAACATCAACTATCAGCAGACCGGTCTATTAATCGCCATGAACCACATGGGCACAAACGCCAAAAGGTTCTTGAGAAATTTTTATCTCAAGAGTCTGCGGTCGGTTAAAAAAGCCACTACCGAAGGTCCGGCAGCCTATGTCATTCCGGCGAACAATCCCAGACCGGCCCAGTCAGCATCACTTGCCCGCTTGCTGCAGAACCATGGTGTTGAAGTGCACAAGGCGACAAAGGAATTCAAGACCAAAGAAGGGACATTTGGTGAGGGCAGCATTGTCGTGAGACTGGACCAGCCCTATTCCCGGATGGCCGACCTCCTTTTGGATAAGCAGTATTTTAACGTCAATGATCCCAGACCCTACGATGACGTGGGATGGACGGTTGGCCCCTTGTACAATGTGGAGACTATCCGGATCGAGGACACATCTGTGCTGACAGCTGAAATGGAGAAAGTGGAAGGTCCTTTGATGGCGAACGGCGGTGTGGAAAAGCTGACCGGTGGAAGAATTCAGGCGTATGTGATCAATCATGACGCTTCCAATTCACTGGCGAGTTTTCGTTTTGCTAAAAAAGACTTAAAAATCGAAGCAATGGAAGAAGAATTTGAAGTTGAAGACATGAAGTTCAATGCAGGATCATTTATCCTGAAAACCGCAGACAATTCAGATGATCTCGCAGGTCAGCTTGAAGAGGCGGGCCGCAACTATGAATTCACAGCTTTTTCAGTCTCAGAGGTTCCAGATATCCCCACTCATGTTTTGGATGTGCCCCGGATAGCCGTTATGCACACATGGCAGAACACGCAGACAGAAGGATGGCTGAGAATGGGATTGGACAAGCTTCAGATTCCCTATGATTATATCTCTGTTCTCGATGTTCGTGACGAACCCAAACTGCGGGATAAATACGACGTGATTGTTTTTGGGCCTTCAAGAGGAGATGCCTTCAGTGTTGTCAATGGGCTCCCTATGACGGGAGATCCTATGCCCTGGAAAAAAACCGAACTGACACCAAATATTGGAGTCCAGGATGAAACCGATGACATGCGCGGTGGCCTTGAATTGGAGGGTGTTTTTAATCTTTACAATTTCTTGAAACAGGGTGGATTGTTCATCACCATAACGAACAGCTCTTCAGTTCCCATTCAGTTTGGCATGGCTCAAGATCTTCGGATTAGACAAACACAGGATCTTTGGGCCCGGGGCGGTGTTTACAGCACCACATTCCGTGATAGAAAAAGTCCCATTGCCTATGGCTACGGCGAGGAGTTAGGCGTCAATTTTAATTCTTCACCTGTTTTCAGCTTCAGTTCTGGTGCGAACCGGGCTAGAGGGGCCTCATCTGCAGCTGTCAGAACTCCAGGGTCGACGACCGCTCGTCCTTCAGGAAGAGGCGGAGCTGATGAAAGAGATGTCATTCAAGGACGTTTGCAGAATATGGCGAAGGAAACAGTTGCAGAATTTCGGAAAGCTCAAAAAAAGGAAGCGTCTACAACTTCAACAAGTGGAGCTCCAACAAGTCGAGCGGTCTCCCGCCGTCCAAGGATCGTCTTGGCATTTCAGAGTGATGTCAAAAAACTCTTGATAAGTGGTGGAATCAATGGAGCCAGAGAACTGGCCGGATCTCCAGCTGTCGTTGACGCCAAAGTGGGTGAAGGACATGTTGTTATGTTCAGTATCAATCCATTCTGGAGAAATCAGACCCATGGATCCTATTTCCTTGTTTTTAACGCCATGATGAATTACAAAAATCTTGACGCTGGAAAATCTAACTGACGAAGAAGGAGTTAGCAGGCTCTTTTAAAGCCCATTTTTCTGAGGACGGTCCGAATTCTTGTCTCAGAACAGAATGTATTAAAAAGTAGTTCTGATCTGGTCCATCCTTTTTGACTCCATCTCTCTCTAAATCGTGGTTCGGGCCAGACTTTTTCCGGATTAAAATCGATACATTCGACAGGCCAAATCTGTCCTGTGCGATCGGGCTCAGACCAACCAAACTCTATCTCATGCCCACATCCGCCACAGGACACGTGCAATTCGACACTCTCTTCAGATAACTCTCTTCTCTCAATATGGGTTGTCCATTTTTGTTTATCGATTTCGTAAATAAAAAAACACTTGCAGCATAACAGCTCAAAATCTGAATCCACTTCCTTTCGATCGATGAGATTGTTTTTGTGGACAAATTCCCATTGATGTTTTTGATCGAGATAACCATAGTCTTCATAGAGTTTTTCAAGAAAAATTGACTGGATGGCTGCGATTCCGTTTGAGGACGTTGGGCATTTACAGGGCAGAATGCTTTTGTGATCTTCTAAGACAGTGTAAAGGCTTGCGATGAGAATGTCATGAGAGCTGCATTTTTTACAGGTGAATAAATACTCTTTGTCTATCACGGCGTCCTCCAAAAACTGTACAAAAATTCATCACTTTTAATTAGTCGCATACTCCTGGAATATGTTGAAATAATTGAGAAAGGCGGATTAAATTATAAAGAGAGTGGCGGTTTTATTTATCGACAAATTTGGCCATAAGTTCTCCTGTCTGGGCATAATAAGCCAAAATATGGGCATTTATATTTGCCTGTTCTCTCGAATAGACGTTTCCAAATGAACAGGCAACGGCATATTCCATGTCTTCTCCCGAGGTGCTTTGCGTGGCTCGATAGGCATACCGTGTCATCCCTCTTGTTGGAGCTAGAGTTTCTATGACCGTTCACTCCCCATGTTTGTCAAATACCTTGACACTCGGTTTTGATAGCAACGTTTTATTGCAGAATGGAGTATAATTAACAAAGAGAAAGAAATAAATGAAGAAAAAAACGATAATTTCTATCTTATTCGTTCTGTTGATTTTTTCTCAGAATCTACTGAGCGAAACCAGAGAGGAATCAGAGACCAGGGATTTCTATTTAATGCCTTTTGTGGGATACCATTCTGGCTACGAATTTGGAAATCTTTTGCCTCTTCCCAATACGGCCGATGTTCCGGAGATTTCTGTCCGATCAGAAAATCGAGGCGTTCGGTTGGGCTTTTGTTTAGGTTTTCAATTGACAAAACATATTGAACTTCAGGGCATGTTCATCTACGGACTTTCAGAATTTCAGAACGATGTGGGAATCGGTCTTGCCGGAGTTCCTCTTGGGATTTTTAAAATTACAGATGTAAAATCTTATTCTTACGGTGGGAATATTCTCTATTCAGCTCCCATCCATAGTCTATCCGTTTATGTCACGGGTGGAATGGGAGCCGTGACTTTGAAGCCTGACACGTTGAGGACAAAAACAAAATTATTACTGAATTTTGGAGCAGGATTAGCGATAAATCCTGTAAAACATCTTCGTCTTTTTTTTGAAATGAAAGATTATGTGAGTTTCTTTGATTTTGCCAAAGATTTTGACGTATTCTATGTGGCCATCTATGATCAAGCCTTTAAAACATCACAGCACCACGTGGGAATCCATTTTGGTCTCGGTTATGTGTTTTAGCCCATCCAGAAGCCTTTTCGGTGTGAGAGGCCCAGCACTTTTAGACATTTAGAGCAGTAGTAGATATAACGCCTTCCAAGAAAGGACCTGATTTCCTGTGTATAAAGCTTATCAATCTGCACAGAGCAGAAGGGACAAACCGGATGTTTCTCGAATTGTTCTTCAATGGCGATCATTAGTCTCTCCTTAACATGGGTGTTTGTTCTTTCTCAATATTTAATACAGCTTGGGATAGGAGAATATTCACATAGATTCTGACTTCGGTCAAACTCTCTCTCTCTATGTTGAATGAATCCAAATCTTTTTGGATAATCTATGTTAAAATACCCCTATGATAAATATTAGAAATTTCAGCATCATTGCTCATATCGATCATGGGAAATCTACCCTGGCGGACAGACTTATCCAGGCTGCCGGTATGGTCTCGCAGAGAGATTTCCGGGACCAGATGCTCGATACAATGGATCTTGAGAGAGAAAGAGGCATCACGATCAAAAGCCAGACCATCACTCTTCCTTATAGGGATACTGGCGGCAAGGATTATCTTCTCAACCTTATCGATACACCTGGTCACGTCGATTTTTCCTATGAAGTCTCCCGTGCTCTTGCCTCTTGTGAAGGTGTTTTACTTATCGTTGATGCTTCCCAGGGAGTGGAAGCACAAACAGTGGCCAATCTTTATTTGGCTATGGAGCATGACCTGACTATCATTCCAGTGATCAACAAAATAGATCTATTGACTGCAGATATTGAAAGAACAAAGGAGCAGATTGAAAATGAACTGGGCCTCGATGCAGATAACGCTATCCTTTGTTCAGCAAAAGAAGGAACAGGAATAGATGATATTTTTGAGTCTGTTGTAAAATTTGTCCCTCCTCCAAAAGGAGATCCGGACAGACCTCTCAAATCTCTGATTTTTGATGCACACTATGATTCTTTCCGTGGAACGATCATCCACTGCCGCTTTTTTGATGGACGTTTGTGTTCGGGGGATGTCATCCGGCTGCTGTCGACAGGTTCGAGACATAAAGTGGAGGAAGTGGGGCTTTTTCAGATAGACAACAAACCCAAAGAGAGCCTTTCCGCTGGAGAAGTGGGTTATATCATTTCGGGAATAAAAAATCTGGGAGACACAAGGATAGGGGATACAATTACACTGGAATCCAGTGCAATAGTTGAACCTCTGCCCGGATTTAAGGTGGCCAAATCGGTCGTTTTTTCTTCCATCTATCCCATGGCTTCAGATGAATACCAATCTCTGCGGGAAACGCTGGAAAAGTATGAACTCAATGATGCCTCTTTAACCTATCAAAAGGATTCGTCTGCGGCTCTCGGGCAGGGATTCAGATGTGGATTTCTCGGACTCCTCCATCTAGAAATATTTCAGCAGCGTTTAGAGCGGGAATATGATCAATCCATCATCATGACTGTCCCAAGTGTCGAATACAAATTTACGCTCAAAAACGAAGAAATCCTTGTCATTGATAATCCGCAGTACTATCCCGATCCCTCTCAAATCCAAAGCACAGAAGAACCCTATATAAAGGCTTCGATACTCTTTCCGGAAAAGTATATGGGAGTTGTCATGAAACTCTGTCTTTCACGCAGAGGAAGCCATCCCCGGACGAGTTATCCCACGCCAGGGCGCATCGAGCTTTTTATGGATATGCCGTTGGCGGAGGTGATCTACGACTTTTATGATACGCTCAAGACAATCACTCAGGGATATGGCTCCTTTGACTATGAGCTGATTGACTACAGAGCCAGTGATCTTGTCCGGTTGGATATTCTAGTGAATGGCGAAAGAGTGGATGCCCTTTCCCTCATTGTCCATCGTGACAAATCCAGAGAGTGGGGAGTCAGGATGTGCGACCGCCTAAGAGATGAGATTCCCAGACACCAGTTTAAGATTGCTATCCAGGGGGCAATCGGGGGCACAATCATCTCAAGGTCTACAGTGTCTCCTTACAGAAAAGATGTCACGGCCAAGCTTTATGGGGGAGATGTCACACGAAAACAAAAGCTTCTTAAAAAACAAAAAAAAGGCAAGAAGCGCATGAAAATGGTCGGGAATGTGATGATCCCTCAGAGTGCCTTTGTTTCCGTCCTCAAAGCCGACAAAAAATAATTAGAGGGACATCAACCCTAATTCAGAGTTTAATCCTCGCTGACCAAAATATTTACGATTTTATCCCCCTGCTGGACGGCATCCACGACATCCTGGCCTGTGACGACCTTCCCAAAAACTGTATGATTTCCATTGAGATGAGGCTGCGGTGAATGGGTGATAAAAAACTGGCTTCCATTTGTGTTCGGTCCGGCATTTGCCATGGAGATGACACCTTGTTCGTGGGTAAGGGGATTATCTCTGACTTCATCCTCAAACCTGTAACCTGGTCCGCCCGCACCTGTTCCAGTGGGATCTCCTCCCTGAATCATGAAGTTGCTGATAACACGGTGAAACAAAACTCCATTATAAAATCCCTCTCCTGCCAGAAAGACAAAGTTGTTAACCGTCTTAGGCGCATGCTGGGGATAGAGCTCCAGGTTAATGTCTCCTCGGGTGGTCTCGATTTTAACCTTTAAAGTCTTATCCGTTTTAATCTGCATTTCTGGCGGGGCGTCGTATTGTTTGACTGTCATAATTTATTCCTCAAAATTTTACAACTTGATTTTAATAATGTTGTAAACGGTCTGTCTAAGATATCAAATAAACGACTGAAATAAAACCTCAAACCAAATGATCCATGTCTTCCCTTGATATCTCTGCGGGAGCGGCTATTCCAGCCATAAATCCTTTTCAATCTTTACATTGAAGGAACCCTTTATAGTTGATCCGTTAGGGCTGGTGAAGTTTATGCTTCCAACCACTTTGTCAGCTGTTGAGGTGGTGAGGATGGCTGTTCCTGAGGCTCCCTGAGCGGAAATGGCCGGCCCATCGCTCTGTCCGCCGACAAAGTACACAACCTGAAAACCCTGCCCCTCTCCCATCCATGTGGGTTCGTAGGTTCCAGTCGCCACTTTTATCTTGGCGTATTCATCCATCTGTTGGTCTAGAGGGATTTCCAAATTTTCTGTTTTGAAGGATACAATTATAACGATCTGTCCGGGCTCCTCGGGCATTTCAACGGAAAAAAGTCCAATATTGGTCTCATAGTTGGAAAAGACGACGTTAAGAAGCTTTGCCGTGGAGTTGTTGTTGTAACGCATCCCTGATATGTAGGCGAGTGTCTTTTCCAGCTTAAAGGCGCCAGGATTGAACTGCTCTTCGGCGTTAAATACGACACTTATTTCATTCGTTTCCTTTTTCCCAGGCGGGCTGCTATCGGATTTTAAGGATCCCTCTTGGCTGTCCTTTTGACCGCAAGCGGCAAGAGCCAGAAAAATGAAAGCTGTGATTGTTAGAAGACGTAAGTATTTCATCAAAAACCTCCTATGTAATTCAGATTTTATGAGAAATTTTTTTCCTTCTAAGAACACAGCTTTAGATATACCCGCCTCTGCACGGATTTTACTGAACCAATACACGTTCTGCTTTTACTGTAAACGATTTGACTCCATTTATCGTATGGTTATCTAGGACTTAAAGAGAAACTATTTTGTTTAAAAAATATTAAAATTTATTAATGTAATATTAACAATCACTTAATATCTATTGTTATATTATTCTTTTTTGATAACAATAAATATTCATAAAAATTAATATTCTGTCATCAGAAGGAGGAAAGATGATCAATAAGGGACTGTTTTTACCAGTTGTTTTTGTATTAATTGTGACAATTTTCTTAATCAGCGCTCCAAATCTTTCTGCTGGAGAAGAAATTGAATTTACACTTGATTCTGCTGTAGAAATAATGATGAATAACAGCTACCGGATCAAAAGTCTCGAGATGGGAATCGAACAAAGAAGGTTGTATTTAAAGGCCGAGCAGGCAGGTCTAAAATCAAAAGTGTATATGAATCTTGTGACTCCCAATCTAGATAATTCATCGGATTATAAGTGGAATTCAATTTTACAAAGGAATGAAATTTTTCGTGAAAATACGAATCGCTGGCAGATGGACCTTGCAATCAGACAACCGATAATTCTCTTTGGTTTCCCTACAAATGGAAATATATCGTTAAATTATAAAATTTGGCGTTATAACCAAATAGATGGTGATTCCTATACAAGTTTTTACAACAGATTGTATTTTAGGCTGGAACAGCCTTTTTTTACTCCTAACGACAAAAAAAATGATTTAGAACAGGCGAAACTGGAACTGGAGGAAGAGGAGTTAGATTACATCGCAGATCAGGTCGATATTATCCAGGATGTCTCTAATGATTATTATGAATTATTTGAACTCGCATATAAAAATAAAATATTTTCTAATCATATTAATGAACTGGAAAAAATTGAAAAGGTTGTTTCTGGCATTGTTTTTCAGGATCCTTCGCGTGTATTGGAGAAAAAACAGGTTGAGCTTGAAATTTCTAATGCAAAAGAAGAACTTATGGCGAACCAAAGTGAACTGCGTCTCGAAAAAGTGCGCATGAAGCAGCGTCTTCGTCTTAGTGAAGATGATGAACTCAATATCGAGACACCTGTAGTAATCGCTCCCTTTAAAGTAGATCAACAACAGGCGCTGGAATATGGTTTTTCGCTGCGGCCCAGCTTGAGATTGTCAAATATTGATAGGCGGAAATCAGAAATTCGATTGGATAATGTTAAAGGGCGTGATGCTTTTCGTGTCAATCTCGAAGTGACATACGGGCTGGAAAAACAGGATGAAAAATTTAAATATCTGTGGGATCAATATGACAATACAAATTCAATAACTATCAATGCTTATGTTCCAATATGGGATTGGGGACAACGAAGAGCGCGAATAGAGGCGCAAAAAATTTCTTTAAAACGACAAGATTTGAGAATTGAAGAACAACAAAAAGCAATTAGAATCGCTATCAATAATGCGATTATTAATTTGAATGAATATCAAGCACGCGCTTCTAATATGCAAAATACTGTGAAAATTGCAGCGGATATTTTGCAGGAATCCCTGCAACAATACAAAGATAACAAAATCTTGTTTCATAATTTGCTGCAAAATGTGCTCCGGCAGAAAGAAACTGGTCTAAATTTTCTTGATATCTATCTTGAATATAGAAAAGCCTTTTTATCGCTTATGGTGAATACATATTTCGACTATGAGAATAATATTTCTTTAATTGACAAATTTCGTTCAAAGGTTGATTGAGAGCCCTTTCACCAATATGGAATATTCATAGTGGATGGCTTTGGATCATTTTTGGATTGTTTTTATAATTGAAGTTGGAAATAGGTCGGCTTTTTCTTTATTCTGTATAGCCCTGTAATGATTGAAAAATTGAAATCCATGGTGGCCTGCTCTCATATATTTTCCAGCTACAGGTGTATTGCTTCTTATTAATTTATTGAACTTCCATGTGACTAGGTTGAAGTAGGAAAAGCAGAGAATTTCTATAACTATAAAAAAAATGACCATTATTTTTTTAAAATCTTTTCGAAATTTTAGAATGAATAGTACAAGGTTGATGAAAGAAAAAACGAGCAGTCTTTCTGCAGGATCGGAGATGCCACTGAAAAAAGCTGGCAGTAAGAATATTAAAAGAGAAAAGGTTAAAACGGTTATTGAATGTTCATCGATATTTTTATTTTTTAAATATATTTTGAGAAATATAACATATAGAAAACCAAAGCATAAAACGATTACAACATTTAATGCGATGATGAATGTGTTTTGTTCAAAAACTTCAGCAAAGCCGGGAAATGGTTGAAACTGTTTGAAAAAAAAAGCCATTTTATCTAGTAAAAAATGAAGCAAATTACACGTGTTATGAATGACTGGGTAGTCTGTCAAGCTGCACATCGAAAATTTATTGTACTCAGCTGGTAAATTTTTATTGAATATGTAATGTAAAAAAATTATTGCTGGGGGGATGAGGGAAATGAATAATATTTTTATTTTTGCCTTGTTATATTTATATAGAAAAACCAAGATAAAGAAAGAAAGAATAAAAATTGAAAAAAAGTGAGATAGATACGCGATAATAAAAACTGAAGAATAAAATATAAAATTGTGTTTATTATTTTTTATTAGAAAATAAATACAATAAAAAGCAAATCCTAATCCAAAAATAAAATTAATATTCCCAGAAAAAAAAGAAAAATTGAAAGTACATATTAAGGAAATGAGGGAAATTAATAAATCAGAATTCTTAAAATATAATTTCATAAATTTAAAGATGCCTGTATAAAGCAAGAGGCTGGATAGTAGTAAAAATAGCTTTCCAGCAATAATAGGACTTACTAAAAATGAAAAGAATCCAATAAAAATTGTTGAAATTGCATTGGGGGGCAAATAACCTATAAATGCAAAATTATTCTGAAACAGAGGATTTCCTGCAATAATCTCCTTGAAAACAAAACCTTCATATACCCAAACAGGATAATCTTGTAATGGAAGATATTTAAACAATAAAACATAGCTGAGGATTAAAATAAAATTAATATAAAACGCATTTTTTTGGATAAGAAGTCCTCTTTTTATTCGAGATAAAATCCTCATTCCCATTGTAAAGTACATACCATTCTTTATTAAAAAAAGGAAGTGCTTTAATGTCTGATCCGCAGAAGACAACAGGCCTTGGAGGCTTCTAAACAGGTTATTTAATCTCTCGGTGCTTAATGGCTTTCTCTCCAAATTTATCTTTTATCTTTTCCAGGGCTTGGTGCAATTTTTCTTTTTTTTCTCTGTTAGAAGGATTGCCTTCAAAAAGACAAAGCTGGTCTGGGGAACCGGCAAGGTTTGAAACATGGACTCCTATCAACCGCACTTGTTTCTTATGCATGTCAAAGTCCCTAATCTTTTTTGCACAAGTTTGGTAAATATCTTCAATAAAGTTAGTCGGCACGCTGAGAGTGGTCGATCTTGAAAAAGTCTGGAAGTCGGAAAGACGAATCTTTAGAGTGATCGTTCTGCCTGTAAGGCCTTCTTTTCGCAAGCGCATTGAGACTTTTTCGCTTAATTTCATCACGACATCCAAGATTTTGTCTAAATCGGCTTCATCTACCTCAAAGGTGTATTCATTACTTATGGATTTTGCCTCTGTCGTTGTTTTTACTTCACGGGGATCTATGCCATTGGCAAGTTGCCAGACATGTTCACCAGATTTTCCGAATTTCCGGAGGACATATAAACGATCCTGTCGGGCCAAGTCACCGATGATATTTATTCCATTCTTTTTAAACTCTTCCTTCGCTTTTTTCCCTACCCCCCACAATGTTTCTATTGGCAAAGGATGAAGAAAGTTGAGAAGTTCCTTTTTTTTCACAATGACCAATCCGTCAGGTTTTCCAAAATTTGAGGCGATTTTTGCGGTCATTTTGTTTGGAGCAAGTCCTATGGATGCCGTAAGTCCGGTCTCTTTTTTAATGGCTTCCTTGATTTTGCGGCATGTGTTCTCGGGTGAAATAAAAAGGTGATAGCTCTCTGTTATGTCTACAAAGGCCTCGTCTATGCTGATGGGTTCTAAATCAGGAGAGAACTTCTTAATGATTTTGAAAATTTCGCGTGATACACGGACATACTTATTTTGATCTGCTGGAAGATAGATTGCATGCGGACATTTTCTATACGCTTGAGAAATGGGCATGGCAGAATGGATTCCGAATTTACGTGCTTCATAAGAACAGGCAGAGACAACACCACGGCCTTTTCCTCCCTTTGGGTTAGCACCGACAACAACCGGCCGATCACGATAGGTAGGATGGTCCCTCTGTTCCACAGCTGCATAAAACGCATCCATGTCAACATGGACAATATACCGCTCTTTTCCCATATTTTAATTTTACTTCAAATGGAGGCCTAGGAACCAATTAAAAATACACAAATCAAAAGAGAACAATCTATTCAAAGAATTTATCCAAGATTGGAGTTTAATAAAAACAACAGCTGGACAGCAAATCATATGGCTCAACATTACGGCCTCTTCATAGTTGTTGGTCCGCCCCTTGTACTCTCTTTTCTATTATGATAAGAATCCTAAAAGAAAGAACTTGAGAAAAATAAAGTTTGTTCTGATTTCTGTGAGCATCTTGTGGTTTTTTTTGAGCGCTTTCCCCTGTGAATATAACATCCGTGATGCGGCCTTTGTGAATCTGGACGATCTCCTCTACAGGCTTTACTTTTTTATCGATGATAAGACCCCGGAGAAAATCATAGAGGCGTTCAAGGAAGAATCCCGGCGTGTGATCACTGGAAGTAATATTTTTCCTGTGATTGTACATATTTCCAGGGATCGAGATCACAAAGCGATGGAGTACTTTCGGTTCTGGGATCTTCAGGACCCGCCTGCACTCATCCTGACATCACCTGACCAGCGGACCCTGCCTCTCCATATTCCCAATGACAAAACAGTCAACCGGGATTCCATACAGAAAGTGCTTCACAATGTTGTCTTTTCATCGGTCCGCGAAGAAATCCTGGCTCACATCGTTAAGGCCTATGCGGTGTTGATATTGATCGAAGGCTCGAATCCGGAGGAAAACCGTTCGGCTTTCGAGAAAATCAAACAAGTGGCCCAAAAAATAAACTCGGTGATGAGCCAATTGCCCAAACGGATCGAAGCCCCGCCCCACATCATCGTTTTTCCTCAAAACAGAACAACGGAAGAAAAAATCTTTCTCTGGAGTTTAGATCTTAACACAGAGGATATGGACCGGGCCAGAATTGCAGTGCTATTTGGACGCGGCCGCCTCTTCTATTCCCCTTTTGAAAGCACGTTGGCAAGCGTTTCTGAAATCACTGACATGTTGACAATCATCGGTTTGTCCTGTGACTGCGGATTGGATAAAAGGGATTTGATTGGACAGAGTATTCCCCTCAGATGGGATGAAAGTTTGCAGAAAGACGTTGTGAAATACCTTGGTTTTGATGCCGAAAATCCCATGCTCAAACGTGAGATTGCCGGCATCCTTACGGAAAACAATCTGGATACGGAATCGGGAGAAGTGTTGAGCGGGCCTCTCAGGGAGCTTGGTCAGTACCGGGAAAAGGTGCTGGCTTTTAGCAAAAAGCTGGGTTCATCCAGGATTTCACCTGCCCTCTCCCAGAGCCTGAGTCCTCAACCTTCAGGGAAGTCTCGCTCCGGTTTTAATACCCTCGTCCTGTTCCTCCTTGTTGGATTTGTCCTGACCGGTGTCCTCGTGGGAGCGATCTATATAAGGATTCGAGCAAAGCGGGACAAACAATGACAATATTCCTGCAGATCGTTCGTGAGATCCGCTTTCGGAAGACAAATTTTTTCCTGGGCTTGACCGCCATCCTGCTGGCAACCGCTCTATTTGTTGCTTTTTTTTCTGCTGGAGAAGCATCCAAAAGAGAGACCACGCGGCTGATGCGGGATATAGGATTCAATCTAAGGGTTATACCCCGGGAGACCGATATGGAGAAATTCTGGATCACCGGATTCTCCCAGTATTTCATGCCGGAACACTATGTGTATGACTTGGCCAATCATCCGGGGATTTCGTATAATCATCTGACTGCCACTCTTCAAAAAACCATTACTTGGGCAGGTCAGAGGGTTATCTTGACCGGAATGGCTCCTGAGGTCATCCCTCCGGGGCGAACCAGCTCCCGAATGACATTTTCCATTGAATTGGGAACGGTTTATGTCGGGTATGAACCGGCAAAAAATCTCGGACTTCAGCTTGGTGATATCATCGAGATCGAAAACCTTCCATTGACCGTTGTTCGAAACCTGTCTGAAACCGGGAGCCGCGATGATGTCCGGATATACGGGCACTTAAAAGACATCCAGAATATATTGGATATGACCGGGCGTATAAACGAGATCAAGGCTTTACAGTGCATGTGTGTTGGTGAGTACGATCAACTGGATTCGCTGGAACAGTTAAGGGCACAGCTTAGAGATGTCCTTCCTGATGCCAAAGTGATACTGATGCAGTCCATTGCGACGGCCCGTCAAGAGCAGCGTATAATGGCGGAACGGTATTTCAGTTATATTTTTCCTCTGTTGCTCTTTGCCGCTATGGCCTGGATCGGTATTCTGGCCTATTTGAATGTCCGTGAACGCAGACACGAAATCGGAATTTTGCGGGCTATAGGGTACAGCTCCAGGAAAATAGCGTTTCTCTTTCTGGGAAAGGGGGCGGTTATAGGTTTTGCCGGCGCGGCCTTAGGATTTTTTTTAGGAACAATGCTCTCAGTCAAATTTGGTCCCCAAATCTTCAAGATCACTGCGGCCTCGATAAAACTTGAAATGGAGCTGCTCATCTGGTCGCTTCTGGGAGCTCCCCTGGTTTGTGCCGTGGCGGTGATGATTCCAACCTTGCTGGGTGTCTACCAGGATCCAGCCGAAACATTGAGGGAAGAGTAGGCGTGATAGTTCTAAAAAAGGTGAGCAAGCATTACAAAAAGCCCGGGGGAATCGTTAAAGCTCTGGACAAAATCGATCTTAAAATCCAACACAATGAATTTATAGCCATAGGCGGACCGAGCGGGAGTGGTAAAACCACTCTTCTTCTGACTATTGGCGGAATGCTCCGGCCCACGAGCGGACGGCTCACTGTGGCAGGGATGGATCCTTATAATATAGATCACAAAAACAAGTTCAAATTCAGGGCTGAAAAGATCGGTTTTGTGTTTCAGCTTTTTCACCTCATTCCCTATTTGACTGTGGTCGAAAACGTCCTGCTGCCTTCGGGTTATGCAGGCGGCGGTACACAAGGATTTAAGCTCAGAGCCCGGGCTCTTCTGAAACAGCTGAACCTCGAGGATCGCTCCGCTTTTTATCCGGCCCAACTTAGTGCTGGAGAAAAGCAGCGTGCTGCCATAGCCAGGGCAATGCTTAAAAAGCCGGAAATTATACTGGCCGATGAACCCACGGGGAACCTGGATCCAGAGAATGCAGCCATTATTGCCAGATGTCTGGCAGAAGTTCATCAAGAGGGCTGCACAGTTATCGTTGTCACCCACGGGAAGGACTGTGATACCTATGCTGGGAGGATCATCAGCTTGGATTTAGGTCGGATCAGTTCAAAACGTGAATAACCCATTTCTATAGAATGGAGGTAAACGGAATGTCTCAAAAAAAATGTGCTGGTAATACCTGCAGAAGACATAGAAAAAGAGGATCCTTTCTTTTCATCTTGGGTCTGATTCTGGTCCTATTGAGTGTGTGCGGGCCGGGAGACAGGACTGGGAGTGGCTGGGTGACATTTCGTTATGACAGAACCCACAGCGGGTATTCGACGGAGACACTCCCCATTCCTCTGACTCTCAAGTGGTCCTTCCAGCCGTCCCAATCACCGCGGCCGGCCTGGCCGGAGCCTGGAGAAGAAATGGAGAGGATGCAGATGGATAACGCATTTTATACGTCTGTTGCCTACGGTATGGTCTTTTTTGGATCTTCCCTGGACCATAAAATTTGGGCGTTGGAAGCAGCTACCGGCAAAGAAAAGTGGCATTATTTTACCGACGGGCCTGTCCGTTATGCCCCGACGATTGCCGACGGCAGAATTTATGCAGGTTCTGACGACGGATATGTCACGTGTCTGAGCGCCAGAAATGGAAAACTTATATGGAAATATCGGGCTGGGCCCGGCTCTGAAAGGCTTATAGGAAATGGGAGTATGATCTCTCTCTGGCCAGTCAGAACAAATGTTCTCGTGGATGAGGGGATCGTCTATTTTGGTGCCGGTGTGTTTCCCTATGAAGGGATTTACATCTGTGCGTTGGATGCGCGTGACGGTTCGATCGTCTGGAAAAACGATACTATAGGGGATCAGGAGCACGAATTGGCCTTTGGTGGGATTTCCCCCCAGGGTTATCTGGTGGCCTCCGATGGGATCTTGTATGTGCCTTCCAGCCGTGCTATGCCGGCCGCTTTTGACAAAAAAAATGGAGACTTTCTCTATTATCTTGATCCAGGCGGAAAGATCGGCGGAACCTGGGCGGTTCTCGACAGAGAGAATCTCATAGCGGGTGTGGATAATTCGGGGACACCTGCCAAGAGAGCCTATGATCAGAGAACAGGAGAACAAAAAGAAGACATGCATGTCTGGTTTCCGGGAATTGATCTGGTGATCACGCCCGACACTTCTTACACACTGACCCAAGAAGGCATCTATGCCCTGAATCGGCACGCTTATCTGAGTCTGCAGAAGAACCAGGTCAAAGACATTCGTCAAAAACGGGAAGATCTCAGAGCCCAGCTCAGTGATATATCCAACCGCTTGGCACAAGCCGATCAAGGGACATCCGAACAATTGATCCAACAAAGAGAAAACATCACGCAGATGATAGCTGAACTGGCAGAAGTCGAAAATCTGCTCAAGCCTGAGATGTTCCGGTGGGACATCCTTTGCCCTGACCTCAATACCATCATTCTTGCTGGAGATCATATATTTGCGGGAGGGAAAGATAAAGTCCTCGGTTTTAATGCTCAAACAGGGGAAGAGATATGGAAAACAGGGGTTCTGGGAGATGTCAAAGGTCTGTCAGCAGCGGACGGGCGTTTGTTTGTGAGCACGGATACAGGAGGTATTTTGTGCTTCGGACAGGGGGAAAGCAGTTCACACAAGCCGGGTGCCGCTCTATCTGGAGTCAACCCCTTCAGCGGCGGGAAAGAAGAAGCATTTTTCCAGGACGCGGCCGAAAACATCATCCAGAGGACTGGCGTCAAAAGGGGCTGGGCCTTGGTTTTAGGTTGTGGATCGGGGCAACTGGCCTACGAGCTCTTGCAAAAGACGGATCTAAAGATCGTGGCTTTAACATCAGACAAGAAGAAAACAGCAGCCATAAGACACAGCTTGTCCGGGAGTGACCTTTATGGTCATCGGATCGTAGTTGCTGACTGGGATTTGGAATCACTGCCCGATTATTTTGCCAACCTTATCGTTTGTGAGGACCTGCTCACAAGCGGGACAACCGATGTTTCCCCGGAAGAGATTTTCCGAGTTCTCAAGCCCTATGGCGGGAAGGTTGTTTTCAGTCTGCCGGTCCAGTCCTCAGAACTTTCCCAGAGGGCAGATGCTGAAGAAATTTCGGTCTGGTTTGAAACCGCCGTTTCTGGCGGTCCTGTCGAAAGAACGATCGAGGATTCCTGGTTGTTTTACACCCGCGGATCTCTCGATGGGGCCGGGAACTGGACCGAGGAGTATGGAAACCCGGGGAATACAGCGTGTTCGAACGATGAGCTTGTTAAGGGCCCGTTGGGGGTTCTCTGGTTCGGAGAACCCGGCTCCAAAAAAATGATGGACCGCCACTCTAAAAGCCAGAGTCCGCTTTCTATGGATGGACGTATGTTTATTCAGGGAGAGGAGGTGGTTATGGCTTATGATGCTTACAACGGGACTCTCCTCTGGGAAAGAGAAATTCCCGGGGCAATTCGCCCCCGGGCTGATATTGACGGCGGGAATTTTTCCATGACCTCCGATGCTCTTTTTGTGGGGGCATATGACCGCTGTTACCGGCTCGATCCGGCCACAGGAGAGACGTTATCCGAAATTAAACTTCCAGGCACAAAAGATGACGGGAGTTTTCGCTGGGCTCATGTGTCGGCAACTGAAAACCATCTGTTTGGATCGCGCGCCGCGGCACTCCCAAGGCAATTTTTTAGCCTGCAGGAGGCCATAGTTAAAGACGGCGAATGGGTCGAAGAAAAAGATGTCCCGCCTGAGTATCTAGAACAGTACAGGATTTTACGAAATAGTTACGTGGAGCCCTCGGACGGATTGATTGAAGATTTAAAAAGATCCGGTGTGCAGTGGCTTATGATGGCTGATTTTCCTGATTGGGAAAATTACAACCTCGAAGAAGACGCTCTGACCGACCGTTTGATGGTCAGCGACATTGTCTTCGCCCTGCATCCAAAAACCGGAGAAATGCAGTGGCAGCACCAGGGGAGCCGGATCGCTCATATCACTATAAGCAAAGGCCTTGAAAATATCTTCTTTGCAGAGAGTGCTGTGACCCCGGCCGCAAAAATCCGTGCAGGCAAGGAGAGACAAAAGCTGATTGAAGAAGGGATATATGTTGAAAGCCGAGAGTTTCCTGTCCAGAGCAAATATCGGGACTTCCGGACGGTTTTTGCTCTGGATCAGAAAACAGGAAAGATAAAATGGTCAAAAACTCTTGATTTTACGGGTTGTGGAGGTGACACCCTCGCCTCTGCCTGTCAAAACGGCGTGCTGCTCTTTTTCTCCAGCATGGGGAGCCATGATGCTTGGCGTCATGAATCAGGAACGCTTCGCTGGAAGCGTATGACTGCCCTGGACGCTGAAACCGGGGAAATTCTTTGGTCCCATCCCAACAACTACCGCACACGGCCTGTTATTGTGGGGAACAGGATATTTATCGAACCACGCGTGTGCGATCTCCACACCGGAAGTATTATCACTCGGGAACACCCCATAAGCGGGCAGCCTGTTCCCTTTGAGTATCTGAGGCCCGGCCATACCTGTGCCATCTCTTCGGCTTCGGCCTCTATGTTGTTTTACAGATCTTCGACAGCCGCTGTTTTGGATTTTGAAAAAGATGATGGATTGACTCTCTTTGGAGGGATCCGGCCGGGGTGCTGGATCAGTATGATACCTGCTGGCGGAGTTCTCCTCTTCCCGGAGGCCAGCGCCGGCTGCACCTGCTCTTTCCCGTTGCGAGGATCGGTTGTGCTCAAGCACAAATCCGGCAGGGAGCAGAAGGGTAAAGTGTTTATCACACACGGGCCTAAAACTCCTGTCAAACAATTTGCTATCAACCTAGGGGCTTCTTCCGACATGAAGGACCAAAATGGAAGAATCTGGTTTGCCTATCCCAACCCCGATACCAACTACACACAAAATCACTATCCTGATTACGGGGTAAAATTCGATTTGAATGAAAAGGTCCTCCCGGGAATGGGATTTTACAACAAAGACTATAGACATTTGACTATTCCGGGTTCGGACAGACCCTGGCTGTATACATCGGGCGCTATCGGAGTGACTTGGTTTGATATCCCATTAATCGATGAAGTTTGGGGTGAGAAACCAGGTCTCTATACGGTCAGACTTGGTTTTAAAGCTCCGGATGGAGATAAAAAAAAGCAGAGGGTTTTTTCCATAAACCTACAGGGAAGTGCAGGGTTGGCGGATTTTGATATCAGGGCCGAGTCTGGATCTGAAAATAGAGTTGTGATCAAGGAATTCAGGAACATTCAGGTGGCCGGTCACCTGACGGTCGAGCTCTCTCCGCACAGCAGAGATACAGGGCTTGACAACGCACCGCTTCTCAATTTTATCGAAGTAAATAGAGAAGATGAAATTGAAACCTATGAGTTAAGTCCACCGCCAAAGCCTTTAACGGCAAGGCAATCCGAATCTATGCTCTCCGATGCCAGAATGGACTTAAAACAGAAAAAAACCGATGAGGCTCTGGAAAAATATCACTCCGTGCTCGAGAGAGCAACGAACGTCTGGGACAAAGCGCAGGCCCTTGAAGGATTAGCTGAGATCGCTTCACCGGAATCACTGCCAAAAATTGCTCCGTATTGTAAGAATCTCGATCCTGTCATTAGAGATTACAAAGACGTAGATCCTTTACTCAAAAAAAATGCGATCCAGGCTTTTCTTGCTATTGGAGATAATGTGGCACTCAGCGAAAAAGACTTGGCCTTAAAAATGATGAATCGAGCACTCAATTTTACAGATCCTGAGGACCTGGAAACCCTTGGCCAGGTCATGACACGTATCAAAGCATTAAGAGGGGAATCCCCTTCGGGCAGTACCCGTTAATTCAATAATTCTCTTCCTGATGAAATTTTCAAGCAGAAGAATGAATCATTTTCCCACAATAGAGCCTCGCCCTGTGATCCTTTATATATACCTGTATCAATTGCATAGACCAATCCACCGTAAAGACTTGTGATTTCGTCCATGATTGTGTGTCCAACAACAATTGTGCTTGCACCATAAAAATCCAGGATTGCCTTTACTTGATCTTCATCTGCCATTGGGATCTCCTTCCAGTCCTGGATATAACCACGATACCACAAAGGGCCATTATATCCATACAGGAACTGCAGTTCTTCGTCCAATTGAATGATATAATCTCGAGCGTCAAGTGAATTACGAATCCGTTCATTAACCGTTTGTATTCTGTAGTCACGTTTTAGGAGTTCCGGTGAAATACCTGCGTGAACAAATATAATGTCATTAATCTTCTCTATCACGTTTTTGGTTCTGAGCCAACGGCCTAGTTCTGTTTCTGGCCCATACAAATCAGAGACTTTGATTTTCAGCTCCCGGGAAACAACTTGAGTGTACTTTTCATTGACATACCTATTGTCTCCTCTCAGAACCATGATTTCGTGATTACCCAACAAAAAATGAACATAACCTCCATCCTGTCTTGCTTCTTTTTCCAACTGGTGGACAAACCAAAGCGCCTCATTAACACCTGATCCTCGATCAAAAATGTCTCCAGTGATCACCAAATGACCATTTCCCCAGTTCCAGTCTAAATCGCCGTCTATTATTTCGAATTCAAGAAGGAGGTTGATGAAACTGTCAAAACTTCCGTGAATGTCACCAATTGCAACAATTTTGGATGCTCCAGAAAAATTATCAGACTCTGGTACAGAAGGATGTGCTGAAATGGAGTACGTATCTGAGTATTGTTCACATGAATCCGCTATTTCCATAGAATCCTTTATTTCATACTGTTGGGAGATCTTTTGGTCATCACATACGTATTGGGCAACAACACGATTATCCATCCAGAATACATAGGGTCCATCACTTACTGGAGCAGATTCATCTGAGGTTTGACCTGAAGCGATTTTAACCGATTCAGTTCCGTGTTTTTCTTCATAAACATTTTTTACTAGGAAAAAAGATTCCACCAAACAGATGGCAATCAATACACTGAAAAGTATTCTTCTTTTTATTTTTTCCAATTTAGCCTCATTCAATTAAATTGATGCCTCAATATGAACAAAGTTTGCTGTCAAATGCAACATAAATTCTTATCTGGAATTATCCCACTGTCGTCTGGGCGGAATATCCAGCAGCACCTGAGTTTCATTTTGGATTTTTTATTCCTTATATGTATAATTCTCGTTATATGTTCATTCCAGGGTATCTGCAGCCGAAATTGATGATTTGAGGCAACTCAGCATAGGAGGACAGTAAGATGATAAAAAACAAACTGATCGCAGCCGTACTATCGCTTTTTGTTTTGGGATGTGGGAACGCCAGCGAGAATAGGAGATCGATATCCGGACGTTTGAGTTATGAGGGCGATTTATCGGGAAGTGTTTTTGTCAATCTCTACAAACTGAGTGCTTCTTCTGAAGGGCGCGTTCGCCGGCTGAGCAAGGCAGATATCTATGGTGACGTCGATCCGGTACAAACTCTTAAGCTGGAAAAACCGGGCAATTACACATTTGACGGATTGGCTCCCGGTCACTACTCAATTCTGGCTTTTATCGATATTGATGGGAATGGCGAACTGGGATTCAATCCTCCCGAACCCTTTGGCTGGTTTACATCGACTCCTGGCGGACGCTGGGATCCAATTGATCTTAGACAATCTGATGCGGCCGATTGCGATTTCAGGCTTCTTACGCCCACGATTTTTCCCAGGGAGGACAGAGTTATTGAGCATGGGGCTCTCATTCGGAAGCAAAGTATTCCGGTTTTACAGCTCTGGGGAACAGCAGAAGAACGGGGTTTTGCTCATGGTTATCTGGTGGGAAGACAGATCATCGACTTTTTTGAATCCTACATCATCGAAGACAGCTGGGGCTCGGCAAAAAGGTATGAGGACATTTTCGTTCCGTTCCTGGAGAATCACTTCAACTGTCCATCAGAATTCCTAAAGGAGTGCGATGCCGTCATCCAGGGCATAAAAGCATCGGGTATTGATATGCGTGTAAAGGCACTGGGGCGCGAATTTAGGCGGACCGACCTCCTGGCCATCAATGCTTATATCGAAAGACGAGCGGCCTTTCCGATAGCAAATCCTGCGGGCTGTACCCAATTTGCCTTCTGGGGATCACAAACGGAGGGCAGCAACCTCGACGGCGGCCTCATTGCTGCCAGGAACATGGACGGGGAATGCGATGTGAGAAAGGTCACGGTCAGCCATTTTCTCGTTTATGCTGTAGATCCTTCTGAACACGGCCGTAAACGCTGGGTCTCAACCATGTGGCCCGGATTTGTCGGTACCATTTCAGGTCTCAATGAGGATGGTCTGTACTGTATGGAAAACGCCGGTGGCTCAGGATCTGGACCTGTTCCCGAGGGAATCGTACCCTGTTCCTGGATTCAGAGAATCATTCTGGAAAAACAAGGCAGGGATGCTTCCCCAGAAAGCGTTCTCGAGATGATGAAGCCTTTTGCCTGTTCAACAGGCGGTATCACGGCAGCCGGATCGATCATCCTCTGGGCCGTTCCCTACAAAGGGCAAGAATCGCCGGCCTTTGTCTATGAGGGCGGCCGCACAGGTTTTGCCGTTCGAACCCCCACCGATGTTCGGCCTGTGGATCCAACTAACATTATGGCTTCAAATCACCATCTCATTTACGGCTTCGATCCGGATAGATCCAATGAGTCCCTGGGAAGCCCTGTCTCTTTTTCTTCGCGCTGGCGGTATGAGACAGGGATGCACACGCTGGAAGCATGGTCACGTCAAGGGAAATCCCTGGGACTCAATGAAGCGATAAGCCTCCTGCAGCAGGTTGCCCACGGCACAACCGAATATGCTGTTATCTTTCTCCCAAACGAAGGCCGCCTTCTCATCGCTGTTGACGATCTGGAGACTGACATGTGGGACGCCCCCTACATGAAATGGATCGAGTTTTTTTTCGATGAACTATTCAAAAAGTAAGCCCTTAGCTAAAGAACGAAGCACCGAAAATTGAGTGAAATCAGCCGTTTACAGGACCCAGTCCGGTGCGGATCAGGTTGCGGCGGTCATCGAACCAGTCACTATAGCCGGTGCCGGGCAGAAAATCGTCATGGGCCGCTGCGAGGAAGTCTTTCAACCGGATGCGCAAGCGGTTCAGGATGGGCAGTTCCACTGCCCTTGCGGCCAGGTTGTTCATCTGGAAAGGATCTGCCGTGTTGTCATACAATCCGTTACAGATCTGTTTTGCTATTGAAACAGTTTTTCCTATGGTTAACTGTCCAGTTTGTCGGATCAAGCCCTTTAAGTCTTGCCCTGATATGTACTCCATTGTGATGAAATGAATTCCTTTTTCTTCTAGGAGCTCATACATACTGCCGACATTTTTCTACCTGATCTTCCGTGCCAGCTTGAGTTCGTTCTTGAACCGTTCGATTGTCTTTTTATCCGCTGCAATATCGGACTTGATGAGCTTGAGGGCGATTTCCTCTTTGAGTTTTTTATCGAGTACGCGATAGACCTTACCATCTCCCCCCTTTGCCGAGTTCTTCGATAATCTGGTACCTCCCAGCAAATGTTGATCCCGTGGTTAGTTCTTCCATCGGAGTTTCAATAGTTTTGGTATGAATAGTGTCTTGGATCGCTGGAAGCGGAGTGGCGCACTCTCCACAGAATTTCTGAGAATCCGGATTATCTGTCTGACACTTAGGACACTCAATAGTCATCATCCCTCCTTGCCTATATGACAATAGAATATTTATTTGTGGGAAGTGTGTCAAATATCTAAATGCTTTGATTTTGTTGCTTATATTCGAGAGCAGGTTATCTCCACGCCTAGACTTCAATGGGGGGGTATGGGGTATTTCAAAACTCTGGGAGCCCAAGCTTCCTAAAGTATAGGAAAGTCTAGGCAGATTGGGACATTGACTTTGGACGGATCGGACCGTTTCAAAGGATGGCCTTCTCCATCCGTGTGTCAAATACGTGTCAAAATTTGCTTAAACTCGCCTAATTTGGCTTAAAGGAACTTAATAGGAAAACAAGGGAAATGTCTGAAAATAAGGGTTATAAGGTGGGGTGAGTGCGTTCACGATCTTAGAACTTTTTTGAGACAAGTCAGCATGGCTTTCCAAGTTCTGCAATTATCTCAGTTTGCATAAGCTATTCAATATTTCACCCTAGTTTCAGTCCAAATTAGAACATATTTAGAACACGGGGACTAGTGCATAAACCGTTTGACACCTCCTGACCAAATTTATATCCTATTGCACATAGGCAAGGAGGGACGATGACAGTAGAGTGTCCTAAGTGTCAAACAAATAATCCTGACGACTCTAAGTTCTGCAAGGAGTGTGCAACTCCTTTTCCAGGTATCGATGGGATCTCCATTTCTCAAACAAGCACCCTCCAGACTCCCTCAAAACCGCTAACTCGCGGTGCTCGTTTTGCCGACCGCTATGAAATCATCGAAAAGCTGGGTGAAGGTGGGATGGGAGCAGTTTATAGAGTTGATGATACAAAGGTTCATGAGGAAGTGGCACTAAAGATCATTAATCCTTATGTCGCTGCTGATAAGCAGAATATCGAACGTTTCCGCAACGAGTTAAAATATGCCCGGAAAATCCGTCACAAACATGTCTGCCAGATGTTTGATCTCGGCGAAGATAAGGGAATCCACTTTATTACCATGGAATATGTGCCAGGAGAAGACCTAAAAAGTCTTTTGCGTCGAACAGGAAAATTGACAATAGAAATGGCCATTCGGGTTGCGAAACAGATGGCTGCAGGATTAACTGAAGCTCACCGTCTAGGTATCATTCACCGGGATTTAAAACCCAGCAACATCATGATCGATAAAGAGGGCCATGCCCGCATTTTGGACTTTGGGATAGCCCGCTCCACAAAAGCCAAAGGCATAACTGGTGCTGGATTGGTGATTGGGACTCCTGAATACATGTCGCCTGAGCAGGCAGAAGGCAGAGAGGCAGATTCACGGTCAGACATCTATTCACTTGGTGTAATTCTCTTTGAGATGCTCACAGGACAGAGGCCTTTTGAGGGAGATAGCGCCTTGGGTGTTGCCATGAAACATAAGGGCGAGATGCCCAAAGATCCCAAAGAATTAAATCAACTGATCCCTGATGACCTCAGTAGTGTCATTCTCAAGTGCCTTGAAAAGAATAAAGAAAGCCGGTATCAGAATTCCGGAGAGATTCGGTCCGAACTGGAAAGGATCGAACAGGATTTGCCAACAACAAAGAGGATAGAAACAAAGAAAAAACCAATCACTTCACGTGAAATCACTGTCCATTTCAGTCTGAAAAAATTCTACATCCCAGCTTTAGTCGTTATTACAGTTATTGTTGCAGGATTAATAATTTGGAGTCCTTGGGCAAATAAGGAGCAAGCTTCACCTCTTTCAATTAAAGCGCCAAGTATCTCACCATTCCTGGCAACCGAAGTGATTGACGATCATCCTGCCTGGAGCCCCTCAGGCAACCTGATAGCATATGTTTCAGATAAAAATGGCAATAAGGATGTTTGGATCTGTGATATTTCGGGTTCTAATCCTATGAATCTTACAGAAGATTTCCAACAGACAGATACTTACCCTGCTTGGTCTCCTGATGGTCAGCATATAGCCTTTTACTCTATGAGGGACGGCGGTGGGATTTTCAGAATGTCTGTACTTGGTGGAGATGTTCGAAAAGTAGTATCAGTCAAACCCAGTGTTCTTTACACTTTCTCTTTGCAGTGGGCCAATGACAGGAGCATTGTCTATATTGACTTTGATGCAGATGAATATAAGCAGGTATTTCGAGTGTCTGAAGATGGTGACTCACGTGAATGTCTAACCCGAGAACTGAAAGGCGGAGAAGGTGTTGGAATGGCCGGCCAGATCTCCCCATCAGGGAAGTTCCTGCTCTTCACATCAGCTGAAACTCGTATGCGGTCAAGACTTTTTCTAGTAGATTTGCATTCAAAAAGCGTGCAGTTAATATCGCCACAAGTTTCACATCCTATATGGAGCCCCAATGAAGATTGTTTTTATTACATCTCAAACAAGGAAGGACAGGCTGATTTGTGGATGCAGGCTTTGGATGAACGCAGTGACGTAACATCATCAGAACCACAACGCCTGACTTCAGCAATGAATATTGAAAAATTTACTATTAGTCCAGATGGCAAGTCAATTCTCGCCTCCAAGAGACGTTCACATAGCACGTTATGGTCTTTTCCCCTTTCCCTCGATCGGATTCAAAGTTTAGATGTCGGTACTCAGTTGACTTCGACACAAGAATTTCAGGACATTAGTCCTTGGTATTCAAAACAAATGAACTTGATATTCTTTAACTCCAACCGTCGTGGAAGCATGGACATCTGGACGCTGTCACCTGACAAAAAGGATCTATCGAGATTGACTTCCACACCTGGATATGAACATCGACCGAAACCATCTCATTCAGGATCCTGGGTGGCTTACGGTGCTCCAACTGAGAGAGGTTCAGGTATTTACTTGATGAGACCTGATGGAAGCAATGTTCATTTGCTAAAATCCTCTCTTTCACCTGAAATCATTATCTGGGGTTGCACGGATTGGTCCCCAGATGATACTAAACTATTATCCTTATACAATCTGGATTATAAGGCATATGGAGGGCTTGCTATTACAACCTTGGATGTTGATAGTGGCGAGGTAGTTGATATACATCTCCTTGATCTACCTGGGCAAGGTGAACAAATGGCACGTTGGTCTCATGATGGAAAATATTTTGTTTACGAAGCATTAAATGATGGCAGTTTCAACCTATGGATTACTGACTCAAACGCAAAAAATCCTTATCAATTGACATCAAGTTCAGGAAATGAAAGATCAGCTGCTTGGTCACCCAATTCACGACATTTGTATTACATATCCAATGGCCGGAGTCTTTGGCGCATTCCAATGAGTTCAAATGGACGTCCAAGTGCACCACCGGAATCCTGGTTCGTACCGCCCTCGAAGTACGGGATCGAATCGGACAGCATAGACTTCTTTGATGGGCAACTTATCACTAGTATATTTGAAGAGGACATAGACATCTGGATGATTGAGTTCTACAAAAAATGAGTCATATAGAGCACTCTATAAAGTTACTCTCCCTCTGGAAAGATGCCGATCCCGGGCTCCTTGAAGTTGACGATGCAAAGAAGAGGCTGGCTGGGTTGATGAAATGAATTTAGGCTTATCGAGCTTTGTGCTCTAAATTTGCAGGTGTAGTCATGAAGGAGGCCTTCAATGTCCATAAGTGAAAGAAGAAAAAAAGTCGTTTCGTTGCTGATTGTTTTTTCTTTGGTTATGCTTTCAGGAAAGACAATCGCGCAACAATCATGGGTTGGGGAGGGAGAAAGGAAAGGAGTCAAACTAAAGATCCAGAAAAATGATGGCCAACAAGTAGCGGGTGAACTCATCACTGTCAAAAAGGATTCGTTGCTGTTATTGGACTCAGAAACAGATGCGGATCTTTCAGTGGATATCAAGGATGTTAATGCAATCACGCTTGTAAAAAAAAATAGGGGATTTCAAGTGGGTATTTATGGGGTGTTAGCCGGCATACTCTATGCATCAGTCACTAGAAAACCTTATAGGTATGAAGATAAATCTCAAGATTGGTGGACAACGGGTCTTATTGGCGGAGCTGCTGGCGCAACGCTTGGAATGGTTTTAGGAATAAATAAAAGGATCCAAATTCAAGGAAAATCTGATACGGAAATCCAAAAAACTCTGAAGAAGCTCAGCAAAAAAGCTCGAGTTCCTGGCATTCAATGATATTTCTTAAAGAGGTAATTATATTCTGCATTTCTGGATGAGATAATTGAGTTCCTTCCTCTCTGTTTTAGAGAGGTTGTTTCTTAACAATATTTAGATTATGTAGGCATAGCGGAAATTATTTCTATTGTAGGTGGTAGTTTATTTATACTGGCCCTTATTCCATATCGGATTAAAAATAAAACATCCTGGATAGTTTGCGTAATAGTGCTTTTATGTTCTTTCGTATTCCTAGATGTTGGTATAATCATGACAAAACCGAAATTTGCTAATTTCTGGATTGGGATTTGGCCACTAGTTTTATTATACGACCTCTACCGGCCGGATGTTAAAAGCCTTTTTATGGATAAGGAACAAGCCTAAGGAAAAAATTAACCTCTTTGTTTCGTTTCAGCTAAATTCGGACCACACATGATATTTCTTAAGCATCCGTATCCATAATTAGGCAGGTTTAGGCAAAAGTTGTGACGTGGGGAGGAGTCGATCCATTTTATGAGTATCAAATTTGACATAATCAAGAATTAACGTATAAAGTATTAGTAAATCTCTCTAAAGGTGGGAAATTATGGATAGCATAAACTGCAAATATTGTAAAAAACCAATTACATCAAAAGACAATCTTCTTCTTGGAAGTCATTATTTTAAAAAAATGGCTCCGTACCATATCAAATGTTTTGATGAAGCAAAAAAGAATGTTGGTTTTTTTAGTAGACCAGTTATGAAAGTTCCTCCAAGTAGATTTAATTTTTTCATTGGTGTAAATGTACTAAATATCATAATTGGTTTACTTATAATTTTATCACGTAGTTTGTTATCAATATTCCCCTCATCCGATTACTATTATTTTATTGGCCTTTTTATGATTATGATTGGTTTCGGGTTTGTTGCTGGACTTTTAAAATATAAAAAACTTAAATAATCTTGAATAACGTTGACCTGCCTCCCCTCAGTACCGTAATTTCAGCGTAATTCAATCGAATTTGTGACGTGAAGTGGCACAGAGACTGTGCCGGTCTGAATTGACTTGTGTTCATAGCATTTGTTATAAAACCTACAAAGGTTGGGGAATGAGAAAGGGTAAAAGATTTATTCATATAGTCATTGCTTGGTTGCTTTCAGTTGCCCCTGGATTTTTTCCCACTCCTCTTAATGAATATTTTTTGAATACAATGGAAAAGATATTAAAAAAACCGTGGATACGGCTGGCAAAAAAGGGTTTTGATAAAGAAAATCAACAGTTGAAAGAAGCCTATCTGGATTTGATAAGACATCTGAGAGAAAGTTATATAAAAAATAGGCTGTTTGGTTGAGTTTGTAGTTTCGTTTCAACTTAATATGAATTCCACAAATGTTTCTTTAGGCATCCGTATCCATAATTAAGCAGGTTTAGGCAATTTTTGTGACGCATCTGTCCTAAGTTTCGCCATTATTTTTCAAAACACATTGTAACTTCTTTAAATTGAAC
>CAZWHQ010000042.1:0-43283 GCA_964633715.1 uncultured Eubacteriales bacterium
GCAGAGTTAGCCCGCTATGCAGCTTAAGTGCCATCACGGTTCTGGAGATGCTTACCTGTTGAACAAATTGTTGACATTCAATCTCAAGCCAACCGCAATTCTCTCTGTGAGCCTGAATTCTTTCTCTACCGCAAGATCTACATACATATGTGCTGGAGTTGTCCTGACACCACGGCCCTCGGGAAAAAGGTAATAGTCACCATAGCCTTCGGAAAATCCCTTCTTTTCCCAGTGATATCCGGAAAGATATTCCACAATTCCTGAGACAACAAATCCATAAGGAGCAAAATACGTCCCCAAAATTTTCACCTGATGATCAACACTGTAAGGCAAAAAACCATACCATCCTTCATCCCCGATCCCTTGACCTCCAAGACCGTCAAAAATAAAGTCAAGGATAGGTTTCCATTGATTCCCTTCTGGCGCTACCACATGGTCGCCAAAAACTCCGGCTTCATAAGCATTTCCCATGGTGCCGGACCAGAAACCTAATTCAAACTGCCCAGGATTTGTTCCTTTGGCTTGAGACCATGTATAAGAGGCATTGAGCATGAATTTATCCGAAATTCTCCCATTCACCTCCAACTCAATCGCCTTATAATCTCTTTTCTTTAGATCAAAATTTGTCAAATAAAAATACCAGATCGAATCAGGATCATAAATACCGATGAGCTCTGTGATATCTTTCGAATAGGAATAGACTCCCCTCAGTTTCAGGGCCCAATGACTTGACAGTTCCCTGTCAAATTCAAGCAGAAACTTCGAGGTCTTGTTGGGTTTGAGGTTTTCGTCAACATCATATGGTGTCTGAGTTGCGCTCTGTTCGAGGATAAAATCCCAATTGGTGGCATCTTTAAGTTGGGCATCCGATGGATTCGTGCCGCCCACCCAGCCGTATCTTCTAAAATTTGTTCCACCTGTTTGAGTGTTGAAAAACTGAAGGGCCGTTGTAGTGAACGTATCCTTAAACAGCCCATAACTGAACTTTAGAATATTTTTTCCATCAGCCAAAAGATCGACGGCAATTGATGCACGGGGAGAAATAAAATCGCCCAATTCCCAACTCCAAATTTCTTCACCCATATCGTCGAATATTTTCTGAGTTTCTGATCTTAGCCCTAACATGAATGAAAACCGGTCGAATGTAAAAATATCTTTTAAATACAGACCTATTCCACGCGTAGAATTCTGGATCTCATAGGCCCCATATTCAAACAGACTTAAAGGATTCCCCTGAGAGGCCCAATTGATCTTGACCCCGCTATCAAAACCGTTCCCTGGCCAGGAGTCATAATCCTCACCAGTCCAGCGCCGCCTGTCTTCCGAAGAATTTTTAAAATAATTAAAACCAAGTCCTATTTCATGTCTCCCGAAACCACTTGTATCCAGATACTGTGTGAACCTGGCTGTAAAATCAGTCCTTTGCTCGATGATAGTCACATCCCCCACGGCATTATTGGTGTTCTGTCCGATATCCTGCCAAAAATATCTCGCCGGTCCATAATTCTCTCCTAAAGGTTTTGTGCTAAAATCCGTATTATATTGACCAAAAGCTGCCTCAAAAAGACTATTTTCAGAAAGAATGCTTCTGTAATTCAAGCGATAGGAATAATCTGTAAAAACGTCCTTTTCGTAGGTTTCAACAAGCCCGGTACCCCCGCTCTGGTTGATAAAAGCGTCAAGAGTTCCGCTGAACGACAGGGTGTGGTTTACTTGAGGAGAATAGGTGATTTTTCCAAAAAGATTATTTGTCTGGCGCCTGAGTTTTCCGGAAGGAAAGGTGAGCCATCCAATCGATCCCCCTTCGCTGTCCTCAGCTGTTCTGTGGAAGTTATTCGAAAGAAAAAACCAGAGTTTGTCTTTTATCACAGCCCCGCCAATATTTCCGAAATATTGATGGATGGATGTATTGGGCTCCGTGACAACAGACAATTGATCCTCTCTTTCCGCTCTCAGATTCCAGTCTCGAATCAAGGCCCCTACTTCTCCATGGAATTCGTTGCCTCCTGATTTTGTCACAATATTGATAATTCCACCCAATGACTGTCCCATATCCGGAGTGAATCCATCAGAAATAATCTGGACCTCCTCCCACGCATCATAATTAATGGCCACACCTGCATCATTTCTCCTCACTCCCCGTTGAGACAATCCATCGACCAGCCAGTTGTTGCCCTCTTCGCCTGCTCCTCTGAAACTTGGCAGTCCAGTCCCTTCACCATTTATTGTATCGGCTCTCACTCCCGTCACTCCCGGAGTAAACGCCGCTATTTCATCTATGGTTCTCGTCTGAACAGGTGTGTAGGCCAGGTCTTCAGCATTCAATCTGTAGCTGTTATCCGTATTCGTTTTATCTATTAAAGGCGCCACCGCCGTGACGATGACTTCTTCTGAAAGGGTTTCCATTTTAAGCACAATTTCTAAACTCAATGTAAATCCCAGCCTCACGTTGTATCCGGAATATGTGACATTTTCAAACCCTGTGAGCTCAAATGTCAGAGAATAAACACCAATGGGAAGTAAGGGAAATTTGAAAAAGCCATCCACATTGGTGATAGAGCTCCTTACACCTTGTAGTTTGGAGCTTTTTGCCAAAACCGACACTCCGGGCAGAGGTGCACCCTCATCATCCAAAACTCTCCCTCTGATTTCTCCTGTTTCGGATGCAAACACGGCTCCCTAACAGAGAAGACAGATAAAAAAAATCAGCCCACGACAAACAAACCGTTTCATTCTTCCCCTCCTCTTATTAAAGAATATTTATTTATAATTCCCGAACGAATATTAGCTTGAACTATCCATAAAATCTGCCGACTTTCTTTTTAGCATTAATGAATCAAACAAATTATAAAAGGTTTCAACAAAATCCAGAGTTGAACTTTTGTGATTTTCTTCATTTCTCATGAATAATCCAAGTTATTTATCAAAAAATATTGCTTTGACCGCACCTTTTTTTTCATCCTTTCAAAAGTCAAAAAGAAAATGCAAATCAAATTCATGAAATCCCTTAAAAGATTATTTGTGTTTACTTATCGTTTATATTGAAAGGGATTAGACGTTGCGCCTGTTTCTAAGATAAGTAATCTTTTTCATTTGACATTAAACCTCTTTTTTAATATTTATCTATTTATCGGGAAAGGAGAAGATATGAAAAAGGGAATATTAATCGGTTTAGTGTTTTGTCTAATGGTGAGCACCTGCAAAAAAAATCCAAAAGAGGACAATATTATGTTTTATCATCAGGAACTGCAGTTTTTAAAATCTTATGCCGATGTGGTTGAGTTATCGGACAGTGCGGGAAAATCCAAACTGATTGCCGTGCCAGCCTGGCAGGGCCGTGTCATGACCAGCACAGCCGATGGAGACAGCGGACTCAGCTTTGGCTGGATCAATCATGAGCTCATTGCCAGTGGAGAAATCCAGGAACACATCAATGTGTTTGGTGGAGAGGACCGTTTCTGGATGGGCCCGGAGGGAGGTCAGTTTTCCATCTTTTTTAAAGGCCAAGATCCATTTGATCTCGAACACTGGCAGGTCCCTTCTGTCATCGATACAGATGCCTATGACATTATCGAATTGGATAAGGACCGAGTTGTCTTTGGACAGCATTTCCAGCTTTTCAATTATTCAGGGACAGAATTGGCTGGGGATATAAAAAGAGAAGTTAAACTTCTGAATGATGTTGAAATCGCCAGTGCCCTCGATATAGATATTCCCGACGACACATTGAAAGTCGGATATGTATCTACCAATACGATCACAAACTCAGGAGAGAATCCATGGAGAAAGGAGACAGGCCTCCTCTCTATATGGATACTGGGCATGTTTACACCCTCCCCTGAAACAACAGTGGTTATTCCCTTCATCGAAGGAGAGGAACAGGAACTTGGGCCCATCGTCAACGATGCCTATTTCGGGAAAGTTCCCGATTCCCGTTTAAAGATCCAAGAGGGATTTATTTATTTTAAAGGAGACGGATTGTATCGAAGCAAAATCGGGCTCTCTCCCCAGAGAAGCAAACCCATCCTCGGCAGTTATGATGCCGGGGCCCAAGTCCTGATAATTGTCCTCTACACCAAACCTGAAAATGTGACGGATTATGTCAATTCCATGTGGGAACTCCAGGAGGCCCCATTTGCCGGAGATGTTGTCAACAGCTACAATGACGGCCCTCCTGAATCCGGAGCAAAACCTCTAGGCCCTTTTTATGAACTGGAAACCTCATCCCCGGCCGCCGCCTTGGAACCGGGAGAATCTTTGACTCATGAAAACAGAACCTTTCATTTTCAAGGCTCAGAAGAAGACCTCGATAAAATTGCCCACAGATGTCTTGGAGTAGGATTAAAAACCATTAAAGCCGCCTTAAAATGATCAAAAATTTTGGTCATTAGGGACAAGATAATTTCGAGGAAAATTAAAAAGGGAGGACACTATGGACACAAAAAAATTTCTTATGGCTTTTCTCGTAGCTCTTATTCTTATGTCTGCGATTTCTACCCTCTGGTACATGGTTATCATGGAAGGATTTTATGCGGAAAACTTTGGCGAAATTCAAAGAACGGATTTTAATATGGTCTGGATTATTGTTGGCTATGTCTTTTACGCTCTTTTGCTCGCCTACATCTACCCCAAGGGATATCAAGGCGGTGGCCCAATGAATGAAGGATTGAAGTTTGGACTTCTCATGGGTCTTTTGATTGCTGTCCCTATGGGTTTTGTTAATCTGGGGGTGTGGAAGATCACTTTAACCGGTTCGATTATTGAAATGATTTACCAGATTATTGAAAAAAGTATTGCAGGATTGGCCATCGGTTTAATCTATGGGAAAGGAGATAAGGCATAATAAATAGACAGGGATTGTCCCCATCAGAAGAGATTTAAAAATACGTGCAGGCCCCTACATAGCGCTCTTTATAGAATGGGCTGGACAGGGAATCCAACCGGATAGTTTTATTTTTGCCAGGTGCATGGACAAAAAGATCGTTTCCTGCATAAATCCCGACATGACTCACAGGTCTTCCTGAGACTGTTTTAAAGAACAAAAGATCGCCCTTCTGCAGACGATTATTTTGAATGCGTTTTCCGCTCCTGTACTGTTCCAGTGATGTGCGGGGCAGGCTAAAGCCATTTAGATGGTAGACAGCCAAAGCAAGCCCGCTGCAGTCAAATCCTTCTTCAGGTGACTCACCGCCCCACGTATAGGGATAGCTAATAAAATTCCGCGCTGTCGCCACTATCCTTTCTCGGAGTGAAGGTTCATTCCAGGTTCGACTTTCTTTGGCGGAGTATTCTCTTGGCGGCACGATAAAATAATCGTTAATGACATTTTTATCCAGCAGATTTTTCGCTTTCGCATCTGCCTTTTTTCGAGACGAAAAGTTCCCCAGGCGGACTTTAAACAGCCCTGACTCATGAACAAAATAAAACGCATCATATCCCTGTTTGTTCAGTTCAGCAGTCATTCTGATGGCATTATCTAAAATAGAAAATGCGCCTGTCTGGATCGTGTAACCAAGAAGAGCAGGACCAGGTGGAAAAGACCTGGATAAAGAATGGGTGTGAATTCGAGCTCGACATCCGTGTCCGACAAACATACCTAAGAAGATCAGGCTTGAGATCTTCAAGATTTTATTTTTTCGATTCAGTTGTCTCATCAGTTCCTTTATTTTAGTCGGCATAAACGATTTTTTTTGGACACTCTATAAATAATAATTGGATAGCTTCAATCTGGGCCTTGATAGAGATTATACCATATCTTATCTTTTTGTCTTATCCTTCTTTGGATTTGAATGACTCCTCCAGCAACAGAAGTTATTGATTGAACTCATCATGAGTCCATGATATATCTTTTATCGAGATTCAGTCGGATAAAATGAATAAACCATCATAAAGGAGGAAGATTCATGAAGACATATCGAGGGATTATCATTTTTTCATTTGTGTGGATGGCCCTGACTATTTCATGCACACAACAGCCAGTCGATATTCATCAAAACGCCATCACTCTCGACACCCATGTGGATATCAGCGGGAATTATGCAACGGAGGAGGTCGATCCCGGCATCGACAATCCAAGACTGCGGTGCGATCTCACAAAAATGGAAAACGGAGGGATGGACGGCGTTTTTCTTGCGGCCTATGTGGGAAACAGAGATGACCTGAGTGCAGAAGCGTCCCAAAAGGCGCATGAATCCGTCATGAACAAAATCGAAGCGATTCACCGCCTGGCCGAACAGATGTACCCGGACAGATGTGAACTGGCCGTATCTCCAGATGATGTCAAAAGAATCGTCAAAACAGGAAAAAGAGCCATCATGATCGGGATTGAGAACGGCTTCTGTATCGGTGAAAACTTGCCCCTGGTAGAACAATATTATAACTTGGGAGCACGCTACATCACCCTTTCACACAGCAGCCACAACCTAATCTGCGACTCCTCAGGACCAAAAGAACCTCTTCATAACGGGATTTCTGACTTTGGCAAACAGGTGGTTTTGGAAATGAACAGACTGGGAATCATGTGTGATGTCTCGCATATCGCAGAAAAGTCTTTTTGGGATTTAATTGAAATATCCAAGGCTCCAATAATAGCCTCTCATTCAGGCTGCGCTGCGCTCAATCCTCACAACCGCAATCTGACCGATGACCAGCTCAAAGCGCTGGCCGAAAACGGCGGAGTCATCCAGATTGTGGCTTTAGGCGGCTTTTTAAAGGCCGAGACGCCCGAACACATGGAAGCCATTGCGGAAATTCGTAAAGAATTGGATCTGCCCGGCAGAAGAGAAATGTATCAAATGTCTGAGGAAGACAGAGCAGCCCTCCAACCAAAACTGGAGGAATATGCAAGACGAGTGGAAGAGATAGAAAAAATCTATCCTCCTACAGGACTGAAAGATATGGTTGACCACATCGATCACGCTGTTCAGATTGCAGGCATTGATCATGTCGGAATCGGAACCGATTTTGACGGTGGAGGAGGCATCCCTGGTTTTAACAACCATGCAGAAGCCAGAAATGTGACCGACGAGCTGATCAAGCGCGGGTATTCAGCCGAAGAAATTAACAAAATTTGGGGAGGAAACCTCCTTCGCGTATGGGGAGATGTGGCCAAAGTCGCCTCAGAAATCCAAAACAAAAACTAGAGAACACAATGACTTTTGTACAAAAGCGTCTATCTTTCATCCTCTGTCTTTTTATGGTTTTTGGTTCACTATCCCTGGCTGGGCAGGATAAAGCAGAACCTCGACCATTCACAATTGATGATTACGGCCGCTGGCAGAGCATTGTCTCCACATCCATTTCTGAAAACGGTACATGGATGACATTCGGTTATAAAAAAGAAAAATCTGATGATTTTTTCTACATACAAAGTCTGACTTCAGACAAAAAATATGAAATTCCACGCGGATCTATACCGATGTTCTCCGAAAATTCTCGCTGGCTGATTGCTAGAGTAAATGTTCCGTGGAAAGAAGCTGAAAAGCTCCGGAAGGACAGGAAACCTGTTTTGAGCAAAGCACAACTATTGAACCTCCAGACGGGAGAAAAAATGATTTTTGATAATGTCTCAACCTTTAGTTTTTCAAAAGGTTCTTCATTCTTAGCCGTCAAAAAAACCAAATCCGATCCCAATGCAAAATTCAACGGTGCTGACCTTATTCTGCACGACCTGATCAAGGGAACCGACCTTAACCTTGGAAACGTAGACATCTTTTCGTTCAACAAACCTGGAACACAATTGGCCTATACTGTCAGCGCTGCAGACAAAGCCGGAAACGGGCTGTATTTAATCGATCTCGACTCAGGGGCTGTTCAAACTTTGGATAATGGAATCGCCGATTATGCCCATCTCACATGGAACACGGAAGGAACCGCTCTGGCTGTTCTGAAAGGGACACAATCAAAAGAATTCGTACAGAAAGACAATATACTGATTGCATTTATTGGATTGAACAGCGACCACCCCACATACATCGAATATGATCCTTCCCAAGACTCCAGTTTTCCCGATGGAATGGTGATTTCAGAAAAATCTGCTTCCTCATCCCGATCAAGAGGTGGGCAAAGTGCAAGAGGAGTTCTTTTTTGGAGTGAGGACAATACAAAAATTTTTTGCGGGATAAAAGAACAGGAAAAAGTCCCGGAAAAGAAAAAGGAAGACGAAAATCCCGTTGCTGATGTCGATATCTGGCACTGGAAAGATGAAGTTCTCCAATCTGTCCAAATGAAACGCGCTGCAAGTGACCGTAACTTTACATACAGATCCGTTTACCATTGGAAAGATAAAAAGTTTTTTCAGCTGACTGATGAAAAGATGAGAACCATTTCCATCTCTGAAAACGCAAAATGGGGAATCGGTCGAGATGACAAAGCATATATTTCCGACTGGAAGGAAGCTCAAGCGGATTATTACAGAATCAATATATCCACAAATGAACGAAGCCTGATATTTAAGGGCCAAAAAAGAGGTTTAGGTCTATCTCCGGATAGCAAACATTATCTGTTTTGGAAAGACGGACATATATGGGATTACGTCATCGATACAGGAAAGACAGTTTGTCTGACGGAAAATGCGCCGGTCAGTTTTGTCAATAAAGACTACGACCATCCCGGGACAAAACCACCCTATGGAATAACAGGCTGGACAAAGGATGGACTGTCGGTCATTCTCACACACAAATACGATCTCTGGATCCAGCCCTTTGACGGCACTGTTCCTACCAACCTGACTTTAGGAGTAGGGACAAAAAACGAAATCCGTTTTCGTTATGTCAGGACAGACTCTGAAGAAAAATTCATAGACCTCTCCAAACCAATAATCCTGACTGCTTTTGGCCAGTGGACCAAAAAAGCAGGATTCTACACTTTAAGCAAAGGAAAGCTGGAAAAAAATGTCTATGAAGATAAATCTTATGGTCGTTTGATAAAGGCGAAAAAAGCCAATAAGTATATGTACACCATTGAAACTCCAAAAGATTTTCCAAATTACTACGTCTGTGACCAATCGTTTCTGAATCCCCAGCGTATCACCGACGCGAATCCATGGCAGTCTGAATACAAGTGGGGATACAATAAGCTGATCGAATACACAAATAAGGGCGGCAAACGCCTGCAGGGCGTTCTTTGTATACCGGATGATTATCAGGAAGGCCAAAAGCTTCCCATGCTTGTCGATTTTTATGAAAAGAATTCCCAAAACCTCAATAGGTTTTCCCGAATGATCTATCGGGATACTCCAATGTTTTACAAATATGTCAGCAACGGTTACCTCGTTCTGCTGCCGGATGTCCATTTCAACACCCGCACCACGCATTCAGACATGCTCGATTGTGTGGAGGCGGCCGTAAAAAAAGTGATCGAAATGGGCTACGCCGATCCCAAACGTGTTGGTCTTCATGGACACAGCTTTTCCGGGCAGGGATCGGCATTGATTGCCGGGCGGTCAAAAATGTTTGCGGCCATTGTTGCCGGGGCCGCCGCAACCGATCTTATCGCTGATTTTAACCAGCTTTGGAAATCTTCTGGCACAAATCAACACCGTTACGATACCTATGGACAGGGCCGCTTCGGCACCAATCCATTTGATGACCTTGAGCTTTATATCAATGAGTCGGCCGTTTTTCATGCTAGAACAATGGATACCCCTCTACTGCTTCTGCATGGGACAGCTGACGGTTCGGTGGAATGGTTGCAGGCTGTTGAATTTTATAATGCCCTTCGCTTTAACGGAAAAAACGTGATATTGGTCTCCTATCCAGGACAGGGTCATCATGCCACAAAGCTCGAAAACAAAATAGATTTTCAAATACGAATGGAACAGTTTTACGATCACTATCTTAAAGGCAAACCGGCTCCTGACTGGATGGTTAATGGCATCCCCTTCTTAAAAAAGAAAAAATAGTGGACAGAGCGTCCAGAGAATTTCAAATTTTTGCCAAACCGGCAGGCCCTCGCTGCAATCTGGACTGTGTTTACTGCTACTACATAAAAAAAAATCGACTCTATCCAAAGGGCCATTCTTTTCGCATGCCTGAAGATATCCTGGAAGAATACATCAAGCAGCATTTGAGAACCTCGACAGATCTAGAGGTTCGTTTTTCCTGGCACGGTGGCGAACCAACCATCCTGGGTTTGGACTATTTTAGTAGGATAGTTGAGCTTCAGCGGAAGTACAAAACTCCCAAACAGCACATACTTAACGGAATCCAGACCAACGGAATATTACTCAATGAGGAATGGTGCAGATTTTTTGCTGCAGAAGATTTTTCCGTAGGGCTCAGCCTGGACGGCCCTCAGGAATTGCATGACAGTTTCCGGCTGACAAAAGACGGAAAACCAACACATACAGAAGTGATGCGTGGGTACAATCTCTTGCGTAAACACCATATTTCTTTGGACATCCTCTGCGTCGTAAATGCAAAAAATGTCCAATTTCCCTCCCAGGTGTACAGATTTTTCAAGCAAATCGAAGCGCCCTATGTGAGCTTTCTTCCCGTTGTCGAACTTCAGATAGATGCGGACAACGGCCTCAGTCCGTCAACAATTACAGCTGAAAAATGGGGAGATTTTCTCTGCACCGTCTTTGATGAATGGATTTCTCAAGATATCGGTAAAATTAAAATCCAGATATTCGAAGAGGCGGCCAGAACAGCTTTTGGGCAGGATCATTCACTGTGTTTATTTCGTCCCACATGTGGGGATATCCCTGTAATCGAACACAATGGAGATTTTTTTTCGTGTGACCATTTTGTCGATGCGGCAGACCTGCTTGGAAATATTTTAGAAACTCCTCTGGTCGAGCTGCTTGAAAACCCTAAACAAAGAGGTTTTGGTTTGGCCAAACTGAACACCCTGCCTCGCTACTGCCAGGAATGTGAAGTTCGGCCTATGTGCCATGGAGAGTGTCCAAAAAATCGATTCCTGCTGACACCCGATGGAGAAGAAGGCCTCAACTACCTGTGTGCGGGATACAAACGTTTTTTTAACCACTGCCGGCCTTTTATTTCTCAAGTGGCGGCTCAATGGAAAAAGCAGACCAAGGGTCAGTCATAACAATTAGAGGAAGGCCAAATGGATCCATCCCCATGTGGCAGCGGATTAAAGGATAAGAAGTGTGGTTTATAAAATCATCAGGTCTTAAGCTTCTTTTTGAAAAACTCGATAGTCCGCTTCCAAGCAAGCGCTGCGGCCTCTTTGTGGTAACGGGAACCCGTATCGTTAAAAAAGGCATGCCCGGCTCCCTCATAGACAAACATCTGGTACTCTACCGAGGCTTTTTTTAGAGCGGCTTCAAATGCCTCAATGCCAGCATTGATCCGCGTGTCTAAGCCGCCATAGTGACAAAGCAAAGCGGCCTTTATTTTGGGAACATCTTCGGCTGCGGGTTGGCTGCCATAGAAAGGAACTGCTGCCGTCAGGTCAGGGGCACTAACAGCAACCTGATTGGTCATCCCCCCTCCCCAACAGAAGCCCACACAGCCGACCTTTCCTGCAGATTGAGGGTGAGTTTTTAAATATTGAACAGCGGCTGCAAAATTTTTTATGGTCGAAGAACTGTCCAGCTTTCTAAAAAGATTCCTAGCCTCATCAACATCGTCCGGAGTTCCCCCTACAGGGGACAATGCATCAGGGGCAACAGCTAAAAAACCTTCCAATGCAACACGCCGTGCCACATCTTCTGTGTGCGGATTCAATCCTCTATTCTCATGGATCACAATAACTCCAGGAAATTTGTTCTCTCCTTTAGGCCGTGCGAAATAGGCTTTCATCGGACCACTGGGAGCAGGATATGTAACGTCTTCGGCAACCAGCCGCGAATCATCCTCTGGTACAACTTGGCCATGCAAGAAGTTCTTCTGTAACAGAGGCAGCAAAGTCACAGCTGCAGCCGTACTGCCGGCTAAGACCGACAGCCTTTTTAGAAATTCACGCCGCGTAAAATCCCCATTAGAATATTTTTCATACAAATCCATGAATTTTTGATCCATTGTACTCCTCCTTTACTAACACGATATATACCAAAACTCCCTCCTACCGTCAATCGAGAAAGCATCCCTATTTTCGCGATTTTAAAAATGAGCCCGGTAAACAAGCGAGTCGATTAGAAATCACGAAAATAAGGATGCTTGTAACCCATTTATCGCCTTTAGGTTTGAATTTAGCTATAATTATTCTGTTTAGGACACACATACAATATCGTGATGCGCAAAAACTCAAAGGAAAAGATCTTTCTCTCTATCGTGATTCCAGCCTATAATGAAGAAAAACGCATCTCAAAGACTCTTACAAAAATCAGAGAATATTTGGAGCGGCAGGACTTTTCAAGCGAAATCATTATTGTCAGTGACGGATGCACCGATTCAACCGATTTACGTGCGACTGAGTCTTTAAAGGATTGGCCGAACTTCCGCCTCTTGTCCCGAGTTGAGAATAAGGGGAAGGGATTCTCAGTTAAAGAGGGAATCCTTCACAGCCGAGGAAATCTGATTCTTTTTACAGATGCCGATCTCTCAACTCCCATCGAAGAACTTGATAATTTTCTACCGTGGGCAGATGAATTCGATGTTATAATTGGCTCTCGTGCCCTGCCTGAATCAAATATTCATATCCGCCAGTCGATCTTCCGTGAATACATGGGAAAAACGTTCAATCTATTTGTTCAACTTCTTGTTTTTCGAGGGATTAAAGATACACAGTGTGGATTCAAACTCTTTCGTAGGCAGGCCGCCCTGGATATTTTTCACCGGATCAAACTCTTTGGATTCGGTTTTGATGTTGAAGCTCTTTATATCAGCAAAAAATTTGGGTACTCCATAAACCAGTTACCGGTTGTCTGGAGGAACTCCCCTGAAAGCCGAGTCCATCTCTTCAGCAGCTCAGTGGAGATGTTTTTTAATTTATTTCGCATCAAGTTCCTTCATAAATCTATAAAAAAGATCAAATAAGTTCATGTTTAAAAATTCAAAAACTCGGCTTTTTATTTTGCTCTTTTGTGTTCTGGTCGTCAGGATTGTCTTTTTGGGGCTTTTTCATGACCAGGTGTTCTTGGGTCCCTCCACGTTGTTCGATCAGTCTTATGTCGCCATAAATATTCTGGATGGCCAGGGCATAAAGACTTTTGAATCCCCCCCGCAGAGTGTCAATCCCCTGGAGACGTCTCAACTCATCGATCCAGAGTCTTATGCCCTTGTGTCTCCCCTCCTGATTCCCTATGTTAAGGATGTCACAGGGTATGCTTTTTTCCTGGTTTTCCTTTGGCTGCTCTCAGGGACTAAACTCTGGATCTATGCGCAGATCGCTCAAATTCTTTTCGATGTTGTGGTGGCATTGGGTTTGTTTTCCCTAACGAAGAAATATTTTGGAAAAAAGGCCGCCTTCTTCAGTGTTTTTGTCTTTTCCATTCTCTTTTTTGAAGCAAGGGCCAGCATCGTTCCCTACAAAGACATCTTCAATCTTTATATAATGCTTGGCATCACTCTTTTTGGAAGTCTGCTCTTCTTCCAAAAAAGAAAAAAAATTATCTGGTTCCTTTGTATTTGTTTATTAGCAGGTCTGGGATATCACTTCATGCCCTCCATTGTGCTTTATCCTTTTTTTCTGATTGTTTTTCTTATAATCCTCAAACGGATTCCATTTAAGAGGGCTATTGCCTTTTTATTGATAGGGGCATTAGTTATCGGTCTTCTAATTTTTCCAAACATTTCCTATGTCCGTGCACACAAAGACAATCCGCGGATTGCCAAACCCTATTTTTGGTACAGGTTCTGGTTGGGCACCAAAATCAATGCCTTCTATTCGACTCAAGAGGAACGGTTTCAAGACTACTTCACAGAAAAAATCGAAGCCACAGGTTTGACCATCGAAGACATCTGCAAACAGGAATTTTTAGACTATATTAAAAGATATCCCTTAAAATATGTTCTGAACACAGGGAAAAAACTTTTATTTGGAATGTTTCTCGTTTATGCAAACGCGGGTGACTGCACCATGGAAAAGAGCTGGAGCACCTTTCGTTCTAATAATCCTGAAGCCGGTTTTATGGACTATGCCCGCACCTATCCCCTTCGGATTCTCGGCATGATTCTTGGAACACTGTCTATCTCTTTGCTCTTTCCACTTTCTCTGGTCGCAGTGATTCTGCTTATCCGAGAAAAAAAATGGGCAGCTGCTTTATTTTTCTTCCATATTCCCTGTTATTTCCTCCTCCTCCACATGTTTTTCCACTATGAAGCCAGATATTTGCTGGGTACTCTACCGGGATATTTGCCCCTTGTTGGATATCTTTTGGCAAAATTCCCTTTTCGATCATCCACTTAGAAGTTTGTCCATCACTTCTACGTCATAATCACAAAGGGAAAAGCAACTTTATGATTAAGTCACAGTTTTGTTCCTGAGTTTGGTCCGTGAGCTCATTGTCTCCTGGTATGTCCTTTGAATTCCCTTCTTGAGTACTGTTAAGGCGATATCAATAATGACTGAATCTGCATAGTTAGATACGACACCACCGTCTGTATCCAGAAAAGCCAGCACAATGGATTCCATATTGCCGGTCAACGGCCTAGTTCCATCCAACCTGGAAGATACACCCTCTTTACCATCAACAATTCTCTGAAGTTCTCTTGAGTTGTCCGGATTCACTCGATATGCCAGATAATCAAAATCGTTTTCTATATCGATAATAAGACCATCGGTATCTACAGAAGGGACTTTGAGGACAATACAATTGGCTGAAGTGGAGTAAGATGTTCCATCTATTTCAACTGGGCCGGGCATTACCTGAACAGCCTCCTTAATGTCCCGGCTGAGCAAAGTCATTGTTAACCGACTGTCGTTGAGTATATCAGCCCGTGCATCCTGATTCGTAAAATATTTCTGCCCGGTATTGTAAAGGGAAAGAAGAGCCAAAACCGCAATAGACATGAGCACCATCCCGATCAAGACCTCAATCAAAGAGAGGCCCCTTATGTGTTTTCTATTTTTTACGGCTCTTTGTGGGTGCTTCTTGGTATAAACCATATGGGTCACTTCTTATTCACTCCATCTCTAGTGATAAAGGTCACGACATCCTTTCTCATGTTGGTTCCCTGATAATCCCATGTTACAGAAACTGTCAACTTTTTAATATCATCGCCCGGTCCGTCTTCGATGAACAACGCTCCAGCTCCGCTGACAAACTCTGCCAGACTGTCATGGCTAAATGTCGATCCCAGTAAGAGGATATCGTCATAATTCATATTCCGGACCAGTTCCACCTCTTCCTGGGCAATTTGAGTGGCTAGAGTGACCTGGCGTGTCCTATAGACCACATTAAATCCGTAAATAAACACACTGATCAGAGTAATAGATACAATTCCCAAGATAAAAATTGCGATAAGCACTTCAATTAAAGAAAATCCCTCCTGTGAATTTTTCTGGTTCTGTATCCTTTTCCCAAAGTTCAAACTGCACGTCTCCTAATTAAGGATCTCTTCAATAGAGCCCTAACTCTAGATGACTATTATTCTGGTATGAGCAAAAGCAGTCCATACCCCTAGTGGATGATTATACAGGTGATCTTTTTAACTCCGCCCTCACCCCCTCCCAGCTGAAGCCCCTCACCCCCCAGACTAATCCCTTCTATTAAGAAGAAGATTTCTGACTCTTGAATTCGTCACATAAAGACCAAAAATTCTGCCGCGAGTGTCCCTCCCGACAACAATTTTTCTTATGAAAGATGTGCCGCACAGATATTCATCCTTCCTGAGATTTTCGAGTATAAATTCCCCATGCCTTGTATGATAGCCAACAAGTTTATCTCCTTTTACACTAAATGTGTACTGAGTATGCAGTTCAGGAGACCAGTATTGTCCAGCAATTTCGTTGAGTTCTTTCTCTGTAGGGACGTATTTGAATGTTTTTATTCCAGTGTATTCACGGTTCATCTGGTTCATCTTATATGATTTTTTAGCCGAATCATCAAAAACGATTTCTATCTGCTGCCTGTTATCAAAAAACGTTAAATTGTCCGCAGCTGACAGCCGCACTCTCCCCTGCCCGGTTGACTGGCAGAAAAAAGTCTCATTTTCTCTAAAAAAATCTATCAACCTGTCAGGATCTTCATTCACCGTATACGTACCGACATAGTTATCAAAAATGGACGGATTGATCTTTATTGCCGTCATTTCAAATCTTGTGACTTCTTCAACAGGCTTATTGAGCAAAATATCAGCGATCGCACTCACTTTCCCTCCTGTTGAAGACGAAGAAAAGTTAGTGAGGAGGACGATTTCAAGTTTTCTATCCGGATAAGTGCAGGCATAAGATCTAAAACCACCGATGGATCCACCATGGGATATCCTTTTTTCCGTCTTGTAAGTATCAATCACAACACCAAAGGCATAGTTATTGGATTTTCCGTTGTTAAGATCGTCAACTGTGAGCATCATAGAAAAGGCCTCTTCCCAATTCTCTTGAGGAAGGGAGTAGTTCCTGTACCAGTTGAGCAGGTCGTACGTAGTGGAATGAACATTTCCCGACCCTGTGTACCCCCAGTATTCGACCTCTCGAACAAAACCTCTTTCTTGATAGCCACTATAAGACGTGGCATTATTGGGGACAATTCTATTGTATCTGTCTTCAACATATGTGTCATAAAGGCCCAATGGTTCAAAAATATTTTTTTTCATCCACACACTAAACTTTTCTCCACTTAGCTTTTCAATCAGAATGGCCATCAAAATGTATCCGGTATTGCAGTACATATATTCATCGCCCGGCACAAAGTTCAAATCTCTTTGATCGCGCATAAATCTCAAGAGATCCACATTTGTTCTCGCATCGTCTCCACGCCACCCGGCAAGTGCAAGCATAGAATGGAGGCTTCGCATTCCACTCGTATGATGAAGCATATGACGGATGGTGATGGTTTGACCAAAATCAGGCAGCTCAGGAAGATATTTTCTCACATCGTCGTCGACATTCAGTTTACCCTGAAGATGAAGCTTGACAATTCCCATTGCGGTAAACTGCTTTGAGACTGAGGCAATATTGAACCGTGTCCCTGGAGTATTTGGCACTAAATACTCTAGACTTGCCAATCCATAGGCCTTTGAAAAGACCAACCTGCCATCCAACACGATCCCTAGGGCTCCGCCAGGGTGATTGGGTCTATTCCAATCAAGAAAGAGCTGGTCAATGTCTTTTTCCTTTGCTGGATCCAACTGTGCAAATACAGGGATTGAAAGAATAAAAATTAGTAAAAAAAGTATTGTTTTTTTCATCTTCCCCTTATATATCACAGATTATTGGGAGTCAAGAAGCCCTTTTTCTTATTCACTTCCACCAAAGCTGTTTGATAAAATAAGAGAAGTCCTCAAAAGGAGTCGACCATGAAAATATGCAGTTTCAACGTCAATTCTATCAGAGCCAGAAAGGATCTTATCCTGACATGGCTGGATCACAGGAATAATGATATCGATGTCCTGTGCTTCCAGGAGTTAAAAACAATCGATGAGGGTTTTCCCCAAGAAGATTTTAAAAGGCTCGGCTATTCTTGCCTGGTTTACGGCCAAAAGGCATACAATGGAGTCTCTATCTGTACAAAAACAGCTCCTGAGAACGCCAGCAAAGGATTCGGCATAAAAAAATTTGATGAACAAAAGAGAATTATTTCTGCAAAAATCCAGGGAATACATTTTATTAATATTTATGCCCCGCATGGAGGCCAGCAGGGAGAAGATAAATTCAATTATAAACAAGAGTGGTATAAAAATTTGATCGAATATCTCAATACTCAATATTCTTCTGAAGATCCTGTCGTCATTCTTGGAGATTTTAATGTGGCCCATGAAGATATCGATGTCTATTCTCGAGACGAGTTAGAGGGATCTATTGGTGTTCTCCCTGAAGAAAGATTTGCTTTCAAAAAACTTCTGGATTGGAACCTCATTGATGCCTTCAGATATCTCCATCCGGACAAAATTCAATTTACCTGGTGGGATTATATTGGAGGTGCAATCTGGAAGGACCACGGTCTGCGTATCGATTATATCCTGCACACGGAATCACTGAAGAAAAGGCTGAAATATATTGACGTCGACCTCTGGCCAAGGAAACGACGGAAACCCACGCCTTCAGATCACGCCCCCCTAATCGCAGAATTTAAATAGGACAAATGACTTGAAGGGGCTTGAATCACTTTTATTAAAAGAAAGGATTGGTGCTTTTTCCGTTCAAGGAAAATGACAAAAAACCGATCCCGTCCCCGAACCGCCCTCCTTTTGGTCCTAGTCCTTTTAACAGTTTCGACCAAAACCTTCTTGGCTGCTGAAACCGATCTTCTCAAACCCCTAAGGACCGAGACTCCTCCAAAGATAGATGGGATTCTCGACGATCCGGTCTGAGCCGAGGCGCCGACTGTGACCGGATTCGAAACTTTTATCCCCGAATTCGGGAAGGTCCAACCGGAACAGACAATTGTCTATATGGTTTACGATCAGGAGAATCTGTACTTTGGCTTTCGGTGCTTCGACGACCAGCCGGAAAAGATCAAGGCTGCCGTTTCGGGCCGGCTCAATCGCGACGAATCGCTGGGCGAGCTAAGTCTGACCGGGAAGTACGGGATCACTCCCAGCCTGATTCTTGATGGGACGATCAATCCCGACTTCAGCCAGGTCGAAGCGGATGCCGGACAGGTGGATGTCAACCTCCGCTACGACCTTTTCCTTTGGCCTGATCATGCTCATGAAAGGGAACAACATCATTCAGGCAGCGGGTATCTACTCCACCAAAATTTTCCTGGAACGACGTTTTCTGACAGGGGGACTGTCATCCAATTGGGTTACGGATCGCTCTACAACAGGATCGAATGGCAGCAGGACCGCTATGTGGAATCCGACCGCTTTCTCGAAACGAGACGCGGCCTTTTCTTCAAGGTTTCCTATCTCTGGAGGTTGTGAACAGAAATTGATTTCTTAGCTATCTTTGTCCTTTCGGATCATACGAATACCGAATATAGCTGAGACAGAACTCCCCTCCGCAGCTTCAAACCGAACATTGACTTTCTCTTTATCCTTGATAAGACTTGGATCGATGGCATACTCGACATCAAATAAACGTTGAGGATAACTTCTGGTCACTTCTTGATGAGTGATGGCCTGGCCGTCCACAAGGATATCAAATGACGAAGAGACGCTCCGCTCACCGCTGTAATAGGTTACGACAAGAGCCATGGGAGACTCGGATTCAACAGGCATATCAAAAGAAAACCAGCTTCCACCCCTGCGCCCGGGGCGTCCCTGCACCTGAGTGTTGCCGTGTTTGCCTTCAAGGATATCCTGGTGGCGTTTGAGAGGCTCAATGAAGGATCGGTGTTCAAACCTATAGGAAAGATCCAGCCAGCGCTTGTCCCCAGTGTCAGCATAGAGATCGACCATAATCTCGTTCATTCCTCCAAACTCCGTATTCAGCATGCGCTGTATTTGTCCTGCATTAAGAGGTGCAAGAATACGTTCTGCCCATTCCGCAAATTTTATTTCAAGTTCCAAAGCCATCCTGTTGCCGGTATAACGAAAAGCATCCCTTAAACCTCCGTATGTTTTGTGCAGAGTGTACCATGGAGACCACAGACCATTCAGATCGAAGCCAGAGGATTTTATTTCTCCCTGTGACAATCGTATAAAAAGTTCATGTGCATCGATCCCATCTCGATTGATAATGGCCCCTAAGTATCCGTCACCTCGTTTGTCCTGAACCTCCTTGAATTCTTTGACAATATAATCCGCATGTTTTTTAAACTCTTTATTTCCAGTCGCTGCATACATCAAGGAAATAGCCGAAAGGTAATGCCCGGCAATGTGGCCTGTCAACTGGCGGCTGTCCACAGCATCCCAACCTCCATATCCCTCAGCCTTAGGTTCCAGTCCCGCACGGATCCGGTAGCCGGCCAGCCTACGATCCGGCTCTAATTGAAGCAAATAGTCAGCCGTCACATCCTGGGCTCGCTTGAGTGGAGCATCGATTAATCTGACTTTGCTTAAATGGAGGGGCCGTGCTTTAAGGATCTTTTCCTCAAAAGTTTATACATTTGGATTTTGCCTCTCTGCAAGAATATTTAGGCTAAACACCAAAACTAAAAAAAAGAGAGATGTCATTTTTCTTTGTTGAGGTGTCATTTTCTCCTCCTCACCGAGAAATCTTGACTGAAGCTGTTGCTGATTTGGATGGATCACTCTCGGAAGTTGCATGCAGTGTCACTACAGCAGTAGGAGCACCTCCCTTCTGTTGAGAGACATAGACCACAACCTGTTGTGACTCTCCAAACTCTAAAGCAGCCAGACCGTTAAGCAGCTGGGCCGTCCATCCCTCTCCCTCCACAGAAACAGTCAGCCGATAAACATCGGAATTAAGGCAGGCACTGACGTCGTCAACCGGATCCATATTTGTGTCCAACTCCACGGCCCCGCCCGCATTATTCAGAGTAAACGAAATCGGGGTGTTTGGCCGATTAACCTTTTGTTCTTCCGGCACATCAAGCACGACATCTCTCTCATGGGGTCCCCCGCCATCCAGGGAGCGTACGGCCACTGTATAGGAAAGGATCCCATCCTTGTCTTTTTCCAAATCGATCACATAGAAATGCAGCCGGTTTGGCGTATCTTCCCACTCGAACTCACTGCCCGAGTTGAGCCCTGCATGAAATAATGCATCGTTAAGCTGCCGGTAATCGGCGATAGTACGCATGACCTCTTCTCCATTGGGCTTAACATAGTCCACCATGTTGATATCCTCAGGGTGAGCATCTATGACCCAGATGTAGCTGTTAAAGGCATTGGGCCCGCCATTCCTTCCTCTCAGTGAATCTTTATTCTTGGCTATAAGGACTCCATTATCTGGGGTGAACGAGTCATAACCAATACGCTGAACTACTTCCAGAGTGTAGAAATTGTAGTTCGGAATCCCTGGAGAGAGTGGATTTATCGCCGGATTTTCCTCTGGAGTTCGGTCAAAGGGCTCCGCACCATCGAGCCGCACGACAACGCCGGCAAAAGTACCCGGCAGAGAATCCACCGTGCGTGCTGTAACTTTGGCTACGGCCAATCCGGATTGGGCCAGACCCTCCCTGCTCAAAGTTAAGAGCTGAGATTCTGTAATAAAGCCGTTCTCCAGGCGATTACGCACCATCAGTCCTGCCGGCATTGCAGCACCATGCGTTGGCGGAACCACCCAGCGCATGTGAGGCCCTCCCTGTCCATTAAAGCAGCCCCTGTCCATCATATCCCATGGACCCGCTGCAACTCTCCGGTATGGTGTGACATAGGGATTGTTATTGAGGTCTGGAAGACGAAATGCATAATGGCCAAGCTCGTGTGTAATAGTTCCAGAATTTTCTCCCTGTCGCATGGAAGAAAGGCCCCACTGTTGAGAGCCGGCCAACCAGCTTGTCCATTCGACATAGCGAGTCGTGATCCAACGGGATTTGTCAGGATTGGGGTTCCCCCACTCCGGGGGAATATCCTCACGGGAATTGAACTTCATCTCGCCAAATTCCTGCCAGACACCTGTTTCATCATAACTTGCATACATACGAAGAACAGCATCATAGTTTTTCCTAATGTCCTCTCCCACATCGGCTATCCAGATTGGATCACAATCCCGTTCCATACGGCTGCTGGCCCTGCTGCCGTCGGGAGTTTGGTCATTCTGTCCATATTCATTAAGCCCATAAGCCCAAATGGGTTTGGGCATGCGGTAAGGTCCAAAAACATCCACTTCGGTGATTCCAAACTTTCCCCTGGACTGCTCCATCCAGTAGCCATTTATGGTCTGACCGTGATTGACCTCACTGGGTTTCATGAAGAAGTCGGCATAGAACTGAGAGACATTATCTCGTTCTATAGGATCGATCTGTGGATTTCCGAAGGGATCAGATCCTTTGGGGAGAGTGATCACAAAAGGCTGGTCAGGAAAATCGATAGCAAGAACTGCAAGTCGAAATCCCCGCTCTGGTCTCAAGGAGGGATCTGCCCAATTATGGCCAGGGATTGGGTGGTAATTTTCCCATGTCATGAGGTCTTGGTCCTGAACCTGTTGAGGATCGATGGCGGCAAGGGAATCACGGCCACCCCCAACCTGACTGCAAACAGTTAAGGAAAGGATCACAAAATAGACAAACATCAGATATAAACAGGATGAAATTTTTTTCTTGTGCAATGACATTCTTCCCTTCTCCTTTAAATCATGAAATTATTTTTTTTCTATCAATAATTTATCTAATCAGACTCAAATAAAAGAGTCAATAGCAGGAGGGCCAACCTGGTTGGTTGCCTCAAAACGCATCCTGACTTTATGGAACTAAATGGCTAAGTTAATCGATGGAAAGTCAATTATTCTTCGAATTCAAGGGATTGACCACTGTGTATAAAAAAACACTATTCTCAACATCTTGACATCGGGAGAGAATTTTAGTTATAACATCAAAGCGGATTTGATTGAATTTTCATCTGCAACTATTTTTTTCTCATATGCAAAAAACAATTTTAGTTAAAAAGAGAATATAATGGGACTTTGGGATTTTATCAAAGATGCCGGTGCCAACATTTTTGGCCGCGGCAGGGACGAGGCAGAAGAGATCACTGATCTTTTGACTTCCACACTTGGAGAACAGATCGAAAACTTGAAGGTGGAATATGACATAGAAACCGTCACTCTGTATGGGACATGCGACACCCAGGCAACAAAGGAAAAGGCGATTTTATTAGCCGGAAATGTCAAGGGCGTTTCTAGCGTCAATGGTATATATTTTACAGTCCCTTCTGCTGAAGAAGAGGTCGAATTTTATTTTGTTCAGCCAGGAGACTCCCTTTCCAAGATTGCCAAGGAATACTATGGGGATGCCATGAAATACCCGGAGATTTTCCAGGCAAATAAAGAGGTCATCAAGGATCCGGACCTGATCTATCCCGGCCAAAAACTGCGTATTCCGAAAATCGATTAGTTCCTGTTCTCGTGTGCTCCTCCCGAGTGAGGAGTAAGCCTTTTTATTTTGGAGGTAAACATGAAAAAATCTTCTCTTTTTAGGAGTCTTTTACCCTTGATTTTGGGGATTTTCATTTTGTCCGGAGTCCTCATTTCGAGTCAAAGCGATCTGGTGTCCGGGCTGAAAGAAGCTCTCAATGTGGGAACAAAAAATGCTGTTGGGTTGATATCAAAAAAGGATGGCTACTTTGCCAGTGAGTTCATCAAAATCCTCATGCCTGAAAAAATACAGAAACTAGCCAATACACTTGGGACTATAGGAATGCAGAAGCAGGTCGATGAATTTATTCTCAGCATGAATAGGGCCGCTGAAAAAGCCGCACCCGAGGCCGTGTCTATCTTTGTAGATGCGATCAAAGAGATGTCTTTTGATGATGCTACAAGCATATTAACAGGTGGGGACACGGCTGCGACGGATTATTTTAAGACAAAAACAAGCAAGACTATATATGAGACATTTAAACCGATCATCTCTCTTGGTATGGAAGAAGTAGGAGTCACCAAAACGTTTAAGACTTTGACAGATAAGTATTCCACTCTACCATTCGTCGAGAATGTTAATATCGACCTTGATGATTATGTGACAAATAAAGCTCTCGACGGCCTTTTTTATATGATAGGGGAAGAGGAGAAAAAAATACGGACAAATCCTGCTGCCAGGGTAAACGACATCTTAAAAAAGGTGTTTAAGGATTAAGTCTTATCAACCAGAAAAAATAAGAAAAAATTCAGGAGGTCATACATGTCTTCAATCATTGAGCTTTTAATGAATCAGCTTGGGGGAGAGACCCTAGGAAATATTAGCCGTCAAGTTGGGGCTAAGGAAGAGGATACGGCACAGGCAATGCCGGAAATGCTGGGGCTTCTCACGGAAGCTTTGGCTCGAAATTCTGCTAAACAAGAAGGAGCACAGGCGCTTTCAAAGGCTTTGGAGAAGGATCATGATGGCAGCCTTCTCGATAACCTGCCGGATTTCATCAACAATTTCCAGGCTGGTCCTGGGGATGGGATACTGCGTCATGTGCTCGGAGCCAAACGAAGCGCTGTTGAAGAAGGATTGAGTAAGAAGAGTTCGCTCGATCCTGGCTCTATCAGTAAACTCTTGACCATGTTGGCTCCTCTTGTCATGGGATCGATTGGACGTTCTCAGTGGAAGAGCGGATTGGATGTTGGGTCACTTGTCAACCTGTTGGGAAATGAGAGAAAACAAGCCAGGCAACTGGCTCCACAATCGACCGGTCTTTTGGGCCAACTCTTGGATGCCGATGGGGATGGCGATATAACAGACGATGTCGCTAAAATCAGAGGAGGTCTACTGAAAAATCTCTTTGGAAGAAAAAAATAAAGGAGGGAATTATGACAACAGTTAAGGTTATTGAACTTATTGGGACATCTTCTAAAAATTGGGAGGATGCGGCAAATTCCGCCGTTAAAGAAGCCCATGAATCTGTTAAAGGCATAACAGGATTGGAAGTGGTTGCCCAAACAGCCAAAGTAAGCGGAGGAGAAATTGTTGAGTATCGCACCAATGTAAAGGTGGCCTTTCTCGTACAGGACAACAGATAAAGAAGGATCTTAGTCACAGCCTTATTGATCTTATAACGGGCATTTGAATCTTTGAGAGCCAGGTTAGGGGATCAATTTAAATAAAAAAAGGAGAAACAAATAGATATGCTGGCGAAAGATTTTGAAAAAATTGGGGCTTTTTATCTCGGACGTATCTATGATACAGAAAAAAGACAACCTAAGGACGACCTTGTCCTCTACGACTCAAAAGACCTAACGACACACGCTGTATGTGTAGGCATGACCGGAAGTGGAAAGACAGGACTCTGTATCTCGCTTCTGGAAGAAGCCGCGATAGACGGGATCCCTGCATTGATCATCGATCCTAAGGGAGATATGGGAAATCTGTTACTCACCTTTCCTGATTTGGGAGCGAGCGATTTCAAACCGTGGATCGATCCGGATGAAGCATCACGCAAAGGTTTTTCAACGGACGAGTATGCCTCCAGAACAGCCAAACTGTGGAAAAAAGGGCTGGCCGATTGGGGCCAAGACGGCTCGCGGATCAGTGCATTCAGGAATTCCGCTGAGGTTGCAGTTTATACGCCAGGCAGCAGCGCCGGACTGCCGCTGAGCATCCTGCGTTCCTTTAGTGCACCTCCGCCCTCCCTGATTGCAGATACCGACGCCCTGCGGGATAAAATAATGGCTGCTGTGTCCGGACTTCTGACTCTCCTCGGCATTGACGCCGACCCGATCCAGAGCCGTGAGCACATCCTCCTCTCCAATATCCTTCATTCTTCCTGGAGTAAAGCTCAAGATCTCAGCATTTCTGATCTTATAAGGGAAATACAATCACCTCCTTTCGATAAAGTCGGCGTATTCGACCTGGAATCCTTCTATCCATCCAAAGACAGGTTTAGTCTGGCCATGAGGCTGAACAATTTGCTCGCTTCCCCCGGTTTTGCGGCTTGGATGCAGGGAGAACCATTAAATATCAAGCGCCTTCTCTATACACCAGAGGGAAAACCACGCCTATCGATCCTGTCCATCGCCCACCTCAACGATGCAGAAAGGATGTTTTTTGTGACTTTATTTTTAAACGAAGTTGTGGCCTGGATGCGAATCCAACCTGGAACATCGAGTTTGAGATCTCTTCTCTATATGGATGAGATATTTGGCTACTTCCCTCCCACAGCAGTTCCTCCTTCCAAACCACCGATGATCACCCTGCTCAAACAAGCACGGGCTTATGGTTTGGGTGTTGTTCTTTCTACTCAAAATCCTGTAGATCTGGATTACAAGGGGCTGTCCAACACAGGAACATGGTTTATTGGACGCCTTCAGACCGAACGTGACAAAAACAGAATTTTAGACGGGCTGGAAGGGGCCTCGACAACATCAGGTATTTCCTTCAACCGCAAAGATATGGAAAACACCATTTCCGGACTGGACAAACGCGTGTTTCTCATGCACAACGTTCATGAGGATTCTCCGGCTCTGTTCTACACTCGCTGGGCCCTTTCCTATCTGCGAGGACCATTGACGAGAAATCAAATACAAATTTTAATGGAGGGCAAGCAGATCCAACCAGAGTCGACAGACAAACCTCAAACTCCTCCGCCAAAAGCCGTAAAGAAAAAAGAAATCACAAACCAAAAAACCCTCCTTCCTCCTGAAATTTCTCAACATTATTTCCCTGTACAAAAACCTCCAACATCTGAGGAAAGACTCCTCTACCGCCCTGCTCTGTACGCCGAGCATCGTCTCCACTATGTGAGTGCCAGGCTCGGGATGGACAACTGGGCAACAGGAGCCCTTCTTTCTGATGTCCCGGATTCTGCTCCTCAAGGCTCCTGGGACAGCGCCGAACAATGGGAAGCGGAGACCCGACAGCTTTTAAAATCCGGAGAGGAAGAAGCCAAATATTCCCAACTTCCGGCTATAGCCCGCAGACCTTCCAGTTACGCTTCCTGGAAAAAAGATTTGACCAATTATCTCTATCAAAACCGAACTCTTAAGCTCTGGAAATGTCCTTCCCTTAAAGCGACATCTTTATCCGGAGAAAGCCTCGGAGACTTTAAAGTCAGGCTGTCACAAATCGCTCATGAACAGCGGGATATCAAGATCGAAAAACTCAAGAAGACCTACACACCAAAATTGGCAAGACTTGAAGAAAAGATAAGAAAAACTCAAGTCCGATTGGAAAAAGAAAAACATCAATACGGTCAGCAAAAACTTCAAGCTGCCATATCGATCGGATCCACAGTCCTGGGAACCCTTCTGGGACGAAAAATCGCCAGCACTCGAAATATCGGGCGGGCTACAACAAGTATGCGGGGAATCGGCCGGGCCGCCCGAGAAAAACAGGACATCGCCTTGGCTAAAGAAGAAATCAGAGTGGCACAGAGACAACTGGAAGAGATGGAAATGAAGTTCAAATCAGAGCTGTCCAGTCTCAAACAGAATTTAGATTTTGAAGATCTGGAGCTTCAAGAACAAATTGTAAACCCAAGAAAAACGGATATCGCCGTGAGCAACTTTACTCTTGTCTGGACACCATGGAAAGTTGGGCCTGAGGGGATTGCAGAACGGGTTTACTGATAACTAAAACGTCCTTCTCAGTCTATGACGACCTTATCCAGGTTTTCCTCTGGTTGGGGATATTTCATTTTGAGTCCTTCCAGAGTAGAAATAACAATAGAGCTGATCACGAGATTGCGGTACCATTTGCGGTTGGCGGGAATGATGTACCAGGGAGCCCATTCCGTGCTTGTCTTGCTCAAGGCATCTTCGAAGGCCTTCATGTATTGAGGCCACAATTTTCTTTCTTCCAAATCTTTAAAACTGAATTTCCATTGTTTATGAGCTGTTTCTATTCGAGAGAGGAAGCGCTGCTTCTGTTCTTCTTGATCTATGTGAAGATAAAATTTAAGAATCACGGTCCCCTCCTCGGCCAGCATCTTCTCAAAAGCCTTGATTTGGTCGAACCGCCGCCTCCAGATTTTTTGAGGGACTAGGCTGTGCACTCTAACCACGAGTATATCTTCATAGTGACTGCGGTTAAAAATAACAATCTCTCCCTTTCCAGGGGTGTTTTTATGAACACGCCACAGGTAGTCATGGTCAAGTTCTATTTTAGTTGGTGCCTTAAAACTGGCAACTTTAACTCCTTGTGGATTAACTCCCTCAAAAACATGGCGGATCGTCCCATCCTTCCCCCCTGAATCCATTGCCTGGAGTACGATGAGAACTTTGTTTTTATGTTCCGCGTAAAGCATCTCCTGAAGTGATTCCAACCTTGTATTGAGTTGCTTCAACAAATCCCGGGCATCTTTTTTTTTGCCCTCAAAAAACCGCTTTTCGTTCGGATCCCATTTTGTAAGATCGACTTTTTGTCCTGGTTTAAATCGATAGTCATCTAATTCTTTTTTATTCATTTTTGTTCCTTTGAGTAAAATAACCATAACACGGTTTTTGAAGTCATTTCAACGATCATTCGCTGCCATTCACAAAATAAAAAGCGAAAAGCCAATTTTAAGATAGCCCATAGAAACTTAATTGACCCCTCCTCTTTTCCTGTGCTACAGTAATCAAAAGTTATGCCCAACCGGATTCACAAACTCCTTTCCCGTATTGTGGATATTAAACCGGAAGAAGTACACATTTCGGTCTTGCTTTTCTTTTTTTTCTTTCTGATCACTGCTCCTCATACCATCATAAAAGCCCTTCGCTATGCCGACCTTTTGACGAATATCGGTTTTCAAGTTGGACTCCCCAAGGCCTATTTTTTTACAGCTTTGGTCTCAGGAATTGTCGTTTTCTTGCATTCAAAAATTCAGTCTAAAGTGTCCCTTCAGGTATTGATCACAACAAGCCTCGTTTTTTTCGCCGTGACCGGTCTTTTCTTCTTGTTCTTCATGGGTTCACTCTATACAACATCTATCTCCTACATATATTGGATTTGGGGCAGTATTCTTGTTGTCGTTTTGATGACACATTTTGGGCTGACATTTAACGAAATCTTCAATTTTCAAGAGACCAAACGTTTGATCGGTTTCTGTGGAAGTGGGGGAATTCTTGGAGGAACCATCGGAGGTTTGGTTGGGCACCTGTTAATAAAAGTGAATTTAGGGAAAGTGCTCCTCCCTCTTGCTTGTGGACTACTTTTTATATGTATTTTTGTAGTCAAAGCCATTTTTTCACAGCACAAAATGCGCCAATCCTTTTCTCAAGATCCTCAAAAAAAGCCAAAACAATCTGAAGAAGTGGGTTTTTTAGACAGCTTCAATGCTGTAAAAAAAAACCGCCTGCTTATTTTTATTACCTTAATGGTGGTTTTATCTATAATTGTTTCCACATTCATCGATTATCAGTTTAGTTCAATAGTTCAGGACAAGTTCGATTCGCAAATACAAAAGCAGTCTTTTTTAACGCTATTTTTTGGTCTTGTGACACTGGCCGCGTTTTTCTTCCAAATTTTCTTAACTTCTAAACTTCTCAAAAAAACAAAAGGCATCTTTTTGGCCTTAATTCTGGCTCCATTAGTTTTGATGGTCGGTTCTCTTGGAATTCTTATTGGTTCCATATCGCTGCTTTCGGTTATAATTGTCAAAAGCAGTGACGAGGGTTTGACATTTTCGCTCACTCAATCTGTACGAAATATCCTGTACCTTCCCTTAAGCGCTGACCTAAGATCAAAGGCCAGGCCGTTTATCCAAATGTTTATCAATCAGGTGGCCAAAGTGATCGCCGCAGGTTTACTCTTCGTCTATGGCCTTTATTTAGACATAATGAAAGATGATATTAGCCATGTTGATAGATTAAGTTTGAGACAGGATAACACCGTAGCCGAAAGCCTCAGCTTATGGATTATCTGGTTCTCCCTTTTCTGGATCCTGGTAAACATTCGTATTTTTAGGCACTATATTGGAACCATTAAACAAAAGATCTCACGTAAGTGGAACCGGGCGGAAAAAGACGTTGCAGGAAAAATCGATATCCATTACGCCAAACACATTTTTGACACTTTGGAGAGCAGGGAAAGAAGTCCATCTCTCTACGCCATGCATTTATTTGAACTTTTAGAACGAGGTCAATTGACGCCAGAAGTAAGAAAAATGATTTCCCAAAAAAAAGAAGGCGTGAATTTATCGTATACACAAAATCTGTTCAACACAGAGGGTGCCAGCTGGTTTCCGCAAGCGGAAGATGACTTCGAACTGGACAGATTTATTACTGACATCAAAGAAATCTTATCTCTTGAGGACTACCAAAAATTAATGGGAACACAGGTAGAAAAAGAGAGGGAACAGGGCAAGGAGACCGAAATAAAGAGGATGGAACTGGCCAAAGCCATCGGCATGATGGATCCAAATGCGCCCTTAGTCAGGAGACTCAAAGATTTGATCGCAGATGATTCACCTCAGGTCGCCCGGTATGCCATCGAAAGTGCAGTCAAACTTAAAAAAGAAGAACACATCCCAGCTGTCATTGAAAAACTGAGTCTTCCGCAAATTAGAGAAGATGCTGTCTCAGCCCTATTAAAATTCGGCTCTCCTGCTCAGCAAGAGCTGGGAAAAAAGCTGATAAATAAAAGGACTTATGTCGATCTGAAAAAAGTCATCATTTCTGTACTCTCCCGAATTGGCACTCAGGAGTCGGCAGATGTTTTACAACATGAGCTGGATCTAGACTCCGATGAGATAACAACAGATTTACTGGAGGCTCTAGACCAGATTCGATCGGAGAATCCTGAAGTCCGGTTCTCCGAATCTATCGCCAAAAGAAAAACATACGCTCTTGTTCATCAATATTGCAGGACATTTCTTGAATTGAAGAGTTTGGATACGAAAAATAATGAAAAAGTAGTAAAAACACTTCAGAGGACTCTGGAGATATGTTTTGCGGATATTTTCAAATTATTGGGTTTCTATCATCCTCATGACGACATAACCCGGGCCTATCAAAATTTCAAAACTGGGAAAAAAGAGTCCAGGGATTTTGCCGTAGAACTGCTGGATAATACTTTACGTAGAGATATACGGGAAATCATTTTGCCGCTGATTATAGATATTCCTCCTGACGCTCGAATCCAAAGATTCCAGCAGATGCTGAAGGAATTTACCGAATTCTAAAATGTGGAGAATACGCATGTTTAGAAAAAAATTTGCAAAGGGACAAACAGACCAGGAACACGTGCTCCAGAATTCCAGTCCGCCTCCCCTTTCCGACGAATCCTTTCTCGAAAATATCTACCGGGAAATACTGGGACGTGAAATTGACGGCTTGGGAAAGGAACACTATCTAAATTACCTAAAAGAGGGAAACACACAGACCTCCGTAATCCTTGATATCATCAAATCAGAGGAATTCATTAATAAAGTCATTAGAGAAAACGTCCATCTTCTCTCCATCAGGGAGGAAAAATCCGATGCATATAAAAAAGGATTTGATAGGAATGCCAAGAAAAGCATTTGGCTCTTTCATGCAAAGGAAATGGAAGATTTTGATTGGTTGGAAGAGAAAATCCTCACCAATGGTTATTACGAAAAACCCGGTGTCTGGAGCCTTCTCATCAGCGAAGATAAGAGATTGATGGCCGAAATCACAGCCTTTTTCCAACCGCGTAACGTCTTGGATATCGGCTGCGCCAACGGCCCTATCATGAAATGTCTTATGGATCTGGGAATTCCCTCGGAGGGTATAGACATCAGCAGGATGGCCAAGGGGAAAGCCTTTCCCGAAGTCAAAGGTCACATTCATCTAGGCGATCTTCTGAGTGTGGATTTCTCACAGACCTTCGATGTGGTCCTCGGACTGGATGTCTTCGAGCATCTCAATCCCAATAAACTCGATCTCTATATAAAAAAAATCCATACTCTGCTTGGAAATGAAGGTTTTCTTTACTGTAATATCCCTGCTTTCGGCACTGATCCTATTTTTGGAGAAATATTTCCTGTCTATATTCAAGAATGGGAGGAAGATATCCAGAAAAACCAATGTTTCCGGACCATCCATGTAGATGAATCCGGCTATCCCATCAATGGCCATATCATCGGAGGGGATTCTCCATGGTGGGTTCAGCAATTTGAACGTGCGGGATTTGAAAGGGAAAAGGAAATCGAAAGGGATCTGCACACCCGTTTTGACACGACGATGGAAAAAATCCACGTGGCCCGCAAGGCCTACTATGTTTTCTCTAAAAACCGGTCTCCCGAAAAAATAGCTACGATCCGGGATAAAATCCAAACAGATCTATAAAAATTTTAAAAAGGAAGGCTCTAATGGGCGTTCAGAACGAGAAAGAAAAGCTTGAGAATCTTAAGAGACGAACCAGGATGAAAAGGAGCGAAAAGAAAAAGAAACAACCAAGAAGGAAAAGGGGAAAAAAGCCTTCGATAAAACTCAGTATTCCTTCCCGCCGGGGGAAGAAAAAAAAGTGAATACAAAGAGATTCTATTTGGTTTTTTCTTTGAAAAATGAGTAATGGATAGAGAAATAATAGAAATTGTCCCTTACAATCCCCAATGGCCCCAAATATATGATAACGAGGGGCCACTTATACGCCAAGCTCTGGGCAGCAAATGTCTGGCTATCCATCACTTCGGCTCTACATCTGTAGCCGGCTCGAGTGCCAAAGCAATAATTGACATACTCGCTGTTGTAAAGGATTTCTCTTGTATAGATATCTCCAGTTTAGAAAAGTTGGGATTTGAAAATCGCGGTGAAGTCATACCGTCAGGAAGGGTTTTCTCAAAAAAGACACCCCGAATTCATCTTCATCTTTTCGAAGAAGGAAATCCTCTTATAGAGCAAAATCTTTTGTTTCGGGATTGGCTAAGAATACATGAAAAGGACCGCGATGCTTACTCAAAAACCAAAAAAGATTTAGCCAACAAGCACACAAATGGGATGAGCTATTGTTATGCAAAAACGGAATTTATAAACATGATCATAAAAAAAGCAAAAAAACGCAGGAAGAATACATAAAGTTTAAAACACTTTTAAACTGTCTCTCTCCCAAATATTAAATGAGTATGCATACCCCCCTTAACGATTATTTCTCTCGTACGGATGAAAAATCCCAAATACAAATCTCAGCTACAGACCTCTAAAGTATTCAGGTTTTAAGAGAATTTTTCCGCCCAGGGCCAAATCGATAGCTTCAACAAGTTTTCTTTTGTCTCTGGACAGGATGCCTTCGAGTGGCAGGTAGTTCGAGGCATGATTGGTTCGAAATATGGTTCTTTCGGTCTCGATATTTTCGATAATGGTTCTCATTTCATTTAAAAGTCCTTTTTCATCGGGGAGGATAAATTTCTTAGCTTCAAAATCTTTGTACAAGGGGGTTCCCTTGACAATCATAAGGGTCAATAGGCTGAAATATAGGGGCTTCATTGCAGAAACAGCAGAGGCGGTTTTAATCGCATGCTCTTCGGAAACTTCGACTCCACCGAGCCCAAGCAAGCCAATCACCGAGATTTTCATCCCATTTTTCTGAGCCTTCAAAACAGCCTCAATAATCTCCTTTGGCGTGACTCCCTTTTTGACCTTTTCAAGAACCCGTTCTGACCCACTTTCCAAACCGATGTAACCGATAGTCAGTTTTCTCTGGACAAGCTGTTGGATTTCCTTTTCGCTTTTGGAAAGAATATTCCGGGCATTAAAGTAAATTCCGACTCTGTTTAAATGAGGGAAGGTTTCATTCAGCAGATCCAAAATGGGCAAAAGTCTGCTCCCCGATAGGACGAGCCCGTCTCCATCGCAGAGAAAAACTCTCTTTATATCGGGGTAGGCTTTTTTAGCCATGAGGATATCCTGTTTGACTTCGTTAAAGGGGCGGATTTTAAACGGTTTCTCCAGGTAGGCTGGACAGAAGGTGCATCTGTTCCATGAGCAGCCATAGGTAATCTGCAGCAGATAGCTTCTGGCCTCGCTGGGAGGTCTGATCACTTGTCCAAAATATCTCATCCTTTCTCTCGAAAAATTTAGTTTAATGGAGTTTCACTCAAAAATCTAGCTGCGTTAGTCAGAATGAGGCATTTGCCGGAGCCCATTGAAAAAATCGAAAAGAACGGATAATATTCTTGACTGTGTTTAAGCGTTCATGAAGCATGAGAAATAGGTGGGAGGAAAAAATGATACTTTCCGGGAAAGTCGCGATTATAACTGGGGGCGACCCTGGGATCGGCAAATCGACCGCCGAGCTTTTTTCCAGGGGAGGGGCCCAGGTATGCATCACAGGCCGGAATGAAAATAAAGGAGTAATCTAATGTTGACTCGAAAAGTCTTTTGTATGGTTCTTTCTTTATCCATGTTACTGGGACTGTGCCATCTGGCAACGCCCGGTCGACAGGTTCAAAAAGAAGACGATTTAAAAGAATGGAATAACCAGATTCGCCGGGAAAAGTTTGACCTCGTTTTGCCTGAAGTCATGAGGAAGAATAATGTCGACATGTGGATCCATGTGATGAGAGAAACCATCCCCGATCCTTTTGGTGCCCAAGACCTGGGGAGCACCTCAGGTGTTTTTGTCTTCACAGACCGTGGCAGCGACCGGATCGAACGTGCAGTTCTCGGACGCCGATGGGGAGCTTCGCATGCTGGAGAGACATGGAGAGTGACTTGGGAGACCAAGTTGGTCGAGGAATGTGGAGCCTACGACATAGTCCAAAACCCAGTTCTTGTGTTGCAGCCTCCGGGAGGCCCGAAAACAGAATATGATTACAGATTCAATGGCCTGAGAGAATTCGTCGAAGAACGCGATCCCAAACGCATTGCTCTAAATTACAAACATAATCTGGGACCTTATCCAACCACAACACGAGCACAAGATGGCCTGTCGCATACGGACTACCTTCTTTTGGCCGAAGAACTCGGCGATAAATATGCCGACAGGATAGTTTCGTCTGAAAATGTGATGATGGATTACATTATCAGAAAGGTACCAAGTGAAATCAAACTGCTCAAGAAAATGCGTGAGAACGAAGATGAACGTGTAAAAAAAGCTTTTTCTGAAATCTTGCCTGGTGTGACCAAGAATCGCGAGAAAGGAGTGACTGTCTTTCGCAGGAGAGGCACAGGGATATCACAGAGGGGACGGACTTCAGGCCATGAAAACGTCGTGATTCAGGGCGGCGACATCGTTGCATCCCCAAGCCAGGGAAGGTTCGCCTACGTGCTCCGTGAAGGAGAAACTGAACCGCCTCCAGACATCAAAAAACTTTGGACCGAATACAAGAAAATCGATAAGATCCTGGCAGAGACCATTCAAGTGGGACTGACCCCTCGTGAAATAGTCAGAAACTACAAGGCCAAATTCGAAAAGGAAGGGATTATTATAAGGGACGTTCAATTACACCTCTTTGCCCAAAGGAATAATTTCTCCGCTTATACTGCAGGTTTTGATCCCAAAAAAACCCACCTCAATATCGACTGCCACGCTATGGGGAAAGGGGCTCGGGAGAGGAAGTTCGAGAATTATTTTGGCCCCAGGATTGGCTCTAATGGTCCGGAGTGGATGTGGGATATACCACTCCCACCCAACCACCACTTTGTTTTAGAATATTTTATCTATATGCCCTCGCCGTCCAGCGAACACGAAGACCAATATTTATTCTGGTGGAATCATGAGCAGGCGCTTGTCACCGAAAATGGAGTCGAATATTTATCCCCGCCACAAGAGGAGCTTTATCTCATTAAATAAGATATGCAGCTCAATTTAGACGACACATATGAGGCATGAAATATCTCATTTGAAAAATTTTCATACCAGAACTTTTTATATATCTGACTCATTCTATTGGTGTTAGATTAGCCAAACTAGAAATAAAGATAGACATAAAAGAAATAAACTATAAAAATAAAGACGAGAAATAAACTGCTGAGCAGATAAAATTGTTTTGATATGTTGGTTTTAAAAGGCTTTTTTATAGTATTATTCCCTTGTCAAAGGACATTCCACATTAAATTGTTTTCAAACTAAGAAGAGGTTTTAGGCCACAAGTGAAATATCAAACTAAAATGCCATTTCATAAGATCTCATCGAGTGAGTCCTTTAGAAAGCTTTCAGATCAGATCTTGAATCTAGCAAATCAAGACATCCCTCGCTTTGAATTTCTCCACAAAATCGTTCAGTCCAATGTCGAAGACACGCGGCTGCTTGTTCATGAGTATGCGATTGAAAAACTTGGGGTGGCAGGCCGGTTGACCTGGCCAGAGCTGTTAAATTCGCATCGCGCTATAAAATCGATTTGCTGACAGTCGATGGAGCTGGTGGCGGCACAGGAATGAGCCCCTGGAGGATGATGAACGAATGGGGAATTCCTCCTGTGGAGCTGCATTCGCTTCTCTATCAGTACGCCAAGTTATTGGATCGACAGGGTGAATATGTACCGGCTCTTGCCGTTGCGGGTGGATTCACTTTTGAAGATCAGATTTATAAGGGACTTGCCCTCGGGGCACCGTTTGTGAAGCTTGTCGGCATGGCCCGTGCACCGATTGCTGCAACAATGGTCGGTAAAACAATCGGAAAATCGATCGAGGAGAACAGGGTACCTGTGTATATCGAACGATTCGGGACAACAAAGGATGAGATTTTTGTGACAGCGAGTAAAATGAGGAGAGAATTGGGGACAAAGGAATTTGAAAAAGTGCCGGCTGGGGCCCTTGGATTGTACACTTACTATGAGCGTCTCGCCCAAGGCCTCAGACAGCTCATGGCAGGCAATCGAAAGTTCGCAATGAATTATATCTCTAGAGATGATCTATGCGCCTTGACAAAAGACGGATCCGAAATCAGCGGTATACCCTATGTGATGAATATTGATAAAAACAGCGCAGAGAAAATCCTGAATGGAAAAAAGATTCAACATGATGTGCCCTATATACAGAAAAAGAATCGATTAGAGAGGCGCGCCTAGGAAATAATAACTACTGTAATTATTTGTTCACTGATAAAGGAGGCAATCGTCATCTTGCCCCCACAGGTATATTTTACGACTGTAATATCCTCGTCGTTGGAATCTTTTTATGGAAAAAACATAATAAAATAATACATTCAAAATAACAAAAAAGCCCGTTTCTCTTTTCCACCCCTTGTCTGAATAGTTTTAGCTGTGATAAGCTCATTTCTGGGTATGGGTGGGTGCACATTCTGTACTCAGGGAATTTGATGGCCAAACAGTTTTATTATGAAAGGAGTCGGGGATGAAAAAAAATATTACCGTGTTAGTCTTTTTTGTGCTGCTTATTTTTTCCTGCAGTCAAAAATCTGAGCTTGAAAAGAATTTCTCTAAGAGCATAGACCCGACTCAGGTCCTCTGGTATACACATCCTGCAGATAAATGGGATAATGCCCTGCCAGTGGGGAATGGGCGTCTGGGTGCCATGGTTTTCGGTAAGTTCGATGAGGAAAGAATCCATTTCAACGAGGAAACCTATTGGTCGGGCGGTCCTTATTCTACAGTTGTAGCAGGTGCCTACAAAGCGCTTCCCGAAATCCAGAAGCTGATTTTTGATGGACACTACATCAGAGCCCATAAATTGTTCGGCCGCACCTTGATGGGAATGCCCATGGAACAGCAAAAATACCAATCCTTTGGAGATGTGATCCTCAATTTTGATTCAGAGAATGAACCAGAGGAGTACATCCAATCCCTGGACCTGGACCGAGCAATAGTGACTACAACCTATATTCAAAATGGAGTGCAATTTATCCGTGAAGTATTCGCTTCTCCCGTCGATCAAGTGATTGTTATTCGCTTAACTGCCGACACCCCGGGAAAGATCTCCTTTGCTGCCAGTCTTAGAGGATTCAGAAACACCGCCCATTCTAACTATGCCACCGACTATTTCCACATCGACGGGTACGGAAGTGACAGCCTGATTCTGACCGGAAAATCCGCAGACTATATGGGTATTGAGGGAAAACTTCGCTATCAGGGACGGTTGAAAGCGTTGCCGGAAGGCGGAAAAATGAAGGTGATCCATGAAGATTTGATTATTTCCAATGCCGATTCCGTGACTCTTTTCGTTGCTGCAGCTACCAATTTTGTCGATTATAATGATGTAAGCGCCGATCCCCTTTTGCGGATAAATTCAGTCCTCGAAGCCCTTAAGGGAAAATCCTATGATGAAATCAAAACTGCACATATACTCGAACATCAAAAATTGTTTCGGAGGGTGTCGGTGGACCTGGGATCATCACCTAATTCTTTTTTACCTACCGATGAACGCCTGGAAAAGTTTAACGGATCGAATGATCCTAACCTGGCAGCGCTCTGTCTTCAATTCGGACGTTATTTACTGATCTCTTCCTCCCGGCCAGGCACCCAACCGGCTAATCTTCAGGGTATCTGGAACGAGGACATGAATCCCTCCTGGGATTCAAAATACACCACCAATATCAACACCGAAATGAATTACTGGCCCGCTGAGGTCGGAAATTTGAGTGAGTGTGCGGAACCTCTTTTTACTATGATCAGGGAATTGACTGATCAGGGCGCAAATGTTGCCCGGGAACACTATGGAGCAGGAGGCTGGGTATTCCATCAGAACACAGATATCTGGAGGGTTGCCGCTCCTATGGACGGACCCAGTTGGGGGACATTTAATGCAGGTGGTGCCTGGCTGTGTACTCATCTCTGGGAGCACTATCTCTTTTCAGGTGACCGGAAGTTTCTAGAGGAATTTTTTCCAGTTATGAAGGGAAATGTTGAATTTTTTCTTGATTTTTTAGTCGAACATCCCCGCTATGGATGGCTGGTAACCAACCCATCCACGTCTCCGGAAAACTTTCCCGGCTACCCCAAAAATGTCCGCTTCTTCGATGAAGCGACGACATTCAAAAGCCCTGGAACCTCGATCTGTTCGGGATCGACAATCGACATGCAGCTTCTGAAGGATTTATTCGGCTATGTCGCTGAAGCAGTCGATATTCTGGAAGAAGACCAGGAATTTAAACAAAATATTCTGGATGCCCGGGAAAAACTGGCACCCATGCAGATCGGAAAAAACGGAGATGTTCAAGAATGGCTGGAAGATTGGCCCCAACGGGAAGGAAGTCACCGGCACATTTCTCATCTCTATGGGCTTTTCCCCGGTAACCAGATTTCTGTCCGAAGGACTCCAGAGCTGGCTGAGGGCTCAAAGGTCGTTCTGGAGCAGCGGGGGCTTCCGGGGAATGGTTGGTCTTCTGCCTGGAAAATGGGATGTTGGGCCCGGCTTTACGAACCGGAAAAAGCCATAGACAATTTCAAATACACCATACACAATTACACTTTCCAGAACTTGTTTTCTATATGTTCGGGAGCGCTTCAAGTCGACGGAACTTTTGGTGTAACCGCTGCCCTTATGGAAATGCTGCTCCAGTCCCATGAAAATGAACTGTATCTACTGCCTGCCCGGCATTCATCCTGGAAAAAAGGACGAATTCAGGGACTGCGGGCACGGGGAAGTTTCGAGATCTCCTTGGTATGGGATGAGGGTCGTCTCACCAAGGCCGTTATCCAATCCTTCAAAGGAAACCCCTGCCGTGTACGGACCAGTCAAGAGGTCGACGTTATCTTCAATGGACAAAGATTAGAGATTCAAGAAGAGGATGGGACTATCCAATTCGATACTGTCCCCGACGGCAAGTACATTCTTCTCCCAGTCAGCAATAATAGAAAATAGGCTGGATTTGGTCCCTGGCAATTCAGTGGGACTGTTCCTATAGCGTCTCACCCGCAGGTACAGGCGCCCCTCCAAGGATGACACCGCCCACTTCTCCTTCAGCGTGACCGCTGACAGTGTGGATTATTTGTTTCGTTTGCATTAAGTAAGGCCTTCGTGATGAAAGTGTATCCTCATTCCCAGCATTATATATCAGGATATTCTTAATCCCTAAGAAAAAACATATTGAAATTGCAGATGAATTTGAGTGTTCGTATGGAGCAATTGATTATCTCACCTATAAGCCCGATGTGTACGGCAGCCGGGATACGGCACAAGTTATGTGTAGGACAGGATACAGTTGGAGCATCAGACTGATGACAGTGATCTTTAAAGCTGTCCGGGCAGCCTCGGCCAATCCCGAGGACGTTCTGAAATACGAATAGAGCCACCCCAAGTGTTCGATTAAAAATTTTAATTCCTCAGGCTGAATAATTTTATAAAAACTTATCTGGAAAATTTGTCTCTAAGGTTTAATCTTCTGTACCACGATTAGATTTCTTTGAATGTAATATCCACTCAAGGATTTTCTGCTGACTAAAAATATCCCCCATGTTCAGGATGAAAGCTATTAATAATTTTCAAAAGCAGCGCCCACTAACCTTATTATCGGTAGTAGTCGATTCTACACCCGCAACCATCCCACATTCTTTCATACATACGCATACGTTCTTGAATAAACTCTTCGGCTTTTTTTTCGTCATCTAAAGGTCGTACAACATATTCTCCAGGTTTTGATTCCTCCTTCACGGCGATAAAGGACCGGGCATAAATATTTCCTTATGGAGTAGTCGTTTTTCTATTATACAAAGATCTATGGATCATGACCTATAATTTTATTATTCCCCATTTAAAATGAGAGTCCCGCTAGTCAGAATTAGGCATTCTTACACACAATTTGGCCCCCTGTTTGGCCCCTACGACTACTTGTTTTTCCGTTTGACAAGCCCTCCACTATCTGGATATCCTATGGCCATATTGGTAAGGAGGGAATATCATGAAACGAACGTTTAAACTAGTCATCGTCACGCTCTTCATAGCGGTGTTATCCCTATTCGCACAGACGGACAGCGATCGGCTGAATATGGAGGTCTTTCGGGGACTGGAGTTCCGCAGCATCGGCCCCAGCCTCACCACCGGCCGCATCTCCGACCTCGAGGTCGACCCGAATAACAGCAACGTTTGGTACCTCACGGTAGGGTCCGGTGGGCTTTGGAAAACAGTAAACCGCGGCAACACCTGGACTCCGATCTTTGACGAGTATCCTTCCTACTCTTTGGGGTGCGTAACGGTTGATCCGCGCGATTCAAACGTCGTCTGGCTAGGCACCGGCGAAAACACGCACAACCGGAGCACGTCGTACGGCGACGGTGTCTATAAGTCGACCGACGCCGGTTTAACGTGGAAGCAGGTGGGCCTCGAGGATTCACAAAAAATTCAGCGGATTCTCATCGATCCGCGCGACTCAGACGTCGTCTACGTCGCAACTCCCGGTCCGTTGTGGAATTCCGGCGGCGACCGCGGTCTTTACAAAACAACTGACGGAGGGCGCACTTGGGACCGTGTGCTCCACGTCAGCGATGACACAGGCATCACCGACGCGGTCTTCCATCCGCGCAATCCCGACATCATCTACGCCGCTGCCTACCAACGCCGACGGCAAAACGCCATGACCATAGGCGGAGGACCCGAGGCAGGCATCTTTAAGTCCACAGATGCTGGGGCATCCTGGGAACGGATCGAGAATGGACTGCCCGACGTCGATAAAGGCCGCATCGCCCTCGGCGTCGACGTGCGCCATCCCGATCGCGTTTACGCCATGGTTGTCGCTAAGGGCGACAACGGCGGCTTCTTTGTGTCGGAGAATGCGGGCCAGGACTGGACCCGCGCCAGCGACTACTCGGGAGGAGATCCCCAGTACTACGGCGAGATCTTCGTCGATCCTCACCGGCCGGACACCATCTGGAACGTTGAGGTCAGAGTCCGGCGGAGCACTGACGGCGGCCGCACTTGGGAGCCGATGGGCTACCCAATTCACTCCGATCACCACGAGATTGTCTTCGATGAATCCGATCCAAAACACATGTGGATCGGTAACGACGGCGGTTTGTATGAAACGTACGATGGCGGCGATACCTGGCGGCACTTCACCAACCTGCCGCTGTCTCAGTTCTACCGGGTGAGCGCTGACAACTCCCGCCCCTTCTACCGGGTCACCGGAGGTGCCCAGGACAACGGCACGGTCGCCGGACCATCGCGGACGCTGAACTCGGCAGGTATCCGCACGAGCGACTGGTATCGCATCGGAGGAGGTGACGGTTTTCAAGCCTACTTCGACAACGCCGATCCCGACATCGTCTATGCCCAGTCACAAAACGGCGCTCTCAATCGCGTCAACCTGGAAACCGGACAAAACGTCAGTATCCGACCAACAGCCGGCAGCCAGGACAGAGGGCGCTGGCACTGGGACAGTCCTCTACTGGTCAGCCCCCACGCCCCCGGGCGCCTCTATTACGGCGGCCACCGTCTGTACAGAAGCGATGACCGCGGTGACAACTGGACACCGGTCAGCAGCGATCTCACCCGCAATCTCGACCGCAGCAAGATGGAGATCATGGGGCGGGTCTGGCCCGAGGACGCCGTCGGATTGCATCTTTACACGACAACGATGAGCGTCATCACGACATTCGACGAGTCTCCGCTTTTAGAGGGATTGATCTACGTCGGTACGGATGACGGCCTTGTCCATATCACCGAAGATGGCGGAAAGAACTGGCATCGGCTCGAGAGCATCCCTGGTTTGCCCGAGCAGTGCTATGTGACTGACATGTTTGCGTCAAGACGCGATTCCGATGTAGTCTTCGCCACCTTCAATAACTGGCAGCGCGGCGATTTCAGGCCCTGGGTGTTTAAAAGCGAGGACCGCGGCCACACCTGGACCGACATCACCGCTAATCTCCCCGAACGCTCAGGAACCTGGTCGGTCGTGCAGGACCACGTGAATCCGAATCTCCTTTTTGTCGGATTGGAGTTTGGCGTCTACTTCAGCGTCGACAGCGGCTCCCATTGGACCGAGCTGCGGGGTGGGATTCCGCGAATTGCGGTGCGTGATCTGCACATCCAACACCAGTGGACAGATCTGATCGTGGGCACCTTCGGCCGTGGCACATACATCCTCGACGATTACTCGGCGCTCCGTGACGTCAACAGCGAAACTCTCGCGGCAGAAGCATGGCTCTTCCCTCTGCGTCCGGTGCCACTCTTCAACGAACGGGGCCAGGTTAGGGCCGCGTGGGGCAACGAGAGCGACCCGAACCCGCCATTCGGGGCAACGTTGACCTACCATCTGCGTGAGCCGGTTGACGACGGCGTTCAGCTCGTTCTGACCATCAGCGATGAGTCGGGTGAGCAGGTCCGGCGCCTTGAGTTAACTGGAGAGGCCGGTATTCATCGGATCACCTGGAATCTGCGCCGCGATCCGCCGCCTGTGGAGCCTGGAGCTGCGGAAGCCCGCAGAGGCCGTCGTCCGCGTCAGGGAGAAGTCGTAAGCCCGGGCAGATATACGGCAATGCTGGGACGTCTGGCTGGTGAGACAGTAACTGATCTAGGGGAGCCACAGACAATCCTGGTCATTCCTTTACAGCGCTGAACGTGGTAAGTACCAGAAAAACCACTCGTATCTCCGCTATCAAGCCAGTCTTCTTGCGCTTTCTGGATGTAAAAGTGGGAACAATAAAAGTGGGGACAGTCCCCAATTTATTAAAAAGATGGTAGCGGGGGTTGGATTTGAACCAACGACCTCCGGGTTATGAGCCCGACGAGCTACCAGACTGCTCTACCCCGCAGTACCAGGCTAATTATAACAAAAATAATCTCTTTGTCAAAACAAAATGATAATTAGGTGGGTACTGATTTTTTTGACGTAAAATTTCTCATTTTTACTTAAATATTCTTGTGTATTTCCCCAGGAAAAAATCTTTATTGCTTTTCCTTTAAATAATCCTTGACATAGGCAAAAGTCAATAAATATAATGTGTCCCTTAATCAAA
>CAZWHQ010000043.1:0-37423 GCA_964633715.1 uncultured Eubacteriales bacterium
CTTGATATTTTTCTAAAGAAAGTTTTTGACATTTTCGAAGCCAGGCCCCAAATTTTATTTCTTTTTTTTATGGTTTGAATTTGATATAAAGCAATAGAAATTTAGGAAGGAGGACTTTATGTCGACATATCTCTACATCATCCTCGCTTATCTTCTTATTCTCGCCGGACTCAATTTCATCCGGGCAAAACGTGTTAAAAGTCAAGATGATTTTATGGTGGCCGGCCGGAAGATCAAGACCAATGTCATGGTCTTCACTCTTATCTGTACCTGGATTGGATCCGGCACCTTCATCGCAGGTGCAGAATTTGCAGCTCAAGCCGGATTTTCGGCTCTCTGGCTGGCTGCCGGAGCCTGGGTTGGAATCATCATCATATACTTTCTGGCCGGAAAGATCCGTTCATTTGGACAATACACAATCGGAGACATCCTTGAAGAAAGGTATGGCCCGGCTGCCAGGTTATTCGGAGCCGTAGCCCTTATCATTTCGTTTACTGTGATTGTTTCCTATCAGTTTGTTGCAGGTGGATTTATTCTCAATGTGGCCTCGGACGGAGCGATTCCCGAATCAACAGGAATTTTTATTGCGGCTGCCTTCGTTATTCTCTTTACCGCTCTAGGAGGTATGGTAGCCATAGTTTATACAGATCTTCCCAATGGAATCATTATCGTTCTTGCATGTATCATAGCAACACCTTTTGTCTATTTTGCTGTTGGCGGACTTCCTGAGGCAACCAAGGCCCTTGATCCTGGGTATTTTTCTTTAGTGAATTCTCAGTTCGGAGCACATCCGGTCCTTAAAGTAGGAAGTTATTTTTTGGCAACCATGTTTTTGCTCATGGGAGTGCAGAGTATGTACCAGAAATTCTACAGCGCAGATTCCCCTAAAGATGCCAAAAAAGCCGCATTTCTCTGGACAATCGGAACCGTTTTTGTTGAAACCGTCGTTGTGATCATCGCTGTGTTCGCCTACAGCAAACTTCAGGGCCAGATAGATTTGAGTGTTCCGAGAGAAGGAGGAAAGATTGTTTTACTGGCTGCAAGACATCTTGTCCCAGCTCCTGTTGGCGTTCTTCTCCTAGCTGCTGCTTGTGCCGTGGTCATCTCCACAGGGATGAACTACCTCCTCTCCCCCTCGACTAACATCATGCGGGATGTCTACCAGCGCTTTCTCAATAAAGACGCAAAACAAAGCACGATGGTCGCTCTTCAAAAAGTATTCGTTGTGATTCTCGGCGTTATCGCTTTTTTTCTAGCACTTAAAATGCAATCCGTTCTCGATATGGCCATGTTCGCCTACACCATCTACGGCGTATCCATTACCCCGGCTCTTCTCGCGGCTTTGGCCTGGAAAAGAGTCACTAAGGCCGGAGGGCTTGCCTCAATCATTTCTGGAACTGTCGCTTGCCTTTTCTTGAGAATTATGACTGAAATTCTTCCCGAACGGATGGTGCCGGACGGGGATCCCTGGGGCATCCCGCTGATCTATCCTGCACTCGTTATCTCAATATCTGCATTGATATTCGTCAGTCTTGCAACCAAAAAACAAGATCCTGAAATGATCAAAAAATTCTTCCCAGAGAAAACCGACGCAGCAAGTTAAGAATAATTTAATGAGTAAAAGTGGGGACTGGAAAAAGTGGGGACAGTCCCCACTTTTCAGTTTGAGAAAAAGTGGGGACTGTCCCCACTTTTCAGTTTAAGGAGCAGAGTTGTGACATATTTGATCACTATCCTGGTTTATCTTCTCATCCTCGTTGTCTTCGGCTTGAGAATATCCAAACGCCTGAAGAAAAAAGAGGATTTTCTCGTTGCCGGACGGACTTTAACTGCACCCGTTCTCGTCGGAACTCTCCTGGCGTCATGGATTGGCTCCGGAGACATCTTTAGTGTTTCCAACCTCAGTTACAATCATGGATATTCTTCACTCATAGGAAGCGCCGGCGGCTGGATAGGAATTATTGTTGTTTACTTTGTCGCAGGACGAGTCCGGAGATTTGGCCAGTTCACCGTCCCTGATATTATGGAAGTCCGTTACAATAAATGGGCTAGGATCTTTGCGACAATCACAACCATCATCGCCTATATCACAATAGTTAGCTATCAATTCCGAGGGGGCGGGTGGGTTCTTAACCTAGTGACAGACGGCCGAATAGCAGAACAGGAAGCCATCCTCATTGTCGCCGTTTTTGTCATTTTTTACACCATGCTGGCCGGCATGTTGTCTGTCGCCTATCTCGATGTTTTTAACGGGATCATCATGATCGCTGGAATTTCCCTAGCTCTCCCGTTTATCATCAAAACCGCCGGTGGACTTGAAACCATCGCGGCCAATGTCACACCACGGGCGCATGCCTTTCTGGGCAATATGACCTGGATTGAGGCCATGGGATATTTTGTCCCCACGCTCCTCTTAGCCCTGGGAAACAGCAACATGTACCAGCGTTTTTTCTCGGCTAAAAACGAACGGGAGGCAAAAAAATCCGTCATTGGCTGGGTTATAGGTGTCATCTTACTAGGTGTGGTCCTCCAATCCATCGCTGTTGTCGGAAGCAGCTATTTTAAAGGATTGGAAACTTCAGATGCGGGGAGAATCATCATTTTTGTCGCCCACAAGGGAGTCCCCGTCGCCGTCGGTTGTGCACTTATGGCCGCCATCGTCGCCATTATCATTTCGACAGCCAACAGCTTTCTCCTCGTTCCAGCCACCAACGTTGTCCGGGACATCTACCAGCGTTTTATCAATCCCGATCTGCCAGACAAAAAAATGATCCTCTTTTCGAGACTTGTCGTCATTGTGCTCGGGGCGATCGCCTTTGCTCTCATCAGGTTCTTCCCCACAATCCTAAATGCCGCCTATGCAGCCTATACGGTCTATGGCGCCGGTATCACACCGGCCCTTATGGCAGTCTTCTTCTGGAAAAGAGCCACTGTTGCCGGAGGAGTTTTCTCTATCCTCGGCGGAATGACAACAACGATTATCTGGGAAATTATTAACAAAATTCATGGGGAGCTTCCTTTTGGTATTCCTGCTATTTATCCGGCTTTAATCTGTTCTCTTGTCCTTCTCATTGGGATCAGCCTGGCTTCCCCCAAACCATCCCCTGAAAAATGGAAACCTTTCTTTAAACAGGAGGCCTGATTGAAGACAGGAATCGTTAAAGATCTGCGCTATCTCAATCACGATATGGGTGCTTTCCATGTCGAAAGCCCCAAGAGACTCACGGCCATATACGACATGATCGATTCGGACTTTTCCTTCCCTCTTGAAAATATTCAGCCCCGAGCTGCCGATCTGGACGAAATTGCCTGGATACACACTCCTTCCCACATCAGCAGGATCAAAGATACATCGGGAAAAGACAGAGTGAGTCTCGATCCGGATACATCCACTTCTGCCCTTTCCTATGATACGGCCTTGCTGGCTGTTGGGGGTTTGATCGAAGCCTGCAGGTCCGTTATGGAGGGAAAAATCCAGAATGGATTTGCGCTGATCCGCCCCCCAGGACACCATGCGGAAGCGTCCCAGGCAATGGGATTTTGTCTATTTAACAATGTGGCGGTCGCAGCTGAATATCTTTTAAAAAAACACGGTCTAGAGCGCATTTTGATTGTCGACTGGGATCTCCATCACGGCAATGGTACACAACATTCATTTTTCGACCGACGTGATGTTCTCTATTTTTCCACTCATCAGTTTCCATTTTATCCGGGCACAGGACATTGGGGGGAGATCGGGAAAGATGCAGGAGAAGGATACACGGTAAATGTTCCGCTCTATGGAGGCCAAGGAGACTCAGAATTCCTCTATATATTTAAAAATATCCTCTCACCTATTGCCGCCCAATTTAAACCAAATTTTATCCTTGTTTCTGCAGGATTTGATATTTCAGCAACAGATCCTTTAGGAGGAATGTATGTCAGCGCCTCAGGATTTGGGGCCCTGGCGCTCGAACTTTTGGCGTTGGCTAAAAGCTTTTGCCAAAATAGAATCCTGTTCTCTCTTGAAGGCGGATATGATCTGCAAGCTCTGAGAGATGGCGTTAAACAGGTTCTCCTCCAATTGAGCGGGAATATATCCGATTCGGGAATCGAGGCCTATGGCTCACCTCAACTCGAGAAGGAAATCCAACCCGTTTTCGAAATTCAACGCAAATTCTGGAAAATATAGCGCTTTTGCTGCCCTGTATTGAAATCAGCGCAATCGTCATATTTTTGGGACAAATAAAACAAAATATTTTATGTTATCAGGGTAATTATTTGGCATAGGATTTGCATATTAATCAAGTGTGAAACAGAGAAAAGGAGAAGAAAAATGAAAAAAATTGCAGCGGCATTTGTCATTTTTCTCTTTATATTTACGACTGCGAATGCTCAAGAAGAAAAATACACCAATGAATCTGTCGCACGTCTCAGCTATATCTCTGGAAGTACATATATCCAGAAAGCTTCAGATCTTGTCTATGATGAAGGCGTGGTCAACATGCCTATAATTGAAGGTGACAGAGTACAAACAACGGACGGCCGCGCTGAGATTTTTCTCGGAAAGGGCAACTATATCCGATTGGACAAAAACACCAAAATCGATTTTGAGAGATTCCCAAAATTGGATGATGATCTCTTTCAGTTTCAACTTTGGTCTGGAAACATCTATCTTAGTATTCGGACTCTGGAAAATGAAAAAGACGTCGAGATCCACTCCTCTGATGTCTCCGTGTACATATTAGATGCAGGACTTTACAGAATTGATGTTCGACCAAACGCCGAGACAGAAATTTTTGTCTTCAATGGATTGGTCGAAGCAGCCGGTGAATCAGGATCAATTCTGATCAAAGATGAACAGAGATTGGAGGCAACAGAAGGATATTTCACATCCCGTCCCACAAACTTTTTCGCCTCTGCCGACGACAGCTTTGACAGATGGAGCGAAAACAGAGATGAGCAGATAAAAAAAATATTGGCAAAACAGTACCTCCCGGAGGGACTGGAAGATTTCGAAAACGAACTGGTTGAATATGGAGAATGGGTATATGCCCCTCCTTATGGATGGGTATGGATTCCAGGTGGAATGGATCCGTCCTGGCGCCCTTACAACTACGGCCGATGGATGTGGCTTTCCGTAAGTGGATGGACCTGGCTTCCCTACGAACCCTGGGGTTGGGTCACTCATCATTACGGCTGCTGGCAATGGAGTCCCCTTCATGGCTGGTATTGGATTCCTGGATCCGTTTGGGGACCGGGGTGGGTCAGCTGGTATTGGGGACCGGATTACATCGGCTGGTCTCCAATGAGCTATTGGGGATATCCAGGCGTCATTATCAACAACAGGTACTACGGCCGGTACAATGGATCGACTTATCCCTACAATTCCAATTCGCTGACAGTCATCCGTAAAAGCCAGCTCAAAGCCCGGAATGTGTCCAAGGTCTCTCTCAGTCAGGATTCAATTCAAAATCTCGGTAAATTCAGGCTGAACAACCAAAGGCCCTCTTTCTCACCGACACGCAGCACTGTCGACATTCAAAAATTGGACGAGAACAGAATTTTCCTCAAGTCAAAAGACAGCTCCGTGGAATTTAAAGAACAATCGGCAGGTCTCGACTCGATGCGAATCAAAAAGCCAGTGCCCAGAAATATTGAGGGATCAACAACAAACTCCTCTATCAAAAAATTCAAGAGTTATCCATCCTCATCCGCCATCACTGCAAAGAACTACACGTCATCCAAATCGTCAAAGAAACCATCCTCAGCCATAAGCCGAATTTACCAACACATCTCCAAAAGAAGTGGTTCGGTCTCCCGAAGTTCATCCTCCAGATCGACTGTCTCCCGGACGGGATCCAGCTCCTCACGTTCATCATCGTCACGATCCTCATCTGCACGGTCTTCATCATCCAAATCAAGCGCCTCAAGTTCTAACCGCGTAAGAAAGATTAAGAAATGAAATAATTTCTATCCGCAAACCCTATCACAAGAAATATTGCGGACTTACTGAGGTGTGTCATCCCTATTTTGGAGGAGCGAATCGTAATAATCCCATGTCTTCAGATGGTCCTCATAGGAACAAAATCGAGTGGGAGCCGTACCGGGAAGATAGACTTCTCTAAAAGGGAATAGACAAATGGGAGTTATCAACAAACCTGTCTTGTAATCGATTGTGGCATAATCGAGATTGGGAGGGACCTCAAACTCGCCGGGATCATACTCCTCTCCATTCTCCTCGGCAGCTAGCTTTTCATCAGCAATAATTTTTTGAAAAACTTCAATCCAAACTGGCAGGGCTGCAACAGCTCCAGACTGCCGCTGTCCAATGCTTATATTCCCTTCTTCATGTCCAATCCAAACTCCGGCACAAAGTGTAGGTGAAAACCCAATAAACCAGGCGTTAGTGTATTCGTCGGCTGTACCCGTTTTTCCTCCCAGAGGTTTTTCCAGCCATCTGGCAGCCTGAGCCGTACCCCTTTGGACGACTCCCTGTAGAAGGGAGGTCATAATATAGGCCACCTGAGGAGAAATGACTTCTTCGGACTCGATTGTGTGCTCTTCGAGAATGTTTCCATCCTTGTCTTCGATCCGGGTGATAAAATAGGGAGAGATCCGAACTCCCTTGTTGGGAAAGGTCGAAAAAGCGGACACCATCTCTATCAGCCTCACTTCGAAGGCCCCCAAAGCCAGAGACAGATAGGGATAGAGAGTTGATGTGATTCCGAACTTCTGGCAATATTCAACTCCTGTCTGGGGAGAGATATGATCCAATATCTTAGTGGTGACAACATTCCGCGACTGTTCAATCCCTATGCGCAGCGTTACGCGGCCTTTATATCTTCTGTCATAATTTCTTGGTGAATAAGGAACCTCCGCCCACTTGTCAGGAAATTCCACACGCTCATCTACAACGGCAAATGAGGGGGTCAAACCGTTATCGATGGCCGCAGTGTAAAGCATAGGTTTTATCACTGAACCCGACTGCCTGAGAGCCTGCGTGGCCTGATTGAATTCGAGCCTTTCGAATGAATAGCCTCCAACCATGGCCTTGATCTGACCTGTCAGAGGATCGATGGCCAAAAAGGCTCCTTCCAAAACCGGTTCCTGATCAAGAGACACTTTCATCTCTTTTTTTTCTTCATCAACCTCTTTGATTTTAACTTTAATGACGTCACCGACTTGAATCAGGTCTGTGAGATTTTTTGTCATGGTCCATTCAATTTTTTCATTGTCCATCAATCCGATAAAATCTTTTATCTTAACCGTGGCTTCTTGGTTCTCCGCCGATAAAACCACGGCATCGACAATCTTTCCAACCGGTAGATCCGGCTTCAACCAGCTGGAAAACATAGAATTTTTAATCTCATCAAGATTTTCAACGCCATTTTCGAGGAGATTCTCCTTATCATCTCTCCAGCCCTGCGTCTTATCTAGGGCACGGAGTTGATTGATAAGAGCGACTTCTGCATAATCCTGTAATTTAGTATCTAGAGTCGTGTACACCTTAAGCCCGCTGTAATAGAGTGCATCGGAACCGTAATTCTGTTGAATATACTTTCTGACCTCCTCATTAAAATAGGCGGCGAATTCAGAAACATTCCTGTAGCGAGGGAGAACGCCTAAAGGCCTGGCTTGAGCTGCTTCAGACTCTTGCTCACTTATAACGTTTTGATCCACCATCCGGTTTAAAACGTGATTTCTCCGACGGAGAGTCAGGTCAGGATTATTGTACGGTGAATACAGGGTTGGCCCTCTAAATATACCAGTGATGAGCGCGGCCTCATCTAAGCTCAGCTCTGAGACGCTCTTATCAAAATAAAGCCGTGATGCGGCCTCAACGCCATGCGCCCCACTGCCCAAGTTAAACTGATTGCAGTAAAAAGCCAGAATTTCTTCCTTTGTGTACCTTTTCTCAACCTGTCTTGCCAGAATAACTTCCTTGATTTTACGGCGCAGTGTCTGCCTCCGGGACAACAGCAGCTCCCGTATGAGCTGTTGGGTTATGGTGCTTCCCCCATGAAGTTTTCTTGGAGTAAAGATGAGCTTCAAGTCAGCCTTGACTGCTCGTAAAATCCCTAGATAATCGATGCCTTTATGATGGTAGAATCTAGGATCTTCTGTCGCAATAATAGCTTTAATCAAAATCTCCGGGATGTCCTCAAACTTGACTTCAATTCTCTTTTCTGTGGCATATTCACCGATAATCTCCTCATTCTCCGCAAAAACATATGTGATAATCTTTGGTTCGAATTCTTCAAGCTGAGAAATATCCGGAAGATTCTGCATGATGGCTTTATATACACCAATAGCCACTCCGGATCCGATGACCGCAAATCCCAGAAAAATAAAAAAAGCCGTCCTCAGAACTCTCTTCCAGTTCAGCTTTTTTAAGCTGAAATTTTTTAATACGGGTTTCTTAAGTTTAATAACAGGCTTTTTTATTTTAATGACAGGTTTTTTAAGTTTAAGAATCAGTTTTTTTTTCTCAGTCATTTTTTTAAATATATAAAAAATTGTCTATGTAATTCAATACGATTGAGGCAATCTGATCGCTTATCTTGTCCGGAGTATTATCGCTGTTTATGTGAAAAATATTTTCTCCCTGAAAACTCGTAAAGATTTTTCTGACTTCAATAAGAAAATCATGTCTTTCAAAGAGCAAATCCTTATCTTTTCTATCTTGGATTCGGTTGAGTCCCCTTTCCGCATCAACATCCAGGATGAAGACCAGGTCAGGGCGAACGGCAAATTGTTCATTCAAGCCGCGTATTCTTTCCACATCAATCCCTTTGGCGCCTTGATAAGCCATCGTCGAAAAATAATACCTGTCTAGGAGGACAATCTTATTTTTTGTTAGAGCAGGCCTCAGGTTTTTCTGGACGTTATCCCTCCGGTCTTTCACAAAAAGCGCCAGCTCCTCTTCAGGAGAAAGAGAATCAGAAAAAGCTGCTTTTTCCTTTATCTTTTTCCCCCATGGACTTTGGGAAGGTTCCTGGAAAGTGACAACATCCAGACCTTTGTTTTCGAGAATTTTCTTGAGAATTTGAATCTGGGTCGATTTTCCCGATCCATCAATACCTTCAAAAACGATAAGAATACCTTTTTTCACTTCCATATTTTTAAACCTAGCTAACTATCTCAAAATATTGATTATATGCCACTCTGCTTAATCAAGCAAGATGCAACTTTTTTTTGTCAAACGAGTTATAAATATGTTGGAAACTTGAAAAAATAGCATCGATATGCTATTTATATTAAACACACAAAGAGGATAGAAAAATGAAAAAGACTTTACTTATTGCTGGAATTAGCTTTATCGCGGGACTGTTCCTTGCAGGCCTTATTTTTGTCTATTTTCCTGAAAAAAGCGTACAAACCTCAAATTGGGAAGAACCTTCCTCAGCTTTATCATCAAATCTTTATGCCGCCCCTTCGTTACAAGCTCAGGCAGGATTAAATTTTGCGACTATCGCCGAAAGAATCGGCCCTGCTGTAGTCAGGATCGAAGCTGATAAAGTCATAAAAAGACAAATTAGAGGAAGTTTCCAAGATTCCCCTTTCGATGATTTTTGGGATAGATTCTTCGGAATCCCCCGAGACCGACAGCAGGAATACAGATCCCAAGTCGGAGGAACAGGTTTTTTTATCAGTGAGGACGGATACATTTTAACCAATAATCACATTGTAGAAGATGCCGTAAAGATTAAAGTGACTTCACTACAGGGAGACGAATATACTGCAGAACTCATCGGCACTGACTCAAAAACAGATATCGCCCTATTAAAAATTAAAGGAAGTAATTTTCCTTTTGCCAGCTTGGGAAATTCTGAACAGCTCAAGGTTGGTGAGTGGGTTTTAGCCATCGGAAATCCCCTTGGATTCGCTCATACCGTAACTGCAGGCATCGTGAGCGCCAAAGGACGCCAGCTATCACAAGATCCAGACCTTCCCTATCAGGATTTCATTCAGACCGATGCCGCCATAAACAGGGGGAACAGCGGAGGCCCGCTAGTCAATATGAATGGGGAAGTTGTCGGCATTACAAGCATGATTTACACGCCAACTGGAGGCAACATCGGCATCGGCTTTGCCATCCCCTCTGATCTCACAAAACAAATCGTCACACAGCTCAAAGAAAACGGCAAAGTTGTTCGAGGATATTTGGGAATCTATTTGCGTACGTATGATATTGACGATGAACTCAAAGAAGTCCTTAACCTTAAATCGAAAAAGGGTGCCGTGATCCAGACAGTCGAACCCGGAGCCCCGGCCGACAAAGCGGGCCTTAAGCGCTTGGATGTTGTCATAGAAATCAACGGGAAAACCGTAGAAAATAACAACGATCTCTTGTTTAAAATCGCAGAAATACGGCCGGGAACAAAAGTCGATCTTGTAGTTATACGCGATGGAGAGGAACGAAATTTTTCTGTTCGACTTGCGGAGCGCGCGGACGATAGGGCTCCTGAAACTGAAACATCCACAGATGAGGACTTTGGTTATTCTGTCGATGATTTGACACCTTCGATTGCTGGACGATATGGATTTCAATCCCAGGAAGGCGTCTTTATTGCTTCTGTATCCCGCTACAGCGAGGCAGAAGAAGAAGGCCTCCAGCCTGGAGATATTATCCTTGAAGTGAATAGACAGCCTGTTAAAAATGTTCGAGATTTTCAGAAAATCATTAGAAAAATCGATAAAGGACGCGCCTATCTCCTTCTTATAAGTAGAGAACGGGGGCGAAGAGAACCGGCTGAATTCTATGTCACTTTACGGATCCCTGAATGAAATTTACTAAATTCCACTCCTTAGGCAACGATTTTCTTATTATCGATGAACAGAAAATACCGGGTACTTTTGAGATTGGCAGTCTTGCACGAAAAATCTGTGACCGTCACACTGGTGTAGGTGCTGATGGCCTTCTCGCTATCTCTGTCAAAAATAAAGACAACGGTTTGGCCAACTTTAGAATTTTCAACGCTGATGGAACAGAACCGGAATTATCTGGAAACGGCTTAAGATGCGCCGCCGCCTATCTCTATCATTACAATAAAATCAACTCCTCTAAAGTTATGTTCCACACGATCGTCGGAGATAGGGAATGCGAACTTATCGAGAAGGGAGACAAACAGTTCAAAATCAAGATCGAGATGGGTGTTCCTCGTTTAGGATCTCAAGATATCCCATTTTATGACGGATCTGTCCATGAAAAAATTATCGACTACCCTCTTTCCATAAATAAAAAAGTCTACCCAGTGACCGTCGTATCCCTTGGAAATCCGCACTGCGCCATTTTTATCGACCGATTTCCGGCACGAATCGAATGGCATCAGATAGGCAGAGAAATTGAGCTGCACCCTTTTTTCCTCAAAAGAACAAATGTCGAATTTATTCGAATCTTAAACAGGAATGAAATAGAAGTGCTCTTTTGGGAAAGAGGAGTAGGTGAAACACTGTCTTCCGGCAGCGGTTCCTGTGCAGCGGCTGTTGCGGCCATTCTCAAGGACCTTACAGACAAAAAAGTGACGGTGAGAACGTCCATGGGCAGTGTCATCGTCGAATGGGACAAAGAAATAATCTACCAGGCAGGACCTTCAGAGATCGTTTTTGAAGGAAATTATCTACCCACGTCCTAGACTCTCTAACTCAGTACGAAAAGGTGATGCCAATTCCCAATATCATTGTATTGAGATTAAATTTTTCTGTAACAGGAAGACCGAGAACCGTCTCCACTTTTTCTCTTTCTTTGCCCATTGCATTGACATAGACAAAGTCAATCTGGATCCGACCTGCCCTGTAACCAATTCCACCAAGAAGAGTGATCTTATCAACATCGATGTTCGCAAAGTCCAGTGTTTCCTCCGGTGTCGCCCAACGGTCCATCGCTATTCCCCCACGAAGTGCAAAAACCGGTGTAACCCAGTATTCAGCACCCACGCTCCAGAGAATGATATTTTTAAAGTTCATGGGCTCTATTGTTTTTTCGTCACCCACAAGTGGAATATTTTTTAAGGTTTTTTCAATATTATCCAGAGCAGACCACATGGTGTACTGGATACTTGAGGACAGGAGAAACTTCTCAGACATCTTATAGGATATACCCAAGCTAAAATCCCAGGGAAGGTTGAACTGAGTTTCTGATGACAGATTGGCCTCGAACGATCCCAGAACAGGGACTTCAATTGGAACTGTCGTCTTCCCCGACAATTTCATTTTTGCCGGACCTCTAACACCCAGACCAATTCTCAATCTTTCTGACGGTTTCAACATCAAACCGAATCCCACAGAAAAAGCCGATCCCTTCTCTTCTGTTTTGACAGTGCCAATATTGTCTAAAGCTCGTGTATCTTCAATGATGCCACGATAGATATTGAGAGTAAAACCAAGGGAAATTTTTTCACTGATCTGATAAGCCAGAGTTGGAGTTAAGGAGAGGATCCCCATATAAGATTTCAACTGCAGTCCCAAATTGCTGTTATTCCACTCGACTCCTCCACCTGCATAGGGAACATACGCTCCAAAACCAAGCGTTAATCTTTCGCTGGCTTTAAACGTGAAAAAGATCTGGGGGAGAGAAAAATTGGATTTACTCTGTAAATTGTATCCCAGTGAATCTGAATATTCGTGTGTCGGCCAGATGTTGAATCCATTGATGGAGACAGCCAAATTTTTTGACTGGAAGGCCAAACCTGCTGGATTATAAAAGATGGCGCTGCTATCATCGGCAATTCCAGCAAATGCTCCACCAATAGCAATGGCACGACAACCAATAAGGGTGTTATTCCATCCTCCTCCCCAAAGTCCAGAGGCAGTCAAAGTCAAACACGTAAGAATGATAAAGAATTTTTTCATCATCCCAATCTCCTTACCAAGAATGCCAAATGAATATCAAAAATCCCAGGAAGTTGTCAAGGTGTCTGTCTCTTCGTTTTGTTTGGCTGCAGGGGGCTAACAAGAGCATGTCTAAAAACTTCGTCAATCTTTTTCACAAAAATAAATTCGATATCCTTAATAACCTTTTTGGGAATATCGATCAGATCTTTTTTACTAGCAAGCGGGAGAATAACCGTATGAACACCTGCACGTTGGGCCGCAAGAACTTTTTCTTTAATTCCTCCAACAGGAAGAACGTTTCCTCTCAGTGTTATCTCTCCTGTCATGGCCACATCCCATTTAATCATCCTGTTTGTACAAATCGAGAGAAGAGCCGTAGCCATAGTCACACCGGCAGATGGACCATCTTTTGGTATAGCTCCTTCAGGAATGTGAATATGAAAGTCATGTTTCGAAAATATTTGTGAATCTATCCCATATTCCTTGGCATTGGACCTTGCATAGCTCAGCGCCGCCTTGGCTGATTCTTTCATCACATCGCCTAAAGATCCTGTCAGCGTCAAATTCCCCTTTCCTTTCATCATCGTCGCCTCGACAAATAATATCTCTCCTCCTGCTGCCGTCCAAGCAACCCCTGTCGCGACTCCGACATGATCTGACTTCAAAAGCTGGTCACGGAAAATCTTGGCTGGCCCAAGATATTTTTCAACATTTTTATAGGTGATCCTTGATAAAGTTTCCCGTCCCTCAGCGACTTTTCTTGCCACCTTTCTGCAAATGGAGGCAATCTCTCTCTCTAAATTCCTCACTCCTGCCTCTCTTGTATAGAGCGAGATAATATGTTTGATAGCTCCTTTGGTAAAAGAAATCCTTTTCTCGTTAAGAGCATGTTCTTTTATCTGTTTAGGAACCAGGTGCCGCATCGCAATCTGCAGTTTTTCTTCCTCCGTGTATCCAGGAAGATGCAAAACTTCCATCCGGTCACGAAATGCCGGCTGGATCGGATCCAGAAGGTTGGCCGTAGTAATGAACATGACATTGGACAGATCATAGGGAACACCTAGATAGTGATCCCGGAACGAATTGTTTTGTTCAGGGTCAAGCACTTCTAGCAGCGCCGATGAAGGATCACCTCGAAAATCAGCACCAATCTTATCCACTTCATCCATCATAAAAACAGGATTGTTCGAACCTCCACGCCGAATCCCCTGGATTATTCTTCCTGGCAGCGCTCCGACATAGGTCCTTCTGTGTCCTCGAATTTCGGCCTCATCTCTAATCCCACCAAGTGATATTCGCATAAATTCTCTCCCGAGGGCTCGGGCGATAGAGCGGCCTAACGAAGTTTTCCCAACTCCAGGAGGGCCAACAAAACAGAGGATGGGGCCTTTGATTGTTTTTGAAAGCTTCCGGACTCCGAGGTATTCCAGTATCCGTTCTTTAACCTTGTCTAGACCATAATGATCTTCATCTAAAATGGCTTTTGCCTTGCGAAGATCGAGATTATCTTTTGTGCTTTTATTCCATGGCAGAGAAAACATCCAGTCAAGATAGTTCCTGACAACTGCTGTTTCCGCTGATTCGGGGTGCATTTGGCCAAGGCGGTTGATCTGTTTTTCGATCTCCTCTCTCACTTCTTTCGCTACTTTGAGTTTTTTGAGTTTTTCCTGGTAATTTTTCAGCTCTTCTTGAATTTCAGTGCCTTCTCCCAGCTCTTTCTGGATAGCCTTTAGCTGCTGTCTCAGGAAATACTGTTTTTGGAGCTTATCCATCTCTCCTTTGGCTTCAGTGCTGATCTTTGACTGGACATCTAAGAGTTGGAGTTCTTTTGTTAACTTTTCATAGACCTTCTTCAGACGATGGAAAGGCTCAACAATTTCAATAAGTTCCTGGGCTTCTTCAATTTTCAGGTCTAAAGTCGCCGCAGAAAGATCGGCCAGTCGACCTGGTTCATCCACATTGGCGGCAATGATCATTATCTCAGGAGGAATATTTTTTCCCAGGGTGGATGCCTCATCGAGGCCATCACGGACATTCCGGATCATGGCTTCAACCTCGATAGGTTCCTTTTCAACTTCTGCTTCACGGATCACCTTAATTTTTGCGGAATAATAGGGCTTGTCCTCATCCAATTCTCTCACTTCAGCTCGAACAAGACCCTGTGCCAAAATTCTCACTCGTCCATCGGGAAGCTTGAGCATTCTCATAACCAGTGCGACCGTTCCCATCTGGTACACATCCTCGCTCTTGGGCTCTTCGATTTCCATGTTTTTCTGTGTCAGGAGAAGAATCATACGGTGAGTCGAAAGGGCATGATCGATGGCATTTTTTGATTTTTCTCTTCCGACAAACAACGGCACCACCATATAAGGAAACACAACAATATCCCTGAGCATGAGAACAGGCAGTTCTTTGGGGATGTTCAGTTTCTGGCCTTGATCTTCTATGACATCTTCAAATTCTTCGACGACATCATCCTCTCTTTTTGCCATTTATTCCTCCGTAGGATCCTCTTTTTTTTCTATTTCCAGGACAACTTCCTTCTCTCTTTTTGTCCGGTATTTTCTCAAGGTAATAGTGAGTACGCCATTTTCAAGAACGGCTTTTGCCTTTTCGGACTCGACAGCACTCGGTAAAAAAATGAATCGGCGAAAAGGCCCAGACTCTCTTTCAAGACGCAAGAACTTAAATGGAGAATCAGGAAGATTTTCCTTCTTGACCCCCCTAATTTCGATACGGCTGTTGTAGAGAAAAATGCTTATTCCATTCTGATCTACACCGGGAAGCTCCACCTCAACAATAAGATCTTCTCCTCTCTCAGAGATATCCACACAAGGCACCCAACTTTCATCAAGCCCAAGCAGCTCTTTTTTCTCGACAAAAACCTCTCCAGCGATTCTGTTGATTTCCGCTTCAATCTTGACGAAACGAGATACAGGCTTGATTTTCTTAACCATGATAATTTAAGATATATATTCAGACATAAAGATTTGATTTTTTTGTTTCTGCCTTACAAAAGCTTATCCAACACCTTCTTGAATTCTTTGACATCTTTAAATTCTCTATAGACAGAAGCAAACCTGACATAGGCCACTTTGTCGAGAGATTTCAATTTGTCCATGACATACTTTCCGATCTCTGCAGTACCGATTTCCTTCTCTGGACGTTCCTGCAGTATATTCTCGACTTCTTCAACAATCCCTTCTAACTCTGATAAAGGGACAGGTCTTTTCTCACACGCTTTTAAAATTCCCCGAAGAAGATTTTCAGAACTGAAACGTTGTCTTCTGCCATCTTTTTTGACCACCATATAGGGAATTTCCTCAATTTTTTCATAAGTAGTGAATCTTCTCTTACAGGAGAGACACTCACGCCGTCTTCGAATGGCGAAGCCATTCTTGCTATCTCGAGAATCGATGACTTTACTTTCTTGATGATCACAATATGGACATATCATTTTTTTTCCCTTTTCCAATTCTTAATTCCGAATGGTAGCATCATCTCTAAAACAAGTCAATGTGACTCCATGTTTCCATGTTGAAATTCTTGGGGAAATCCATTATCATGTCGCTGTTGCTGGGAAGTCGTCCAATGGCAGGACACATGACTCTGGATCATGGAATCGGGGTTCGAATCCCTGCTTCCCAGCCACTCTTAAAAGTCTAATTTTTCCCATGTATTCTGAAATTTTTCCATTGTTTACCTTTCAATCCTAATACTGTAATTTCAGCGTATTTCAGTCGAATTTGTCACGTATTGTCACATGGGGATGTCTGGACCTAAAGCAACATGTCGATGCTCAGAAACAATTTTTACAATAGCAGCAGTAATAACTAATGCTGCTTCTATCAGACCAATAATCACTAAAACTGATATTTGTATGCCCCCTCAAATTGTGAGTAGTGAGCATGAATTTATTGCTAGGTGAGAAAGTTTTAGACGAACGCCGATTTTTTATGCAGTGCCTTCATTCCTTGATTATTCTACAGCTGGCAATGTAGAGATCTTCCCTCACCCCCGGCATGTAGAGGCTGATGCGGATGGCAGCCTGAGAGAGCTTTACCTCATGCTCATTGTCCCACCTGCTCCATGTCCAATAAGCGCTTTCGGCGGAGTCAAGGTTTTGCTGGATTGTGCCACGTTTTGAGCTTTTGACCAGGTCGGTTTAAATGTGATAATTTTATCCCAGCATGCTTACTGGTGGGAATTGAGGAAAATTGTCGGGGATTTGTCGCTAGCAAAAAAAGGAATTTCCTATAAATAAAACGAAAAAGAAATTATAAGAATTGCCAACTCCATCCAAAAAGAATGGAAAAATGATTCAGAACAAAAGACAGATGTTGCATATTTATTTCCTGAAATTGATTCCAAGAAAACAATTGACGAGCTCCCTATAAAAAAAGAAACAAAAAAATCCATTGCTGACATGAAAAGCTTAAACAAATTAGTCGGTAAATGGAAAATTTCAGGAGATGCAGAAGGACAGATAGAATATAAGTGGTTGGAAGGAAGTCGTTTTCTTGCTCAAGATGTAAATATTACATATGACGGTCGAGAAATTAGAGGCGTTGAGATTATCGGTCATCTGCAAAAAGTTGGAGAAGAAAAAAGTCCTGAGATATAGTCCAGATTCTACAGTTTTTTGGATGGTTTGACACTTGATTATGTCTATGAACTTAACGGAGTCAATATTGTGATTTGGTTTGGAAAAAAGGGCTCAGATAATTTTTTTTAAGGGAAGGTGGAAAAAGAGAGCAGCAGATTATGATAGCTGGTTATAAAAATTACGTTGGCTTTTATCCTCACCCGACAGTTATGGAACATTTCGATGCTGAACTTGATGGTTACAAAAAAGGCAAAGGTTCGGTTCAATTTCCAAATGACAAACCGATTCCAAAAAAGCTTATTAAAATGGTTAAATATCGAATGAAACTCTTAAAGAGATAATCAATATGGATGAAAATAAAACACTTTATGTGACAAACAGGAAAGACTGGCGTAAATGGCTGGAGAAGAATTTTGACAAAGAAAAAGAGATTTGGTTGGTGTATCCGAAAAAATCTACTGGCAAGGAAAGAATTGTATACAATGATGCCGTTGAAGAAGCATTATGTTTTGGCTGGATTGACAGCACCATTAAATCTCTTGATAAAAATAATAGCATCCAGCGTTTTTCTCCAAGAAACCCAAAAAGCACCTACTCTCAACAAAACAAGGAGAGAATAAAATGGCTTTTAGAGCATGATATGATTCATGCTTCAGTGCTTGAGAAGGCAAAGGAAATTGCTTCGGAAACGTTTGTTTTTCCAAAAGATATTATTGACGCTATAAAAAAAGACAAAACGGCTTGGAAAAGTTACAATAACTTTTCAGATACATATAAAAGAATTCGAATAGCTTACATTAATGCTGCTAGAAAACGTCCTGATGAATTCAAAAAACGACTTAGAAATTTCATCAACAAAACCAAAGAAAACAAACAATTAGGTTTTGGAGGTATCGAGAAATATTACTAGGAAATTTGAAAAATGAAATTGTCGCGCCCCGCTACGCTCTCCTCCCGTTGGTCGTCGGGGCGTATAACAGCGATCGCGATGTTAAATACAATTAGATTTAAGTTTCTATATAGTGAAAAAAGGGAATTCTCTAATATATAATCTTATCCCAGCATGCTTACTTGTGGGAATTGAGGAAAATTGTCAGGGATTTGTCGCTAGCAAAAAACGAATCCCCTATAAATAAAGAAAAAGATGAAATATGATTGTATTTCTTTATTTTTCTGTATATAGTTGTAGAAAATAAGATAAGGAGGGATTGGATGAGCCCTACGACAAAAAATGCATGGGAATCCCTGGGAAAACTTAAGGCTTTATACGATGGAGTTCTTAATGTATTGACTCCCGCTCAACAAGCTGAACTAAAATCAGAGATCAACTTAGCAAAAGCAGGATTAAAAGAATTGTTCGCAACCTTTACGTCTATACTTGAGACTTTTGAGGGACCCGAATGTCTTACTGACCCCCCCAGCCGCATACCTGTTGTTTGGGACGATATAGAGAATTATTAACCGGAGAACATACCCTAACTGTTAGATTTCTTTTATTCCTATCTCAATAATATTTTCTGATGGATTTGTCTAATTTTACGTTTACAGTCACGGATAATTGCAATTATAACTGCAGCTACTGCTATCAGATAAAAAAAAGTGCCAGTTGTCTTGGTTTTCCCCTCTTTCGCAAAGCTTTCGATTTTTTCTTTCCAGCCTTCAAACCCAACTGTTTAATCAATTTTTCTGGAGGAGAGCCCCTGCTCGAATTTGACCTGATTAGAAAAGCGGTCTCTTACAGCACACAAAAGGCTCACAAAGACAACAAGCCCATCAGATTCTGTTTGACAACAAACGGCAGTTTGATCAACAACCAAGTCATCGGATTTTTGAACCAACACCACTTCAAACTTCTTGTCAGCTTCGATGGAACCGCTCAAGACATATCCAGGGAGAAGGGCAGTTTTGCACACATGACTTCAGTACTGGAAGACTTAAAAAAATGTCCAGCCATTGAACTCGCCACCAACAGTGTATTCGCACCTGAAAATGTGGATAATTTGGTCGATTCCCTCAAGTTTATAACTCAATCGGGAATCAAAAATGCCCATTTTGCATTAGCAAACCTGGTACACTGGAATGAAAGCCACATGAACAAATTTGAAGAAGCTCTCGACGAGCTAAAAAAGTTTGCCTTATTTCATTTCAGATCCACGGGAACTATTCCTCTTTCTGTTTTCAGGGATGACAAACAATACGGGATTTTTTCTTGTGCTGCCGCAAAAAAATCCATGACACTTACCCCTGATCATAAGCTTTGGGGATGTTATCTCTTTCCTGATTATTTTAAGATCAACTGCAGTCAAGAAGAAAAAGATCGATTTTGTTTCGGGGATCTCGAAACTTTTATCATAAATCCTCATCGGATCTATTCGAAAACTCTCCAAGTTTATGCAAACTTAAAAATGAACAATTATTCCTCAAACGGACTTTCCTGCAGTCAATGTCTGGATATAATTGAATGCAAGATCTGTCCCTTAGAAGCGGCTATGTCGAGCCATAAAATTGGTGAAATCCCTGGATGGAGATGTCAAGCGGGTAAAATTATTAGGAGAACTAATAAGCAATTCTGGTATGAAGCCAACAGATTTCAATCCACAGATAATCGTAGAATCCAAAATTAATTCTGCTGTGATTCCTGGAGTGTTTTGAGCTGCTTTTCTGCGTCTGATATTTCAGGAAGGCTCGGATCTGCAGTCTGCCATAATAGCATGAATTTTTCATAAGATTCCACTGCTTTTAAAACATTTCCGTTGGCTTGATGAATCTTCCCCAACCAGTAGAAACTCCGGGCAAAAATATCACCCCAAGCAATCCTTCCGGCGGCTAGCTCAGTAATCTTCTCATAAGACTCCTGCGCTTTCTCCCAATTCCCCGACTCATAGTACGCTCGAGCTAAAGGTTCTAGAAAAAAAGCATGCATGTCGTCGATGTATGTTTGGTCGGGAAGAAGAAGAAAAGCCTGGCTCAAATTATCGACAGCAGAGAGAGTCTTCCCTTTCTGCAGGTCTATTGATCCAGAAAGATGATAATAATACCGTTTGTTTTTTTTCAAAGATGTCAGCTCTATCAAATCCAATATGTCTTCCGCTGTCTGTTCAGCTTTGTCGGTATCTCTTAAAGCAGATAAAATGATTCCTGAAAGATGCAAAGAAAGAACAGGACCGTCTATACTGCTGGCTCTCTGTGCGATATCTTGGGCCTCTAAGACAGCGTTATAGGCCTCTTTTAAAAGACCTAATCGAAATTTGAGATATCCAGAGAACAGATGAAATTTCAAATCCGAGGCCGGGAGTTCATACTCATGGGCAAGCTTAAGACCTAATTCGACTTTTTCGAGACTCTCTTTTAACCTTCCTTGAGACAAATACAATTTTGCCAGCCAGAATAAGCCATCCAATTGAACATCGATCTCTTCCGATTGGATAAGTAAACGATACGCTTTTTCAGCTTCGATAAAATCATCCTTTAAATGATAAATATTTCCAAGAAGCCTTAGGTTATGAGGGTCATCTGGTTCATAAAAAAGAGCCTGATTGATATCTGTCAAAGCCTCTTCATAACGGCCTTGACTCATTAGCAGAGTTCCTTTTAATCTGTAAAAAAAGTTTTGATTGGAAAATGTCGTCTGGTTTTTATTAAGCAGTTCCAAGCCTTTTTTACATAAATCCTGAGACACATAAATAACAGCCATATTGTCTATGGCTAAAGTTCTGTAGGTCTTATCTTGGATCTTGAGCAAAATACTGTACCAGTTCATCGCCAAGTCCCATTCTTCTCTAAAGCGATACACTGCAGCAAGATAAACAATGCCCTCGCCATCGTCGGGGTAGATATCCACGAGTTTTTGATAGTTTTCTATCGCTTTTATTGTAGACTTGTCTATCTGGGAAGCAATTTTTCCCAATATGAGGTATCGATCCCGAAGTGAAACTCTGTCTATAAATTCAGCAGCTTTTTTTAAACTGTTGTTTCTTTCTTCCATTCTGTTTTCTAGCCCATAGGCAACCGATAAAACGATGTGGGCCATCGCAAACCCGGGATCCAAATCCAAAGCTGTTTTCAGAAACTGGATCCCCTCTTTTGTTTTCCGTTCATAAATATACCGCCTCCCCTCTACGAAATAGTTCCATGCCTGAAGAGAACTTGTGCTTATCTCCTGCACATTTCGATCGATATCAGATTGAATTTCACTCGAACTAAAACGAAGGATTGACTTTATCTGCAGAGTCATCTTATCGACCATCCCAGAATGCTTTTCGTTGAGTTCTTCCGTTATTGCTGGGTCAATGAATTGCCCTGTTTTCATGACATGAATTCTTAAAGTAATGATGAATTTTCCTGCCTTTTTTGTCACTTCACTCAGAACAAAATATTCAATATCCTCCTCATTTACGATCCTGGACATAATCTCATCCATTGATTCCTTATTTTCTTGAGAATTTTTACTTTCAAGCAGCTGAAGAAGTCTTTCTTCGGGGAGAACCCGGAGATAAATGGATTGCCTGAGATCCGAGATGAGTAAATTTTGGACAGAACGCCCCCATTTCTCTACATCAATATCCCCTGTTTTGTTTTCAATCGGCATAACGGCAACGGAGCGAGTTTTGATCCCTGAAACAGACGAAGACGGTGTTTCTTTCCGCCCAAACAAAATAAAAAAAGCGATGGCGCAGAATATAACTAAAACTGACAATCCTGCATACTTAAAAACTTTCTTCTCGTATATTTTCGGCGGTTCCAAAACTATTTTTGCCCTTTGTTTATCCAAATCTTCAAGAAGACTTCTGGCTGAGGAATAGCGTTTAGCCTTGTCTTTTTCCAGGCATTTTAAAATAATTTTCTCGAGTTGAGGTGAGATTTGGGGATTAAATTGAGATGGAGAAGGCGGGCTTTCATGGATGTGTTTTTGCATGTATTCAAATTTGCTGTCAGCTTCGAAGACTTTCTTGCCAGTCAACATCTTAAACAGAATAATCCCGAGAGAATAGATATCTGTTCCTCTATCCAGAATCTTCCCTCTTGCTTGCTCTGGAGACATGTAGGAGGGTGTACCGGCTATCTTCCCTGATTTGTCGAGTTCGTCTATTTTCTGGATTTTTGCCAGGCCAAAATCCATGACATAGGCCTTCCCATTCATATCGATCATAATGTTGGAAGGCTTAAGATCACGGTGGACAATCCCCTTTTCATGCGCAGCGATAAGAGCTTGGCAAATCTGTCGAGTGATATCGACAGCGGTCTTTACGGTCAAATTCTTCGAAGTGTGGATGAGTTCATTCAGATTTTGCCCTCTTATATAATCCATAGAAATAAACTTGACATCTTCTACCTCTCCAATATCATGAATGCGGATAATGTTTTCATGAGAAATCGATCTCGCAAGCAAGGTCTCTGTTTTAAAGCGCTGAATGAATTTTTCATTTTGCGAATATTTTGGCTTAATGAGTTTAAGCGCAACGGTCACACCAAGTTCTAAATCTTCAGCTTTATAGACCTTCCCCATCCCTCCACGGCCAATTTCTTCAATAATCCGGTATCTTTTCCCGAAGCTGTCGCCGGCACTGAAAAAGGAGGAATCGTCCTCTCCATTAATCTTTCCCGGCTCTAATGTTTGGGTCAAATCCAAGGACGATCCACACTTATTGCAATACTGGATGCCTTCTGGATTATAGGTCAAACATCTTGGACACTGCATAAGTTTTTATCGCCCCAATACGCTCATGATAATGAGAAAATAATCTTAAGTCAATTTGAACATCCCCCTAGAGAAGAACAGCAGTTAATAACTATTTTATATCTCAGTTTTTCCCAATCCGAATTTATCTACCAAAAGGAATATATCTACAGGAATCCATATTTTTTTTAAAAAAAAATCAGTTGAAATGACATTTTGTTAATTATATACTTTTCTTGAAGAAAGGAGGGAAGAATGAGTAAAAAAAATTTTCCAAAATGGCTATCTCTATCTATCTTGGTGGTTCTATCTTCAATATTATTGGCTAATATGGCTGTAGGTTCAGATTTGCAGCTGAAAGTGAAGGTCAAATCTGCAAAAATCAGACTGGACGCTTCACAAGATAGTCCGGTGGTGGGAACACTCAGCAAAGGAGAGATCATTAATCCTGAAAGCGAGAAGGGAGATTGGTATTTGATAACTTTTAGTAATAAAGAAACTGGATATTCTCTTTCGGGTTATATCCATAAAACAGATGTTGAAGACATGGGAGAAGATATACAAGCCGAACCAACTCAACAGGAGTTGATCTTTGGAGAAAAAAGTAAAAAGGCAAATAATGGATTCCCCTTATCATTTTACCTGAGTGGAAATTATCGTTTTGTAAACGGAGCTGATTTGAATCCATGGATTGATCGATATGAGGATATATATTCTGATGCGAATGATTATTTTACTTGGCCCAGGTTGGAAAGTCTTCCTGAAATCAATTTTGAGATCATCTACAGCATTTCTGAATATTTTGGATTCGGACTTGGAATGGGGTATTTATTCTTTCCAAATGTAGATGCGAACTATGGATGGGAACAGGCGGACGGAGATTACAGTGACTATACTCGAGATATAGAGATGAACGCACTGTTTTTTAGTGGGAACCTTTACGGCACTATTCCTATAGGAAATTCATTCGCCTTTAATCTTACGGCTGGCGGTGATTTCTATTTAGGCAAATACTCACAAATCCTTGACAGTGATTGGGACTACTGGAATTTCACTTCAATTATAATTTGGCCGTGGATCATAACTATTTACACACATGAAGTGGGGAATACGGTAAGAGATGAAGATACGACATGCAACACTTTTGGATTTCATGTGGGAGGATCTTTTGATATTAAAATTTCTCCGAATATTGCATTTGTGGTGGGCGGCATTTACAGGCTTATAAAATTCAAAAACTTTTATGGAACCTACAATTATAAAAACTTAAACTCCAGTTATACCGACAACTATGAGGGGTATCTTTATTATAATACAGAAGATCCGTATATACGTCTTTATGAAGATGCGCCTACAGGTGCAGATTGGCGGAAAGCAGTTTTAGATCTGAGCGGATTTGCAATTCAAGTGGGTATCAGAATCTCAAATCTATTTTCCAAGAAAAAATAGGCTGCGGCTCTCTTAAAATAATTTAATCGCCCATATTGGGCTCAATCACATGAGAAAATTTTATAGAGCGATGGTTTAGAAAAAAATCAATCTCACCTTAGTGGATGTCTCGTTGACCTCAAATAAAAATTTGTGATATAAATCACTCTCTAACCGGAATTAAGGCCGCGGACGGTTTTTGAGGAATAGAGGAGAGCTTCCCGGTGTTTGGTAAATTTTCAAGGTTTATTTTCAACACCCGCAGGTACTACAGAATTTTCTTTCTTGTCCTTGGAGTCTGCCTAAAATTATTTGTTTTACAAAACACCACGACTCTCCTGTTATGGGCTATCGGCTTCATTCTTGTTTTGTCCGGACTGGCCTTTAGAGTTCACGCTGCCAGCTATCTGCACGGCCGTCATATCGTGACAGAAATTGAAGCAGATTTCTTTTGCGCATCCGGGCCTTACTCTTACATAAGAAATCCACTTTATTTTGGAAATTTTGTTGTCGATCTTGGGATTGTGATCACATTTAATATTTGGTGGCTTCTCCCATTGTATCTTGTCGAATTTACTTTCCTCTATTCGATAATTATTCCCTATGAAGAAAAATTCTTAAAGAATAAATTCGGGGAAACCTATGAAAACTACAAATCTCAGATTCCAGCCGTATTCCCAAGCAGAAAAAAGTACAAGTGCGAAGAAAAGATCATTCCCAATCGTGTAGAGAGTTTTAAGAAAGAACTTCCTTTAATTATTGCGCTTGTGCTGATTTATGTTTTGTTCTTTTTCCTCTTTGTAAGGGAAATTCCGATTTTCCAGTTTTAGTAATGAAGAGATCAAAAGTCTTACTCTTTTTAGGTATTCTATTATTTTTTTGGGGATTCATCCATGCTCAAGAAGGTCTGGTCCAGGAATTTAAGATCAAATCACATAAAATGGCCCTGGAAAGACTCGCTCGACCAGGAACCCCTTTTGATAAGGTGGGACGAAAGTTTGCAATTCTTGGTGATGAATCGGGAACGTTTGAGGCATGGGCCTATCCACTCAAGATACTGAGGAATTTTAAAATCTCTTTTTTTGTCGGAAGCTCTACTCGGGCCATAGAGGCCGGAGATATCGTCAGGTACGTGTCTGTTTCTCCAGAAACGACCATTCTGACATTCACTTACCAGTCTTTTACAGTCAAAGCCATCTATATCTCACCGGTTAATGAGCCTGGAGCCATCATTTTACTAAAAGTCAATACAGAAGTCCCCCTCACAATTGTGTGTGGTTTTCTTCCCGTGCTTCAACCCATGTGGCCGGCAGGTATTGGCGGGCAGTTTGCCTATTGGAATGAAGATATCAAAGCCTATATTATTTCTGAATCCACGGGAAAAAACCACGGGCTTATCGGCTCCCCTTCAGCATCCGGACTCTCCTATACTCCCGCGCATATGCTTTCTGATTCCCCGAGTGAATTTCAAATAGAACTGACTGATCCTGAAGAAGTCAAAGACAAGTTTATCCCCATCTACATGGCCGGAGGCCAGGGAGATCGAAAGGACATCCTCAATGCCTACAAAAAACTCCAGCAATCTCCGGAACATTACTATCTGGAGAATGTGAGGCATTATTTGAACCTTCAGGAGAGGACGCTTCAAATCCAAACACCAGAACCGGAACTCGATCTTGCCTTTTTTTGGGCAAAGGTTGCGTTTGACAACCTGATTGTCGACAACCCCAATCTTGGCAAGGGAATTGTGGCAGGGCTCGGAGCTTCCGGCACAAGCGGTCGTCCGGGTTTCGGCTGGTTTTTTAGTGGCGATGCCTACATCAATTCATTCAGCCTCATGAGTTATGGGGCCCATGAAAACGTGCGTGAAATACTTGAATTTACCCAGAAGTGGCAGAGGGATGACGGCAAGATGTCTCATGAACTTTCTCAAGCCGAAGGCTATATCGACTGGTGGAACGACTACCATTATGGATACATCCATGGAGACACAACACCTTATTACATCACAGCCATGTACGACTACATGCAGAAAAGTGGAGATATCGATTTTATCAAAGAAAGCTGGGGCAGCCTGAAAAAAGCCTACAATTGGTGTTTGTCCACAGATGCAAATAAAAACGGACTCATGGACAACAAATTAGCCGGATTAGGAGCCCTGGAGTATGGAGCCCTGACAGGTATTGAAACAGATATCTATCTGGCCGCTGTTTGGGTTAGGGCCATAAAAGTCATGCAGAAGATGGCCGATGCAGCCGAAGACAAAAAACTCAGCATTTCTGCTGCCAATTTTTATTTACAAGCCAAAAAAGCATTTGAAGAAAATTTCTGGGATAAAGAGAGTCAATTTTATGTCTATGCCTTCAATACAGAGGGTGAGCATGTCCGGGAGATCTCACCCTGGAATGCCGTGGGTTTGATGTGGGAATTGGGGACTCCCGAGAGGAGCCGAATTGCTCTCGAAAGAATCTGTTCATCTGAATTGACTACGGACTGGGGAATCCGGAGCATATCGAACAAAAGCTCCTACTTTCAACCGCTTAACTACAACTACGGAGCAGTTTGGCCTTTTCTGACAAGCTGGGTTACAACGGCACTCTATAAACATCATATGCCGCTTCAGGGATATTCCCTGCTTCATGCTACAGCCCAACACACATTTGACAACGCCTTGGGCTCCATTACCGAGGTTTTTTCCGGCTCAAAGAATGTGTGGCCCCAGGAAGCCGTGTCTCATCAGGGCTTTTCAACTGCAGGTGTCACTCTGCCTCTGGTCCGTGGGCTGTTGGGGCTTGAAGGAGATGCCATCAAGAAAGAATTCACCTTTTCCCCTCTTTTCCCGGCGGATTGGAGAAACATTAAAATCGAAAACTACACCATTGGCGATGCCTCATTTTCTATAGACTTTAAAAAATCCAAAGGAAAAATATCTGTGACAATCAATTCAAAAAGAGCCAATGGATATAAGGTCCACTTCTCACCAAATCTCAGCACGGCCACAAAAATCCAATCGTTTTCCATCAATGGAGAACCAGCGGATTTTGACACAAGTCAAGGTATCCAGACATCCATAATTGGATCCGACAGACAAATGAATGAAGTTCCCTTGCATCTGGAATTAAATATATCACCATCTCTGGAAATTCTTCCTGTAATTCCCAAAACTAAGGTGGGAGATAAAAACAAGGGCTTAAAAATTCTCTCTGTCCAAAATAATGAATCGAGTATAGTCATTAAAGTCGAAGGCCTTGCCAAAACGGATTATTTTCTGAGGGTCCTGAATCCGGAAATGGCTAAAAATGTGACCGGGGCGGTTTTTGAGGGGGGGTATCTCAAGATAACAATTCCCGAAGGTCGAAAGGGAGAATTTATCTCTCATACAATCACGATCCAGATCCACCCATATTATTCATAAAAAATACCGACACTGTCATTTCTTTTCAATGATATCAACTTGATAATATGATTTTTAGCAATATCCGTGAACTTCACTTTGTTTGTTGGATACTTTCTATCAAATGTTGGCATTTTTTACCCCAAGGGAGCGAACCGATCTTACCACATCTGCTTCGTTACGTCCCAATCGCGGTGGAGAGCCACAGCTTCATGGGCCGATGCCTCGCATCTATCGCAACCTCGGCCCGTGAATAATCAGGCTAGAAGATAATTATTCAGAAAAAGCTATTGCATTATCTCAATAAAAGTCATATTGTTTTTTCTTGGACAAAAATCACTCTTACAATCCTTAATAGGAGGAACTATTGAAAACAAGTCTTTCAAAAAAAGTTATCCTATCCAGTTTATCCTTAATCCTGTGTATACTGCTGCCATCTGCCAGCCTGCTGTCTCAATCAGGTTCTAATGATTTTCTGAAGCACTTTTCCTGGAGGGAAATCGGGCCGGCCAATCCTGGAGGACGGATCACTGATATCGAAGGTGTAGAAAGCAATCCGGTTGTTGTCTATGCCGGAGCGGCTACAGGCGGAGTATGGAAAACAGAAAATGCGGGCATCACATGGGAACCCATATTTAACGATATGCCAAATGCCTCTATTGGAGATATTGCGATCTCCCTCTCAAATCCCGATATCCTTTTTGTCGGAACGGGTGAAGCCAATAACCGCAACAGCTCTCCCTGGGGCGGCGGCGTCTTCAAATCAACAGACGCGGGGAAAACCTGGGAATTTGTCGGGCTTAAAGAAACCCACCATATCGGTCGCGTACTCATCGATCCTAAAAATCCTGATATCGTCTACGTCGCTGCACTGGGCCACCTGTGGGGCGCTAATGAGGAGCGCGGAGTTTTTAAATCCATCGACGGCGGAAAAACTTGGGATAAAGTGCTCTATCTTGATGAAAGAACAGGTGTTACAGATTTGGCTATGGATCCCAATAATACCGACATCCTTTATGCTGTAGCCCACTTTAGGGAACGAGATCGATTCGATGCTGGGGATCCCGTTGACCAGTGGGGACCAAAAGCTGGCATATATGTGACTAAGGATGCCGGAAAAACGTGGGAAAAATCCACTCAGGGACTCCCAACCGATGAAATTGGACGCACCGGCATCAGTGCATCCCGAAGCAAACCAGGAACGGTCTATGCCCTTGTCAGTACGCAAAAAACACGCGGCCAACAGAGAGGCGGCGTTCTGAAAGCGGAAAAACTCGATCCAAATCTCGGCGGCATTTTCAGATCTGATGACTACGGCGAGACATGGACACAAAAACATACGTATAATAATCGGCCTTCCTATTACAGTCAGATCCGTGTAGATCCCAACAATGAAAATGCCTTCTGGACCTGTGGATCACCTCTCGCCTATTCGGATGATGGGGGCAGCACCTTAAGAGTGGGAACACTTGTTCAAGGAAGAACGCATATCGATTATCATGCTCTCTGGATCGATCCCAACAATTCGAATCACGTCATCGTCGGCGGCGATGGAGGTATCAATATTACGTATGACAATGGAAAAAAGTGGGATGTGATCACAACTATCGGCCTTGCACAATTCTATGCCATAACGGTAGATATGAGAAAACCCTATTATGTTTATGGTGGACTCCAGGATAACGGCAACTGGGGAGGCCCCAGCCGATCACGCCGGGGCTCTGGAATCGTAAACAACGATTGGTTTCCTCTCAGCAATGCCGATGGTTTTTTCAACCAGGTCGATCCTACAGATCCCAACATCGTCTATTATGAAACTCAAGGGGGAAGCATCGCACGTGTCGATCTTCGCAACTGGGATAATACCTCGATTCGACCCAGACCCCCCGAGGTGCCCGAAGGTGAAACAAGAGAACGCTACAGGTTCGATTGGAACAGCCCTTTGCTGATATCTCCCCATAATCCACAGACTCTTTATCACGGCGGCAATAAACTCTTTAAATCCGTTGACCGCGGTGACCACTGGCGGGCCATCAGCCCCGATCTCACGGCCACACCGGACGGCCAATACAGCGCCATCGTCTCCATTGACGAATCCCCCATGAATCCGGGAACTCTCTGGGTAGGAACCAATGATGGAAATGTCCAGCTGACACAAAATGACGGCGGAGAGTGGACGCTGTTAAACGGGAATATGACCGGAGCACCTAAAGAATACTGGGTCAAACGTGTCGAAGCATCTAATCACGTGCACAGCAGAGCCTATGTGGTTTTTGACGGTCACCGCCACGATGACCAAAATCCCTATATCTATGTTACAGAAGACTTTGGTCAAACCTGGACTAAGATCACTAATGGTCTTCCCGAAGGATCGGTGTATGTCGTCCGTGAAGACTACAAAAATCCCGATCTGCTCTTTGCCGGAACGGAATTTGCCCTCTATATCTCCATGGACAGGGGGCAGAATTGGACCCGCTTCATGAACGGGCTCCCCACAGTGCCGGTCCACGACATAATCATCCACCCCCGCGATAACGATCTCATCGCAGGAACACACGGCCGAGGAGCCTGGATCGTGGACAACATCACTGCTTTACAGCAGTTCACAACTGAAGTAAGGGAGGAGGATGTTTTTCTGTTCGACATCAGACCTGAGGTGCAGTGGGCAAGGACATATGAATGGTCCTGGGTAACGGATAAGCGATTTATTAAACCTAATCCTCCGACAGGATCGAACATTTTCTACTTCCTGAAAAACGAAATTCCGGAGAAAGCCAAAATTGAGATTCTGGATATTACAGGCAAAGTGATCCAAAATCTGGAAGGGCCAAAAGAAAAGGGGTTGCACAAAGTTTTCTGGAATTTCAGACAGAAACCTCCTGAGAAACAGGAGGTGACATCCGCACAGAGTAGATACAGACGAATCCCCATGGCAGGCCCCGGTCAGTACTTGGTCCGGTTGACAGTCGGTGATAAGGTGCTCAGCACAAAGCTTATCATTGAAAAAGACAATCCCCATTATTTAGGAAGGTAAACGAATCCTCTAAAGACCGGTCAGGTGTAAGATACAAGAAGGGAAAACTTCTCAAACAGAGTTGTTTTCCCTAAAAACTTAATTGTTCTCTACTACTCGATAATCTCCATACTTAATCTTTTTTTGATTTTCATACCAGCCGCTCCCAGAATAGTTCTGATAGCCTGCGCATTTCTGCCCTGTTTTCCAATAACTTTTCCCACATCTTCTGGGGCCACTCTCAATTCAATAATCGAGCTCTGCTCCCCATCCAATTCGGAAACTTTCACTTGGTCAGGATTGTCCACTAAGGACTTAGCAATCAATTCAACGAGTTCTTTCACTTAAGCCTCCTAATATTTTTGAGCTAAAATTCTTCTCTGTTTTTTCTCTCTTTTTCCCATGTCTCTGATCGATAACCTGTTCAAACTCAATTTTACTTGGCTTTTTTAATTGATAATATAGAATAATATTTACGACGAATAGTGTCAAATCTTAAAAAGGGATATCTTATGGTTTTATTGACTCATTCATAGGGAGTTGATACATTAGGTTTACTGACAATACGAAATTTTAACAGAAGGAGAATTGATGAAACAAAACAGAATATCCGTCTTATTTGCAGTGGGATTACTCGTTTTTTTATTTTTTCCACAATGGACAAAAGCTGAACCAAACGGACGAATTCCTGTGGAAAACCAAATGGACGCCATGGAAATGTCAGGATTAAATGTTGCTTTTAAACTATTCGGTGGTTTCGCCCGCCCTGTGGGTCAAAATGATGTCAACAAATATCTCAATGGATGGAATGAACTTCTTAATATGGCAGGGAGTTTTTATCAATATAATGTCAGTGGGGAGATTTCTCCTCTGGGATACAGCCCCTTTTTTAAAGGAGAGCTGCTATTCAGCTTCAACCCTCACTTTTCAATTGGATTGGGAGCGGGATACCTTCAGTTTAGCAAGCAGAGTTTGAAAACCCTATCCGAAGAAGGGTATATTGACGAATTTAATTTGAAACCAACTATCAGTGCCATCCCCCTCACTTTGAGCCTGTATTATGGTCTTCCAATTGGAGATTTTTTAAAAATTGTTGTCGGTGTGGGGGCAGGATACTATTTTGGTCATTTCAAAAATTCCACCACCGAAGCATCAGGCGGCGAAGAAGTTACAATCTTGTTTGAAGCGAACAAAAACACTTTTGGAGCTCAGGGAAGTCTAAACATCGAACTCAACATCGGCCGAACTTTAGCCCTCGTATTTGGTATTTCAGGAAGATATGCCGTTTTAAAGGACCTGTTGGGAACAGCGACTTTTAGCTACACGACTCCTGATTTTTCGGGATCTGATACCTATTCCGAACTAACTCTCTGGTATCTCGAAGATGAATTATTTGAGGGCTATTACTATGCCTCTTTGTTTCCCTCTGACGAGAAACCGGAAGAATCATATTACAGGAATGTCCGGAAGGCTGAGATTCCATTGTCATCTATGGCACTGCAAATCGGAATTTTGATCCGACTCAGCCAACTATTTCAATAAAAGGAGTGATCTATGCCTCACACCAGAAAAAAAACAACCATTTCACGCAGAAATTTCCTGAAAAGCACAGCCGCAGCGATAGCTGCTCCCGCAATTGTGCCTTCGACTGTTTTCGGACAGTCGGCTCCTAGCAATACTCTGCTTTTGGGATGTATAGGTGTAGGCCGGCAGGGCCAGGGAGACATGCAGGAGCTGATTTACCGCGGTCTGGAGGTTGGGGCAAGAGTGGTGGCTGTATGTGATGTGGACACCCACCGCATGGAAGACGCTCAGTGGCTGGTGGATAAAATCTATGCCCAGGAACTGGATAAAAACAGCTACAAAGGGTGTGCAGCCTACAGTGATTTTCGCGAGCTTCTCGCCCAAAAAGATATCGATGGCGTGCTCATTGTCACACCGGATCACTGGCACGCCGTTCATGGGATTGCTGCGGCCAATGCCGGTAAAGATATCTACCTGGAAAAACCCATGACTTTTTCCATAACCGAAGGGCAAAAGCTCGTAAAAGCCATACGGCAAAATAAGAGAATTTTACAGGTCGGATCACAGCAGCGATCGTCCGTCTATTTCCGGATGGCCTGTGAATTAACCCGCAACCAGCGCATCGGCAAACTGCACACTATCCGCGTCTGGAACCCCGAAGACCAGGGAGCGGGAAATCCCGCCATCATGCCTGTACCTAAAAATCTCAACTATGACTTTTGGATGGGGCCTACATCTGAAGAGCCCTTTTCTGAGGACCGCGTGCATCCCCAAAGAAATTACAGCCGCCCCGGGTGGCTGCAGATAGAACGATACTGCCGGGGAATGATCACGGGCTGGGGATCCCACATGAACGATATCGCCCAGTGGGGCAATGGATCAGAACAGAGCGGTCCGGTTGAAATCGAAGCCAAGGCAGAATTTCCCGACCGGGGTCTTTTTGACGTGCACACCTTCTATCATTCTGACGGACTCTATGCCAACGGAGTCAAATTAATCCAGGAGACAGGCGATCCGGCCGGCGTGAGGTTCGAAGGGAAAGATGGTTGGATTTTTGTCCAAAGAGGTAAAATCGAAGCATCAGATAGAGAGATTCTTAAGCAGGAGATCGGAGAAAACGAAACCAAACTCTATGTGTCCACTAATCATATGAAAAACTTTCTTGAGTGCATGCGCAGCCGGAAAGATCCTGTGGCTCCCGTAGAAGTGGGACACCGTTCAAATTCTGTTTGTGTTTTAACTCACATTGCCATGAAACTGGGAAGAAAGCTGCGTTGGGATCCTCAGGCAGAACGTTTTGTCAATGACGATGAAGCCAACAGATTGCTGGATTACCCGCACAGAAAGCCCTGGATTATCTAACGGATACAGCACATGAAATCTATTTGCCGATTTTTGCATCTCTTCCTCTGCACAGGGCTTATTTGCGCGCTGCTGGTTGTTAACTCATCTGCACAATCGTCTTCCATCCAGCTGCAAAAAAACGACAAACTCGGACAGCTTCGCGTCCTTTTCGACGGCCGCGAGGCCTTCACATATCAATATACATCCTGGTTAGATCTCCCTCATATCTATCCCATGTTGAGTCCTTCCGGGAAAAATCTACTTGTACAGCAAAACGAGCCCTATCCTCACCATCGGTCTTTTTACTTTGGAGATACCGTGCGATTGAACGGGAGCAGGCAGGTCAGCATATACAATGCCCTGTATTCCGGGCAGAAGATTGGCGCAAATGCCTACGGCCCTCCCTTCCGCGACCACATACGTCATGTGGAATTTATACAGTTAGAAACACAAGACAATAAAGCCGTGATTGAAGCGGATTTAAAGTGGGAGATGGATGGGAATAGTCCTGTTCTGGATGAAAAACGGATTATGGTTGTCTATCCCATGGCAGACGGCGAATATTTTATCGATTTGACCTGCACTTTAACAGCGGCTTATGGAGGTGTTGAGTTTGTCAGCGATGACGTTCATTATGCCTGGCCTTTTATTAGAATGCATCCCAGGTTCAGCGGTTTAAATGGAGGCACCATCACTTCCGACAGCGGTGCGCAAGGAGAAGAGGCCACCAATATGAAAGTTGCGCTCTGGATTGATTACTCGAATACCATTGAAGGTTTAGCCGAGGGGGTAGCGGTCTTCCAAAAACCTGATGGATTGGACCACCGCTGGTTAACACGTGAGTACGGCATTTTTGGGCCGCGGAGACCGGATAATAAAAGCGGAAATCCTTTTGTGCTCAAAAAAGGCGAATCCATAACACAAAATGCAGGTGTTCTTGTCCACAGGGGAAATGTAGAGACAGGCCGTGTTGAAGAGCGCTACAAAAAATATATCTCAAACGAATGGAAGTGATGAACCGAAGGGCATTTCTCTGTAAAACATCATCTGCGGTTATTGCCCTTTCAATACCGAGAGGACTCATCTGGAGAGAATCCCCTAAAACAAAAATCGATCACATAGAACTCTTTCCACTTCGGTACCCCATGACAGGGTACTTCAAATTCTTTACAGGACCCCACGGATCAGCCGGCCGTGCGGCCGTGATTATCAAAATCACTGCCGATAACGGCACAGTCGGTTGGGGACAGTCCCTCCCCATTGCCAAATGGAGTTATGAAACATTGGAAACAGCAGAAGCCGTTCTCCGTGATTACTACATTCCGGTGCTTTTAGGCCACGATCCAACGGACATTTCTGGTGTTCATACAGCCATGGATGGAGCCGTCGCCCCAGGTTTTTCAACCGGGATGCCTATCAGCCGGGCAGGAATCGACATCGCTCTTCATGATTTAATCGGCAAACTGCAGGATAAATCTCTCGCCCAGATGTGGGGAAGGCCCATAGGCAAGCCAATCACTCTGAGCTGGACAGTCAATGTTACTCAAATAAAGGACGCTGCGGCCTTGATTGAAGAGGGGAAAAAACGAGGTTATGCCCACTTCAACATAAAGGTCGCTCCAGATCCGGAGTTTGATGCCGCCCTTGCCCGAGAAGTCCGGAGCCTGGTCCCAGAGACTTTTTTATGGGCGGATGCCAATGGAGGCTATGATCCAAAAACCGCCCTACAGGCTGCTCCCCTTCTGGCGGATGCCGGCGTGGATGTCCTCGAAGCTCCGCTTCGGCCCAACCGAATCAGCGGCTACCAGGCACTCAAAAAACAGGGAGCCCTGCCGATTCTTATGGATGAAGGCGTAGTCTCTCCCATCGATTTGAAAGAGTTTATTAAGCTCGGCATGTGTGACGGCGTGGCCATGAAGCCGGCTCGCTGCGGAGGCCTCCTCTCCAATAGACGGCAGATCGATATCTGCCAAGAAAACAAGCTTATCTGGCTGGGAAGCGGACTGACTGATCCCGATATATCTCTGGCTGCTGCACTTGGGCTTTACAGTGCCTATGGACTAAAAAAGCCCGCCGCACTCAACGGGCCTCAATTCCTTACAGCCGATGTCCTCAAAACGCCACTAAAAATTGAGAAGGGTTTGGCCTACGTTCCGGAAGGGCCGGGTTTAGGAATCCAAGTGGATGAAGATAAAATACGTGACCTAATGGGCACCACCCAACACTGAAAATAAAACGCATGAAACGTTTAGGAATTTTACTTTTAACAATCCTGTTGGGATCTTTTCTGTCTACCGCATCAGAAAAATTCAGATTTGTTGAAGACAGCAAAGCAGGGACCCTCACGGTGTGGGAAGGCCCCACAATGGTGTTGTCTTATCGTTTCCAAGACCAACTCAAAGAAGGACTGGACAAAACGCAGACCAGATCGTGCTATATACATCCCCTCTATTCTTGTGATGGCCAGATTCTCACAGATGATTTTACCGACGACCATCCCCATCATCACGGTATCTTCTGGACCTGGCCTGTCGTCAGAACCAGGGGCCAAACCACTCAGACGTGGCATCCAGCCAACTTACGGCAGTTTTTCGTCCGCTGGATAGACCGCAATGCTGAAAGTCACCCAGCTGTTATAAGTCTCGAAAATGCCTGGAAACTCGATGGAAAAGAAGTCGTTGCTCTAGAAACAGTCACTTTGCATATTTATCCCGCCACAGATGATAGCCGCATGATAGATGTCAAACTCCGAATTCAGGCTATCGGAGGCCCACTGGAACTGCAAGGGGCTCAGGACGCAGGCAAAGGTTATGGAGGATTGAGTTTTCGCGGCGCTCCGCTATTTACGGGCAAAATTGTCACCTCCGACAAAGGCCCCCTCAAAGGAGACATAAATAATACAGAATTCCTTTGGACAGATCTCTCGACAGAACGGCTGGGACTGGCCATTTTTGTGGCCCCTGACCATCCCGATTTTCCTGTTAAATGGATCACACGGAACAGTTATGCAGGTTTTCTCAATCCTTCATGGCCCGGCTTAGATGCCGCAGTTTTGGAACCGGATAAACCTGTAACTCTTCGATATAGAATATACATCCATGCTGGGGATGCGGCATCCGCGAATGTCAGCAAAGCCTATCAAAATTACATTCTCTCCTTCCAAAAAGATTGATCGTCTCCTCGCTCTTTATAGGAGAGAGAGAATTTTTACAACTGCGCCTGCGGCCACAATCAAGATCGCAATGACAAGCAGAATATTCCAGATTTGTCCATATGGTCCTCTGTTGACATCACGACCCAAATAATTTTTTTTATTTTGAAGAATAAAAAAACCGATATAGGCCACAGGCATCATAACCAAGTTAAATGAAGACACCACCACTGGCAGCCAAAAAGGCATAGAAAAAAATGCGCCCAAAATACCGATATTGGCGATCATCGTACTCAACCGAAACTTCCACCCTTTGAATTCAAATCCTAAAACCTCGCTGAGTACAAAACCACAGATGAGCATTTCGATCACAATCGTAGTCAGGCACATACCAAGAACACCAAGAGAAAAAATCACCCGCCCGGTCGTCAATCCCACGAGCGGCTCAAGGGCATGGGCCACATCAACGG
>CAZWHQ010000044.1:0-35933 GCA_964633715.1 uncultured Eubacteriales bacterium
AAACCGTTAAAGGTACGCTTTTTTCTTTATCAAATCCACAACTTTCTGTTATATCCCAATATTATTTTGAGCGACCCTAAATATAATCTGAAAACAGAAACCTCGAGAACCTTCCGGATTCGATAAATAAAAGGGGGGATGCCCTATGAAAAAACAAACAATTTTATTAGCGATTTTTGTATTAGGTTTAGCTCTAGTTGCTCAAGATATCCAACAAGAAGCAATTTCCATTAATATTGAAGTTCCGGTCAGAGTCTACAAGGGAAATAATTTTGTGAATGATTTGACCATCAACGACTTCGAGGTCTATGAAGACGGTATACTTCAAGATGTTGAAGCCGTGTATCTCGTTAATAAAATGGATATTCAAAGTAAGGAAGAAAAACAGACATCCACGCTTGGAACTTCTAAATCCTTTAAACCTCAAACCTTTAGATCCTTCTACCTATTCTTTGATGTTGTCGAATACTCTCCCAAAATCAGTAAAGCCATTGATTATTTTTACCAGAATGTTTTAGATCCAAGTGATAATCTTACTATCGTTACACCCATTAAAACTTACAGCTTGAAAAGTGATGCTTTGAGCAAAGTATCAGCAGAAGAGGCCATGAATCAGACTATAAAGATATTAAGGAAAGATGCGTGGATGGGAAGCTCAGAATACAGACGTCTCAACGATGATCTTAAGAGTTTAATTAGATCGATGAGCTCCACAAGTTCTAGTTCCAGAGGGAGAACTGAAACTTTCAGGGGAGTTGCCGGTGGAAAAGGTGTAGTTGTTGCTACTTCATCGGATGCACCTGAAGATGATCCTGTAGTGAATTTGACGAAGTACGAAGAAATTTTGAGCCGGTTAGAAACAATTAGGAATGTAGACCAGAAGAAACTTTTGGATTTTGCAAATATTTTAAAGGATCAACAGGGGCAGAAATATGTATTCTTGTTTTATCAAAGAGAATTTATCCCTCAACTTGAAAACGTTGATTATTTCGCAAAACTTAACAAAAATGATGTTAATCTGACAATGAACCTTACAGCTCTTATGGGTTATTACTTTAGAGATATTGCTGTGGATATTGACAGTATTAAGCAAGCCTATGCGGATTCCTCAATTAGTATTAATTTTCTGTTTTTCACTAAGCCTGCTAAAAATGTTCCAGGAGTACGAATGGTTGAACATTCTGAAGATGTTTTCACTGTCTTTCGAGAAATGTCTCAAGCAACTGGAGGGATTACTTCCAGTTCAAGCAATCCTAAGTATTTATTCGAACGTGCCTCCGATGCTGTTGAGAGCTACTATCTTCTCTATTATTCGCCTAAAAATTACCAGACTGATGGAAAATTCAAAAAGATAAAAGTTGTCGTCAAAGGAAAAAATTATAGGATTACTCACAGAGCCGGGTATATTGCAGATTAATAATTGAGCAAATTTGTGACTTAGAATAAATTAAGAGGGGATTAAAATGAAAAAGCAAGGGGTGCTAATTTTTTGTCTTATTTTAATCATTTTTTCTACCCAAATTCATGGCCAACCGGAAAATTCCTTAACATCTAATCAAGATGAATTAGAAATAATCTTGGAGAAATGTGCGAAGTACTGCGAAAGACTGCAAAATGTGGCCCTTTATTTTGTATGTGAAGAAACTATAGATGAAGAGCTAAGAGGAGGCCGTTTTGGAGGATCTAGGACTGTTACTACTTCAAGTGGGATGATGGTGGGTGTAAGTGGAGGAGGCCAAAATATAGAAAGAAATAAATATGTGTACGATTACCAATTGATAAAAAAAGGAGAAAAGATAGAGGAGACGAGAACATTACTTAAAGAAAATGGGAAGAAAAAAAAGGAAAAGAATGCTCCTATGAAAACAAAAAGATTCTACTCCAGAAGATCAATTTATGGACCTGTTGGATGGCTCGGTAAGGAACAGCAAAACAAATACACTTACAGAATTTTAAAAGAACAAACTTTAAAAAAAAGAAAAACTTATGTTATTGAAGTCTCTCCAAAGACAAAAATTGAAGAAAATCCCAATTTTGGAAAAGTGTGGATTGATAAAGAAGATTTTAGTGTTCTGAAGATAGAAATAAAACAAGAATCCCTTGCAGGCTTTGAAAAAATTGAACAAGAGAGTGAAAAGCAAAAAATACGTCCTGTTATTACAACTACGCACGATTATTTTATTGAAAAAAATGGAATCAGATTTCCCAGCAAAACAGTTTGCGAAGAATTGTATATAGCTAAGATGAGAAGAATAAGAACAAAGATTTCAGAAACAAGAATTAAGTATGACAATTATCGATTTTTTATTGTCGAGACCGAAGTGAAATACTGATCTTTTTCTCCGCGCTTTCCCCTATTTTTTAATGAGGTATTTCCTAACAAAAGAACGGGCGAGTGTCTTTTTATCAAGAATTTCAATTTCAAGTTCGTATTCACCTAATTTCAATTCCGGAAGCAAAATTTCTATCATCAGGACTTCTGTATTAGCACTAACGTTCTGGATATCCACAATCTCAGATTTTAATTCCAGCGGCTCACCGATGGATTTTGGATGGAGTCTAACGCTTAACTCGACCTCAGGAGCTGTCCCTTCAATAATATTCACCAGCAGCACAGCGAGGAGACTCTTGATCCCGAATCCGAGATCTTTGACCACCAGGCTGTGATTTTTTGGTTGGAATTTGTACAAGTCGCTGAGAAAGATATCTTTTTCCTTTCCACTCTGCTCCTCAGAGAGTTTTATGATGTGAGATTCCTGTCCTTTGGCAAATAATAGCGGGGATGATAAAACGATTTCAGCATCACTTTGTTCAGGAAAAGGAAAGTTGATTATTCCTACGGCGGCCCTGCCTGTGTCTATATCACGGGTTAAAATCCGGCATTCGTACTTGCCGGCTGGCAAGTTGGCTGTGAAGTAAGGATAGAGAGCCTGTTGATCAAAGGACGTGAGATCCATCTCTCCTTTCTTCATCAGCACTGGTTCATATTCTTCATCGAACAGGAAGGCATAGATTTCAACTACAGAGGGGGGAGTTCCAGTTTTTTCGTCAATGTTTATCTGTGAGAAAAGAACACAATTTGTCTCTGTTTGGCCTGCAATATAAAGAGGCTCGATAAGAATTTCGAATGGAGAAAGGGTTGTAGGTTTTGTGGTGTATACAAGATCGTATAAATGGAGTTTTTTCTCGAAATCTGAAAACTCATTAAAAGGCTTCGGATTGAAATAACCATCCTGAGCCAGAACATTTAAATCCGGGTTTTTAACTTTAACCTTGATCTGGTGATATTTTCCATCCCAGGTGTCAGGGACATAATAGCCGAGGACATAATAATTCCCTGTGAGCAGATGAACATCCCTGGAGATTGTATCCACATCCTCAATATCTGCAAAATATTTTCCCCCCGAGGCTTCGGACATCTTTTTTAGAGGGTGATTCGTCCAAATGTATTTTTTCTTGATGAAAAGCTCTATGATACGATATATCTTCCAGTTTTGTGTATTAATTGTGTAAACTGGCGTGCTGGCATCGGCAAATTCCTTTCCCAGTTTGGTTGCTGTGGCCCCGAGATTACGGCTGCTGAAAAGGATAAGGCTTTTATTTCCCGGAACATATTTTAACGCATTGGCCAAGTCCGACATTCGAGGGACAAAATCCTGGTGCTGGAAACGAATGGATCCAGGAACAGAAATAAGATTCCCTCCTCCGCTGCTGACTTCGCCTTTCCCTTCCACGTGATCAGGTTTTTTGGGAATCACTACAGGAGCAGAGGAAACTCTTGATGCTACTACACCGCCATCTGGAGTAATTAGCTCTCCTCCTGATGAAGATCCGAGGCTTTGCCTTATTTCCTTAGTTTTTTTGATAGCGTTGCGGATTCTTTCGTGATCAGTTGTGAGATATTCTTTGATAAAGAATCCATCCATACGTGAGAAGCCTATAATACCGACTTCATCTCCGAACTTCAGCTGTGTATCCACAAAGTGAAGGGCGGCTTTCTTGGCGTTGGCCATGCCGTTGACATCGGCTCCCTGAATGTCGAGGAATATAAAAAGACGGCGGTTAAGGCCCTTTGTCACTCCGGCAAGATCGGACATCTGACCAGAAGGACGGACTTTCATCCCTTCTTTACTTACAGTATGAATCTCGAATTCTGTAATATCTTTTTTCTTATTGTTGTCATATAAAATGAAATCCTCTTTCTGAAGATTGGTCACGGGACGGCCATCCTTGTCCAGAACACGGACAGTCACGAGTTTGACAACCGCTGCGGCATCATACTGAGGTGTTCTTTGTCCTTGAGTGTCTGTTTTCGTTTGTCCGGGAAAAAGAGAAGTTGACAAAATTCCCAAAAAGACTATGGTCAATGAATAAATTCTCGCGTGGCGCCGCATGTGAGTCCTATCTATCAATCCGTCTATTCCATGATTTCTTCCAGCCGGAACCGTTTAACCATGGGATAGTCGAATTCTGAGGCTAGAAGACTATAAGCTTTTTTTTCTTTGAACATATAGAGGGGATAGGAAAGAACAGCCTGTTTGATGAATATCCCTTCCTGATTGAAAATGTCATAGAGATACCCCTCAAAATCAACAGGAGTGAACTGTCTGATCCAGCAGTTGCTGTCTCCATCTATCAGCATATTTGGATAGAAAGCGGGATGGAATTCGTTAAGCCGGGGATTGTCTTTGTGCTCTTCATTGGCAACCGGTGTGTACCCCCTGCCAAAACGGAACTCTACAGAACCATCGGCGTCAAGAACAGTGATTTGATAGGTTTTGCTGAATCCGGCATACAATCTTCCTTTTGGATCTAAAGCCCAGATAAAGCGTTCAGTTCTTGAGCCGCCAACTGAAATAGCCCCCCCTTCGACTGCTTGTATCCTAACCGTTTCAGATTCTATATCGATTAAGCGTTTTTTGTTTTGTCCATCGGAGTCCAAGGAAATTATGCTTGTGATCATCTGGCTTTCTTGTAATTCACTCGTCAGTTCAATTTCTTCTTTTTGCGACTTTTCCTGGAAATAAACACGACCATCGCCAGCAAAGAGTATTCCACTATAGAAACCCTCGAGCTTAAAACCTCCGAGTAAATTTCCTTTACGGTCAAAGATGATTATTCTCTGGTTCATATAGTCGTTGACGAACACCCGTCCGTCTTGGGAAAAGTCAAAAAAAGCCAGTGACGTGATTTCGCCCGGCCCCTGCCCTTTTCTCCCGATTGTCCGGATATACTTTCCATCGTCATCATAGACTAAAATGTGGCAGTCTCCATAGTCCAGCACATAAATATAGCCTTGGCCATCCACGCGCATTTGAAATGGCCTGTTCAGAAGGTATTCTTCTTCGCCTACGTCTTTTCCTATGGAAACCTCTTCGATCAAACTGTATGTCACTCGGCCGTCGCGTGGATAGTCAGGATTTGTGAGGACATTAATGCTGCCGATATTTTCAATTCCAACGGGGTAGTCAGGCTTATCTCCCTTTTTCGCACAGGATATAAAACAGGTCATGAGGACAACATAGAGTATCAGGATTTCTTTTTTCATCTTATTCTCCTTTTTTCTGTCATTAACAAAGGATTGTGACAGCTAGTCATGTCTTATTATTTCAGGCAGAGAGCGGATCAACGGGGTGAATGTCAATTTGCTGCGATTCAATAATAGAGTTTCGAGTTTCTTTTTTATAATATTGTAATCTGTCGCTACGGTAAAAAACCTATAGTTTTCATATGTGACTTCAAGCTCTGACTTCAGGTCTTTTTTTGCGGCCAATAAGCCTGAGTATTCAACGCGGATTTCCGATCGGCTCGGGAAAAGAATGCCGTTTTTTTCGACTTCGTAGTCATGTGTGGATTTAAAATGCGGTTTCAAAAAATAATGTTCACATTCAGAGAGAATATCCTCATATCCTTCCACAAAGTCTGTCTCAACTTCGGCCTTCACAATCTGGAAATCCGATTTGTTTACCCAGAACTTTCCACGTCTAATGTTTCCTGTCTGTCCTGGTCTCGGGTATGCCTCAATCACATAAACCGATTCTCTCTTGATTTTCTCATCTTTGGCCAGCTTAAACAAATATCTAGGGCGTTGTTCAAAACTGAGAATCTGGACTGGCACCAAAATTGGCTTAATTGAATAAGATTGTTTAGTCATTTGAGGAGTTTTCTCGATGTTAGCATTTTTCCTATCCATTTCCATTAGAATTCTCTTTTCTTCAATAATGTCCTTTTTTCTAATCAGTTGGTAGTCATTGACATAGACGTGCCTGCTTGTATCTCCCAATATTAAATCAATAACAGAAGCACCTGAGAACACTAATCCCGAGCTTGAGATGGGAGGCATAATGGACATTCCGGGTGCTGGTCCATCAAGGTTTTTGGACTTTTCTTTAATTCTTTCATGACAAACATAATAGAGTGCGGATTCAGAGAGTTTCAGACAGTACTCAGAACATTTATCGAGAATTCTCTGCAATTCTTCATCATAGGATTCCACAAGCTCATCTTCAAGAAGATCCAAAATCGATTCATTCTCATTGACGGGAATGCTTAATTTTCCAGGATAAAAAATAACCTTTAAGAATCCAAAAGTGCGTATCGGTTCTCCTTCATGAATGAATGGTTCGAACTTCCACTGTAAAAAGGTCTTTTCAATATTTTCCTCCAATTCGGGATAATTGCTTCTCCAAATACTTGCCCTACGCACACTCCCATCTCTTTCTAGGCTAATGGACATGAGGAATCGGGCTGCCACCCCTTCTTTTTTTAGTATTTCCGGATAATTTGGATTGACTTTTATTATCGGTTTAAAGAGAGTTTGAACAATAATTCTTTCTTGATTTTCGCCATGCATAAATGAAATTAATAAGATAAGTCCGAAGCCAAGACTTAAAGCTTTAATTAGCCTTTTCATGATGTGTCTCCCTTTTCCCCACGGAAAACAAAATACTTCTTATTCTATATTGATTACGATTAAGTATAGCAAAACGTTTAAAAAAGAACCATGACAATACTCGGCCTCTACTGAGCCCTTCCTGGTCGATTTGTCCAGAAGGATGTGTTTGATCCTTTCCAGATTCACGAAACGATACAGTGAGAAAACTGAATTCCGACAGACGTCATAATAATAATGTGATTATTCGAAGCAGGAAGTCCATCGTCAAGAGAACGGATAATTAATATGAAATTAATATTGTATATGATATCATTTTTGAGCTAAAATATGAGTTGGAAAGAAATACTAAGGGAGTGGAGAGGAAATCCTCCAAAAGAAGAATCCGTAAGGAGAGTGTTAACTGTGATTGACAATGTATTTGAAAACAGGAATGAAAAAATGCAGGGATCTCACATTGTTGTTGAAGATTCCCGGCTCAAATTTTATAAGAGATATCTAAGACCGGAAGATAGAAATATTTCTTATGATGGATCATTTCATATACCAACAGTAAAAGGAAGAAAAGTTAAGGGGTATAATATCGATAAAATACTACACCTCATCGATATCATAGAAGCTTACGAGAGGACAAGACAATGAAAAAAGATCTAAATCACTACATGAAATTGCCTTATAGGATGGAAATTTCTGTTATTCCGAAAGAGAAAGGCGGCGGTTTTGAAGCCGCAATTCCAGATTTAGGAAGATATGCCTTTGTTGGACAGGGAGATTCTATCGAAGACGCTATTCAAGATCTCGAGGAAACAAAAAAAGAAAATTTCAAAAACTTGCTGCAGAAGAATGTCGATATTCCAGAACCGGATGGGACTAAAAAAGAATACCGTGGAGAATTTCTCATCAGAATGCCGAAATTTCTGCATAAAGAATTGGCTGTAGCTGCTCAAGAAAATGGCATAAGCTTAAACCAGTATATGAATTATCTTCTCATTAATAATTATAGAATTGCTCAGATTGGAGAACTCCTCTACACCAGTTTTGAAAAATTTATGGAAAATGTCTGGAGCTTCCCAAATCCGTCGATCGAAGCAGAAAGAGCAAGCCTAATGCCTCTTATACAGAAGGGAAGGAAGTTTATTGGCGCGTAAATGAGTGAAAAAGAAAAAAGATTGAGCGATACAAAAGTTTACATGAAAATCCTTGTTGGCCTTCAATTAAAAAGCCTATCAGTGCAAAAAGGGAAATTTTCTTCGAGCAAAGAGAATTTTATTCCAAATTCTGAAGTTGACATCAGAGATACCGCGCAATTTAAAATTGAATCAAAGAACTCAATAAAAATGATACACAACTATAAGCTAAAAATTGAAAACAGCAAAAGCAAAAAGAATATTCTTCAGATAGATCTTGCTTTTGAACTTGTTTTCTCCAGTAAGGAAACATTTACACAGGAATTCTTTGATGTCTATAAAGAGGACAGCCTTCCCTTAAACACCTGGCCATACTTTCGAGAATTTGTCAGCAGTATTATTCAAAGAATGAACTTTCCCCCTCTAACGCTTCCTTTGTTTAAAAGCAGAAATTTCTAATAAACGCTTCGACCAACACGAGGGAAAACATTATTACCTCCACCCCAGTCGATGTGTCCAAGGCGGGCCTATAAGCAGGAACTCATTTTATTGAAATCATCTCAAAGACCGTATAAGGTTTAGATTGGGGTAAGATTCTTCATTTTAAACATATGTCTTCACTTATCCGTATAGAAATCGAAAGCAAATCTTATGGATGAAAAGGTTGTCCTCTCGCGCTGTTTGGCGGGCAGCTATGAAGCTTTTGAGGTTCTTGTGAATAAATATCAGGCAGCCGTGCTCAGATTCGCCGGCGTTATTCTAGGTGATAGGGAAACGGCCAGAGATATAACACAAGAAACCTTCATCCAGGCTTTCTTGAACTTCAAGCTCTTCGATACAAAGAGAAGTTTTAAAACCTGGCTCTACACCATTGCATACAGGAAGTGCATTGACAGTAAGCGAAGAGAAAAATTATTTTTAAATCACGTATTGAGGCCTAACAAAGCCGGCTTTCGTCAGAATAAGAAAATTATAAACTCAGGGAGACTCGAGGATTCTAATCTTTTGGGACCAGTATTACAGAAACTATCTCGAAGGGAAAGGATAGCGGTCTTACTCCAGATGAATGATGGATACTCAACGTTAGAAATTTCTGAGGTGCTCCAGTGTTCGGAAAGTACAGCGAGGGTGACTCTTTTTAATGCGAGAAGAAAAATCAGCAAGATTTTAGAAGGAGATAAAAATGTGTGGATTTTACAGATTTTTGTATTCTATCCTGCCTTTTAAGAAAGTTAAATCTACTCTGACAAAGAAGCATTTTTTGGCATGTGAAGCCTGCCAAACAAACATCAAATTTGAAAAACTCCTGAGCGAAGTCAAAGCCATAGGAGCTTGGGCAAGTAAAGAAAACAGTTTGTGGCCCGGGATAAGGGCAAACATACAAATTCGAGAGAGTGAAAAGGTTGCACCAGAAAAGAACTTAAAATTCCATTCATTTAGAATTTGGCGCTGGGCTGCATCTTTTGCCTTCGTATCGATTTTAGCTGCCGTAAGTTTTTTATTGCAAACAGGACAAAAAAAGATTGTTCCATCAGAAGCGGTGCAATCACTGGAGAACCTTCCAAAAGTGATCCTCAAAAAAGCCGAACTCAAAGGAATAAAAGCAAGGCCCATAATCTATCAAACGTCCACCGTGTCAATCATCTTTCTTGTTGAAGACAAAGAACCGGGGGGAACACATGAATAAGACAAAAAAGAAAATCATAGGGATAGGTATGATTTTATTCCTCGGCTGCTTTATGTTTGCAGAAGAGCAGATAGTGATCGAGTCAAAGCTTTTCAGAGGATTGAATAAGGTTTTTCAGATACCGCATATTGACCACTTGATATCCGGAAATATGATTTGGGACGGCGAAAGGGGAATTTTAGAAGAAACATTTTCCTTTGATGAATTTAGCTATCCGATTCAATTTTCTCCGCAGGTCATATCTGAGAATAGCGTTAATCTCAAGATTGAAATGTTCAGAGAAAAAAAAACAGAAAAACTTTTGGATACAGAGATTGTTGTTAATTTCGACAAACCAGTAATTTTCGGATTTCCCATCAACGGTAACACATACTTTTTATCCATCAATTTAACGAGAGGCGGCGCGGCGGTTTATTAAGCGGGGAGATTATAAAACTCCCGGGTTCGACTCACATCATGATACCGCCCAGACCGGTTTACAAGTTTAATCCGGTTTATCCGTTCGAGAGCAGAAACAAGCGAATTGAGGGGACCGTCATATTAGAGGTTTCCACTGATCAAAAAGGGTCAGTCAAAGGTGCTTGAGGAATATAAAAAAGCCTTTTTCGATCGTTATCCAAGCAACCACCCCTACAGGACCAATTGTTATTTCTCCAACCACTGGCCTCCTTTTAGGTATTTATTTCCAGATGATGAAGGAAGGCTCTATGTCATGACTTATGAGAAAGGTGAAAAGCCAGGTGAGTTTCTTTACGATATCTTTAACCGTGAAGGGGTCTTCATCGGCAGGACCAAACTAAACAATATAGACAACAACCGCCCCACGCCCGTGAAAGCGAAAAAAAAACCGCTTTTATCATCTCCATGTAAAAGATAGCGGCTACAAAGAACTCAAGGTATTTAAAATGAGGTGGGAGTGATCAAGAACTGGGATCAGATATAAGAAGGGATCTGATTCCGATTACAACAAAACTAAACAGCTTGTTTGTGGTCATCGTATTTAGCATCAGAAGGATAAGTTCTGGGGAAGCATGGAAAAAAATCTACTCAAAATATTTATATTTGTATTCATAATTGTGTCCCCCTGCTGTCAAAAGAATGTAGTCGAGAGCACCCTCTCAATCGAGGATGCAGAAGATATCATTTATATAGAAAACAGCGATAAACCGCTGTCTTCAACATTTGAATTGGAATTTACCCAGGATTTGTCTCTTTTTGAAGATGATTGGTGGCCTTTGTCACTTCTGATTGATGAACAGGGGAATATATATGTAAGAACAGGTCCAGAAATAGTTTTGAGGAAATTTTCTCCTGATGGAACTGAAATAGCTAGGAATGAATTTCCAAAGGGTCAAGCCCCGGGAGAATTTAACGGTTTTGATCCTTGTTTGTCAAAAAATGGAAATCTCTACATAGCGGATTGGTCTCAACGCAGACTCACTGTATTGGATGCAAGCTTTAAAATTTTAGAACTTTCAAAATTGAAGCTGTATGGTTTTATCTTTAGACTTGATTCAAGAAACAACATGTATTTTTTATCCGTAGAACTGCTGCCGAATACTACGGATAGACAGAAACTTGTTTTCACAAAGTGTTCTCCTTCGGGAGAACCGGAACTAAGAATTCATGAATATGAATGGGGCCTATATAGAGATAATAACGGTATATACCATTCTGATGCTTTCCGAACTCAACTCAGATACAAAATTGATTCTAAAGACAATGCTTATTATGCAGTCACAAATAAATATGAAATCTATGTCATCTCTCCGGATGGAAAAGTCATAAAAAGAATTACAAAAAAAGGCAAATCAAGAAAACTCACGCAGATTGAGATAAATAGTTTTGAGCCGGAGAAACCCAATTCGAGATACGTAACTGATATACCAGAGAATATGCCATATATAGCTGATCTTTTTGTGCTGGAGAACGATTTTTTACTGGTGATAACTTTTGAAAGTGGTCTGGACGATAATTTTCTGCTTGGGGATTTATTTGATGACAAAGGAATGTATTTGGCACGTGTCCAAGTCCCAAAATATTATAGATGGAACTACTTGATTCAGCCAAACATAAAAGGAGCAGTCTTGAAGAATAATTGCTTTTATACTATCGAGTCTGATGAGAACGAAGAATGTTTCTGGGTGAAACGGTATAAAATAAAATTGACAAATTAAGCTATGTGGATTCGAATGTCTAAATGAATTCTCTGCATACAATTTGACCTCGTTATTTCTAGTAAACAAACCATTTTCGCCTATCGTATTGAGTATTGATAATCAAAGGGAAGATTGTTTCTGATTTAATCACTTGATTGATTAGTAAATCACTTCAATCTTTATGATGAAAATACTCAAGTGAAAGCTTTAGAATTAAAGGGAATCACAAAAAAATATAGAATCTTTCCTGCTGTTGATAACGTTAGTTTTTCTGTAGAATCCGGAGAAATTTTAGGATATCTTGGCCCGAATGGGGCAGGGAAAACCACAACAATCAAAATGTTAGCCGGGCTTCTCGATCCAACTCAAGGACATATATATTTTGATCGGAAGAAAATAAGCGACGATTTATACAGTTTTAAAGAGAGAATTGGTTATATCCCTGAAGAATCAGAGATCTATTCGCATCTTAGTGCTTTTGATTATCTATTATTAGTTGGGCGTCTTCGTGACATTCCTGAAAAAACATTAGAAAAAAAAATTGAGCTGTTTATGTCACTCTTTAAGTTGTCAACAGATAAGCACTCTCCTATATCATCCTTTTCTAAAGGAATGATACAAAAAGTGCTCATATCGGCTGCATTCCTACATGATCCTGAATTACTTTTACTCGATGAACCTCTATCTGGGTTGGATGTTACCACCGGGCTGATAATGAGAGACTTGATAAGAAAACAGGCTGATGAGGGGAAAATTGTTATCTATTCCTCCCATATTCTCGAGGTCGTAGAAAAAATATGCACAAGAATTATTATCATTCACAAAGGACAAATTGTTGCCGACGATTCAGTTGATAATTTGAGAAATCTAATGAAACTTCCTTCCCTCGCAGAGATTTTTAATCAGTTGGTTGATAGTGAAGATACCGAAAATGTAGTCGCCGATTTAACAGAAGCAATCAAACTTCAATAGCGCTCTTTTAATCGAATGTTATTCATAAAAAATACCCGCGGATATTTTCGAAAACGTACAAAAAAATATATTGTACTCACAAAACATTTCTACCAGAGACTTTTTTTAAATGATGTCGTTGCCTTTGAAGAACAGATGCAAGAGAGAATCATCGGCATATTATCAATACTCGCTGTCTTAAGTGGTCTATTGGCATATGGCTTTCTTGGTAAATATAGCTTGATACCTGATAGTGGACAATCATGGATAGAGAAACTAGGCATGATAACTTTCGCAATGCTTATTATGGGCCTTATTGCAGTCTTGGAATGGGATGTTATCATTCTCGATTCGAGGGATTATGCTAATTTAAACTCCTTACCTATCAAAACAGGATCTCTCATAATAGCCAAATTCTCGAGCCTTTTTCTATTTGTAGGCTTATTTGCTCTAAGTATAAACTCTATCTCTACTCTTATTTTCATTGGTCTTCTTCCTCATTGGCAATCTTCTAGCTTATTTTATTTCATCCAATTTGGATTAGCCCATATTACATCTATGTTTCTTGCGATGTTTTTTGCATTTTTTATAAACGTAGTAATCATTGGAATTCTAATGGCTGTTCTTGGATCTAGAATATTTAATCGTTTATCAACATATATAAGGTCAGTTCTCTTAATAATCCATGTTTTTGCTTTTTCCTTTTACATGAAATTGTTGTTTTCTGGAGTTTCTGAATTTGAACCTTTGACGCAAATTAAAGATATTGATTTATTTCTGAGGAAGCTTTCAGTTTATTTCCCTCCAATGTGGTTTGCTGACCTTTATGAGTCGCTTCTTGGTAATAAGAGTCTTTCATTTCATGGATCACTATATTATGCGTTAATTGGATTGGTACTGATGGCAGGGATATTTTATTTAACCACCGGGATTGGCTATAGACGTTATCTTCAGAAGTCGGGTACCTCAGGCGGTAAAAAAGCACATCTTAATAAACTAATAATTATTACTAACAGAGCACTCAACAAAACTCTTTTAAGAAATAACATCCAGCGTGCAGTTTTCTATTTTTATAGAAATACGCTTAAAACAAGTATAGTCCACAGAATGCAGCTTGCATCCTTTATTGCCGTTGGGGTAGGGATCGTGTCTTTTCAAATCGTAATTCAAGACATTATTAAAAAGGGATCAATCAATGAAAGCACAGCTTTAATCTCGATTCCACTGACTATGTCTTTTTTTCTGTTGTTGGGTCTTCGTGAAAATGTAAATATACCGATTTCACTTGAGGCCAATTGGATCTTTCAATTAACGGAAAAAAAATATATAAAGCACTATTTTTCGGGTTTAAGAAAGGGAATAATAATTTTGAATGTACTCCCTTTATTCATATTGCTTTTCATTTTTTATGTTTTTCTACTGGGTTGGGTATCCGCAGCCTACCACTGTCTCTTTGGTTTCTTTATGACTGTACTTGTGATGGAACTATTTTTCCTGAAGAGTAATAAAATCCCATTTGCCTGTTCCTATCTCCCAGGAAAAGAAAAAATACAGCTATTTTGGATCTTTTATATATTTCTATTCGTATCCTATCTAAAAATTACTAGTTGGATTGAATTAAAGCTGCTTAAAGCTCCTTCAAATTTTTTCATCTTCTACTCTGTTATTATTTTCCTTCTCATTTGTGTACGTATTTATCAGCATCTCTTTTTCTATCAAAAAATAAATATCAAGTATCAAGAGGAAGTCGAACCAGTATTAATAAGTCTTAGACTTTAATTATCCATATGGAAACATTAGTTCTAATTTTTTCAAACAGGGGAGGGTGTCATGAGAATACTTATTAAGAAAATAAAGTGGATAACCTCATGTCTATTAATTTTTGCCCTATTTTCAACTCTGCTTCTTGCTCAAAAAGTAAAAATTGAAAATAAAGAAGGTGTGATTGTCGTACACAATCCCAAAAAACCCGTTGATTTACCAGGTATACCAAACACCCTTAAATTGATAGAAGATCTCCGGATAGGTATCGAATCAGGAGATGAGAATTATATGTTTTCCCAATTGAATTCGATTCAAGTCAGCGATAAAGAAGAGGTTATTGTTTACGATGGGAAAGAGGTTTTGATTAAAGTCTTTGATAAGAACGGAAAATTTATTAGAAAATTCGGTCAAAAGGGTCAAGGGCCTGGAGAAATCCAAAGGGTCTCCTATATAAACCTTATTGGAGAAAACATAAATGTAATGGATCTTGGAAACAACCGTTTTTCTTACTACTCAATCGAAGGTAAGTGTATTAAGGAAATTCCAACTGGAAAATATAGACCATATGATGCCAAATCTGACTCCAGGGGAAATGTTTATGGTTATGTCCTTATTTTAGGTGATCCTGTAACTCTGGATTTAGTTAAGTTTAATGAAGAATTCGAACCGACAAAAACAATAACTTCAAGGGAAATGCCTAAAGAACCACCTCCTGCTGAACTTATGGAACTCATTCGCTTCCAAATAATTAAGGATGATGGTTTGATTTGGGGAAGGACCTATGCATATGAATTTAATATCCTTGATAAAAATGGCAATCTGATCAGACAAATTAAAAAAGACAATACTCCCATAAGAATAACAAAAGACAATTTAATCGAGGAGTTCAAGAGAAGATACCCGGACAAAAAAATCCCTCCTAAACTTCCGAGAATTCCTGATCATTTTCCTAGCCATTTTCCTGTTTTTGAAAACTTTATCTGTGATGAAAAAGGTCAAATCTTTGTGCGTACATATGAGAGAGACTCGGAAGATAATGTCTACTATGATGTCTTTGATCCTGAAGGAAGATATTTTGCACGGTTTGTCCTTCCTTTTGAAGAAAAAGTTACTGTGGTCAAAAAGAATAAGATGTACTGTATAATCCATGGTGATAAAGAAGGGATCCCTATGATTAAACGCTATGAGATGAAGTGGGAATAAGAATCGAAGTCACATTTTGCCCTGTTTTAAAGTAAACAAACATAATAGAATTAATAGTCTTGTTCAAACAAAAAGCTAGGAGAAGATATGAAGCAAAAAATATTTCTTATTTTGGTGTGTTTTTCTGCTTTTTTTCTTAATTCTTCTGAATTGGAAGAGACTCAAAAGCCACAGTGGAAGGGAGAAATTGAGTATGAGAATGGAATAAAAGTTATTAAAAATCCACTAGAACCATTGTATGGAAAAATAGAATTTGAATTAGAGGAAGATTTGAGGATAGGCAGTGAAAATGATGACAATTATATGTTTTATCGAATCAGAGGGATGGCCGTTGATTCTGAGGAAAATATCTTTGTCGCTGACATGTCAAATTTCAGAATTCAAAAATTCGGCAAAAACGGAAATTACCTCAAAACAATAGGAAGGTCAGGACAGGGTCCCGGAGAATTTGAGCAACCCACCAAAATACAAATAGATAGATTGGCGGGAGATATCTATGTAAGAGACAGGATTATGTCTTTAGAAATCTTTAATAAAAATGGCGATTTCAAGACATCTATAACTTCGAAAAATATGATCGTAGATTTTTTTCCTTTTGATGAAAGTTTTATCCTTGCCTTAGTCAGTAAAACAGCAGAAGAGGATTTATCCAGTGTACATATTTTATGCAGCCTTGATAATAAAGGCGAAATACAAAGTCCTATTGCTCAATTTCCTCACCCAAGGCTAACGAGGAGAATGAATTCGGGTGGAACCTTCTCCACGAGTACCGGCCACGAATTATCCTTACATTTTACTGTTCTCAATCAAGAGAAAATTGTGTTTGGCTATTCCAAGGATTATGAGCTGAACATTATCGATAGAGATGGGAAATCACAAATTATTGTCAGGAAAAATGATCCAAAGCCCAAATTTTCTTCCAAGGAACAGAGCGATTATAAAAGCATTAAATTTCCCGTTCCGGAATTTAAACCTTATTTTTATTCAATTTTCAGCGATACAAATGGACGGATATATGTCCAGAGAAATAAATCCGAAGATGTCATTCGAGGGTATGGTCCGCTCGATATAATGGATAAAGAAGTCGATATCTTCAGCCAAGATGGTTATTATTTATATAAAGCAGTTCTGCCTCCCAATACAAGCCTCATCAAAGATGGATTTCTCTATACCCGGGAAGTGAATGAAGATGAAGGCATGGAGTACATAAAAAGATACAAAATCAAAAACTGGGATTTGATAAAAGAGGGCATATCTTAAAATAGAACTACTTATCAATAATTTCATATGTATTTAAATCCATCAATCTGATCTGTCCTAATATTTGGCTAAAGATCTAATAAGTCATTATCGTATTTATCGATAACAGGTGAGGTGCAGGAGGAAATCGTGAAAAAGTCCTTTTTATTTATCCTTGTTTTATCTTTCATTCTCGTTCTCACTTTTTGCAGCCAACAAAAATCGAAGTGGGAGGGGACAATTGAAGAAGTCAATGGTGTGACAATTGTTAAAAACCCATTGCTTCCAATATACACGGAAGATGTTTTTTTTCTTGAAGAAGAACTTGTGATTAAAGAAGAGGGGGAAGACTATTATTTCTCCAACTTGATAGGACTTGCCGTAAATGATGAAAAGAGAATTTTTACGATAGACTATCAGGCTGCTGATGTTAAGGTCTTCGATAAGGAGGGGATGTATATTAAAACCATTGGAAAGAGAGGACAGGGGCCTGGAGAATTCAGCCGGCCATATCATATTTTCGTCTCAAGTCAAAAAGAAGTTGTGATTTTCGATCTCCTGCTCCGCCGATTCTCCTATTTTACCTTCGAGGGAGAATTTATTAAAAACGTATCGACAGCGAACTACAATATTGGATTTTTTAACATCGATTCCGAAGGAAACATAATTGGACTAATTCCGGATAGAAATCCTGAAAATCCAGTGTATGCTTTAAGGAAGTTTGATTCAGACCTTAATCCAATTTTGACTTATGTAACCTCACCCTATCCAAATCCGCAGATTTATAATCCCTTTGGACCTCGACCGCAGTGGGCTCTCTCTGTTGACAATGAAATTATTCACAGCTTTCCTGAATTTTATGAGATCCGTATTTTTGATGCGATGGGAAAAGAGATCAGAAGAATAATTAAGGAATATGAACCAATGAGAGTTTCTTCAGAAATGAAAGACCTGGCTAAAAAACAGGTAGAAAGACTGGGAGAGTCCATTAGGTTGGAACTACCCGAATATTATCCTCCGATCCGATACATCTCAGTTGACGAAAATAAGAGGATATTTGTACATACCAGTGATTTAGACGAAACAGGTGGCGAATCCGTATATGATGTGTTTGATCCGGAAGGGAAATTTATCACAAGAATCAATCTAATGAATTTGCCTCGAGTATGGAAAAATAATAAGCTGTACATGATCGAACAGAACAAAGATGGATTTCAGATGATAAAGAGATACAAGGTCACTTGGACTTACTGAAACCGGAGACTAACGACATTTGTCCATAAAAAGGGACAGAATAACAGGTTAGAATACTAATATCAGTCAGGACTTAGTTGGCATAAAGTTTGCTATAAAAAACTGTGATGGATACTAAAAAGGGGGAATCACAAAATCAGAAAACAGAAGTGCTTCAAACGATAAATTTTCCGCTTCCCCATAAATTAGGCGTTACATGTTTTTTTTGAAAACCGAGCCCTTCACAGTCAATTTGGCCACATTTATAAAACGAGTACAAATTCTATAGAGTAGCTTGATTAAATGCTTTGCTATTGATAATCGTATATAGATTAAGGAGAAATCCAGGAGGGCAAAATTTCCAGAATATAAACCTTTTTTTTATGCTCTTTTTTCTGACAGCAAGGGACGTATTTTTATACAGAGAAATAATGTTCATAAATTAAGACTGTTCAACACTTGTAATTACTTGAATATAAACAAGTTATAAGCACACATATTTGGACTTATCCCCATTTTTAGCCAAAAAACGGGTAATAATAGCTCATTTTATCAAAAGTTATCCCCACTTTTTATCAAAAGTTATCCCCACTTTTTCGGTGTTTTCATCCTTTTTTGATCAATAAGCATATTTTATGCAAGTATTTTATTCTTTAAGGAGTTACGTCTTGGTTCTCCTCCTATTTTGGTGTAGCGTGAGTATTGAACAGCTACCCACTTTATTATTGAACACCCCTTATAGGAGATTACCCATGACGGATTACCAATTGCCTATGTCAAAACTTTCCAGCGCCTATCTCGACCTCATCGATGAAGACAATGACCTGGTGAACTATTTCCGGGAAATCAACCTCTACAATATTCATCCTGTTATAGGAAAATGTTATTCCCAGGCTGGACCTCAAGGATACGGAGTGGGCCTCTTTTTGTCTCGGATGCTGAAAGTCAAACAGACATTCGTCTCTGATAGAATCCTTGCCAAGCGTCTTTCTGAAAACAGCACCTATAGACACCTCTGTCTCCTTGACAAAGGTCCGACTCCAGCCCATAACACCCTGAGAAAACATCTCGGGGTCAAAAGATATGCAGAAATCCATGTCAACTTTGTTAACGAGGCCAATGAACTTGGACTCTTAAATCCCAATATAAAACAGTTCCCAAAGAATCGTCGCAAAGGTTTGATACTCGTCGGAGATTCTACGCCCATAAGATCCTATTGTTCTTCCAAAGGAGTAAGACAGGAAAATGGCTCATGGCTTTTTACCGATCCTTCAGTAAGCTTTGGCCGTCCTCATCATAAAGATAAATATCCTGTGGGACACAAGGCCCATTCCTTGATGACAGTTACCGGAATCCCTATGGTCAGTATCGTAAGTACGCGCAGCGACTCCGATAAAATACATATATTCCCCCTTTTGGAGCAACTCAAAAGAAGATTCCCTTCTCTTAACATCGCTTATATTGTCCTGGATGCCGGCTATGATTCAGAGGAAATACATAAAACCATATACGAACACTATCATATTATCCCTGTCATTATTCGCAAGAAGATGGTCTATCCAAAAAGATTTGATTCACAAGGAACACCTCTTTGTGATTTTGGCTATCCGCTTATTAAAACAGTTCTGGATTACGGAAGAGGCCGTACAAAATATGTATGTCAAAGGATTTGCGAAAAGGACAATCAAGAAAAGCTTTTTCAATGTCGTTATCTTAAAACATCAAGTCATAACGGGTATACCTTTTATACGCACTTTAAAAATAGCTATCGAAAATATGGGCCAGCGACTCCAGATACCATTATCTACAAAAAATTGAAGCCTTTTCGCACATCTATAGAGCGTGGCTTTGGGCTTGTTAAAGAGAATCGCTATCGTATGGAACATACGAATACTTATATGGGGATCGATAATGTGGCCATGCATGTCATTGAGCATGACATTGTCTTGACTCAAGACATCATCTTTGGATATAAAACTACTGGGAAAGTTAGCCCTGTAATTAAAGTTTGAAATCTGTATTATTGAACGCTCTCAAATTACAAACTTTAGAAAAGGAATTCGATGTTTTCAGCAAAGATGGCTATTACTTATACAAAACTGTCTGTAAGCACACACCCTTTTTAATTAAAGATGGATATTATTACACTCGCATCCAGAACGAGGAATCTGGTGAAGTATTTGTCAAGCGGTTCATAATTAAAAACTGGAACCTGATAAAGGAGGGGATTTAAGTTCACTCAGAATCCTCTCCAGTCAATCTTCCACAGATGGGAAAATTTACTACGTTGTCCATATAAAAAGACAGAATAACATGGTAGAATACATCTATCAGTCAGGACTAAATTGGCACAAAATTTATTACGGAAAACCAAAATGAATACTAAAGGTGGAGATTTAAAATGAAAAAACATACAATCTTGCTTGCCATTCTTGTCTTAGGTTTAACTCTTTTTGCTCAGGACATCCAAGAGGAAGCCGTTGCTATTAACATCGAGGTTCCGACCAGGGTCTTTAAAGGAAAAACATTCATAGATAATCTGACTATCGATGATTTTGAAATCTATGAAAATGGAATTCTCCAAAAAACGGAAGCAGTATATTTGGTTAAAAAAAAGGAGATCGTACGTGAAGATACAGAATTGGACCCGGAGATAGCAAAGGAAAAATTTGCTCCAAAAGTTTCCAGAAATTTTGTGTTTCTCTTTGAAATCCATGAATATCTGCCAAGACTGGGAACAACCATAGAATATTTTTTTGACGAAGTCTATACAGTGGGAGATTCCATTACGGTCATAACTCCTCTTCAAACATACCGCTTTAATTACGAAGTGCTTGCAAAGTTACCAAAAAAAGAAATTTCTAAACAATTAATTGGACAGCTTAGAAGTGATCTTTTGAAGTCTTCATCAGTCTATCGAGGTTTGCTTCGTGATCTTGAAGATGTCAAGACATTTGAACAGGATGCTCCAGTTGATTCTGGTATGGAAGGCGTAATTCGAATGATGCATTCCGATATTACACAAAAATTAAGAAACCTCAGATATTTAGATGAAACAAAGTTTCTGGAATTTGCCAATGCTTTGAAAGAGGCAAAAGGGCCCAAACATGTATTTTTCTTTCTCCAAAAATTAAATATACCCATTATAAGATATAATCCTGTTTTTGGTTTTGACGACCTTGATGAATTTGAGGGATTTATGGCGATAGATGGAGAAAAAATCCAACGATTTTTTTCAGATTCCTCTATTACGGCACATTTGATTTATATCACAAAGATTTCAGATTTGGATATTATGGGAAGGGATACAGCCGCTGTGACCAGTACAGGTGTGGATGACACAGGCGTAACAGCCATGCCCAGAGTAATACAAGAAATCTCGGGCGATATTTTCAGCGCCTTCAAAGACGTAGCCGAAGCGACAGGTGGCGTTGTGGACAGCTCAACCAATGCCGCTGCTTCCTTTAGAAAAGCAGTTGAGGCTTCGGAGAATTATTACCTTCTCTATTATTCTCCAAAAAATTATGTGGCCAATGGAAAATTTATGGAAATTACAATAAAAGTCAAAGGTCAGAATTATAAGATTACTCACCGGGCCGGGTATATCGCAGATTAATCTATGTCTCTTAGGATTTCGTTCTTTCTGTTCATTTCAGCTTGCAGATTGTTTATATGAAAAAGATTATCCTGCCCCTGCTTTATCTTGTTTTTTTAACTTTCCCTGTTTTAGGTCAGCAGGTAAGAGACGAAAATCTTGCCATAAGGACAGATGAATCCATCGTTTTAGATGGTCAACTCAACGAATCGATCTGGGAAAAAGCTCCGGAAGCAGAGACTTTGCTTCAAATTAATCCTTACAGACAGGACCCTGGAAAGATAAAAACATCAGTCAAAATCCTTTATGATGATGGTTTTATTTATTTTGGATTTCTGTGCTCTGACTCCGAGCCCGACAATATCAAGCCTGGATCAAAAACCTTAGATGGAGATTTGAGGAATTCCGATTCTGTATACATTTTAATAGATACCTCACCTGATTTAACCAACTTTTTTTATTTTGCCATTGACTTCACTGGATCTAAATCTGACGGCATAATTATCAAAGGGGAGAGATTGGTCAATTATAATTGGAATGGAAGCTGGGAGTCTTTCAGTCAAAAAACGGATTTTGGGTGGAGTACGGAAGTCGCGATCAATCTTAGCAGCATTGTGGCCAACCCAGAAGAGAACCGATCCTTTGGTGTCATTCTATCCAGAGTTGTGCCTCGATTGGATATCAGTATATTTCAACCCAATCCGCGCGAGCCTGTTTTTGATGTGGATGAGCTCAGGAATTTAGAAATACTTGAACTTTTTGAAATCGATGAACAGGCTGTACAAGAGGAAAGGATTGCGGAACAAATAGAACAGGGGGGGAGGGCTCCCATCTCGCCTTATATTATGGCTACGTTAGAATCAGGAGAAAAAATCAAACCAACGGCTGGAATCGAGGCCAGTTATGCGTTTTCTCCTCAGATGTCTGGCCAATTAGCGGTAAATCCTGATTTTGCCACTGTAGAACCGGATTTTGAACGGGTCAATTTGACTCCTTTTGAGCTCTATCTTCCTGAGAAAAGAAGTTTTTTGCAGGAGAATTCAGACATTTATCAGCAGCCGTTCAGATTGTTTTACTCAAAAAGAATTGGAGATATATATGGGGGGGTGAAGCTCAACGGAAAATATGAAAAAACCGAATTTTCTCTAGTGAGTGCACAGATCAAAAAGGATGAAATTCTCAATGAGGGCTCTGCCAATTTTTCGGTTTTGAGTTTTAAAAAGAGAAACATATTGAATGTGCTGACGATTGGTGTTACAGCGGCCAATAGGGTTATGGATAAGAAAAATAAAGGGACGGCTGGTGTTGAGGCAGAGCTTAAAATTTCCGAATCATTTAAGCTTTCCGGTCAATTCGCTCTAAGTTATGGAGATTATGGGAAAAATAATACGGCCTTTTACATTGGTCCCAGCTTCGACTCTAGAACTCTTCATATTCATTTACACTACAAACAAATAGACAAAAATTTTGGTGATAATGCCAATAATGTGGGTTTTATCCCGGACGATAACCGTAAAGAGTTGGATTCTGCCATAAATAAAACATTCTTACTTAGAAGTGGGTTTCTTGATCGGATTAGATACCGTTCAAATTACAATATCTATTGGGGAATGGATGGCACTTTGCGAAGCTGGCAGATAGACGAGGGACTTTTTTTTGATACAAAAAAGAACTTTACTCTTTCAGTAAATCACACCATAGAGTATAAGCTTAATGAGTATATTTTAGAGCCGAAGCTTGTCTATAAGTCCGATTTAGGCGGATGGGTTAAGCTGTTCACTAAGGATTTCCGTAACTCTCAAACAAGATTCACAAGCACATATTACGCTGGCGAAAGGAAGCAATTTAGTCTTTTTATTTCTGCAGGTAAAAATTATGGTTCGAAGTTTATTATGTTTGGTATCTCTAAAAAGATTGATATCACTAAAAATTTATTCTCAGAATATGATTTATACCGCGTAAGGTATCTTTCTCAAAGTCTCTATGACAGCACTTTTATTCATGTGCTCAAATTAACGCTAAATATAATAGAAAATCTTTCTTTAAAAATTCTTTGGCAAAAAAATTCAGATATCGATAAGTCAAGCTACCATGTGGTGTGCTCCTATGCCTTTAAGCCTCCCTTTGGCACCATACAGTTGATTTACCAAAAAGGAAACGCCGAGTTTGGAGTAAAAGGAACTCAAGGCCATACGTTCTTTTTAAGATTTGGATATACGTTTTAATTTTTTATGAATACTTTTTTAGGAGTAAAATGAAAAGAAAAATCTTCGTCCTTGTTTGTTTTCTCATTTTCACCTCATTTCTTGCGCTCAACGCCCAGTGGGCAAGAACCTATGGCGAAAGCGAGGAGGATCATGTCAGTTCTATCATGCAGACCAGTGATGGAGGGTATATTATTATAGGGAACACCTCTCATTTGGCCTCGGGTGATTATTATACAGATTTCGGGATTTTAAAGCTAAACATGTTGGGTGATATAGAGTGGCAGAATACATATAGGTCAGGAGCTGCGTCTATTATTGAACCATCGTTCATTCAGCAAACCAATGAAGGAGGGTATATTTTTGGAGGAACCATAGAAGGGCAGGATGTTGTTACTAAACTATCCGTCGATGGAGATATTGAATGGCAAAAATATTATAGTTATGAATTCCGTACCAATGCCAATTCCCTTCTGCCAACCAGTGATGGCGGGTATATTGTTGTAGGTGAGAATTGGATTACAGATACGCTAACGCATGATATTGTTGTTTTAAAGCTTTCTTTTGATGGAATTATTGAATGGACTAAAGCTTATGGAGAAAACGGAATCGATGACCAAGCTCATTCAATTCAGCAAACAAATGATGGGGGGTATATTATTGTGGGTCAAACGGAATCTTTTGACGCTGGGGGAACTGATATATGGATTCTAAAGCTTGTTCCAGATGGAACTATTGAATGGCAAAAAACATATGGCGGAATTGAGAGTGAATATGGAAGTTCCATCCAGAAAACGAATGATGGAGGCTATATCGTTGCAGGTTCTATTTATTCTTTTGGTGCGGGCCTACTTGACTTCTGGATTTTAAAGCTCAGCATGTTGGGTGAGATTGAATGGCAGAAGACATATGGGGGGATTCAAAATGAAAAGGCTTCCTCAATTCAGCAGACTGCAGATGGAGGGTACGTTGTCGCAGGCACAACAAGTTCCTTTGGAGGTGGAATGGGAGATTTCTGGATTTTAAAGCTAGACATAATGGGTATCCTTGAATGGCAGAATACATATGGAGGAAGCAAAGATGAAGAGGCAAAGTCCATTCAGCAGACAAATGATGGGGGGTATATTGTTGCAGGCTCTACCAATTCTTATGGTATGGGGGATCGAGATTTCCTGATCCTAAAGCTTTTCTCAAACGGAGACATTAACTCATCTTGTGGATTGATGTATGATTCAAATGCTGAGGTTTCTGACACTGGTATCGTCCCTGCAAATACTGATATAGATCCCGAGGATTTAGTTCTCTCTTCCAAAGATGCAGGTATTACGCTTCAAGAAAGAAATGCGGTTAGCTATAGTTTATGTTCAGGACCACGTACCCTGATATTGTCGACTTCAACTGGGGGAACAACTAATCCTCAACCCGGTACTTATATCTATGATTTTGCAGAAAGAATTGCCGTGAGTTACTATGTGGACAAGGGATATAATTTTATCGGTTGGAGCGGCGATGTCTTAAGTACAGATAAGCTGCTGTATATCACCATGGATTCAGATAAATCTATTAAAGCCAATTTTAGTGAAAATATTTTAGATGAGATATGGGAGGAAGTAAAAAAGGCTCCTTGTTTTATTGCAACGGCAGCTTTCGGTTCGTCTCTTCATCCTTATGTGAGAACACTTCAAGATTTTAGAGACAAATATCTGATGTCCAGTAGAGCTGGCAGGAAGCTTGTGAACTTATATTATAAGTATTCACCCCCTATCGCAGAATTCATCACAAATCACAAAGTTTTGAGAACAGTTGTCCGTTTCTGGCTTGTGCCTTTTGTTGCTCTGGGATATTCAATGGTTCATTTTGGGCCGGTTAAAACCACAATGATGTTTATCATTTCTTTTATGCCTCTATTCTTCTTTGTCTGGTTTTATAGACGGAGACGGACTACAACTGTCCATTGAATAGGACAGAAAGATTATTAAAATATAAAAATCAGTCAGGCCTTAGTTGGCATAAAGTTTGCTGTAGAAAACTTTGAAGAATTATATGTAGAGGGGGATCCAATTCACACCAAATCCCTCACGTACTTTTGTTCTTATGTTGCAGATTCTTTAATGAGCTCAAATGAAGATAAAAATTTTCGCTTTAAATAATAATTGGAAAGGAGGGCCAAAAAAATAAAAATCAAACTCTGGAGTTTGTTGGTCGTATTCGCGTTTCTATTAAGTTGTGGTTCTATTACCCATAATGAACCAAAGATTTATGTTGACGGTCTGAATCCTTTGATGGACAAAGATACAAATGTTGTGCTTTCCGAGATAGAGGATAAGTGGAAGTTTCAATGCAGCAAGTTTTGGACAACACAAAACCCCACACCAAAAGATGTTTCTAAAGAAATTAAAGGAAAGATAGCGTTTACCGAGCAAGAGGTCAGTCAGATTTTTTCTCCAAAAGGAGAATATAAAGTTATGATCTTTTTCAAAATACTCAGCATGGATACTATCTCAGCTAATACTATTACTTCCATGGGTAGAGAATTGCGTCATGTGGGTGAAAAAAATGTGGATAAAAGTCAGGCCTACATTAAAGTCGTTTTTAGAGATGAAAAACTTGTTCATTTTCATGTATGGCATGATTAATATATGGATTCACTTTAACCTTCCTTATTTTCACTAAGATTCGAGAGGTAAAAATCAAAGGAAAGCCTATAGGATTGCTCACTGTGCGGGGAATATAGCAGATTAATAAACGAATTCACTCAGATTATGCCCTCCAATTTGACTAAACGGCGTGCCTCTGATAATCGTATTAAATAGCAAGCAGGATAAACTCAGGAGGGGAAAATGCGACATAAGTCTAATTTTACTTTTTGTCTTTCTCTATTTTTTGCTGTTACTCTTTTTATTTCTTCCACTTACCAGGAAAATAGGTGGCAGGGGACCATAGAGAAAGATAATGGAATAAGAGTCATAAAAAATTCGATAAAGCCATTATATGGAGAGGTTATCTTTGAATTAGAGGAGGATTTGAGTATTGGGAATGAAGAAAACGATAACTTCCTCTTCTATAGGATAAGAGGTATAGCTGTAGATGATTTTGGAAATATTTTTGTTGGAGATATGAGTAATTTTAGGATCCAAAAATTCGATAAAAATGGGAATTATCTACAAACCATCGGCAGCCAGGGACAGGGCCCAGGGGAGTTTGAGCTGCCTACAAAGATACGGATTGATACAACAACAGGAAATATATATGTCAAAGACCAAGCTTACGGCATTGAAATTTTTAATGAGCAGGGTAATCCCGTTAAAGGATTCAAGATAGAAAAGAGTTTTTCTGACTTTCAACTGGATGAAAACGGCAATATTATTGGGATTTTTCGAACGTTTTCTGAATTGAATCAAACAAATTCTGTGTGTAAGGTAAATGCAGACGGCCAAATGCTCGAAACATATGCAGAATTTCCTTATAACATGTTCAGACAGAATCGTTCAGATGGTTCGGTATTAAGCGTCACAACGGGGTGGGAAAAAGACTTATTTATCTCCAAAATTAACAAACAGACTTTTATCTATGGTTATCCGGAAGAGTATGAATTATGTGTAATGGATGAAAGTGGCCAGCTGCTCTACAAAATAAAAAAAGACGAATCCCGACATAAATTTCCAGCAGATCAGAGAAATAGACTAAAAAAATATAATTTTGGAGAATTCCAGCCATTTTTTTATTTAATTTTCACGGACAGCAAAGAACGGATTTACGTTCAGACCAACAAAACGTGGGGGGAAGATGAAGTCAAGGAAAAAAAGGTAGATATTTTTAGCAAGAATGGCTATTACTTGTACAAAACTTCTTTGCCAAAACAGACTTATGTCATAAAAAATGGATTTGTCTATGCTCATATCATTGATGAAGATGAGGGCCTTGAGATGGTAAAAAGGTTCAAAATCAAAAACTGGGATCAGATAAAAGAAGGGATTAAATGAAGTCCAAATTCATCTTTAGGATATCATGGAGAATCGAATGGGGAAATTTGCTTTTTCTATCCTAATTTATCTTGCAACTTTTTCTTTTTTGCTCCCTCAGGAAATCATAAAAAACACAGAAAAACCGAAAAACCAGAATGCCGGAAGAGTCCTCCAGCTCATAGAAGAATTCCGGATTACAGATGAAAGCGGGGAGTATTTTTTTAGAAGTCCAAAAAATTTTCGAATAGCTCAAAATGGGAACTTATTCGTTCAAGACAAAGAGCACCTGCTTCAATTTGATTCAGAAGGTACCTATATTCGCGATCTCTTTAAAAAGGGTCAGGGACCTGGAGAAATAGAAGATTATTTTAGATACTCTATTCACCAAGATGAGATTTGCATTTATGACAGTTTGGCTATCAAATTCATTCATTTCGATATGGAAGGAAATTTTATTCATCAAGTTAAATTTGAACATGGTCCATATGGTAGTTTTTATGGAACTTTGGGGAATTGGCACATCTTTTTGAAAAACATCATTCCCCCTCTTAGTGAATTCAATAACAAGTTGTATGATTCGAAAATAGCGATTAAATTAGTCTCAAAGGACGGGGAAATTGAAAAAGACAACCATGTTCTTTCCCAAAAAGTCTTCTTAGATTCAGGTGGCAGGATGATTTCTATGGAACTATTGATATCTGTTTTGAGTTCAAATAACGAAGTCCTGTACGTTTCCCAAAGTAATGAATATCTCATTGAAGCATTGGATTTGGAAAAAGGCCTAGTTCTCAGGCGTTTTACCAGGAATTATCCGCGTATTAAACATGTAAAACAGAAATGGGAAGATGACTTGAATAAGAAATATAATGTTCCAATTAAAAGATTTGAAAAAGATATTGAAAGGCTCTTCATCAATGAAGACCTAATATGGGTGAAGACGTCCACTAAAAATGAAACGAAAGGTTTCTTGATTGATGTCTTCGACAGTGAAGGGAAATATATTGATAATTTCTATCTGGAAATTAATGGTTCACTCCTGGCAGCTCATGGAAAAAACATTTTTGTTTTGGAACCTGATGAGGATGAAAATCTGCAGATTGTAAAGTATGGAGTGGTGGACAATTAGACAAACATGAAATTATTCGTTGAGCGGCCTATTGCTACCATCATGCTTTTAATAAGCCTGATGGTGCTGGGCATCTATTCCTTCATAAATGTCCCCATCGAATTAGCCCCTAAGGAAGAATATCCTCAAATGGAGATCACAGCTACTTGGACCGGGATCCCCCCTGAAATAATGCTGACCGAGATTACAACTCCCCTGGAAGAAAGAGCGTCGGGGATAAAGGGAGTATTAAAGATCACCTCAGAATCAAGAATCGGAATGTCATCCATTACGCTTGATTTTGATCCCAAGATAAACATGGAATTTGCCCGTTTGGCGTTGAGGGAAAAAATGGATGAGGTAAAGGATGCTCTGCCACGGAACGTCATCTTGAATCTTCGCCCCTATGTGCCCCCTCAATTCGCGGTTAATCCATTTCTCAACTACAACATATCCGGGGATTATTCTCTGGATACACTGAGGGAGATTGTCAAAGATAAGATTGAACTTGGACTAGGCTCGATTAAAGGAGTATCGAGTGTTCGCGTGACGGGTGGGGCAGATCCGGAAATTCGAATTCTCCTTGATGACCGAAAAATAAAAGCGCTCGATATTCATCCATATCTAATTTCCAGTCAGATCAGGAATAGGTCGCGATTATATGGGACTGGGCTAGTAAAAAAAGGCGAACAAGAATATATTTTTAAATTCACCGATCCGATCTTTGATTTAAGAGACTTAAAAGAAACCACAGTTGCATATAAAGGGAGTAATCCAATCAAACTCAAGGATGTTGCAAAAGTTGAGCAGACATATGGCGATATCATCTACATAAATCGAATTAACGGACAACCTACAATCGGGCTCGCCGTCGTAAAAGAAGCCGGAGCAAGCACACCCAAAGTTGCAAAGGCCGCAAAAGAGAAATTGGAATCTCTGAAAAATGAGCTCCCAAAGGATCTGATCTTTAGAACAATTGATGATGAAAGCGCCGAGATCCAGAACAGCCTCAATGAGCTCTATTTGCTTGTGAGTATTATAATATCAATTATTTTTGTGCTGATTTTTATTTCACTGAGAAGTTTTAAACCTTCACTTATAGTCTTGTCCTCCATTATGTTTTCAGTTTCTATAACATTTATTTTGATTTATTTCTTTAAAATATCCATAAATATGCTGACGTTAGGGGGATTAACTCTCGGATTTGGTCTTTTTGTTGATAATGCCATCGTAGTTTTTGAAAATGTGCTTCGTCTTAGAGAAGAAGGATTTTCCCCAAAAAATGCAGCCATTCAAGGCCCAAAAGAAGTCTTTCTTCCTGTTCTGGCCGGGACCTTAACAACAGTGTGCGTATTTTTCTCTTTTGCATATTTTCAAGGACGCTTAAAAATCTATTATCTTCCTGTAGCCATGGTGATAGTGCTGGCTCTTTTGGCTTCATTGTTTGTCTCATTTTCTCTCATCCCGGCCTTGAGTCCAAAGTTGATGAAAAAGACGAGAATGGCACCAAAAGAAAGATTTCGTAATATTTACGAGAAGCTCTTGGGATTTGCTCTTCGTCATCCCATAGAAGTTCTTATTATTATTGCCGCTATTTTTTTTATGTCTTTCAAGTGGTTTAAATCTGAAGTCACAACAGGAGAGTTTTTTCAAACATTTTTCCAACAATCACTCAATGTCTCTATTTATATGCCTCAAGGAACTCCTATCGAAGTTTATGATGAAGTGATCTCTCAATTTGAAGATAAAGTGTTGGAAAATTCATATGAAAAAGAGATGACTACGCGTGTTTCCTCTTCGTTTGCATCCATACGAATTACATTTCCCCCTGAGATAGAATTTTCTTACCGGCCCTATTTGCTCAAAGAAGAATTGATCCAGTTAGCCACCAATTTTGCAGGGTTAAGCATTTATATCAGTGGATTTGATCCTCAGGGATATTCATCGAGTGTTGGAGGAGGAGTGTACTATAGTTCGAGAATTATATTTTTCGGCTACAATTTAAAAAAATTGAAGGAGATAGGGAAAGAATTAGAGAAAACACTCAAACAAAATCCCAGAATTAGAGAGGTACGGGGTTCTACTTCCCGTTATGGAGGATACTCATCAAGTCAAGATTCCTTTGAGTTTGTTCTGAAGATAAACCGGGAACTAATGAGTAAATATGATGTTGATCCTGCATATCTCAATTCTTATATTTCCACACTTTTGTACGGAACAGCAAGTGATTCAAGACCCTTAAAAGTTGGTGGTGTAGAAAGATTCGTTTCTATTAAATTTCCTGAAGCAGCCTTAATGGATGTCAAGACCTTGCAGGATGCTCTTGTCCGGACCCGAAAGGGAGAATATTTTAGATTAGGTGAGATCACATCCCTCGAAGAGAAGATTATTGCCGGATCCATAGACCGTGAAGACCAGCAGTATCGTTTTACTGTTTCATGGGAGTTCAGAGGACCGACAAAAGCTGCAGATAGATATGAGGAAGCAATATATTCCAATCTTGAACTGCCTCCCGGCTTTACAGCCATCTTGGAAGATCCACGCAGATTTATGACACAAGAAGAAAAGGAACAAATTACGTCTGCTATTATTTTATCTCTCTTTATCATATTTATGATTCTTGCATCTTTGTATGAATCTTTGATTCAACCATTTTTCATCCTATTTGCTGTACCTCTAGCACTCATCGGAGTATTTGTCGCATTTGTTTTAGCAAATTTTCCTTTTGATGCGTCCGCAAAGATTGGAGTTATTCTTCTTGCGGGAATCGTTGTGAACAATTCGATTCTTTTAGTAGACCACATCAATTTAAGAAGAAAACAAGGCCTCCCAATTTTAGAAGCAGTATTGAGGGGTGCCAGAGAAAGAATAAGACCTATTCTTATGACAACTAGCACAACAGTCTTAGGGATGTTGCCCCTGGTTATGATTCAAATGGAAGTGGGGAGAAGAAAAATATGGTCAACACTTGCACTCACAACTGTGGGGGGACTGATAAGTTCAACAATATTCATATTAATCGCTATCCCTATTCTTTATTACTATGGTGATAGAATTCATCTTTGGGGAAACAAGAAAAACAAAGAATTAAGAGAGGCTTGGAAGAGATATGGAAATGGACCGTATTGAGCATAAAAAAAAATTAGGGGGGGGAAAATGAGATCCAAATTTAACTCAATCTTTATTCTGATTCTTCTGATGGCAATGATTTTTTCATGCAATCAGAGCAGAACTGAATGGCAGGGGATAATCGAAGAGGTCGATGGAGTGACTTTTGTGAGGAATCCACAAGAAGGGCTGTGGGATCTAAATGGAGAGGCCAATGTATCTATCCTTAAAGAACGCCAGATTGGAGAGTTAGACGGGCCTGAGGAATTCCTATTTGTTTATATTACTGACATTGCAGTGAATAGTAAGGGCGATTTCTATGTGGCAGATAGACAGTTGAACGAGGTTAGGAAATTCAACAAGTGTGGAGAGTACATCTTGACTTTAGGTCGTTTTGGACAGGGACCGGGTGAATTTCAAAGTGTTTCAGTTATCTCCGTTAATAACAAAGATGAATTGATTGTTTTTGATGGCATGATGGGGCGGATCTCTGTCTTTTCAGATAATGGAGAACTCATAGTGACAACGAAGAAATTACTTGAGAATTCATGGATAGATCCTACCAAAATATTTGAGATGGAAAATAGATATATAATTTTGGGTCAAATAAATAGCTCCGTAAAACTGTTTCATGAATTCAGTCAGGATTGGAAATTAACAGGTTCCTACATAGATTATGAATTTATTGACAATAAGGAATTTGAGGAACAAAACTTAGGTTTTCATTCTGGGCGCGTCCTCTTTGATAATAATGGAGATATGTTTTATGTAAAATATTATTATGACAATCAGATTTTTGTCTATAGAAATAGAAAACTGATAAAAATAATCAGCAGACAATCAAACATTAAAAAGCCATATGAAGTTCAATTTTACGCTGATGTGCAAAAAGCGCAGGCGATAAAAAGGGAAGATCAAGATTTTGACTTTAGATCATTCGGACCTGGCGGAGCCTATATTGGCAAGGTCTTCCAATATTCCATGGGAATATATCAATTGGCTGATGGCAATATCGCAAATTTTCTCAACATCCGAAAATCAAAAGATTTGAGAGAAATTGGAGTTGAATTATTCGATTCATCCGGAAAGTTACTAAGTTATGCGATACTCGGAGAAAATCTTTCCTATGATATCCGCTGCAAGGATTCAAATGATCTTTTTTATGCAATAGAGAGGAAGGATTATCACAAAATCATCACGTTTCGGTTGGATTACTGAATAATCTTGTTTACATATGTTTTGCTGAAATTAAAAACTCAAATTTCTGATATTTTGAAAAAAATCTAACCTTTTTTTAGTTTGTGAGATATAAATAATGTGAATAGCAATAGGACTTACTCGGGACATAATTATCCGATACTTTCCACTACGCCGGATAAAAAGGAAGAATTCATTCCTAAATTAAGAGCAAAGAAAAAATCGAATGCCGCGAGTGTTTTGTTCTGGGAGCAATTGAATCCTCAAAAGATAAAACTCTACAATTTTATCCACAAAGCGCTGAATTATTCTGAAGAAGCCGATGATATATTTCAGGAGACTGTATTACGTGCACTAAAGTATTTTAGGTCTTACAAGAAAGAATGGAGTTTTGGTACTTGGCTTTTTTCTATTGCTCATAACGAGATTAAAAAACATTTTAAAAAAGCGGGAAAGATGCCAACTTTGAATGATGTGGAAAGTCGTGGAATATCATCTACAAAACAACAAAATCTCGTAAAAGACATTTACCTCTACGCTGAGAAACTCAAGCCGAGACATCGAGAGGTTTTTTTCCTTTTTTATTACAGCGGTTTTTCTATATCTGAGATATCCAACATTATTCATCTGAAAGAAGGAACTATTAAAGCATTCCTCAATCAAGCCAGAAACACTCTTAGAGAATTACTCGGAGAAGACAATGTTTAACAAAAAAAATATTGATGAAGAAATTAGCAGACTTGTTCAAAGTGTAGAAACTCCAATCCCTTCTAAAATAGAAAATGAGCTTAGAACAAAAACTGAAAGATTAAAATCCAAACATAAAATATGGTCAAAAAAATTGATACTGCCTCTTGGAGTTATCACAAGTGCTGCAATGATTCTTTTTATAGTTCTTTGTTTGTTTTCTCCGGTACAGAAAATATCGGAACCTCTAATCAGTGAAATTTACACTGAATTCGAAATAAAGGATAAAAATATTAAGATTATCTTTATCCAGAGTCGAGACTTTAATCTATTTTTGGAGGAAAAGAATGAATAGAAAAAGATTTATATTAATTAGTATTCTAGTATCTATCTTTGCGTTAAATCTAGCAGCAGCCAGCATCCACACCGAACAATTGTCACGTGAAGAAAAAATAAAATGGAACGAAAAACAAGCCTGGGAATGGACTGAAGTTTTAAAAACATATCAATTAAAATATATCAGGCCAGAAGATTTAATAAACGCTACGAGGCTCTATCTCATCGATTCTACTGTGTATAAGGACACAGTTACAGTAAAAATACTCAATAAGAATGTATCCACGTTTGAAGAATTATTGAAAAAAATGGATGTTGAAAAAAAGAGTATACTTTTTAAAGTTTATACCATAAAGGCTATTAGAGCTTCGGAAAAGACAGTGGAACAGAAAGAGATAGAAGATAAAGGATTAAAGCAAGTACTTGATGAATTAAACAAACTTTGGAAATTCCAGTCTTATCAGATTGACAAGCCATTTTTTATAACAGTTAAAGAAGAATCCGGTTCAAGTTTTTTTAAGCTCGCATCAGAATTTTATGGCTCATTAGGATTACGCATTCAACAAGTAAATTTGAGCTCTGATAAACCTGGGAAAAGAAATATTACTATTGATCAACTCCAACTTCTTTCGTCTGCACCTATGGGAAATAACCAAATTTTTATTGACTCAAATAATACTACAGTGAAAGAAGATGGATATTTAGTTGTTGGTGTAAGTGGGATGACCTCGTGGGGAAGAGTACTAATATTAGTCCTTAGTGCAGAAATCAAAGACTGAATTTAAATAAAGAAATTCCTCCCCAATCGATTTGTCTTTGAGGTATCCGAATTCTTGAAATATTCAGCTGAATTAGTCACTATTACGCAACTTAATCTGCTAAGTATTAGTTTTAAATGATAGATTGACTTGGAGGGAAATACTCTTGAACTCAAAAAATCTAATGTCATTTCTTGCTTTACTAGGTATCTCTTTTGTCTTTTTGACTTCTTCCTGTAAGCAACAAAAAAATGAATGGAAAGGGATAATTGAGGAAGAGCGTGGTGTGATAATAGTGAAGAATCCGAAGAAGCCGATCTATAGTGAAGAAGTTTTTAGTATTGAAGAAGACCTATCTATTGGTGTTGCTGAAGGACCTGAAGAATATATGTTTTCTAAGATTGAAAATATTGCAGTAGATGAACAAGAGAGAATATATGTTTTAGACTCAAGAGAGAAACACATTAGAGTATTTGATAGTGATGGAGTCTATGTGACAACAGTAGGAAGAAAGGGACAAGGGCCTGGAGAGCTGGCCGGCCCTAGGAATTTGTGCATTACGAATCAAAATCAAATTATGGTGCCGGATGCAACAAATCTCCGTATAACGTTCTTTTCGTTAGAGGGAGAATTTTCGAGCGATATTGGCACACCTCCCAGGAGATTATTGGTGTAATTTTTCACACTAAATTATCCTAACCCCCTTCCTTTTTATCACGATGT
>CAZWHQ010000045.1:0-35202 GCA_964633715.1 uncultured Eubacteriales bacterium
GCAGAGTTAGCCCGCTATGCAGCTTAAGTGCCATCACGGTTCTGGAGATGCTTACTGTGAATGGGCGGGGAGTGATCCAATAATGATAGAGTATCATGACAAGGAGTGGGGTGTGCCCGTCCATGATGATACAAAACTGTTCGAATTTCTCGTTCTGGATGCCATGCAGGCCGGATTAAGCTGGATGACCGTCCTCAAAAAACGAGAGAATTTTCGCAAGGCTTTCGACAACTACGATGTCAAAAAGATTGCCAGGTATGACGAAATCAAATTCCAGGAACTCCTACAAGATAAAGGGATCATCCGCAATCGTCAAAAAATCAATTCATCCATCCAGAATGCCAAGGCCTTTCTCGAAATTCAAAAAGAATTTGGCAGTTTTGATGCCTATATCTGGCAGTTCGTTGAGGGACAGACCATAAAAAATTCCTGGAAAAATCTTGCAGATTTACCCCCCAATACGCCCAAATCAGATACGATGAGCATAGACTTGAAAAAAAGAGGATTCTCTTTTGTGGGATCAACAATCTGCTATGCCTTTATGCAGGCTGCAGGATTGGTCAATGACCACACTATAAACTGCTTCCGCTATTCTGAAGTTGGGAAATAAAAAATAGGAACCTATCCTTTATGACCCACTAATATTCTAATACCTTCTAAAAACAAATCTATGTGCTTGTAGGATACATATGTTGGAGTAGACACCCTAACACCATAGGTCCCTTTCTCTTTACTCCCCACTGTTCTTACGACAATATTGTATTTCTCTCTTACATAATTGACGATATTTGCAGGATCTATCCCTTCAATAGAAAACACCGTCAATCCACCGCTCAGATAGGGATCTTCAGATGTATGGAGCTTGACACCGGGGATTCTTTTTAATTCTTTCTTGAGATATCCAGCTAAAGCTTTAATGCGGCGCTCAATCCTTTCCTGGCCTAAAATATTCTGAAAATCCATGGCTTCACCCAATGCCACAATTATGGCATCGGCCCGCTGGCTGAGTGTCTCAAACTTCATTGCGCCTTCATTCGTGTCCCACCCAGATGAGGCAATTGTGGGCCACAACCGGTCCTGCACGTCTTTCTTCACATATAAAACACCCGCACCTGTGGGAGCACCCAACCATTTGTAGGGGCTGGTGGCATAAAAATCAACCCCCATATCCTTCAAGTTGAGGGCCAACATTCCAATCGCATGGGCCCCGTCAGCGACAACAAGCACCCCCTTATTATGCGCCATGGAACAGAGCTCTTTAACCGGCGCTATAAGCCCGGAGATAAAGACGGTATGGCTGATGCTTATAATTTTTGTTTTGGATGAGATGGCTTTTTCAAATGGGTTGATAAAATCATTAACATTTTTTGGAGGAAGCCCTATCGGCACTTCTTTGACCGTGATTCCATATCTTTTTTCCTTTAACCTCCAGGGATGAATCCCAGCAGGATGTTCCATGTCCGAAATGAGCACCTCATCGCCCGGCTTCATATCCAACCCGTTGGCCACAAAATTCATCCCCTCTGTTGTGTTCCTGTTGATTACGGTCTCATCAGGAGACGCATTGATAAACTGGGCCAATTTGATCCTCACCTCATTTTTTTTCCGAGAAACGAAATTGTACACATCATAGGGATTGGTGCACTGCCTCCGGAAAGTCTCCACCAGTGTGTTGAAAACAGGTTTGGGCATGGGACCAACCGTACCGTTATTCATCATGATCACATCGTCCTTGAACAAATAATGCTTTCGCAGAGCATCCCAGTAGACTCCATCGGGAGATTCATCGCGGATGAATTTTTGATTCAAAGACGTCACGCTCTGGTAAATAGACGCGTTGAGCCTGCTTAATGAGGCTAGGGAGACAGCCGATCCAGCAGTAAAATATTTAACAAAATCCCTTCTGGAAAAACTCGTGGATGGCACATAATTTTTTAATTTGGACGTATCCATAAAACCCTCCTAAAAAACAGATTGCTCTAATAAATTTATGCAAAAAATTTTGTTTTGGCTCGATCCATTCTAAACCTTGATTTCCTTAATTGTCACTTTGGAAAGGTCCATCTGGCCTAATCCATGAGTGTAGGCCGCTTTGATCGTGAAAATATCCTCGGCTTTGAGCCCCCACAACGTGCAGCAGTAAGAATCGACAGCTACCCTGTCCAATCCAGCTACTATTTTTTGCGGTTTGATGACTTTCCCAGGTCCCATGGGGCCATTTGTCGTAATAAATTCAGTGGCATCGACTATATTTAGAGTCGGCACAACAACCGTGTTGAGATCTGCAATACACTGGTCGAGAAACTGAATATCGCTGGGTACTGTCTGCCATCCTTCCTTATGGAAAGTTCTGTTATTGACGCGGTAATTCAGACCCATATGGTTTTTTAATGTGCCTGTGAATTTGTTCCCAGCATGGTCCTTGGTAATTGGCAAATTGATAAAGACATCGTTTTTATAGAATTCTTTTAAAATCATTGCTTCTTTGAGGGATTTGCCGGGCGCGATTTTCACTGGCGTGAAATTGGCTTCTTCACCAGCTATTAATTTCAAATTGGCGCCCTCTTCTTTTAGCACAACATCTAATTTTGTCGCTTCCCAGTTGTTCATTTCCAGCCATGAAAGGCAGTTAATTTCTTTAGCTCCGGCTTCTTTGCACATCCTGACTACAGCCCTTACAATTTCAGCTTTGGTGAAAGTGCCGGGGTGCCAGCGCTGCACATTGGGAAGGATAGCTACTTTTGCGTCCTTTGGGACAAACTTCTTAATTCCACCCAGAAGTTCCACAGCACGAACTGTATTATTATAATAGTTTTCACCTACCGTCACCGCGATATCGACCTTTTCCTGACCGTAAACGGATGAAGGCCCTTTCACAACACCAGAAAGCAGAGACGCCCCTAAAGCCGTGACTCCAATTTTGGTGCTCTTTTTAAAAAATTCCCTGCGGTCTATTTTATGTCCCATAAAACCTCCTCATCATTTCCCAACATAAAGATGGAAAAATCATATACCACGAAAAGGAAAAGTTCAAACACTGCTCAACTTGACCTCAAATCATATATATCAATAAAAAATCACGACAATTTGACAACAGGATATTTGGGATGTAACTTCTGAACAAAGGGAGAACAGGTCATGAAAAAAAACCATCTACTGATAAAGATTACTATAGGTCTATGTGTTTGTGTGTTCCTTTTGACTGTATTTGACTTTTTGGCCCTGCATGACATCAGAAACGAATATGTGAGCACCCGTATCCTGAAATATCTCGATATCACGTTGTCCGGAGATTTGCCGGATTGGACAGCCACAAAAGGGGAATGGGATGTCGTTTATGTGAGTTTTCTTTTAAGACTATTTTTTTTCATCTTGAATATTTTTGTGCTCACCTTGTGCTTAAAGAAGATCAGAAAAGATAAGCCAAAAGAGGTGGAAAACTAATCTAAGGTCTTTGCTTTCTTTAAAATTATACTGCCCATAGGCACATCGATATCATGGGCGACAACAGGACATTTTGCCTTCAGAAGGAAAAAGATAGGTCGGGCTTCATCGGACAGTCCTTCGTAATTTCCCTGGCCTTTGCTGATGATCAAATCCACAGAAATATAGAGCTCAAGAAATTTATCCGAGCACAGACTGAGTATGGTTCCAGGTGCATCACAGCCGGAGGAAATAATCTCTGCGACTGTGTCAATTCCGGCCTCTACAGCATCTTCAAAAACTGCATCATTGATGATCGGAGATTCACGAACAGCATATGTCACAGGTTTCCCCAGTTCTTCGATGAGGAGACGGTCAAACACTGTTTCACCCGCATTGTCCCCAATAAAAAGAATTTTGTTCGCCTCACTCAGAGCCTCACAAAACTCCATATAGTGATTGATGGCAAAATCCATTTTGAGGATCTCGGCAAGATCTTTTTCCATATCAAATTTCGCAGTGGTACCAAAATCAATCACATTTCCTGCTATGGATAAACGAATGGCTGTCATCAGAGGATCTTCCGAAGATCGGATGAGTTCCTTTAATTTCGAATAGAGTTGGAAGGCCTGCTGCGTGTGTTGTTTTTTGATCTTCAAAAATGGATCTCTGACACCGGTGACACTAGATACAATTCGGTAGACTTCTCGACCAAACTCAGAGGGCGTGGCATCCAGCGTTTTTGTGGGAAGGAACAAACAGACACGATTTAAGACCGCGTGAATTTTTTCTTTTTCAGTCGTGACCATTTTAGCCGTATTGAGAGCCTGACTGATGAGGCAGGGAAAACAGTCAAGATGAGTTTTCACGTCTTAGACTTTCTCACTCCATCTACAAGCAATTGACTGTGACTAGGAAAGGCGATCTCAGGGAGTTCCTTCGGCAAAAAATACCTTGCCTCTAAAGAATCGGATCCTGGCAAAAGTTTGCCAAACACGTCAACCTCATATCCAATAATTATCACGTTTTTGTACATAAATGAGTCCTGGCAATAGACACCCACCAACCGGACGATCGTTCCTTTAAGCCCGGTCTCTTCCTCCAGTTCCCGCAGACAGCCCATCTCGGGAGTTTCGTCAATCTCTATAAAACCGGACGGCAGTCCCCACAAACCATACCCAGGTTCGACGCCCCTTTTGACAAGAAGAATTCCTCCCTCAGTGTTCTGGACAAAAGCCGCAGCACAGGGCAAAGGATTTTCGTAATGAATCCACCCGCATTCCAAACAGGCCTTCCTCTCCCGTCCTTCAAAGCTTTTGGATTTTAAGGTCGCTCCACAAATCGGACAGTTTTTAAAGCTCATTCTTTTTGCACCAAAGGGATTACAGCACGTTTTCCTAATTGTGACGGAGGGCAACGACAGGATCCACGCGTGCGGCGCGTGCAGCCGGATAAATTCCAGCCACAAGGCTTATCACAATGGCAAAACCGACAGCTCCCACACATAACCATAGAGGGAAATTGAAGTATTCAAGGTAGGGAAGGCCCTCTTTAGCGAGAAAATAATTAATGACTTTGTTGATCAGGAGACTGACACTCCATCCCAGTCCCAGGCCAAATAGACCTCCCAAAAATCCTATTGAACTGGTCTCGAAGAAAAAGATTTTTTGGATATCTCTGTTGCTGGCGCCCACGGCCTTCATGATCCCAATTTCGGAATATCTCTCCATGATGGACATGATCATCGTGTTGATGATTCCAAGGGAAGCTACGATAACGGCAATCATACCCAAAGCGAGCAGAAATAGGTCCATAAAAAGAAATCCTTTCTGGAATTCTTCAAACTGGTCGATAAGAGCAAATGTGCGGAATCCCATATCTTCTATTTTATTTTTGACAGTATCGATAAAATCAGGGGAAGACAACCTGACATTCACTAGAGAATACCCCTTTATACCTGAAGGTTCCCGCAGGAGATCCCAGAGATTAGTGATGGGAAGTCTTTTCATCGTGTCGGCTGTTTCAGGAGCGAGATAGACATCACTTCTGAGAAGAGCCGGTCCACCAAAACCCATGTTTTCAGCCACTCCGGCTATGGTCATCTCATAATTTTCTTTAGCGAAGGGAAGGTCATCTCCACGAAAAAGTGATGACAAATCCTCAGGATTAAAATGGGAAAGATCGATTGTCAGTGTCGTGATATTTATTTTTTTACCTATAACCGAAGAAAAATCTTTATTCTTAAATCCAATAAGCAGAGAATCGCTGATAATTACGGAATTTTTTTCGTCTTCTGTGTAGGATTGTCCTGCGCGAAACTGCATGGCTTTTGAAGATGACACCTCAACCGGAATGACCTGGACCAGACTGAATTTCTCCTGTTCTTCAAAATTTATGGCTGCAGGAAACCGGATATCCGGAAGGACCAGGTCCACACCTCTAAATTTCCTAATCTTCTTGAGGGCGTTTTCATCCAGGGCGATGTCTTTGGAATCTGTGTCCTTGGTCTCTTCCCCTGACAGTATGCCCCTTGGTGTCAGTGAACCAGAATAGACCGTAATAAAATTAAACAGCTCAAGTTCCTTAAAACGCTCGGCCACATTTTTCTGCATGCCCTTTCCGAAGGCAACCATACAGACCAGGGCACCTATGGCAATGATAACTCCAAATGTTGTAAGGAAAGTCCGGAGTTTTTTCTTCCACAGGTTGGAAAAAGACAGGTCAATGTGATCTGCTATCCTCACCTGATTTTTTCCTCTGTGATAACTCTTCCGTCTTGCAGGCAAATCACCTCATTGGCAAACTGCTTCAGCAGGCTTTCCTCATGGGACACCATAATGACTGTCACACCATGATCGTTTTTGAGCTTTGAGAGCACTTCGACGATCTCCCTTGATGTTTTGCTGTCCAAATTTCCCGTTGGTTCGTCTGCCAGAAGAATCCTGGGGCTGTTGATGAGCGCTCGTGCGATGGACACCCGCTGCTGTTCACCTCCGGAAAGTTCGGATGGCCGATGGGAGCAGCGATCTTGGAGGCCAACAACTTTAAGAACATCCGATGCTCTCTGTCCTCTTTCTTTTTTAGGAACTCCTGAAAAAAGAAGGGGAAGTCCGACATTTTCCATGGCGGTGTAAGAGGGGATCAAATTGAAGGACTGGAAAATCATCCCAACCCCTTCCCTCCTGTAACGGGCCAGCTCCTCCTTGTTTAACTGAGAAATTTTCCTGCCTTCAACTTCAATAGTCCCCGATGTGGGCGTGTCCAATCCACCCAGGAGATTGAGAACGGTAGATTTCCCGGATCCGGATGGCCCTGTGATACCAGAGAATTTTTCTTTTTCTATTGAAAGAGACACTTCATTGAGTGCCTTAACCTGGATTTTCCCCATAGAATAGATCTTGGTCAACCTATCGATTGTGACAATCTTTTCAGACATGGACAAACTTTTTTAAAACCGAAACATTACCATTTGCCGTCCATTTGAAATTCAGCGCTGCCAAGCCAGAATCCTGAATGAGTGACCGAATCATACTGAGCTTGAAGCAAATCGAAATGAAACTTTTCTTCTTCGGCTATCTCGCGAAATATCTTTTTTGCCGTTGAATCATCAGCACTGAACACCGATTTGCCAAAAAAATCGATCGCATTTTGCTCCAACTCCATTCCGACTCTAAGAGCTTCGACCTCTCCTTTTTCCTCTCCATGTTTTAATCTTTCTTTTAACTTTTCAACTAGAGGAGATTCTCCCTGGAGCTCCTCATCTCGAATGTACTGTTTCCAATCCTCACCGTCCAAAATCTGGCTGAACAGCTTGCCAAAAATCTCCAAGTGTTTGACTTCCTCATCGGCAAGAAATCGGAACATCTTTTTTCCTTTCTCGTGTTCGGTGATCTCAGCGGCGTGCATAAAAAATTTGCGTCCGTTGATTTCCAACCGGATGGCCTCTTTGATGGCGCTTTCGACCTCTCTGCTGATCTCTTTCATGATATTCTCTCCTTTATGATAATTCTATGTATATTATTAAACTAATCTTTGATTTGTTTCCAAGCTTCAATAAATTTAACGGCATAATCGGCCATACTTTCAATCCACATCTTTTCATTTTTATACCTCCTTCTTAACGAAGAACCGATTTTTTATTCCATTCTTTTTAGGACATAAAAATCACGGATTCTCTCTTCTATTTGGACAGGCAAAAAATCAACAATTTTGTAGCCCCGTTCCAAAAGAGCTAAAAAGGCTTTGCGGGTATCCATCCTCCAGTCTAAAGGAACATTTTTTATGTTTTCATCGGGAACATCTGTCGCCCTCAGTATTGGATAAAAATCATACGGAATTTCTATAAGCAAGACATCTTCCTTTAGATCACAATTTAGATCTTTGGGGACGACAAGAGAAACCCGACCGTCTTTTCCGTCAACTTCTCGTAATTCTGAGGACAAAACGAGGTGGTCCTTATTGAGCAGTTTATGAAGATCGATTTCCGGTGTTTGGATTTCCTCTTTGAGCCGCCAATAAAGATAGAACCGGTCACAGGGAACATCTAGCCTGTTCAAACGCCCTCCAAACGAGCCGTAATGGGCCACTTTGTAATCCACAACCTCCATCCCAAAAAAATGGATATTCCGGTAGGCATTGACACCCGTGAGAGGATCAAAAGTACAGGACACTCTTCCCACACCAAAAATATCTAATATTATATTTTTTTGGAATTCTTTGATAAGGATGCCGAGTCCATACTTCAGATAAACATCCCTTGCGCCGGTATACTGGGAGTAATAGACAAGATTTTCCGGATCCCTGAATCCAACCTCTTTATCTTCTACACCAACAAAACCATAGGAAAAACCTACAAAATGTTCCTCATCCTCAATGAAAGTGCCCTCTTCATCTGCAACATAGACGGCAATAAACAGGGCGCTTCCATCGTTAAAATAATTTTCACAGACCATATTCCGTGTGCCGGGCATTTCGTCATTGGGTTCTTCCCAGATCTCAAAGCGGAGGTCCTCATATTTTTGGTAATCGGGGTGGTCATGAGAAGTCTCCACCTTCAGAAGGAATTTCTTTCCTTTAATCGTGTGGATTTCCGATAAATTCTTCATCTTTATTCAGGCCTTCAATTTTATCGAAACGCCCCTCCCTCTGCAACCAAAAGGATTGGGGCCAGGCCATAAAGATTAATGGCCTGGCCCCAGTTGAAATCAAAACTAATTTAGTATATCTTTATTAGCCAATAAAATTTGTTTCTCAGGAGGGAGACATCTCATGAAAAAATCAACATCAATATCAATTTTTTTAGTCCTGCTTTTAATGCCTTTTTTCATACAGGCCGCAGAATTTCAGGTCAAAATCATTGAAAGTGCGAACGATTTGCCTGAAAAATTCTGCCCAATATGGGAAAAGGGAGACTACCTCATCACAGACGGCGAATATTTGATCCTCATTGGAGGAACATCAAGGCGCCTGTATTCCAATAATTATTATTACATCGCCGATGCCAAAGGAACCTTGATCAGCATGGTTCCAGCAGGTAAAAAACAAAAGAGTAAAATGGCCCTTGGCGCTCCTGACCTCCGTATAGATGGAAAGAGAACACTTATAAATTACAGCTCCATAAAACCGGGCAATATTAATAGTGAAGACGGCTCCTTTGAATTCTCTGCAACTGCCGAATTCCAAGGGGAAAAAGGGCTGCATGCCGCTATTGAAACCGTATATTTTTTCATTCCTGAAACCGGCCAGATCGATATCCGTTCGACAATTCAAAACACAGGAGAAACAGCATTCGAAGACCTCCGGTATTCTGTCTATTTTACTGCCAACCACAGCTATAATTTCACTCCCTTCAACAGACGAAATTCTCCAGAACTCCATTTTAACGTCTATCCAAGAGGAGACCACTTCCTTGGATGGATGAATAAGAATCCGCTCCTCTCTTCAGGTGAAATTTCGCCGGATAGTCTGCCCCCCGGGGAAAAATTCACCGTCAACTACTCTCTACTCGCCAACATGGATGCCCAAATCCTGCTTAAAAACCTCTACGGATTTACCGGCATCGAGCCCGAAAAGGCCACCCTCTCATTTACGAATTACGATGGCACTCAGATGGAACTCATCATTAGAGATGCTCTCTCCAATGTCGTCTATTTCCGCTCCTATTTAAGAAACACATATTCCTATGACGTCCTCCTCCCGGAAGGAGTCTATCGAGCACAAAGCAATTTTTTCCCGGCTGTAAACGAAAGATTTTTTTCTGTCAAATCAAACGAAAACAACATCTGCACGATAAGAAGCCCTTCTACGGCCTTAGTCCACTTAAAAATCACAGACACGGAGGGCGAACATGTTCCGGGGAAAGTGACATTTATCGGCCTCGATCCGACACCCTCTCCTTATTTTTCCCCTGAAAACCCGATGAATAGTGGAAGATACTGGGAGTCATCCAAAAACTCCTGCTACCCTCCCGAAATAGGTTTGGATATTTTCCTGCCTGTGGGAACGTATCTTGCCTATGCCTCACGGGGGCCCGAGTATACCATGGATCAGAAGATCGTTGAGATAATAGTTCCGATGTCTAGCAGAGATAAACAGGAGCTGGCTTTTGTCATCGATAAGGTTGTGGATACAAAAAAATTCATATCACTGGATCCCCACATGCACACCATATATTCCGACGGCAGGGTCAACATATCGGAACGAATAAAGTCAGTTGTGGCTGAGGGTATAGATGTGGCTGTTTCGACCGACCACAATTATATCAACGATTACAATCCGGATCTCAAAAAGCTCGAGCTGGACAAATACCTGGCCGTGATCATCGGAAGTGAGGTCACCACAGGCGGCGTGATTCATTTCAACACCTACCCTCTAATCCCAGACAAAAAAGCCTTGTTTAATGGAGCTATAGACGCAGCTTCTCCAGAGGCGGGCCCTCTTTTTAAGGCCAGCAGAAAACGGGATCCCCAGGCCATCCTCCAAGTCAACCACCCTCGGTCCGGAACCATCGGTTACTTCAACAACTACCAGCTTGACCTGAACTCCGCGGCAACAGCAAAAACCAATTTTGACACAACTTTTGATATACTTGAGGTTATGAATGGCCCTTATTTTTACTCCTCGAACTTCACCGCCATAATGGACTGGCTGCATCTCAACAATATGGGCCTCTACTTCCCTATCGTCGGCAGCTCAGATTCACATACCATAGCCATGGGCGAACCGGGATATTCCAGGACCTATGTCTATTACAACGGAGAAAAAGGACAAAACCTGGATGTTAATGCCCTCCTGAATGCCGTAAAAAAAGGGCACTCGTTTTCCTCAAACGGCCCCATTGTGGATTACACCATCAATCAAACACACATCCCGGGAGATTCACTTACAGCCGAAGACGGCAAAGTGATTATCAATATTCAAGTGCAATGCACACCATGGGTGTCAATAGGAGAAGTGCGTTTAATCATCAATGGCCAAAGAAAAATGATCCTTCCGGTCACAGCCGACACAGGATCTATCATCCAATTTTCCGAGGAAATCGGATTGACACTTTCAGAAGATTCCTACATCGCCATAGAAGTTCTTGGTAAAAAAAGCCTCTATCCCGTTCTCCAGGCACGTGCAGGTTCAGGTCTTTTCGAAAATGCCACACTCCCCTATGCCTTGACCAACCCAATTTTCATCGATGTGGACGGCAACGGACAATTTGACGCCCCAAACCAGGGTCATATCCAGCTAAAAGAAATGGGTAAACCAAAAGTTATGATTCAGCGCTACTAAGGCTTGAATGAAGACACCCGTCTCTCCCCGAATTCGCACAGTCATCTTTTTCGGCGAACTTGTTTTTGTCGCCGCCCTGTTTGTGATCTATTTCAGCTCCTCATCCCTTAGAGCCAGCCGCCACCTCTGGGTATTATTTCTCTATTCCATCCCCGGAAATTTTCTCATCGATGTCATTCCATATGATCCGGCGATTATTTTCTTTGCCAGATTCCATGAACCGCTTATCATCGCCCTCGTTGGAGTAGCCGGAATACTGGCCAGTGAAACTATCAACTACACTTTTTTTGAGTATATCGTCGACCGAAAACTCTTCGATAAAATCCTCCAACATAAATTTATCGTCAAACTCATACGGCTCTTTAACAAGGCCCCCTTCTGGACGATGCTGATCGTGGCCTTCACACCTGTTCCCATCTATCCTTTCCGATTTCTTGTGGTTATGGCCCGCTTTCCCCTCTTTAAGTACCTTCTGGCCCTCTTTATCGGACGCCTGCCACGCCTCTATCTGATTGCACTCTTCGGCCACCGTGTTGTCCTCCCAGGTTATGTCTACTTCATCATCTTTATCGTCTTGTCTCTCTTAATGTACATCCCCTTAGTCAAATTTATCCCCAAAAAACAGCATAAGGATTTGAAACCATGACTTCCAAAGCCCTAATAACGGGTTCAACGGGTTTTATTGGAAGTCATCTGGTCGAATCGCTGCTGTCATTGAACTATGATGTCACATGTCTGATTCGGCCAAAAAGCAGGATAAAAATCCTCTCCGGCCTCCCCGTCCGGTTCATCAATGGAGACATCGACGATAAACCTTCCCTTAAAAAAGCCGTTCACGGTCAGGATTATGTCTTTCATGTCGCCGCACGTATCCGGTCCACACATCCGGACATCTATGACCGGGCCAATCACCAATTCACCAAAAACCTTGCTTTAGCCACTCTCAACTCCAATCCAAATCTTAAACGATTTGTCTATATTTCTTCTATTGCAGCCTCCGGCCCATCCCCTCCCGGCTCTATTTCAGACGAAACACAAATCTGCTGCCCCACATCCCAATACGGTCAAAGCAAGCTGCGTGGAGAGGAAGCCCTATATGCAATCTGGGATAGGCTTCCGGTCACAATCATTCGTCCCCCCAATGTTTACGGCCCCAGACAGACTGAAACCGAGCTCCTTATAAAACTCATCAGCAAAAGAGTTGTACCTCTTCTCAAAGAGACAACCGGTTTGACCAGCCTTATCTATATCCATGATCTGATCGAAGGTCTTATCCAAGCTTCGCTATCTCCTCAAACAATCGGACAGATATACTATTTGACGGATGGAACCGAACACTCCTGGAAAAATATCATTCTTACGTTAAAAGATCATGTCCTGGGAGCATCCCTTTTTCTTCCCCTACCAGAAGAAGTTATTTATTTATCAGCCTGGATTATTGATATTCTCAAATCCACTGGTTTCGTCCAAATCTATTTCGGCCGGCGACTCTGGAGGGTGATGACCCAAACCCCTTGGATATTTTCCTCAGCAAAAGCTCGAAAAGATTTCGGTTTTAGACCTCGCTATTCCCTTCAGGCTGGTCTGAAAGAAACGGTCCAAAACTCCATACACTCCTGCTCCTGAAAATCTCATTGCCGCAGCCTGAGTATTCTGGTAAAACTAGACACAGAAAGATTCAATCCATGACTCAACACAATATCACATGCATCATTAATCCCGCCGCAGCCAACCACAAATGGAAAAAGCATAAAAAGATGAGGGGCTATCTCCAAAACCATATACCGGGTCAAATCTACGACAGCTTTTTGGATAAGGCCGACACCATTCAAAAAGCAAAAGCTCTGAGCCAAAAAAGCGACATTTTAATAGCCGCTGGAGGAGACGGCACAATTGCCGACGTCATCCAGGGTATCATGGAGGCCGATCGGGGAAAGGCCACTTCCCTGGCCGTACTCCCGCTTGGAAGCGGAAATGCTTTCCGCAAATCTCTAGGAATCCCTTTGAGTCCACGGAAATCCCTCCCTCTCATCAAAAGCGGACAAAAAAAAGAAATCGACATCATCGATATTGAAGGACATGCCGCCACATTCGGCAGCATTGGAGCCACCGCACAAATCACCTACGAAAAGAATCAGCACAACATTCCCGGTTTTTGGGGGCATGTCAAGGCTGGATTAAAAATGTTCAAGCTCCCCCAAAAAGAATTTCATGTCGAATTCGTTGAAGGATTGGATGATACCGGAAACCCTTTTGAGAACAAATTCCTATCCATAATGGCTCTTGACTGTATCATCGGAAAGACAAACTATTTTGGCTACAATTGGAAAATCGCACCACAAGCCGTTGTCGACGACGGCTTTATCGATATTACATTTTTTGAGATCACGCCCACCCAGTATTTGTTTGCCCTTCCCCGCATCTATTTCGGCACATTTCAAAAAAGGCAAAAACACTTTAAAGCAAAAAAAGCCATTTTTAAAGGCCAAAATCTTCATGTCCAATATCATGGGGAACATCTCGGGATAAGAGACAAAATCACACTGGCTATAAAACCTCGTGCACTCACTGTCCTTGTCCCATAACCAAGACCACTCTTTTAATTAACCTTGACAAGATAGATCGATTCGGGTATAAATTTTCTGTTTGAATAGAGGAGGTGAGTTTCGTGGCTTTTGTTGTTGTAGAAGATAGCGAATCTATCGAATCTGCACTCAAAAGGTTTAAAAGGAAAGTACAGCAGGAAGCGATCATCAAAGAGATCAAAAAGCATTCCGTTTACTATAAACCCGGCGAGAAGAGGCGGATGAAAGATATCCAGGCCCGCAAGCGGATGAGAAGGCGCTTACGAAGAGAAAAGTATTTCGACTACTAAAACTACACCTTTGGAACTTCACTCTGAATCTCAAACGTCCAAAAAGCCCCCGTGGCTCAAGGTAAGATTCCCATCGCACAAAAACTTTTTCTACATCTCCAAACTTCTGAAAGAAAAAAACATCCACACTATCTGCCAGAGTGCCAAGTGCCCCAATATATCTAAATGCTGGTCACAAAAGACTGCTACATTTCTCATCCTGGGCGACACTTGCACTCGGAATTGTGGATTTTGTGCGGTCAAAAAAGGAGTCCCAACTTCGTCCCTCTCTAACGAATCCACGCAAGTGGCTGAAGCGGTGTCTCTCATGGGTCTCAATTACGTCGTTATCACCTCTGTCACTCGAGATGATATGGAAGATGGAGGAGCTCGCTTGTTCGCTGAAACAATTTCAAAGATTAAGGCCACATCTCCACAGGCAAAAGTTGAAGCTCTTATCCCAGACTTTAATGGAAACACCGCTGCGCTCCAAACGGTTATAGAAACTCATCCAGACATCCTCAACCATAATTTGGAAGTGCCCGCTGTCCTCTATCCTCTCATCAACCGGCCCATGGATTTTTACGACCGGTCACTCGGTATCCTCAAAACGGCCGCAAAAAAAGGAATGGTCACCAAGTCGGGCCTAATGCTAGGATTAGGGGAAAAAATGGAAGATATTCTTCAAACCTTTTCCGACTTCAGACAGGCTTTGTGTGAACTCCTCACCATCGGTCAATATCTCCAGCCCACTCAAAAACATATTCCCGTCCAGAAATACTACTCTCCACTCGAGTTCAAACAGCTCAAACATATCGCTTTGGATTTTGGATTTAAGGATGTTGTCTCCGGTCCGCTCGTAAGAAGTTCTTTTCAAGCAAATAAAATGTATGATTCTTTCCATAAAAATGTGATATAAGACAGGAAATGCGTTATTTAATCTTCACGGATATCCACGGTAATCTCGAAGCTTTCCTTGTCTTCTTAAAATTTGCCCAGAAGTATAAAATCGATCACTATCTATTTTTAGGAGACTTAGTCGGTTATGGGGCTTCCCCAAACGATATCATCCATAAAATACGCGGGCTGAAACCGATATCCACGATTCGGGGCAACCATGATAAGGCCGTCTGTGAAATCGAGACCGTTCAGACATTTAATCCCATTGCTGCTTCGGCCATACACTGGACAAGAGAGAATATTCTGAAAAAGAACCTGACGTATCTCGAGCGGCTCAAAAAGGGCCCCATCGTCATAAACGATGAAATTACTATCTGCCATGGAGCACCCTTCGATGAGGATCACTACATATTCGGAGAATTTGATGCAGCCGAAGCCTTTCTTTACATCACAACTCCCATCTGCTTTTTTGGCCACACACATTTCCCCTTTGTCTATACGGAAAAGGATCATTTTGTCGAAGGTACTTTTATGACCGGAAATTCAAATGAAATTAAGATCGAAAAGGGCACAAAGTACCTCATCAATCCAGGCTCAATCGGCCAACCCCGAGACAGAAATCCCAGAGCTGCGTGTGCCATCTATGATTCCAAGACAAAAAAAATCAAATTTTTCCGTCTTGAGTATGATATTGGTGAAGCACAGAGAAAAATCATAGAGGCCAGTCTTCCGCCTGCCCTTGCCGAACGTCTGGGCGTCGGCATCTAGCCCAGAATGATCACTTCCATCCTCTCCTTTCCTCTCGGCCAAATCCTCCTTGCTAAAACCGGACAAGGCCTATGTTTGGCTCACTATTCTCAAACAAAAAAAGACATCCGCGAAACCGAGGATTTGCTCAAAAGAAAAGGATTTTCCCCAAAATCAGACCCTTCAGCTTTTAAGGATGAACACAAACTCTTCAATCAATATTTTAATGGTCAGAGGGTTGATTTGAGCAAGCTTCCTATCCATTTTATTTTTGGTACTCATTACCAGCAGAAAATCTGGAAAGAAGCGGCAAAAATTCCTTACGGAAAGACGGAAACATATAAATCTCTATCTCGAAAAATGAATCACAACGGCTTCCGCAGTGCGGGCCAGGCCCTTTCAAAAAATCCTCTCATCATCATTATCCCCTGTCACCGTGTACTGGCAGTGGGAAGCTTGGGTGGTTTCTCGGCAGGGCTCCATCTGAAAAAATACCTTCTTGAACTCGAAGGCATCTCCTATCCTTCCTAACCAGTCCTAATCCTAGGATTGGCATAACAGTAAAGACAGCTGTGAGGACAGGACAAAGAATAGCTTCCGATATCGACGGATTCCGTACAGCCACATTCAGATCGCTGGCTTTTATCTTTTTTTGACGACGTTTTTTCTTTTCGTGGATGCAGACTCTGCAGCAGGGTGCCGTTTATACAGGAAGAAGGATTTATTCCCGGCACCTCAGTCAGAAACTTTTGGCTGCAGGAATAAAGGAACACATTCCAAGTTTTGGCGGTCGAAACAAGGCCGGCCGCCCTGCTTTTTTTTTCTTCAGCAGAAGGATCCACATAAACAAAACCTGCTCGATCGGCTCTTCGTTTGGCCTTATTGTACCATTGAGCAAAGCTGAACCGGATAGTCCTGATCCCCTTTGCGGAAAGAGAAGGGGCCAATATATCAAAAAAATCGATGTTTGTTTTTACTTCCCCCTCCCGTGTCTTCCAAAAAACTATAGGATCAAACCGGACAGAGATTCTTTCAGGTTGACCAACAATCTCTATCAATGAATCCAGCTGAGCAAGAGCTTTGTCTGGGGAGGGGACGCCGTTCTCGATAAATGAACCACCCAAACCCGTGATAGTAAAATGGCAGTAGAGAGAATCGTATTTTTCGAGCCTTTCTCGCAAACGGAAACGGTTGTGGATAAGGTTGTCGAAATTTTTCGACCAGAGAACAATAGAATGCACATCCTTCGGATCAAGTCCAACACTGTAGGTATGTCCGGACGGCCCATAAACTTTGGCCTTTTTTTCCGCAAGCATCCCAGCCAGTTCTTCAGGAAAAAAAGCCACAAGATCAGTTCGTCTGGAGGCGCTGATCACCTTTTTCATCTTTTCTTGACAGCTAGTTCATTTGACTCTAGTATTTTAGTTGACATGAGTAGTAAAGAGCAAACATCTGTTCTTAAAGCAGAGAATTTAAAAAAGAGCTTCGGCCGGCGCTATGTGGTCAATGGTGTCAACATAAAAGTATTGTCGGGTCAAATTATCGGATTGATAGGCAGGAACGGTGCAGGTAAAACAACAACTTTTCAGATGATCGCTGGCTTGATAAAACCCAATGAAGGGACAATCACGCTCAATGATTTAAACATCTCTCAATATTCAACTCATCAAAGAGCCAAAAAAGGCATCACTTACCTTCCACAGGAAAATTCTGTTTTTCTCAAAACATCCGTAGAAAAAAATCTTAAAATGATCATCCAGCTTCAAGGCAAGAAAAAGGCAGAAGGAAAAGAAATAATCCATAGACTTCTTGATGATTTGAGACTTCAACCTTTGGCTAAACAGTCAGCTCATAGCCTCTCCGGCGGGGAGAGAAGGAAATTGGAGATATGCCGATCCCTGGTTATCGAACCCAAATTCCTCTTGCTGGATGAACCTTTTACAGGAATCGATCCGTTAACAATAAAAGATCTCCAGAAAATCTTCCTCAATTTAAAAAGACAGGGCATCGGAATTGTCATTTCTGATCATAATGTCAGGGATACTCTCTTAATTGCCGACTATGCCTATGTCATAGATGAAGGAAAAATTCTCGTGGAAGACACACCGAAGAAAATTGTTCAAAACGAAAAAGCAAAAAGTAATTTTCTCGGACGAGAATTCAAGCTAAGGGATCGGATCTAGTCCCACGAAACTGATTAAAAAGGTAATCACCAAGTGTTTCACCAAGAAAAAAGAAGAACAAGAATAAGTATGCGGCCAAGAGAACAGCATAAAAAACAACTAAAAGAAGAGCTGCTGAGGAAATAAGTTTAAAAAGCTTGACTTCCATCACATAAGAGGCAATCCAGGTTGTAATAAACCACACAGCCCCAATAAACAGAACATCAAAAATCCTGGGCTTAATCCAGTTTGAAAATTGTGAAGGGAGAGCCTTCGGTTTTTCCTCTTTTGCGACATGAGTTTCTTCATTGAAAGGAAGGTCCTTTTGAGCTACGACCTCGGGCAGCCCCATTCCTGTATCCATAGTGGGTGGTCTTTCTTGAGGCACAAATTTTTTTTCTTCCTCGGTCATAGGGATATTTGAAGGCGGTTCTTCTTTAATTTTAGAAGCCCAGGCTGGCAGCTCATCAGTTGGAGGAACAATTGCCTTTTTTTCAAAAAAAGGCGGAGCGGAAGAAAGAGGAGGTGAATCTTCGACAATTATTTCTTCTTCTGGTTCTTCTTCGCCAGGCTCATCTAAAACCGGTTCTTCGTGAACAGGCTCCTCGATATCTTTGGATTCCTCAGGAGGCAACACAAAGTCGGGCACATTTTCCTTTGCGGGCTCTTCGTCTTTGTGTAAAAGGTCTTCAACCGACTCCCTTGGAGATGGGACAGGTGCAGTATCCTTACGCTGGTCTCGTCTCATAGACTCTATGAACCGGTCGATATCCTGTTTCTCAAGTTCAGAAGATTCCACAGGTTTATCCAGATCCCCTATCTTCAAGATTTCTTCTTTGCTGTCAGGAAAAATCTCTTTTTCTATCTTTTTGATGACGTCTTTTTCATCTATGTCCTCTAAACTGATTTCTACAGACTCCTTTTCGAGTATTTCCTCTTCAGACTCAAATTCCTCATTTTGCTCTTGCTTCAGAACCTTTTGTTCTTCAAGATGGAATCCTCCTTGAACCTCTTTTTTCTCCTGACCATCCTCCTCTGCTTTTTGGTGGACTTCAACATCCTGGAGATCTTTGGATTCTTCAGTTTTTTTCTCAGGAGGTTCAACCTCTGGAGGTTCTATCACCGCTTCTTCGTCATCGTCATCAGAGTCGTCATCAACGATTTTTTCACCAGGGATCTCTTCCTCGATTTTTTCATCCTCAGGAAAGAGAAGCTGTGTTCCACAGTTGGAACAATATTCTGCTCCTTCCTCAATGATTGCCTTACAGTACGGACATTTTCGTATAGCCATGATTCTATTTATAATTGGAAAAGAAAGACTTGTCAATCAAGGGAATGGAGAAAGAAAAGAAATGGGGACAGGCCCCAATTATCCATTTAATCTGATTTTGTTGGGAGCTGTGCTTCCTTGATGTCCGGCCGGAAAACAAGCCAGACGAGAAGACTTACTGGCCAATCCAACAATAAAACTAAAAGCACTACGGCCCATCCAGGTTTTCCTCGTTTGATCGCGTCACCGTGAACCCAGACAAGACTCCAGACCAACAAACCCAAAATAGTGAGAAAAAAAGGTATCGCAATCAGTATCCAAAAAAGAGGTTCCATTTTTATCCTCCATTAGGAATACTTAACCTCATTAAGTTTTATTCATGGATCTCAAAAAAACAAAATTGACAATGAGAAAGAAATCGACTAAAAATAGAACTCTGGCTGGGCGATTAACTCAGCGGCAGAGTGCTACCTTCACACGGTAGAAGTCACTGGTTCAAATCCAGTATCGCCCACCACACCTTTCCGGAGCGGCCAACAAGCTCCCCCCTGATTCACTTGGGAGGTATTTTTCAGCCACAATTCTATCCACAGCACAAATTCAGATAATTTTTATTTTCTTTGATATCAACAGGTAAAGAGAGAAATGCAATTAGTGTGATATCTTCTGTAGAATAGGTAGCACTCTTAAATATCTCAGATAGAATATTGCATTCCTCAGCTTTGGAAAATATTATTAGTTGCCCAATTTAGCTGACCGAAACAGTCTTCGGCTAAGTAACAACATTTAATGAAGGAAGCACCGGTTTTTGTAGAGAATTGTGACTGTCGGCTTATCAGACTATGCTGATTTTTGCTTGACATGAATCAAGAAAATCCATATATTCCTTTTCATGCCAGTAAAATTGGATTCATTTTTAATTTCGCCCTCACATAGATCCATCTTCTCTTTCACCTGGTGGGCGGTCGCCTCCGCCCAATAATTCTACGTCTTTATTTATAAAAAGTAGGAAGAATTTCTTTTTAAGGTCTTTCTATAGCAAATTTTGAAAACGGAGAAGACAATGATATTTCCAGATGAAAAACAATTTTTAGCAGATGCGAAAAAATTCAATATCATTCCGGTTTTACGTGAAGAGCGTGCCGATTTCGAGACTCCCCTCTCCATTTTTTTAAAAACCCGGGCCAAATTCCTTCTCGAATCCGTCGAACATGGAGAAAACGTAGGAAGATATTCCATCATCGCCCTTGGAAAAAAATGTGAGATTAGGATCACAGGACGCCGTATCCAAATAACAGCGTATCAAAATGGCGTTAAATCGACACAGCAAATTTCTGAAATGGACAACCCTCTGCTACGGGTAAAGGAATATTTCAAACAATTCTCAGCTCCTGATTACCCGTGCCTTCCTCCTTTCTTCGGAGGAGCCATCGGTTATCTGGGCTACGAGACCGTTCAATTCTTCGAGGACATTCCGGTAAAAAACGGAAACAGTTCCATCCCAGACGGCCTTTTAATTATTCCTGAAGTCGTTTTGGTTTATGACACGATTAAACGGTCGATTTCCATGATCGTGTCGGCCTCACCCGGGAAAAATCCCCGATTGAGTTATCAAGAGGCGGTCAAAAAAATAGAAGAAATATCTTCAGCCTTGTCCCAAAGGCTAAATTATAACGAGCCTAACGCAGCCCCAGGAGAAGAAATCAACGTCCGCTTCAACATGGATAAAGATGTCTTTCTGGAGAAAGTGGAAACATGTAAACAAAACATCATGGATGGTGAAATCATCCAAGCAGTGCTATCCCAGAAAATGTTGGTGGAAACCAAAATCTCACCGTTTGAGCTCTACCGAACACTCAGGATACTCAATCCTTCTCCCTATCTTTTTTTTCTGGATTTCGAAAACTTTTGTCTTGTGGGTTCATCTCCTGAGGTGATGGTCCGTGTGCAGAACAAGGAAATTCTCCTTAAACCGATCGCCGGAACCCGGCAGCGCGGAAAGAGCATAGCAGAGGATCTTGCGCTCTCCAGAGAACTTATCGAAGATCCGAAAGAACGGGCCGAGCACATGATGCTTGTTGACCTCGGCCGGAACGATTTGGGAAGAGTCGCCGCTCCCGGCAGTGTTGATGTCACAGATTTCATGGCTGTTGAAAAATATTCCCATGTCATGCACATTGTCTCAACGATCAAAGCCGAACTGGACGATATCTACGATGTTTTTGATGTCATCAAAGCCACTTTTCCAGCAGGAACCCTGACAGGTGCTCCAAAAGTTCGGGCCATGGAAATCATCGCCGAGCTTGAACCGGACAAACGGGGCCCTTATGGAGGAATGGTATTCAATCTCGGTTTCAACAGAAACATGGATTCATGTATCATCATCCGGACTTTAATCCTCAAGGATGGGCTTGCCATCATCCAGGCAGGAGCCGGCATTGTGGCCGATTCTGTACCTGAAAATGAATACCAGGAGTCCATAAACAAATCCCTTGCATTGATGGAAGCTATTCGCCTCACCAAGGAAGGGAGGGATCAATGATTCTTCTCATCGATAATTTTGATTCCTTCACCTTCAACATCTTCCAGTACCTCAGGAAAATGAACTATGATGTGACCGTAAAAAGAAATAATGAGATCTCTATCCCAGAAATTGAGCAGTTAAATCCTTCGCATATCATCATCTCACCCGGGCCGGGAAGACCGAATACAGCCGGTATCTCGGTCGATCTCGTCAAAGAATTCAAAGGGAAAATTCCTGTATTAGGAGTATGCTTGGGACTCCAGTGTATCGGAGCTGCTTTTGGCGGAGAAATCGTCCGGGCGTCAAACATCTACCACGGAAAAACCTCGGAAATCACACACGATGGAAAAGGTATCTTTACCGGAGTCAAGAATCCTTTCAAGGCCGTGAGATACCATTCCCTGGTGATCCGAAAAATCTCCCTTCCTGAGGAGCTCGACGTGTCGGCCGTCAGTGATGATGGGGATATCATGGCGGTCAGACATAAAAGCCACAACATCGAGGGCGTTCAGTTTCACCCAGAATCCATAGGATCTTCTTTCGGTTACATGATCCTCGAAAACTTCCTGAGCCATAAACCGGAGCCATCAATCGTCCAGATTGCCATAAAAAAAGTATTTGCCGGAAAAAACCTCAGTGATGCAGAAGCCGAAAAAGTCATGGATGCCATTACATCCGGAGTGGCAAGCCCCGCGCAAATTGCATGTTTCCTGACCGCATTGAGTCTCAAAGGCGAATCTGTTTCCGAATTGACTGGATTTGCCAGGATCATGCGCAAGAAGGCCTTTCCTATCGAAAAACCGGATGGCCGCAAGGTCATAGACACATGCGGAACTGGCGGGGATGCTAGTGGAACATTCAACATTTCTACCACAGCCGCTTTTGTTGCAGCTGGAGCCGGAGTCACGGTGGCCAAACACGGAAACAGATCCATCACATCAAAATGCGGGAGTGCCGATATTCTGGAGGCGCTGGGGATAAACATAGTTACCCCTCCAGAAGTGGTTAAAAATGCACTGGATAAAATAGGTATCGCTTTTATGTTCGCTCCAAAGTTTCATCTCTCCATGAAACATGCTGTTCCTGTCCGCACCGATATCGGGATCCGAACGGTCTTTAACATCCTTGGACCGCTGGTCAATCCCGCCGGAGCAGACTACCAGATCATCGGAGTCTTTGATGCTGGTCTCACTGAAAAGGTCGCAAAAGCGCTTGTCAATCTGGGGATGGAAAGAGCCCTGGTTGTGCACGGTTCAGACGGCCTGGATGAAATAACCTTGACAGGCACTACAAAGGTGTCTGAAGTCCAAAACAGCTGGATAAAAAATTATGATTTCGATCCCACAGAATTCGGATTTCCTATCTGTTCTTCAGAAGATTTGAAGGGAGGAGATTTAAAGACAAATTGTAAAATAACTCTCGATATTCTCAAAGGAAAAAAGGGGCCTAAGCGAGATGTTACGGTGATCAATGCCGCAGCCGCGATCTATGTGGCAAAAAAAGCCGAAAATTTCAAGGAGGCCATAAAACTCGCCGAACATTCAATAGATCAGGGAACTGCTATGAAAAAACTCCAGGATTTGATAAGACAAACAAAGAGCTGACATGGATTCAATCCTCAAAACCATAACTGACCGCATCATCCAAGATGAGTCATTAAATTTTGAAGCGTTTTCACCCGACCGTTTTATCTTAGAGAAGAGGGTGAAGCCTGTTGATGTTCTTTCTCTCTTGGATAAGGACTTTTTTGTCATGGCCGAAGTGAAAAGAGGATCACCCTCACAAGGAATAATCCGGGAAGAATTTAATCCTGTTGAACTAGCTCTTGGATATGAGAAAGGCGGAGCTTCTGCCGTATCGGTCATCACTGAAAAAAATTTCTTTTTTGGGAAAAAACATTTTCTTTTTGATATTAAAAACCACACCAGGCTTCCTGTCCTGCGGAAAGATTTTCTCGTTCATCCCTTCCAGGTGTATGAATCCTTTAACCTGGGAGCGGATTTAATACTTCTGATCACTGCATGTCTGACCGATGCTGCACTCAAGGAATTATATGACATAAGCATCTCTTTAGGCATGCAAGTCCTTGTCGAGGTTCACAACAAAGACGAGCTGAAACGTGCCCTCAAAATCAATCCAGCAATCATTGGTATCAACAACCGGGATCTCAAAACTTTCCAGATTGATGTCAATACTTCATTTCGGTTGAAGCCCAAAATTCCTAGAGGTATCCATGTCATCAGCGAATCCGGAATAAAGTCACATCAGGATATTATTGAATTGAAAAACAAAGGATTTTCAGGAGTGTTAGTCGGTGAATCTCTTCTGAGACAGAAGGATGTCACACGTGCTTTAATGGAGCTTGTTTATGGTTAAAGTCAAAATCTGCGGCCTGACAAATTCAGCAGATTACAATGCCGCAATACGCCTTGGTGCCGACTATACGGGTTTCATTTTTTACTCCAGGTCGCCTCGGTCCCTCACTTCAGAAGAAGCGGCCAAGATTGTTCATCAGGGGATTCAGGGATCACACAGAAAGATTGGCGTATTTGTCAATGACAGCATCGAAAGGATCCGAAGTGTGTACAAGAATGTTGGCTTGGACATTGTCCAGCTTCATGGTGACGAAGATCCTGATTTCTGCCAGCAACTGGGGCTCCCCTACTGGAAAGCCATTCGTATTCAGGATGAACACTCTTTGAATCTTATCCAGCATTATAACTGCAGGTTTTTTTTACTTGATACGTTCAAAAAGAATACATATGGCGGGACAGGAATCATGTTTGATCTGAATATCGGGATAAAAGCCATTCAAACAGGGAAAAAAATCATCATCGCAGGCGGTGTTTCTGCCGGCAATATCAACCGTGTGATTAAATTGAATCCTTTTGCGGTGGATGTCAACAGCTCAATTGAGGATAAACCGGGCAAAAAGAACCTAAATAAAATGATAGAATTTTTTAACAAACTCAAAAAACTTCAGGAAGAACATCATGTCAAATAAGGATTATTCAAACAAAATGTATTTTGGACCTTACGGCGGACAATATGTTCCCGAGATGCTGATCTCTGCACTCGATGAGCTCGAAATGGCCTATGAACGGCTGAGTCAGGAAACAGAATTCCAAGCAGAGCTGAGAAGTCATTTGACACATTACGCCGGCCGGCCAACGCCTCTGTATTTTGCTGAGAACCTCACAAAAAAAACAGGGGGGAGCAAAATTTACTTAAAACTGGAGGGGTTGGCCCATACAGGTGCACACAAAATAAACAATGTTTTAGGCCAAGCGATGCTGGCAAAAAAAATGGGAAAATCCGGTCTTGTGGCTGAAACAGGCGCCGGACAGCATGGACTTGCGACAGCCACGGTCGCCGCCAAGTTTGGACTTACGTGTAAAATTTTTATGGGCGAAAAGGATATCAAACGTCAGTACCCCAATGTTTATGCCATGAGGTTGTTAGGAGCAGAAGTGGTTCCAGTGGAGTTCGGAACCAAAACCCTCAAGGATGCCGTAAATGGGGCTCTGAAATACTGGATTGAACATCTGGCAGACACACATTATCTATTAGGATCCGCCCTGGGTCCTTTCCCCTATCCGATAATCGTGAGAAACTTTCAATCTGTCATCGGGAGAGAGGTAAAAGAACAGATCAAGAGAGCAGAAAACCGGCTGCCCGACACACTTGTTGCATGTGTAGGAGGCGGCTCAAATGCGATCGGATTGTTTTCCCCTTTCCTTGGAGAAGAAAAAATCCAGTTTTATGGTGTGGAAGCCGGTGGAACCGGTCCAGGACCGGGATTCCATGCCCGTAGATTCAGCCAGCATTCCAAACCGGGAATTGCACAGGGTTACAAATCCTATTTTATCCAGGATGAAGACGGACAAATTTCACCCACTCATTCCGTCAGTGCAGGCCTGGATTATGCGGGAATTGGTCCTGAACTTGCGTACCTTCATGATATCAAGCGGATCCACTTTGACAGCGTCACTGACGATGAAGCCATCCAGGCCTTCACAATACTGACAAAAACAGAAGGAATTATGCCTGCTCTTGAATCGGCACATGCAGTGGCCTTTGCACTCAAGCTTGCCTCAAAGCTTCCTAAAGATAATCTCATGGTCGTCAATATTTCAGGCAGGGGCGACAAGGATCTTTTCATCACCGCAAAAGAACTCGATTTGAAAAATTGGATCGATTTTCTCAAAAATGAGGCAGCAGATGACTAATCGAATCGACAAGATTTTTTCCAATGCAAAGAATCTCAAGATCATAACTCATGTCGTTGCAGGATACCCGGATATAAAAACCAGCAAAAGAATAATTCAAACTATGGCTGACAATGGTGTCTCTTTGATCGAAATTCAGATCCCATTTTCAGATCCTCTTGCCGATGGACCCACAATAACGCGGGCAAACCAGCACACTCTTGATCTGGGTGTCAAAGTTGAGGATTGTTTTCATCTGGCAGAGGAGATGAGCGTCCGCGTTGATGTTCCCCTTCTCTTTATGACCTATGCAAATATTGCCTATCAGATGGGACTTGAACGGTTTGTGACAAAAAGTGCAGAGGCCGGAATTAGCGGATTAATTTTGCCCGACATCCCATTTGATGAAACACACATGAACTATCTGGATATCACCCGTAAACAATCCCTCCATCCCATTTTGGTTGTGTCTCCCGATGTTAAAACAAACAGGCTTAAAACTATCTCAAAAAGGGCAAGTGGATTTATCTACACAACTTTAAAAGTGGGAATAACAGGCGCACAAAAAAAAATCGATCCATCAGGACTCATGTTTATCGATACCATCCGAAAAGCCAGTAAACTGCCGGTGGCTGCCGGTTTTGGAATTTCCTCAAAGGAACACATCAATCAGTTGAGAGGAAAAGTGGATGCGGCTGTCATCGGAAGCCATTTGATCGAGTTGTTCCACAAGGGCGGTATCGAGAAAATCGCAGGTTTTTTAAAACAATTGGTGTGATATCTTCTTAAGGTTGAATCCAATTCTAACGACAGAGGGCCGGACTTAACCTATCCGTTAAAAATCTGTTTTTCACCCGTGATATTTTTTCTGAGGCGATTGAAAAATTCCTTTGCTTCATCAAAATCCCGCTGCTGGATAACATGCTTAAGAAATTCTAATTTGTTGGTGACTTTCTCTAGCTGGGAAAATGAATAAGAATTGAATAGAATTTCAGCCAGCAGAGTATCATCCTCTGATAAGAGTCCCTGCGCAATTTCATAGTGTTTCCTAAAAGTAGTCCCTGGTACAGTCGACGAATTCATGTTTGCAGCGAAGACAAGAGATGATGCAAAAGGGAGAGTTAGAGAATATGAAATCAGTTGGTCATGCTCGTCAAATGAGTTTTCGAAAATCCGAAGTCCCAATTCCCTAAAAAAGCCCCGGAAAAACAGAGCCCCTTCAAGACATGATTCTCGAATTATAATGACATTTTCTTCCGCAAGTTTTTCGATATTAGAAAAAGTCGGGCCGAACATAGGATGGATAGAAGCAAAACGGAAGGTACAGCTATTGTAATATTCACTAATTTTTCCTTTCACTGACATGACATCGGTGATAATGCATTTCTCCGGGAGATACAAAGCAGCAGATTCAAAAGCGCGTATCGTATTTTGTATGTTTACAGCATTGATGAGAAGCTCAGGTTGGAAATCCTTGATTTCAGATATCTCGCTAAATGCCGAAACTCCTAAAATCAATTTTGGCCGTTCAATTTTTTCATCGTAAATTCCAATTTCATGTTTCTCTTTTAAGTGAGTGGCAAACCATGTACCCATGTTTCCAGCACCCAAAATTGCGATTCTCATTGTTCCTCCCCACCTTGAAGTCTGTTACTCTCTTTTATGATTTCAGAAAATATCCTCTCAGCAAAATCAGATTCGATAAGAGGATGTCGCATGGAGTATTTTCTGATTCTTTCTAAGATCTGCGTCTCACGCTGCCCATCTGAGATTTGCAGCTTAAATCTCCTTGTGTGCAAGGCAAGTTCCATGCGCTCATTCAATTTTTCTAATATCTCCCTATCTATAAAATCAATTTTTTCCCTTATTTTCGACAAGCTCATTTCTTTCCTCCCCAGATTCTCGGGATGGCCTGTGCCCTCAGCAGTAAGTCCACGAATACAATGGCTGCTGCTGCTTCGACTATAACCGGCATCCTCAAGGCAAAACAGGTATCATGACGGCCTTTTATGGATATCCCCTCTCTCTGTCCGGTCTGCAAGTTGATCGTTTCCTGTTTTTTCGCGATGCTTGAAGTGGGTCTAACGGCCACCCGGAATATCACCTCATTTCCGTTGGTTATACCTCCGTTTATTCCGCCTGTATGATTGGTGCCCGTCTTGCCCTTCTTGTTGATAACGATATCGTTATACTCACTGCCTCTCATCCGGCTGCAGTCAAAACCACTACCGAATTCGATACCTTTAATTCCCGGGATGGCAAAAACCAGATGACTGATTAGAGATTCTGCGGAATCGAAAAAAGGCTCTCCCAATCCTACCGGAAGGCCTTTGATACGACATTCCACAATCCCACCGAGTGAATCCTTTTCTTTCATTGCATTATCGATGATTCCATCGAAATCTCTCGAGCCCCCGATTTCCAATATGTTCGAATTGATCCCTGCAGGCACAATCAATTTTTTTGCAATGACTCCTGCAGTTACCAAGGCAAGCGTCAGGCGGCCTGAGAAATGGCCCCCTCCCCTTGAATCATGAAACCCGCCGTGCTTATGGCGGCTCACAAAATCTACATGACCAGGCCGGGGAAGTGTTTGGAAAGGGAGATAATCATGTGGCCGAATATTTTTGTTTGCAAAAAAAATGGCAATCGGAGCCCCAGTGGTTCTATAGTTGAATATTCCGCTCTTAATCATCGGACTATCTGTTTCCCTTCGTGGAGTGCTTCCCTTTTTTTTCGCATTTCTTCTCGTCAGGTCTTTTGTGAATTCCTCTCTTTTAAGGGGAACTCCTGCCGGGCACCCATCGATTACAACTCCTATTTCGTCCCCATGTGATTCCCCAAAAAGAGAAATATGAAATAATTGTCCAAAACTGTTCATATCGTTCTCCTACTGATAAAACTCAGGTCTTCAAAAAATTCTGGATATGACTTTGACACACATTTCCAGTTTTCTATAACAACTCCCTTCAGAGACTTGGTTCCTGCCACAGCAGCTGCCATGGCGATACGGTGATCTCCATGGGAATTGATTTCGCCCCCTTCAAGAGGACTGCCTTCTATAATCATTTTTCCATTCTCAATTTCTATCCTTGCCCCAATTTTTCTAAATTCACTTAAAAGTGAATCAGCCCTGTTGCATTCCTTAAAAAGAAGACGCTCAATACCATGGATTACAGAACGGCCCTGACAAGAACAAGCCAGTGCAACAAGGGGAGGGAATAGATCCGGGCAATCGTTAGCATCGAATTGAAAGGCATTCAAACAATTCTGCTCCACAGTCATGAAATTGTCCTGGGTGTGAATTTTTGCCCCGGCAAGCTCTAAGGCTTCGATGATCTTCTTATCCGCCTGGAGAGTTTGCATGGGAAGATTTTGAATCACAACTTTTCCACCGATCGCACCCGCTACAAGAAAAAAAGAGGAACCAGACCAGTCTCCTTCTACAGAATAGGTCGTATTCAGATATCGCTGTGATCCATTGATATAGAATCGACTAAAATCTTTTTCAAAATCGATGACAATTCCAAAATTCGACAACAAGGAAAGAGTCATGGCTATGTATGGTGCACTTTTCAGATCATGGACAACGATCTCAGAATCTTTCTCGCACAAGGGAAGGGTCATCAAAAGGCCTGTTAAGAACTGTGAGCTAATAGAACCTGAAACATGGACTTTTCCACCGCTTAGAGGTCCTTTCACTTCGACTGGAGGCCAGCCATTGTTTGTCCGAATAAAACATCCTAGCTCACTAAGGGAGCCTTCAAGCATTCCCATCGGCCGTAAAAGAAGAGACTCTTTTCCCTCTAGTATAATTGAGTCCTTAAACAAGGCGGCGATTGGTGTAAACATTCGCATACAAAGTCCTGACTCCCCGCAATCCAAAGAAGCCTTTCCATTTGGTCCTGTTCCTCCAATGAGTTTTAGTTCTTGATTTTTATTTTTCACTTTTGCACCGAGGGCTTCAACAATGCAAATCGAAGCTAAAGCATCTTCACAAAAAGAAGGATTTAGGATTTGTGTTTCTCCATCACTTAAAAGCCCAGCGGCAGTGGCTCTGATCATCATACTTTTTGATGGCGGAGCTTTAATTTTCCCTTCAACTTCCGATGGTCTAATCCATTTCATCTTTAATTCTCCTGACAACATCCTTTTGTGTTCCCTGTTCTGTATTAATCACAAGATCCGCCAGCTCGGCATAGAAAGGCTTCCGCGCAGCCAAAAGGTTCTCTACTTTTTTTTTGGGATCAGATGATTTGAGAAGCGGCCTGGTGTCAAGATTGATCCGATTTATCACGGAACGAACAGATGCCCAAAGCCAGACGACTTGGCAGTTTTCCCGAACAACAGCACAATTTCTTTCATCCACAACGGCTCCTCCTCCTAAGGAGACAACCATGGGAAGGGACTCTTTGAATGTTTTCTGTATCACTGATGTTTCCAATTCGCGAAAAGCTTTTTCCCCATGGAGCTTAAAAATTTCCGGAATTATCTGTCCCGATTGCTTCTCGATTGCGTGATCGGTATCTACAAATTCATAATCCATTCCTTCTGCCAAAAGTCGGCCTACTGCTGTTTTGCCCACACCCATAAAACCGATTAAAGCAATATGCGGCTTTTGAAGCACTTTCCTTGTTCTGAAAATCGAGTGTATATCCTTTTGTATCTTTTCCGGAATCCTTAACCCAGTGAAAAAACGGAAGGCTGGAACAGCCTGGAAAAAAAGCCAATCCAATCCGCTGACCTTCCTGAGTCCATTTTCCTCCTTTTTTATTTCTTGTCCAGAATGGCTATTTTTGTAATTGGCCTCCATAAAAATTAAATTTTTTCGGATAATTGATACCTCCAATTCACGTAATGGTACTGGGATACAAGAGATCAGAAGATCAGTCTCTTCAATGTGTCTGGACAAAGTTTTAAGCGGGGCGTATTCGCAATCCAAACTGAAAGCAAGAGTTCTTGCTTTATCGATAGTTCGATTCAAAATGGTGATTTTTCTTGCTTTTGACATCTTCATACCATATGCCGCTGCCCAAGCCGCACCTCCTGCTCCTAATATGACAACTTTGCTGCCTATAGGATTAATGTCATTGAATTTCAAGGCTTGGATTACGCCTTTATAATCTGTATTATAACCACGCCATCGGTTTTGCCTGAGAACAGTAGTATTGACAGCATTGATCTTATCTGTATGGCTATCGATCCAATCCAATTGATTGACCATACTTACTTTCAATGGTGAGGTGATATTCATCCCAGAAAGTTTGATTGCATTAGCTGTTTGCAGGGCTTCTTCGGCACTCGAAGCAGATATTCGAGTATAGGTAGCATCAACATTTAAGGCACGAAAAAAAGATCGAAAGAGAAAGGGGCTCTGACTGTTAAGAATAGGTTTCCCGGCGACGGCGAAAATATTTTCAGACATCTTCTATTCTCATCAAGATTTGTTCCAACTGTGTTTTTGAAATTTGTCCCTCTGCAGTTTCTTCTCCCTCTTCGAGTGAGGCATATGTGAATCGGCTGCCAAGAGAAGGTCCAACGATTCTAGTGATTTTTCCTATAGAACCCATCCCGCATACCACAAGGGGCCGGGGATCACTGAGGAGACCAAGAATCTGTGCATTATCCCTTTTAGAACGAACCTGACAGGCGATTTTAGCGATGTCTGCCCCAGATTCGAAACACCAAGACACAATTTTATCAAGTTCAGCTCTATCCGGTGTCCTCGAAAAGTTATGATAAGAAACAATGACCTTACATCCCTGTCTCCGGGATTCTTGAACCAGAGCATCTTTAAAAACATCATCACTTTCGACTTCAATATCCACATATGCAGCTCCAGCCTTTACTGCGGTTAACAATAGAGTTTTTCTATCCATATCTTTCCGGAGTCCAGGCCGGCAGGTGGCAATCAAATTCAGATGTTGAGAAAACATATCTCGAACACTCGCCATATCAACAGTCATGCTATCCAGCCGAATTTCTGCAAACTCAATTTTCTTCAATATTCGAAGAAGTTTTTCAGGATTTGTCTCTTTCAGACTCACACAGATCATAAAAGTTCTCCTCCAATTCAATATAGCATAATTTTTTAATACAAGGCTTCCCGATTCCTGCAATAAGAACAAAATAAACATTGTCTCTCTGTCGTTTTTTATCCTTCTTTATTGTGTCGAGAATCGCCGATTTTTCCTTGGGAATATTGGTGGGCAGATTGAGCTTCTTGAGCAGGACAAGGATTCTGTTTTTTTCTTTTTTGTTTAATAAACCCATAGACTCTGAGATGTTTGAAGCGACGACTATTCCCAAGCTGACAGCCTCCCCGTGAGTAATCCCTAATATTTTTTCAAAGGCATGTCCAAAAGTATGACCAAAGTTGAGTATTCGCCGCTGATCTTTTTCTGTTGCATCTGCCCTGACGATTTCAGATTTTATTCTGATTGACTCCATCACCGCCATTTCAACCACATCAGGCTCGAGCAAACATAGACCTGATGAGTTCTTTTCAAGATAAGAAAAGAAAGAGTTGCTCCCGACTAGAGCGTGCTTGACTATCTCTGCAGCACCGGATGTAACTTCTCTTTGGGAAAGCGTCTTCAACAGATTGAAATCCAGGAGCACGTGCTCCGGCTGAGTAAATGTTCCGATAATATTCTTGTATTTCCTTAAATTCACTCCATTTTTTCCGCCAATACTTGCGTCCACTTGAGCAAGCAGGCTCGTTGGCACTAGATTAAAGCGCAATCCCCTCATGTAAGTTGAAGCAGCAAATCCAGTGATATCGCAGACCATACCACCTCCTATTCCTGTTATCACAGTTGTCCGGTCAGCTTCAAACTCCATTAATTGTTGATAAATACGCTGAATAGTGTTTAAATTCTTTTCTTGCTCACCTGTACCTAATACAATCGTAGGAGTTTCAGTAAAAAATTTTCCATACAACCGGAATATATTAGTATCTGTGATGAACACATGATTTTTCCTTGACTGTTTTTTAATCCAGTTTTCCAGGAATTCACCTATAATGACGGTGCACTTCCCAAGAACAGAGGACAGTTCCATACTTTTCAATTCTGTTTCTCCATAAAATTGTGTAAATCGAAGATCTTTTTTGCTATGCCAGAAAAGAATTCCGGAGTCATTGCTTGGTCTTTGTCGCTAAGAGCATTTTCAGGATTATTGTGGACCTCCACAATCAATCCATCTGCTCCTGAAGCCACGGCAGCCAAACTCATGGAAGGAATTAGACTAACTCTGCCGGTGGCATGGGTGGGATCAACGATTATGGGCAAATGAGAGAGTTCTTTAATTGACGGCACAGCACTGAGATCAAGGGTGTTTCGGGAGTATGTTTCAAAAGTCCTTATACCTCTTTCACAGAGAATCACGTTGGGATTTCCTTCTTTCAATATGTACTCTGCGCAGCTAAGCCATTCCAATATAGTTGAGTACATCCCTCTCTTAAGGAGGACTGGGTTTTTTACATGGCCGACTTCTTTGAGAAGGGAAAAATTTTGCATATTTCTGGCACCAACTTGAAGAACATCGACATAATTACACATCCAAGAGACATCACGGGGATCAAGAACTTCTGATACAACAGGCATACCAATCTGTTCTTGAGCTTTTTTTAGGATCTTGAGACCTTTTAATCCAAGGCCCTGAAACGAATAGGGAGAAGTCCTCGGTTTGAAAGCCCCTCCGCGGAGCATGTTTGCCCCAGCTTTCTTCACTGCTGCAGCAATTTTCATTAGCTGTTCTTCACTTTCAACACTACATGGTCCAGCAATCAACACAAAATCCTGGCCCACATGCACATCACCAACCTGAATAATGGTTTTTTTGTTTTTTCCTAAAGTTACTAGCTTAATATCATTCATTTCAAACACCTCTTTTCATAATGGAGAGAAATTTAAACAAGTAGACTTGTTTTTAGTGAGAGAGAAATTTTTTGGGGGTATTAAAATTTATGAGCGCGAAGCGCCCAATAGTAATAGTAGATAGAGAGGGAGGGCATATGAATTATTCTTTTTTCAACAGAAACGTCTTTTTTTCTCATAGCTAAATTTTCAATACATTAAAGCAGATTTAAAACTCATCTGTCAAGGGATTGTTTCCTAATCTTCAACAGGCGTGAATAGATCCCTGTCGTCTAAATCGACTTGTGACCCTGCAGTTTCTGGTTCTTATTTTTCCACGATCTCTATGTTTTGTTTCAACTAAATTCGGACCGCTCATGGTATTTTCTAAGCGCATAGAAATTCCTGAAATGCTTAGGAAATTGTCTATGGCCAGATAGGACTGTTAGAGAAAATTGAACTCTCCATCCCTGTAATGCAGGAGTACCAGATTTTGACTAAAGGTGCTTAAATGTTTTCGCTGACTATCTCTAAAAAAATAACTCCTCGGGTAGGACTCGAACCTACAACCTAGTTGTTAACAGCCACCAGCTCTGCTTATCTTATAATCAGGTCACTGAAATCAGTATAGACTTCTCCCAAAGGAGAACTGTTTTTTGAATCCAATGCGATGGCCCATTGACTGAAGAATAATCCTCGGCACGTCTCCCCTAATCTTCTTCAAACTCTCCACACTTCTCTTCTGCTCGTTTTTGTCTTTCTTCTTCTGTTCCATATATTTCTTCTTGTTGCCTTTCGTATTCTGCTTCCTTCTCCTCATTCTCTCTTTTAATCTCTTCATAACACCGAGGACATGCTGGATGATCTCCAAATTCTAATCTTAAAGGAAGCGGCTTATAGTAAGTTCCTGGAGGTGTATACGGATCAATAAATTGAACGCATAACCAACAAAGAAATTTACTACATCTTTGACAATTCCTTAAGGCCTTTAAACGAACCTTCTCCCTGCAGATCTCACATGGAAAAAGATTAGGTTCGTACTTCTTTTGCATCATGCTTTGACCTCCTGGCCGAGTTCGGAGAAGCTCCTGTAAGAACCTCTAGTGCTTTCTGGTTTTTCCTGAGCTCCATCTGGATCTCATTGAGCTCTTTCTTCTTCTCTCATTCTGCCCCCTTGAACTCAGAAATCCTTCTTTCAAGTAATATCTCGACGGATATTCTTGGCATTCTACCTCCTAATATTGTGGCTAAATTGTGGCTTTTTATGGCGCAAAAATAGGTTAGAATAGGATAACAAAGGATAGAATAGGTTAATCAGGATGAATGCAAGTTATTGTAAATCATAACAATAACTTAGAGTGACTTTTTCGGGCATCCTGTGTATTCTACACACGGTAGAAGTCACTGGTTCAAATCCAGTTTCGCCCACCATGCCTTCCCTTAATATCAAGTGTTCTATGTTCATCAAAAAGAAAC
>CAZWHQ010000046.1:0-33044 GCA_964633715.1 uncultured Eubacteriales bacterium
CCCTATAAAAATCCTGATCTCTCAGATGGCAGGGATGATGAGTATCTTCCTGATAGGCTGACCTCGGAAGCCATCAAATTTATAAAGAACAATCAATCTCGTCCATTCTTTTTGCACATGGCTTATTATGCTGTTCATTCACCCCTCCAGCCTAAACCGGAAAAACACGAAAAATACGAAATAAAACTAGGAACTGTCGGCCAGAATAATGCCAGATATGCTGCGATGGTGGAGAGTGTGGATGAAAATGTAGGACGCCTCCTGCAAACTCTGAAAGATATGTCCTTATTTGACAACACTGTTGTTTTATTTACATCCGATAATGGAGGTGTTTTGCGATTTACTTCTCAGGCGCCGTTAAGGGCTGGAAAAGGTTCGTATTACGAAGGAGGAATCCGTGTGCCCATGATTTTTCGCTGGCCGGGCAAAACTCAGCCTGGCACGTTGTGTCACACTCCAGTGAGTGGGATTGACATCTATCCAACATTTTTAGAGATGATGTCAACTTCAAAACCAACAGGAGTAAGTCTCGATGGAGTCAGTCTGATGCCCTTGTTGAAAAAAATCGGTGAGCTTAAAGAGAGACCACTATTTTGGCATTTTCCCATCTATCTTGAGGGCGGCAATCACGAGACGCGCGACCCTGTTTTCCGGACCCGGCCTGGATCGGTTGTCCGGCTGGGAGACTGGAAGCTTCATGAATATTTTGAGGATGGAGGGCTTGAACTCTATAATCTCGAAGAGGACATCGGTGAAACCACTAATCTGGTTGAGACATATCCTGAAAAAGCAAAAGAACTGTTTGGTCTACTCGATTCTTGGCGAAAAAATCTTGAAGCGCCGGTGCCGACACAGATAAATCCAGAATACGACGAAGAATTTGACAGAATTCAACGCCAGAAATGATAATTAGAATCTATTTCCAGGCCGGCAATCTCCCTGGTGTGTAGGGGGCACCGATGTCGTCCAGCTTCTTTTCGATGTTTTTGACATCAGTGGCAGCAATCTTTCTTAGAGCCTGATAGATCGGCATGAATTCTTCCTCGACAATCCGGAAGTTATCCCTCTGCGTCTGAGTTGGAGCTGAAGTCGAACTTCTCTGCTCTCCAATAATTCCACTAAGGCGCCGGGACAGTCCGGGTTCGGCATCCAAATCAACTTGGGAATACGTTCTATCTCCAGACAACTTACGCTGAATCTCTCCGAGTTTTGTCTCAAGAGCTTTGATATCCGCATAAAGGTCTTCGTGAGAGACGGTCACGCTCTTGAGTGCTGCTCTGTATAGTCCTACTCTTGTTGTCAATTCTTGGAGAACAGCAGCTGCTGTGCTGACCTTGTGGTTCAGCTTTCTGACTTTGCTTTGAAACTCTACCAGTTCGGCCCTATCAGAAGCGGGCAGGGAGGCAAGCCCCAGAGTTTTGACATTAAATTCGACGGGATCTGTCAACTGGGTGATCTCACCGGCGATCCATTTGGCGAGAAAAACCTTGTATGTCCCGGGGAGGACAAATGTACTGGAAGGACCGGAAGTTGTGTTGCTCGCGTCACGCACGTTAGCGGGCCTTAGGTCCGGATATTTTAAATCCCACGTTGTTCTCACCAGGCCTTTTCGCGCTGGGGCTCTGAGTTCCCGAACAATATTGCCATCTTCATCGAGGATAGTAAAGAATATATAAGGAGTCTCCTCTTCTTGCTCTGCACGCATCTGTTCATAAGTTGGATAGGGAACAGGTTTGTTGTTTTTAATGAGTTCCCTTTCTTTTTCTTTCCGCTTATCCTCCAGCGTCTGAATGGAGTCCTTCAAATAATAGGTGAATGTGGCTGCGATAGGAGGATTTGGTATCGAAAAATAACTTTCACCCTGGAATCCTTTTTCCCTGGAACCCAAAGTCCCTAACGGAAAATCTTGAACAAACATAAGGGCGTCCTTGACAGGAAATATAAATCCGTCTTTAGAGAGGACCCCTTCAGTCAAAAAGCGCAGGGGTACATAGTTATCCAGGACATAAAAGCTACGGCCGAAGGTGCCGAGCACAACATCGTTTTCCCTTTTCTGGATGGCGATATCGCGAACAGCAACTGTTGGGAGCCCGCTTTTGAGCTGTTTCCAGTTTTTACCTCCATCCAGTGTGACAAACAGCCCGAACTCCGTACCAGCAAAAAGAAGTTCCTTTTTGATAAAATCCTCTGCTAAGGCATAGACGGAACCTCGTTCGGGAAGATTGGAGGAAATCGAAAGCCATGTCCTTCCCATATCCGTACTTTTCAGCAGATAGGGTTTAAAATCCCCGCTTTTGTGGTTGTTGAATGCGGCGTAAACGGTGTTCCTCTCGTGTTGGGATGCGATAATGTCGTTGACATAGGTCCTGGCAGGAACTCCAGGAAAGGTGTCGATCTTTGTCCATGTGACACCGCCATCCTCTGTGACCTGGATCAAGCCGTCGTCCGTTCCGATATAAAGGAGTTCTTCCTCAATCGGGGATTCATCCAGAGCAACGATAGTCCCGTATTGAGATGTGGACGCATTTTTTGCGACCGCATCCATGGGCCAAACTCTGCCCATAACTTCCAATTTGTTTCGATCGATCTGCTGTGTCAGATCATCGCTGATGACCTGCCAGGTGTTTCCACGGTCGTCGCTCCTGAAGACTTTGTTTGCGGCAAAATAGAGGCGTGTGTGTGAATGGGAGCTGATGAGAAGAGGAGCATCCCAGTTCCAGCGGTAGGCTTTTTCTCCCTTCCTTGGTTTAGGCTGAATACCCATTCTTTCGCCGCTTTTTTTATCAAAACGGACAAGACTTCCGTGCTGGGATTGGGCATAGATGATGTTGGAATCTTCGGGATCGGCCTGGGATTCGAATCCGTCTCCACCCTGAGTAATGTACCAGTCCGAGTTGACGATGCCGTGAGCGCTGATCGTCCGGGATGGGCCTCCGATGCTGTAATTGTCCTGCGTTCCCCCGTACACATGGTAAAAGGGTTCACCATTATCAACAGCCACTTTATAGAACTGTGTAACGGGAAGGTTGGACATATATTTCCAAGTTGCGCCCCGGTCAAAAGACTCATACACGCCGCCGTCATTTCCATTGAGATAGTGATGGGTGTTATCCGGATCAACCCAAAACGCATGTGCGTCCCAGTGTTTGCTTCGATCTCCCAGAGCGGTGAATGTGAGTCCTCCGTTTTCGGTCACCTGCAGGAAGGTATCCATGGCATAGACTCTTTCCGGATCCATGGGATCGCCAAATAGTTCCTGATAGTAATTTCCGGAAGTCGCAAAACTGCTGCGTTTTTCCCATAAAACGCCGCCGTTGGTGCTCCTGAAAAAACCCTGCTGGCTCCTCTGGGCTTCGACAATGGCGTAGATGATGTCCGGATCAGCAGGAGCGATAGCAAGGGCAATCCGGCCTTTGTCTCCGCCGGGGAGACCCCGGTTGATTTTTTTCCAGGTTTTGCCTGCATCGCCTGATTTATAAATGCCTGATTCGGGCCCACCGCTGATCTGTGTCCATACACGCCGCCGCCGCTGATGGGCTGTGGCATAGAGGATATCCGGATTGCGGGGATCCAAATGGATTTCACTCACACCCGTGTGCTCGCTGATGGTGAGAACCGCTTCCCAAGTTTTCCCACCGTCAAAGGACTTATAAAGGCCCCTGTCACCTCCTGCACTCCACAGTGGTCCGTATGCCGCCACATAGACGACATTGGAATTTCTGGGATCGATTTTGATCATGCCAATGTGTTCGGAATTTTTCAACCCCAAATGTGCCCAGGACCTCCCTCCATCCTCCGATTTGTACACACCGTCACCATAGGACACGGAACGCTGGTTGTTGTTTTCTCCGGTTCCGACCCAAATCACGTTGGTGTTGTTGGGATCCATGGTGACACAACCAATGGAATATGAACCTTGGTTGTCGAAGATCGGGCTGAAAGTCGTCCCGGCGTTGATGGTTTTCCATATGCCTCCCGAAGCTGTAGCGACATAATATTCGCTTTTGTTTTTTGGATTTACGGCAAAATCGACTATCCGCCCTGAAGTCAGTGCCGGCCCGATTGACCGAATTCTAAATGCGTTGAGCGACAGGGATTCAAGGGAATCTTCCGCTGTCTTTTGTGTATCTTCCCGTGTTTTTTTCCCCTGAGCTACGGCAGGGATACAGCTGAGTAGAAACACACCGATGATCAGCCAGATACCGAGAGAAAAATTTCTTTTTTTCATGAGAATCTCCTTTGCATAGATTCGTATGACTCGAATCGAGGGTTTTAAATAAAGGTTTTATCAGAGGTGGAGGTATGTGTCAAGTTCGAGGGCATCCTGCTCTGTTTTTGTCGAGCTTGGTTCTAAATATGAAAAGTTATTAAGGGGAGACTTATCAAATGGACAGGGATACACTGGGCTAATCCTTTGTTTTTAGTTTTAATTAGGATAGGCTCGTGCTATAAAAACAGAGGAAAGGAGAGGTTGAGTTCACTAACGTCAGCATTAAAATTATTATCCAGCGGCCAGATCAAGTTTCTGACAGCATTGCAGATATGAGGAGATGGTGTCGATATAGACCAGGTTTTAGTTTTTTCTTCTTAATTTAGAAAGACGATTTTTGTCTGTAGTTTGTCACATTTAGTCATATCCTTTTGTTCGAGTTGACTTCAATTTTCCTGGGTGATACAAACTAGTGATTAGAAATTGGATTCGTATATGAAAGGACCTGCCTACAACAAAATCGATGGAGCGCTGTTCAGGCGCTTGACCGAAATTTCCGGACCTAAGTCTGTCTTTAACTCCATAGGGATGATTGACAAATATTCAAGGGATGAAACCATCGGCTTGTCTTATCCACCTGAAACAGTCATCCTTCCTTCCACTTTAAAAGAAGTTCAGGAAATTTTTCATCTTGCCAACATCGAAAATGTTCCCATCACACCCCGGGGATTGGGGACCGGACTCAGCGGCGGCGCCGTGCCTCTATACGGCGGAATTGTGCTATCAATGGAGAGGATGAATTCGCTAATAGAAATCGACAAGGAAAACCTCATGGTTGTCACTGAACCCGGAATTATCACAGGAGAACTGCAGCAGACTGTTGAAGCCGAAGGTCTTTTTTACCCTCCCGACCCGGCTAGCCTCGAAAGCTGCTCTATCGGCGGCAATGTGGCCGAAGGGGCTGGGGGGAGCCGTGCCGTACGTTATGGGACAACCAAGGATTATGTGCAGGGATTAGAGATGGTCCTCCCTAATGGGGAAGTCATTCATACCGGAGGAAAGGTTGTCAAGGATGTGACGGGGTACAACCTGACCCAGCTCCTCATAGGATCTGAGGGGACCCTGGCGGTAGTCACGCGGATCATTCTCAGGCTTATTCCGCTACCAAAGTTTCGTATGGATTTGCTGGTTCCCTTCAACTCTATTGAAAAAACAACACAGACAGTCTCTGAAATCATAGAGGCAAAGATTGTGCCCACGGCCATCGAATTTATGTAAAACAACTGTTTTGAATTGGCGGAAAACCATATTAAAAGAAAACTGGTCTTCCGGGATGCTGCTGCTCATCTTTTGGTGACTTTGGATGGCAACCACCAGGAGGCCCTGGAAGAGAGCCGTAACCGTATCGGGGAGATCTGCGAACGGAACGGTGCTTATGATATTTATGTGGCTATGACCAGGCCCGACATCGAACGTATGTGGGAAGGACGGAAATGTCTTTTCGAGGCAGCCAACCTTGCAGGTGGTATGTATAAAAGTTTGGATGTGGTTGTGCCCAGAAGCCGGATTCCTGTTCTTGTTGAAAAGATTCAAATGATTTCTGATCTTCACGCCATACAGGTCATGTCCTTTGGCCATGCCGGGGATGGAAATGTCCATGTTCTGCTGTTTAAGGGAGAACTCCCTGACTCCGTTTGGGATAGTCACATTACCTTAGCAGAAAGGGAACTTTACAAGGAGACCATAGACCTTGGCGGACGAATCACAGCTGAGCATGGGATCGGCCTCCTGCGTAAAAAGTATTTGAGCATGAATCTTGGCACAAACCAGATCGAGGTTCTCAGGCAGCTAAAAAGGGCATTTGATCCAAAATCGATTCTCAATCCTGGAAAAATCTTCGATTATGTTTAAGAATTTCTTAACTATCGCCTACCGGAATGTCGTCAAATACAAGAGCTATTCCCTGATCAATATTTTTGGTTTTGCCCTGGGGATCTCCTGTTTCCTCTTGATTCTATTTTTCATACGCGACGAGTTGAGCTTTGACACTTTTCATAAAAAAGCGGACAGGATCTACCGTGTCGCTGAAATCTACACCCAGTCAGGAAATGTCCAGTACATCGCCAATTCATCCGGACCCTGGGGGCCGGCCTTGGCTGAGGATTATCCAGAGGTGGACAATTTTGTCCGGCTCATGGCGCCGGTCACTCAGTATCTAGTCTCCCTGATGGAAAAGGACCTCCACTTCTATGAGGAAAAATTTGTCTTTGCGGATGATACGTTTTTTGACATTTTTGATTTCGAACTTCTTAAGGGAGATCAACAATCTATCCTGAGCGAGCCGAATACCGTGATCCTTACACAAAATTCGGCCACGAGATATTTCGGAAGGGAAGATCCCATGGGGAAAACCCTTGTCGTTGACAAGAAATTTCCATTTGTTGTTTCAGGAATTGTTAAAGACCCTCCCAGAACATCACACTTCAAGTTTGATTTTCTGGCCTCTTTTGTCACTCTGGAAAATAGGAGTGTAATGAGGGAATATATCCCGATGCTTCGATTCTTCCTTGATAGACGAGGCACGATTTATACATATATCCTCTTGAGTGAAGGGGCGTCAGCTGACGAATTAGAAAAAAAGATGCCAGACTTTATGGAAAAATACGCTGGGGATTATCTCCGTACGCGAACTTTAAATACTCTCATGCCTACTCTGCAGCCATTAAAGAGCATTCATTTGCATTCTCATCTCGAAAGGGAGTGGGAGCCCAACGGACAGATCCAGCATGTGCATATTTTTTTAGCCGTGGCTGTTTTTGTTCTTCTCATAGCCTGCTTTAATTTTATGAATTTATCGACAGCCCGATCAGCGCTGCGTGCCCGGGAAGTGGGATTGAGGAAAGTTGTCGGGGCGGAGCGTCCTCAACTGATCCTTCAATTTCTCAGTGAATCCATATTTATGACGACCTTATCCATGATCCTGGCTGTCGGGCTCACGCATATCCTTCTGCCAGTTCTGAACAGGATGACTGCGAAGCAGATCCATATCGACTATTTTTCAGACTGGAGAATTATTCCTGGATTGATTTTACTGACTTTTATAATTGGATTGATTTCCGGCAGCTATCCTGCTTTTGTGATCTCCTCTTTCCATCCCGTTCGGGTTCTGACTGGAAATTTGGCCGCGGCCATCAGTGGGAAAAAGATCAGAAAAATCCTGACTGTGGTTCAGTTTTCCATCTCGATTGGCTTGATTGTAGGGCTGATGGTGGTCAGGGCGCAGATGTCTTTTATAAAAAACAGCGATCTGGGATATGACAAGGAGCATGTTGTTGTAGTTCCTCTCTCCAATGGGGAATTGAGAGAAGGATACATGACCTATAAGGAGAGCATCCTCAATCTCCCGAGGGTTCTTTTTGCTTCTGCATCCAGCACATTGATGGGCAAACCGCCTTTGACCCGGGAAGCCCGGCCCGCGGATGCAGGGGATGAAGCCAACATGTCCTACCGTCGTATCGAGGCAGATATCGACTTCTTAAAGACATATAAAATGGAAATCCACTCCGGGCAGGATTTTTCTAATGATCTTAGAAGTGAAAATTCGGATGCAACCATCATCAGCGAAGAAACGGTTAAAGCACTGGGCCTGGAGAATCCCATAGGTGCCAATTTTAATATGATCAAACCTGTTCAGGCAAAAAGGGTCATTGGTGTTGTGAAGAATTTCCATATTGAATCTCTCCATGAGGTTATACAGCCCGTGATTATTTCTCTGGGTAGAAATGATCCCCTTCGTTTTTTCTCCATTCGGATTACGGAGGAAAATGTTTCCGAGACGATCGCTGAACTCCGTCAAAAATGGACTGAAATATTTCCGGGTGTTCCATTTAAGTATTCATTTTTTGATGAAGATTTTGATGCGCTTTATGAAGCAGAGGAGCGGTTAGGCAAAATTTTTATCTATTTTACTGTTTTGGCACTGGTTATTGCCTGTTTGGGCCTTCTGGGCCTGGCAGCGTTTGTGTCCCAAAGGAGGGCCAAGGAAATCGGAATCCGAAAGGTCCTCGGGGCAAATGTGGGCCAAATGGTTTTGCTTCTCCTTAAGGAATTTGTCATTCTTGTTGGTGTTGCCAACATTATTGCCTGGCCATTGGCCTATATCCTTATGCGGGGGTGGCTGCAGAATTTTGCCTACAGGATTTCCATCTCTTTTGTGATTTTTATAATGGCCGGACTTCTTGCTTTAACACTCGCTGTTCTGACTGTTGGTTTTCAGTCTCTCAAATCGGCCACATCCGATCCTGTCAAAGCCATTCGCTATGAATAAGGTTGTTTCTGGTAGTTTTAAAAATAATTCAGCCTAAGCGAAGGGCTCGTCGATAGAGGGGCTGGGAGTCGTAAAGTAGCGCGGTCCTTCTTCTGTGATGTAGAAATCATCCTCCAGGCGCACGCCGAATTCTCCTGGAATCACAAGCATGGGTTCATTGGTGAAGCACATGCCTGGTTCCATGGGCCGTGTATTCCCTTTTACCAGGTTGATCCATTCGTGACCATCGAGACCGATGCCGTGGCCGGCTCTGTGCGGGCATCCCGGGAGTTCGTATCCTCCAGGAAAGCCGTAATCGATATAGACTTGCCGGGCCGCCGCATCTGCATCTTCACAGGGAACACCTACACCGGCTGTGTCAAAAACTGCAGACTGGGCTTTTTTAGCCAGGTTCCATATCTCTCTCTGGCGCTGATTGGGTTCCCCAAACACGATAGTCCGGCTGATATCCGATCTGTAGCCGTCGATATTGCATCCTCCATCCATCAGAACAATATCCCCCTCCTTCAGTTCGATACGTTTTATGCTGCCGTGGGGATTGGCGGAGGCCTCGGCAATCTGGGCGCCGATTCCGCCGCTGGCTCCTAGAGCGCTGTGCGCGGCTGAAGACATAGCCCTGAAGTTGCCACTGGTCATACCCTTTTCGAGCCGTTTGATTGAGGCCTTGTAGGCCAAAATGGTGATGTCGTTGGCCTTCTGCATCAGTGCGATTTCAGTAGGAGATTTGATTACACGGCATCCAATTGTGATGGGATCTGCGCTGACATACTCGAGGTGGGGGGCTTCCTTTCTTATGCCATCATAAAGAAAGAATCGGGCACGCTCTTCGAATCCGACTTTTCCGCTGTAAATGCCTCTGTCATCAAAAATCTCGGCCACTCTTTTATAGGGGCTTTCATGTTCTTCCCATGTGCGGACGTCAGTGTCGGGGTTGATCACTTCATGGGCTCTGTCCAGTTCGAATGCCGGACAGATCCACGCAATCTCTCCCTTTGCCGGCAAAACAAGGGCAAACATCCTCTCGCTATTTCCCCATCTGACTCCTGTAAAGTAAAACATGGAAGTTCCCGACTCCATATAGATAGCCTGGATATCGTTATCGACCATGAGGCGTCTGGCCTTTTCAATTCTTTCCAGCCGTTCCTGATTGATGATTGGAACGATCCCGTCTGTCATGGGACGGAGTTCTGGAAATTGACTTTGATCCGATCCAGATAAAGTGTTTTTGTTAGGAGTACAGGAGGCTGCGACAAATGCGGCCCCTGCTCCAGTCGATAATTTTAAAAAATCTCGTCTTTCCATATATTCCCTCCATTATGGGAAATTGGGGACTGTCCCCAATTTCCCAATTAATTATTCGCTTCGATCAGTCGTGTGATAATGCCCCTGTATTGACTCATGTTAACCCTGTTATCATAGGGAGGCACGGCTGTCTTATGAGCGATCACCATATCCAGTTCTGGCAGAACGGTGATATACTGGCCGTAGGCGCCGCTGGCCGTGTATGCGCCCTTAAAATGAGGGCCGGCTTTGGGACCATTCCAGACCCACCACATGTAGCCGTAACCAAAGTCCCCTTCTTTGTAAGAAGGGGGATTCATCTCTTCAACAGGAGTTTTTACTCTTCTGATTCTTTTGATCCAGCTGAGGGGAACCACCTGACGTCCGTTCCAGATCCCATCGCGGAGCATCAAATACCCGATACGGGCCATATCGCGGGTGGAGAGCCAGATGTGGTACGCTGGATAGAGAGATCTTGTTAAATTGCCAGACTTTTTCTGTCCCAGACGATTGAAATCCTGCATGTTGAGTGGAATAGCCAGGTCGTGTTCCAGGGCATCGTATATGACTTGATGGGTCAGTTTTTCATATATGTAACCGGCACAGTTAAAATCCCAGTTGTTGTAGAGAAAATATTCCCCAGGTTTTTGAGATCCGCGAGGGGGGGCATCAGCTGTACTGTCGCCTGAGTTGGATGCAGGGTGGTAAATCCCTGAACGGGCGGTGATCAGGTGTTCGATAGTAGCTTTTTTCTCGATATCCAACAAACCATCAATATCCGTAATCCTCAAATCCTCCAATGTTGTATTTAGTCGAATTGTACCGTCGAAGACATATTTTCCATAAAGGATCGAAAGGATGCTCTTCCGACAGGAAGCCAGGTAGCTCAGTTGCTCGAGATCCCCGTATTCAAAGAGGACTTTTCCGCCAACAATAACAAGAAGCCCGGTGGTGCCTACTGTTTCTGTATACTCCCGGACTTTGTTCAATCCTTCGACGGAATATCCAACCGAGGCAGGATCGACAATCCGTTCCCATTTGTCTCCCGGGAATATAAACTTTGGTTGTTCAGCCTCGCCCGAATCCTGAAAGTTTTTGGCCCACGCAGCAAAACTTACTCCAAGAAGAAGTAGAGCCAAAAAGATAAGGATGGCTGTTGAAGATCGTTTGAGTCGAAAAAATCTGGAAGTCCTTGAAACATCCATTTGAGGTCCTCCCTGAATAAGTTTATGTTACAGCTTCAATGTATATATCAAAACAAGTTTGGGTTCAAGAAAGATTAAATTGCAATAAATTGGGGACAGTCCCCACTTTTTAAAAAAAGTGGGGACTGTCCCCAATTTATTGCAATTAGCCGCGGAAAGCCCAGCGAATGATTTTTCCTATTTTGGGTGCGCCGCCCTGCATCAGGATTCCCACTCGGAATATACGTCCTCCCATCCATACGGAAAGGACCGTGAACAGAAGTACTCCGACAAGTCCTGCCCAGGGCTGCCACATGGGGATATTCATAGGGGATGCCTTTCTGAGAAGCATGAGCATAGGAGTAAATGTGGGGAAGAGAGACATCCAGGTGGCAAATCCACTTGTGGGTTCCTGGAGAATAGGCATGAAGACAAACATAGGAAACATAACGGGAATCATGGCTGGAAAGGTCAAATTCTGTGCATCTTTTGGGTCATTGCAAGCCGAGCCGAGGGCTGCCAGCATCGATCCCACCATGACAATCTCCAAAATGAGAAAGATTAAAAACCATGGAATAATATCAAAGGGGATAAAATCCGCCAATCCTAGTTTGCTGACAAAAAAGATTCCTCCGCACAGATAAAACAGAGTGCCCGTCAATGATACTCCCAGACCACCCAGGACTTTTCCTCCCATAAACTCAAAGGGTGTCAGGCTGCCGAGCAAAACTTCCGCAATCCTTTGTGTTTTTTCTTCCATGGTCGACTGCAGAAGCGGCATGGCGCCCATCATGACCATCATAAACATTAAAAAGAAAAGGATCATGGGAACAAGAAGGGCCTCAGCTTCGCTGGTTTTTCTTGCCGCCTTGATTTCGCCGGTATCTTCATCTACAGAAACCAATCCCATGGCTTCTACTTGAATCCAGGTGAGAATTTCATTGGCTTGAGCCTCGTCTACACCAGCGGTTTCCATACGTCTTAAACGAAGATAGTTATTGATCGCATTGTTGAGCCAGGTGCGGACATTGTCCATGGCCGCATTTTCGGCATGATAGGCCATTCGAACAGTTTCTTCATTGCCTTCGAGATCGAGGACATTGGGACCTATGTCCAAAAAGGCATGCAGGTCTCCTCTATCGATGCGGTTGGACAACTCCAGTTTTTGCCCTTCGGGATTTGTATTGTCCGGACGAAGAATTTCAAAGATATAGGCCGGCTGAATTTTTTTTCCTGAATCCTTATCAAAAACAGCCGCGTCGTTTCTTTGCTTTGCAGCCTCGAGAAGAACATCGGCGATGACACCGGAACGATCCAACACTGCTACATTTTTGTCTGTAGTATCTACTTGATTTCTGAGAAGATACATGGCTACACCGCTGCCGCCCATCAGTACAGGCATGAGCACCAACATGATAATAAATCCTTTGGTCTTGACCGAGGCCAGATATTCCCTTTTCGCCAATCTAAGCAGTTTACGCATCGGTCTCCTCCTTTACTTCTGGTCCGGCAATTCTGAGGAAAATATCGTTGAGAGAGGGTTTTGCCAGCTCAAAACTGTAGACCTGGGTCCTGGATAAAATTTCAGAAAGGATTTTTTGATGGTCATAGCCCTGTTTGATTCGCAGTTCCTGGAGTTTGCCGAAATCTGTGATCTTCTCGACACCATCCAGATTTTCTAAGACTGAACTTCCATTTTCTGTACGGATACGAAGAGTGTCACTGCCGTATTTGTCTTGGATCGACACGAGTGTCCCGTCAAGGACTTTTTTTCCTTTGAAGATCATAAAGATAAAATCACACATCTTTTCTGCTACATTCATGTCATGTGTGCTGAAGATGACTGTGGCTCCCTTCCTACAAAGATAAAGCACTGCGTCTTTGATCACCTCGACGTTAACTGGATCAAGTCCTGTGAAAGGTTCATCGAGGATAATCAATTCGGGATTGGACACAATAGTCGAGATGAACTGGACCTTTTGTCCCATCCCCTTGGAGAGAGTTTCGATCTTTTTATTGGCCCAGTCTGATAGATCCAATCTATCCAGCCAATAATATGTCTCTTTTTTGACTTTCCGGCCGCTTTTCAGTTCTCCATAGAATTGGATGAATTCGTGCACCTTCATCTTTTTGTACATGCCACGTTCTTCAGGAAGATAACCGATCCGGTCTGTGCTGGATCCCTTCATCTCCTCTTTGAAAATCCGGATCTTTCCCTGATCAGGATAGAAGATGTTCATGATCATCCTCAGTGTGGTGGTTTTTCCTGAACCGTTTGGGCCGATGAATCCATAAATGGATCCTTCCGGGACATTAAGGGATAAAGCATTGACCGCAGTAACAGTTCCAAAAGTTTTGGTGACGTTTTCGATTTCGATGACATTCATGTTGACCTCTTTGTCTAAAATACGATTATCCATTCTGATTTATTTAAGTCAATAGAAGAAAACTATGTTTATAGGAAGGACAGTCTGTGGATTTATGAAATTTCGAGAAAAGGCAGTTTAAAAAGACATATGGGAAGAGGCTGTTACAAAAAGAGTGCAATTGCCAAAACAAAGATAACAAACAAAATGACTAAGAGTTTATACACGACGCATCTCTTCCCCTCTGCCCAATCCATTAAGCCGGCGGTTTTTCTTTATCTCTTTGATTTTTTCAAACGGGAGGCTGACAAGGAATTTGAAACCTCTCATTATATATCTACCGAACCAGATAAGGAGAATTCCCATGACCGCAACGATGAGACAAACGGATAAAGTGATGATCCCGTTTAAAGTGGGATCGGACACTACAGTCGTTAATTCGATATAGGAATCGAGAAAATAGGGATTGATGATTCTAATGACACTAACTATTGCTCCTATCCAACCAGCCAGAACTAAACTGATTGCGACAACATAATACGAAAAGATGAGGGCTATAAGAGTGATGACAAAACCGAACAAAACCATCACTCCTCCTAGGCCCAAGGGGAGACCGAATAGAGCGATAAAAACACCGGCAAGTATATAGAGGGGGCGCTTTTTTTTCTTTCCCATACTCACCATAGCATCGGGTATTCTGGAGGCAATCACATCGTCGGGCTCTCCCAGTTTATCCAGTACATTAAATATACGTTCAACCTCGTTTTCAGTTGGATCGTTTGTAAAAAACTCGTAGATATGGGAATGGATTTCCTTGACCAGCTCGTCCCGGTCCTGTTCAGGAAAGCTTTTTAGACGTTGCTTAAACCGGTTTAAGTAATTTTCGACGATTTTATCGACGGTTTCACTGAATTCATTCGGCATCGTCCTTCTCCTTTTTCACAGAGATGCTTCTTCTGTCTTCATTTTTATTCAAAGAAAGGGGCTTGCTGCTGGTGTTGGACAGCATTTCTGTTAGCTTTTCAAACTCGGCACTCAGGATTTTAAATGCTTTTTCTCCATTAGGGGTTAATGAATAATATTTTCTCGGCGGCCCCTGTTTAGATTCCACCCATTCGGATTTGACCAGCTGTTCCTTGGACAGCCGGGCGAGAATAGGGTAGATCGTGCCCTCTGTCAGCTCAATATCGCTGTCACCGGAAATGGATTTAATGAGAGAGTAACCGTAGTGGCTGTTGTGGTGAAGGCAGCCCAGTATAGCCAGATCCAGGATTCCTTTTCTAAGCTGCTTGATTTTGTTATCCATGTTTACACCTAGTACAATGTAATACAAGGTACATGGTTTGTCAAGTATATAATTGCCTTATAAAAATGTTCACATTGACTGTATGAAAGAGTATTTATTAAAAAGATAAAGAGATGAACAGCAAATACTTTTTTGCGGTTGTAGCCGGGATTTCTTTTTTAGTTTATCTCGTCTCTTCCATCCGGATGGTTGTTTTCCTCCAGAGTCATTATTTACGATGATCGTCTCTCGGTCCCTATCATTTTAGCGAGATTGACATCTTAAAATCCCGACTTATATTGGAGAGAGAGCCTACACGAGAGAGTTTCCGTAGGCGAATAGGGCAGGCTGTCCACCCGTATGCCAAAATAAAATGCCGTGATCCTTCTTCATTTGCCCTTTCCTGATTAAAGCGATCATTCCCGCTAAAGCCTTTCCAGAGTAAACAGGATCGCAAAAGAGTGCCTCCTTTTGTGCGGCAAGCGAAATCGCTTCTTGAGTGGCGTCATTCAGTTGGCCATACCCTGGATCCATAACCCCGTCAAAGAGGACAATGTCTTCGCCAGCTGTCGGATTGGGAATTTTAAGCAGTTGGGCGATGTCCTCGAGAACTCCGGCAACGCGTCTTTTTTGAAATTGCGCGGTCCTTCTGTGGCAGTTTCCTGTAATACGAACAGGATTTCCCAGGGTGCGGAGTCCAAAGAGCAGACCGGCCTGTGTTTGACCACTGCCTGAGGGAATTACAATTTCATCAATGTTTAATCCCATCTCCTGGATCTGGGCCGAAAATTCTTTGGCCGCATCGATATATCCTAAGGCCCCGAGCGGGGAGTGCCCGGAACTCAGATGAATCACATAGGGCTTGGCTCCCTTTTTTCGGAGGTCTTCGGCGATGCGCTCCAACTCTAGGTCAGCACCCTCCTCGTCCTCGCCCTCAGGAAAGAAATGCAGTTCCGCATCCATCAAACGGTTGAGAAGCACATTTCCCGATGTTTGGTACAGATCGTCTGTGTTGGGCACACGCTCCTCAAGCTGGATGTGGCATTTCAAACCCAAACGGCAGGCTGCTGCCGCTGTCATCCGGGCATAATTGGATTGAATGGCACCTGTGATCAGCACAGTATCTGCACCTAAATCGAGGGCCTCTCCGAAGTAGTATTCGAGCTGTCGGGCTTTATTTCCTCCAAAAGCAAGACCCGTGCAGTCATCACGTTTGACGTAGAGAGAGGGAACATGAAGTGCCTTTGCCAGGTTTGGCATCTCTTCAATAGGAGTGGGGACATGAGCCAGTTTAATCCGGGGAAAGGATTCGAGACTTTTTAAAATCATAGATGACACATATCACACATAAATCTAATGGGTCAATAAATATTAATTGACAATGCGTACAATATAACGTACAATAATATGTACAAATAACTAGAGCGCAAAAATGGACAAGACAATCGGAATTTCAACGCTTCGAAAATCCCTTGCCTCAGTATTAAAGGATGTTCATGAAGAGGGATCCCGCTACATCATTTTGCAGCATTCCAAGGCTAAGGCCGTGCTTCTGAGTCCGGATGAGATGGAAGTTTTGGAGGCTAAAACCGAGAAGGTTATCCAGAAGGATGTGATTCAGGTAAAGAAGGACGATGTAAAAAAAAAGTTATCTTCGTATGAGAAATTTTTCGGGAAGAGATAGAGCTTATCTATTATACAGATATTCTGGAATTTTTCTTTACGTTACTTGCGGGCCGGGTTTGCTGGCTCAACTCAGCAACGAATGTTTTCATTTTCTGGAGGAGATGGTCCACTCTCTCAGGATGTAAATCAGCCAAATTCTTCCTCTCTCCGTTTGATGACGTTATTCTTCAAAAAAGCGCTAATACTTCTGCCAGCCTTTGCCTTGGATCAAACCTCGGATGTAGGCGGCCTGGCCTGCGTGTATCACGCTGTCATCCAGAATGGAGATCAGGCGCACGCCGACTGTGGGGATGGGCTGGTACTGGGGTTCGTCCAGTTCCCTATCAAGGTCCTTTTCCGTAAGACCTTTAAAGAATTGGATTGTTCTTTTAACCGTTGCCTGTAAATAATCAAGAAGTGTTGTAATATCTGGTGATTGAAAAGCCGCAACCTGTTCCGGAGTGTGGCCAAAACCGATGTCACTTGGATGAGCATCGCGGTTAAACTTGGTATGCCATTCATCTTTTATCCACAACTGCTTTTCTCCCATCAAAGAAGCGACTTGGGCATCCTGCTGCCGAGTCAAATGCCAGACTAACCATCCGATGCTGTTGCTCTCCTTATCAGGCATCCAGTTGAGGTCCTCCTCGGTCAGGCCATTGAGGACATTTGTTAGGAATGCTGGAACACGGTTGAATGCATCAGCCAGTAATTCATGCCAGTTCATGGAGTCCTCCTTTTATGGACACTGAGGATGAACTTATCATAGTAAAAATGGGCCGTCAATTTTTCTTATGTTTATAATAGAGGATAAAATATATCGATAAACGATAAATATATATTGACTATCGCTATATTTATGCGCATAATAAGCTTAGTCGACAAATTTTCTCTATATGGAGGTGTCCAATGAAACTATTGGGAAAGAGATCGGTTGCTTCAGCCCTCAAAGTGATTTTGGACGGGCTTTACGCATTCGGATTATTGGGATAGTCATTATTGCTGGAGAATTATTGATCAATCTTGTGATGATAGGATCAGCAGTGATTGTAAATGCCAGTGCGGATTTAAAGGGATTTAAACTTATTTGGATTAAATTGATATCCGAGATCAGTCTCCCTACCGTTTTTCTGGGTGTTGTCGTGCTGATCATCGCTGAGATCTTTCGGTTGGGAGTCCGAATGCGTGAAGAACAGGAATTGACAATATAGAGGTCGATGATGAGCATTAAAGTTAATTTGGATTTACTTCTTGTGAAAAGGAAGATGAAACTTCAGGACCTCTCTAAAAATGTCGGTATTACCATGGCCAATTTATCTATCCTCAAACAAAATAAAGCACGAGCCATCCGGTTTTCCACTCTGGATGCGTTATGCCGGGAACTGGCCTGTCAACCGGGGGATTTATTAGAATATGAAAATGAATTAGAGTGAATTAGAGGGACATAAATTCGAGGTCATTTTTAAGTTGGGCTTTTTGATCGGAACTTATCTCGGGGTGTTTGTCACAGAGCTCCATTGCTTTTTGTGCAATTGATGTATCGAGTTTTAAGGTTGTTGAGGCAAATTTCAGGAGCAGCCCGGGAGATGAATCCATGCTCAGTTCCTCGAGAAGTTCATTAGCGAGCCTTGTTGCTTCAGGTACTTCATTCTGTTGTGCTAAAAAATCCATCAATGCGGCTTTATATGTCAGGTGGAGCTGGAATTGTGGGAGTTTTTCTTTGACCTGCCTGTAGTGGAGAAGAGCACACTCCATATGGTCGCGCCTTATCTCTCTTTCAATTATTGTTCTAAAAAACTCTTCATTTTCTTCCCTGATTCCTATATCGGCGCCAAGATCCCATAGTCTTTCAGCTGTTTCTGGATTTGCTGCATTTTTTCCCGCCAGCTCGTTGAGAAGATAAAACGCTTCTCCGATTTTCCCCATACGCTTGAGTTTTATCACTTCGTTGATGGCTTTGGGGAGGGCATCTCCCGTATCAATTTTGGCCTCAATTTTGCTGTGAATATATTTTTCCTCCACCTTAAAGACTTTTATTCCGTAGGCCACGGCTGCCCCAAACAAAAATCCCCAGATGTGTGCCCAGTAGGCCACGCCGCCACCGCCTTGAGAATTGACTGAATCGATTATCCGGGCGTTAAAAAACTGTAGGAGAAGCCACAGGGGAAGCATCAGCCATGCAGGAGCTTGAAACGTCCCCCGGAAAAATGGAAAGAAAAAGTAGAAGAAGGTGATTTTTATTTTCAGATACCGTATAAAAAAAGCCCCCATCACTCCGGCAATGGCGCCCGACGCCCCAATCAAGGGGCCTTGAAAATCCGGATAGTACATCCCATAAAGGAATGCTGAGAGAACTCCTGCGGCCAGATAAAACACTAAGTAGATTGGCCTTCCCCAAACATCTTCGATAAAAGGCCCCATCAAATAAAGCATGAACATATTTCCGAGCAAGTGCAAAAAACCACCGTGAATAAACATATAGGCCAGAAGTCCTAAGAGGTTTTGCTCGGCTGGAATGTACCCCCACTTCCGGTAGGGGACGTCTTGGTACGATTCACGAAACCGTTGAGAGAGCCGGTTGAGCTCATTCTGCTCTTCTTGGAGTTTTTGTTCGTCTTTTTGAGAGAAAAGTCCTCCTTCCTGACGAATTCGGCTGTAAACGTCAAGCTGCTTCTCGAAAACTTGTGTATCTTGTCCTCCAAATATTATCTTTCGAATATCGGGATCAAGGTTCAAATTTGGGTGCTGGAAATAGTACTGCAGGAGTTCTTGACCTCGAATTTCGACTTCTTTGAGATGGTCATCAATGCTGCGGGAAATAAAAATATGAACGATAATACAGATGGCGATTAAAATAAATGTGATCCACGGGAGCCTGCGGACCGTATCGCTTTCATGACCAACCGGAATAATCAATGTGCCCTCATGTTTAAAATATGATCATACATAGGGCCAAGGATGTAAATCATCTTTGGGTGTGAATTGGGAGGTGATATTTTTACCTAAATCTTCACCTCAAAAGACAAGTTCTAATTCTATGTCTCAGGACTTTTTCTTCCGGGCGTATATAATCTTGTACATGGCTGGGACAATAACTAAAGTCAGAACGGTTCCAAAAGTTAGACCGAATATGATGGTCCAAGCAAGAGGATTCCAGAATGATGCATTGTCTCCGCCAAAGTAGAACTGTGGATCGAGTTTGGAGAACAGGGTCACAAAATTGAGATTGATGCCGATGGCCAGAGGTAAAAGACCTAAGATTGTGGACAGGGCTGTCAGTAAAACCGGCGTCAGACGTGTGGCTCCGGCTTTGATTATGGCCTCTGTTTTATCCAATCCTCTGTCAATCAGCTTGTCTGTATAGTCGATGATGATAATCCCGTTTTTCACAACAATCCCCGCCACGGCTATAATCCCCATACCGGTCATCATAATGGAGATATCCAAACTAAAGATGGCAAATCCGAGGAATACTCCGGTGAAACTGAAAAATATTTGAAGGATAATGATCATCGGTTTGGACAGGGAATTGAATTGGCTGACAAGGATGATGAGAATCAGTGCCACAGCGATTAAAAGTGCTTTGGCCATAAAGTTCCCGGTTTCAGCCTGCATATCCTGTTCACCCGTGAATTTGACCGTGTATCCTTCCTTGAGTTCGAAATGTGGAAGCTGCATACTGATCTGCCGAATGATTTCATTGGCGTTGTATCCGTATGTCACATTGGACTGAAGAGTAATAACTCTTCTGTTGTCCAGACGGGTGATTCCTCCATAGCTCGTGCGGTTGGAGACAGAGGCGATAGCTGAAATAGGTATGTTTCTAAATCCGCTGCTGCCTCCGGGAACAGATACAGTCTGGCTGAGGAGGACATCGATATCATTCCTGTATTTTTCATCCAGACGGACCATCACGGGATACTCCTCTTCTCCTTCTCTGAACTTAAAGACTTCCGTCCCGTATATGGCTGTTCTGAGAGCCATTCCAACGATGGCGGTGGAGACGCCCAATCGGTTGGCTTTGCTACGGTCAATATTGAGAATGAGTTCGGGTTTACTGACTTCCATACTTGATTTCAGTTCTTCGATGCCGCGGATTCCAAGATCAGCAATAAAATCCTCCAATCTTGAAGAAATGTTCACCAGTTCTTGAATGCTGTCGCCGCTGATCTCGATATTGATGGGCATGCCGGTAGGAGGCCCAAATGCCTCGCTGTCGACACGGATTTCAGCTCCGGGAATCCCCATCAGCTCCCTCTGCAGATCTCTGAGATATTCTCCGGTAGGTTTGCCGGTTCTGAATTTGTATTCGACAAAATTTATGGTCACCTTGGCCAGTTTATCCTGAGTGAATCTGTCAAACATTCCGCTTCCCGCACCGGCGGCCACATTGGAAACGATGGATTCTACATCGAGGTTATCCCGGCCGACGACACTGTACACTTTATCTTCAACCTCTTTGCAGATTGTGTTGGTGACATCGATGTGTGTGCCCTCAGGCAGCGTGATGTAAACATACATGTTATTGGGCTCGCCTCCAGGGAAAAACACCACATTAGGCCTGCTCATACCTAGGATGATAAAGGACGCAAAAAAGAGAAGGATAACTCCAGCCAGTACGCCATACGATCTCTTTCCTTTGAGTAAAAATGTCAGCGTTTTTCTGTAGGCATTCATAAGGGCCGGGAGAACTTTTGCCTGGAATTTTGCTATGAGAGAATGCAGAACAAATTTAGAAAGCAGGGCGATAAAGATGATCAGAACCAACAGATTTGCCAAAACAAAAATTCCCGTCGCATAGAAAAATACAGCCCCAACAGCGGCCAAAAGGAGGAATATCAGTGTTTTCTTTTTGAACTTCCATCGGGAGGATGCTTTTTCTGATTCAGTTTTATGCTTCATGAAAGATACGGCAAAAACCGGATTGATCATGTAGGCCACAAGCATTGAAGCGGTCAGAGTGATGATGATTGTGACCGGAAGGAAAGACATGAATTTTCCCGGGATTCCCGGCATGAACATCAAGGGGAAAAAGGGTGCCATGGTTGTCAAAGTGCCTGTAAATACAGCGGTAGAAACCTCCCCGACACCTCTTTTTGTGGCTTCCGTGATAGGGAGGTTGGGAGTTGTGGTGAAGTGGCGGTAGACATTTTCGACAACAACAATGGAGTTGTCCACGACAATTCCAAGGACAAGAATAAAAGACATGAGTACAACCATATTCAATGTGAATCCGACAACAGGAATAAATATAAAGGCAATAATGATAGACATGGGGATGGCGATTCCGACAAAGAGGGCGTTGGTCTCCCCCATAAAAAACATGAGAACAAAGACTACAACAATGAATCCGAGAATGATGGTGTTGAACAGGTCGCTGATGCTGTTTTTTGTCTGTGTACTGCTGTCCCCGGTTGTGCTAATGATCAGGTTTTCAGGTGCAGTTTTCTTGTAATCGTCTAAAATGATATTGATTTTATCGACGGCATAGATCAGATTTTTGCCGCTTTTTTTTATCACATTGAGAGTAACGACATCCATACCATTGAGCCGAGAATAACTTTCCCTTTGTGCGAAACCGTCTTTAACTTCGGCGATATCCTTAAGGTAAACCGACTGCTTGAGCTGGATATTCCGGATTTGATCGATGTCTGTAAACTCTCCTATCACGCGGAGATTTCGGCGCATCCCGTCTGTATCGATTTGTCCTCCGGACATCGTCATGTTCTCTGCGGCGACGGCCGCCTGGATTGTAAAGAAGGACAGTCCTGCAGCCTGCATCTTATACAGATCGACATTGATCTGGATTTCCCTGTCAAGAGCACCTGAAATGTCAGCCCGGGAGATTTCTTCCAATCCTTCAATCTCATCTTGGAGTTCCTCGGCTATCTGTTTTAGCTTTACAAGGCCGATATCTCCCGAAAGATTTATAAATAAAATGGGGATTTCTGAAAGATCTATTCGTGTGACTTCGGGATCGCTGAAAAGATCTGTCGGCAGGTCCCCGCGGGCATCGTCCACGGCCTGTCTCACATCCAAATAGGCTTGCATTTCGTCGGCTGTCAGTTCAAATTCGATAAAGATGGATGAAAAATCCTGAATGGAATTGCTGTTGATGTGTTTGATACCATTAATGCCTTTGAGTTGTTTTTCGATAGGACGAGTGACTAGATTTTCCATGTCAGCTGGAGAGGTTCCTGGATGAATAGTGCTGACCATAAAGTAAGGAAAAACAATTTCAGGAAATTTTTCCTTGGCTGTCGTGTTGTACTGCATGAATCCGAAGATGACGAGAACGACGATAAAGATATAAATCGTGGTTAAATTTTTAACCGAAAGGTTTGTCAGTTTGAATTCTTTAAACTTCATTGGTTTTCCATATTTGCGATTTTAGAAAAAAATATGTTTTATTCTTGTTCAATTGTGACAGCCAGCTTCTGTCCATCGGACAAATTTTGGTAGCCAACCGTGACGACATATTCTCCTTCTTGAATTCCTGATAAGACTTCTACTCGGCCTTCATAGTTTTCTCCGGCTGTCACGATTCTTTTTTGTGTGATCCACTCTCCATCAATTTCGGATGCCACAAAAAGGAATTTCTCCGTGCCCGTTTCTTGGACGATGTTAACAGGAACCGTAAGAGCCTCTGGCTTGCTGTAATCATTGATAATAAGTACGGCCAGCATATTTGGTTTGATGTCCTGTTCGTTCCTAGGGATATTGATTTCGATCTGAAAAGTTCTATCATCAGGATTAATGACTTGCGAAATAGTGTTTATGGAAAGATCGAATTCTTTTTCGATAACAGGAATACTGACATGGACTCTGTCATTTTTGCCGATCTTGGTTATGTATACTTCAGAGAGATCTACCTTGATCTTAAGATTGGAAAGCTGAACAATACGAAAGGCTCCCATCCCGGCAGCCCCCATCTCGCCTTCCTTGATAAGAACCTCGTCCACAGTTCCCGAAATTGGCGAGAAGATCTTTGTTAGCTTATACTGTTCCTGCAGAGTAGCCAGTCTTTTTTCGAGACCTTCCTTGTTTGTTTTGGCCTGAAGATATTCGATCTCGCTGCCGATTTTTTTGTCCCATAATCTCTGTTGTCTTTCGAAAATTGTCTCGGCTAGGTTCAATCCGTTTTCAACCTCAGCAATACTGCTTTCTAAAATTGTTCCGTCCAGCTCGGCGAGAAGCTGTCCTTTGGTGACGCTTTGACCGGTCGCTGTGTGGATTTTCTTGACAATCCCTGACGCCATGGGAGCAACCAAAATGTTGTTATCCGATTCGATCGTGCCTTGAACTTGAATAAAATGCTGGAACAGCTCTTTTTCCAGGAGAGAAATCTTGACATCTGTGATCCTTTCTGGTTTTTGATTCGGTTGGGACTTCGAAGCGATTTGGGCCTTTAAAACCTCAATCTTTTCTATCAATGTATCCCTCTGCCTTTCCATTTTGGCCAGTTGTGCTTCATCTCCGCCTGGTGCGCAGGAGACCAATATTAAAACTATTCCTAATAGAGCTAAATATTTTCCTTTTTTCATGATATTTTGTCCTTTTCTAAAATACCTTAATAATTACTGTTCAGCCTGTCCAATTTATTTTTGGCCGTAAGCAAAATGGACATGGTCTGTATAAACTCTGATTGAGCCATTAAAAATGTATTGTGGGCTTGAGTCAAATCCATACTGGATGCAACCCCTTCTTTGTATTTTACCAAGGTCACATCATAGACTTTATTGGATAATTCCATGTTGGCTTGTGTATGGATATAATTTTCATAAGCTGAATCAAGGTCAGATTTGGCGCGGGCTGCTTCGAGAGAGAGACCTTCAGCAGCTTGAAGCTTGGCATTCCGGGCCTGTTCAACAGCAATAGCCGCCTTCTGCACTTTGGTTTTCTGGGCTCCGCTTTTAAAGATAGGAATGTTCACGTTTACTCCAAGCAGTTGGGTTTGGTACCATTTTTCATCAGAACTAAAAAAATTGAAAGAATTCCGCATGGCATTCCACTGAAAATTCATAAAAGCCGCGACTGTAGGCAGATATTTCATCTTTTCATTCTTTAAATCCATCTCAGTCAGTCTTTCCTGAGTTTTAAGCAGGTTGTAATCGATATTGTCTTCGAGATTAAATCCTGTGTTTTGCAGTGAATCCATATCGATTTGTTCTAATATTTTGTCGAGTTTGTCCGTGAGCAATATCTCTTCGTTTAAGTCAAGTCCCATCTGAAATTTCAAGAGTTTATAAGCCACATCCTGCTGCCTTTTGATTGTCTGGAGAGAATTTTTAAGTTTTGTCACCGATATCTGGACAAGGTCGGCATCAGTTTCTGCCACAAAACCTTCTTTATGAAGCTCATTGATCTCATAGAGGGTTTTTTCAAGGTTGGAAAGATTCTCGCTGAGAATTTTTTCACTCTCCGTTGTAACCAAGATCAGATAGTAGGTATTGGTGACTGTTTCTATAACATTCAGCTTAGTGCGTTCATGATTTTGGTTGGCCAACTGTTTGTAAATTTTTGCGGCCTGGAGCCCGACAAAATAGCTGCCGTTAAAAATCAATTGGCTGACCATAAAATTGACATTGGTGTTGTGCTGCGTGCCGAACTGGACAGGAATCAGCTCATCGAATTTTCCCTCAAAGAAATTGGGAATGAGGACAGTGGCAATTTTCAGGTTATTTATGTATCCGATGGAGGATTCAACTTGGGGAAGTCCTATGGCGAGCGTTTCTCTCATTTGTTTTTGTGCGGTCTGGATGTCGAGCTGAGATTTTTTTCTATCATAACTGTGTGTGACGGCAAACTCCTGCGCAGACTGGAGGCTGAATTCTCTCACACCCGAGTCCTGCCCTAAGACAGGGCCAGGAACAAAACCAACTGCTAAAATCCCAATTATAAGGCTGAATAAAAGTTGAGATGATTTCCAAAAAAATTTTGATCTTTTTTGTATAATCATAATTATATCCTCTAAATTTAGAATAGAAATCTACTATATAAATACGTCAAGATGGATGACCTTCGGCCAAGAGAGGGAAATTATAATACCGCTTAACTAATTAGTAAGCCGTTTCTTTCACTCGTCTGTGTATTTTTTTTATACCTAGCTGATAGTATCACCCTCTGAGAATCAGATGACAAATTCTGCTCTCAAGAAAAGACAATTTAATATAACATACAATCGAGTGAAAAAAAAGTATCTAGAACTCTATCAAACCAGCCAATTTCAAGATTTCGAGATAATTGAGTACAGCTTGGAGTTTTGATTCTCTCTGATACTGTGCATCCAACATGAACTTGATATCCAGAGCACTCCGTTCCCCATTGATGAGGCACTGAAGTTCACTGGTGTTGGCAATGTCTCTTCCGTATGGGAACTTGTCCAATTCCTCTTTGGGGACAGCTGAGATGTATGTTCTGTACTCCCTGTAACCACCTTCTGTAACTTTAGCCGTCTGTCTGGGGACTATTTTTGCGGCTTCCTGTTCCTGATCTGTCAATTGAATCTTGGCCGGGGCTACACCGAGCTTTTTGGCCGTAAGCTCCATATGGAGTTTAAGGGCAGCCTGCTGAGCTTTTCCGATGGTGTCCATTGTTTCCTTGAGATTCTCAAGGTGTTCATTAACGGCTGATCTATTTTCAGCTAACTCGAGGATAGTTCCTAGAGTGTCTTTTTCATTGGCGAGAGTTGCCTGCAGCAGAGTGTGAGCGGATTTGAAAGATTCGGCAAAGTTTTCTATAGTGGCCTGATTGAGTTTTTCGAGGGCTATGACCATCTGGTGTCCCATTCGTCTGGTTCCGTTGCTGGCGGTTTCTCCAGCAATTTTAATCGCCATATCGTCATCGGCAGAGGCAACTGTATACGCACCGGCTGCACCAATTATGGCTGCACGCTTCAACTGTGTGGGGTCGGCCTTGTCTACTCTGTCTCCCGAGGTGTGATACCACTGGTCCGGCCAGACAATCATCATGATCCCAGGAACTTGGACACCCCAGTCATTAAATACTTCGTGATCGGACGCACCGTAGTGGGTTTCAATTGAATAGTAGAAAGGTTCGACAGATCCCGTTGGGGAGACGATGCGGACAGGGACCTTGTAGACACCACTGCGGTTTTGAATGCGTTCCCGGCTGCCCTCACCGACGAATCTGTATATATTTTCCATGACATCGTTGATGTAGTGGGCATTTCCAAAGGTGGTCCGCATCAGGTTCATGTGCCCCATGTTCTTGATCAGCCACTCTCCCACCATATCCATGTTGATATTGCAGAGAGTCTTTTCCATGATGTCTTTATTGGCTTTTACCCAAGGGCCTGTACCTGAAAATTCCGGCCCCCAAAGAAAGCGGATGGTTCTCTTTGGCTTAGGAATCCGTCCATCTTCAATGAGTGTGTGCAGTATGCGGGCGCATTCCAGGATTGTTGCACTGCCTGATTTGTTGTCATTGGCGCCCTGTTTGGTGTAGCCTTCAAAAAGATGAGCCGAGAAGATAACTTCTCCTGCATCGGGATCTGTTCCGGGAATGGCACACGTGATGTTCTGCAGTTCATAAGGCTGCATTTCCGCTTCCACCTGGGCGTGCACTTCAATTTTTTCATTCCTGAGCAGGCGCCGTTTGAGATAATTGCCTTCCCGGACCGGCAGGTGGAATCCGAATTTTGGTGTCTGTCCTTCCGCTCCCCGTCGGCTTCTGATCCCGCTTACGGGAATTTGAAGGGGATCGAAATAGTTGCGGGATTGGCTGATGGCGATAACGCCCAGCGCGCCCATCTGCATACAGGCTAAATTGTGGACACCGCTTATGCTTCCCTCTGTCACAACAATTTTCCCTTCGACTCCAGCCGCTTCAATCTCTGCTTTGGTTCCTCTTCCAACCCAGACCAGTTCGCCCTTGACATCGGTATTTGTGCTGCCTGAGGCCAGCATGGCAGTCATATCCATATAAGAGGCGATTTTTTTACGGCCGGGGCTAATTTCCCAGAGTTCGCCCTTTATGCCGTCCCATGTTTGGCTGCCTGGAAAACGGACAATTTCGGTGCCTGGAAGGCCGTACATTTTTAGCTGGTCGTAGATATATTGAGTTTCATAAAAATTGCCGGTATATTCATCAGCGGGCCGGTTCTTGTTGTAACCCCCAGTTTCCATTATGGTATTCCAGGCTGTTTCGCCTGAAGCTTCCCCAACGATTTCATCCATATGTTCCTGAGCGAGCAGAGTCCAGTAGTACCAGGGCGTATACTGAGCTTGGACAACCCCACTCATCAGAAGAATTGAGACAATACACAAACCAAAAATCCTTTTAATCATTTCTTCCTCCCTCAAATAAAGATGTTGATAGGTTCTGTTTTGTAAAATGATTCATTCGTTCCCAGAGTTCTGAAAGATTTGATATATCACAGGAATTGGAATAAATCAATCTGAATGAGGTCAAAGGTTAAACCAGTAGCTCACTTTGATCATAAAGGCATTATTGGATGGGGCACCGAAGAGGCCTTTGAGGTCATCTCCGATATGGAGCCGTCCTTCATAGGCGTAGTCGTTTAAACCATTGGTCCAGACAAGAAAAATCGTTGAACCAGGCAAATATTCCCACCTGACGACAAAATTCAGCCGGAACTGTCGAAAATTAAAATCCGGATTTGTGATTCTAAATTCTTCCCCAGGCAAATCCGGAGGAAGGAAATAATAATACCCATTCGAATAGGTGCTTTCCTGGTCAGTAAATACATGCCAACGGTTTTCATAAGAATCCGCACGGGGTTCGATAACTTCCTTGAATTCGTTGTAATCACCTGCGGAAATATAGGGTTGGGTGTAAAGCTGGAGGCTCAAATTAGGCGTGATGGAGTAATTGAGTCTTACAGTCAATGACAGCACTGTCTGATCGATACGGCTGAGGATATACCTTGTGTCAGCACCTGTGGTTTTTTTTGTCAGATACTGGAGCCGGCGGTAGCCGTCTGAGTAGCCGGGAGAGAGACTGATATACAACCGGCTTGAAGGACGAATCGTAAAGCTCGAAGAAAGAGTGGTCGTGTTAGCTCCGTTATCGGAGTGCCTGTAGCTTCCCCTGAGACTCATAAAGAAATTTCGTCTCGAGTCTGTGCTTAGACTTCCGCTCATCGACCAATTCCCCGGCAAGATTACGGCCGGGCCGCCTCTCAGTTGTGTTGTCGAAAGCCGTTCCAAAGTGCGAGAGAGACTTGAGGTTATTCTCCAGTAATTAAGTAACCGGAAATTAGCTCTGATACTGGCTCCTGAACCAATGCGGTCCCATGAAAAGTTGCTCGAATGATTCAAGAGGAGGCTGACATCATAGTCTCTGAAAAGTTTTCCGGGTTTATATTCTCTGTAGTCGATCCAGAGATAGCTTGTGATTGTGTCCGTGCTGCGCATGTAACCCATGTCATTAATTTCAAACCCTGGGCTCCGTGTGCGGTTTGAAAGAACCCATCTCCAGTGACCCCCGCCGATTTTAGACAGTGAGAAATAACCGGCAAAACCTGATAAAGACGTCCTTGTTGGATCGAGGTCCAGATGGTCCGCATCCGGCCTTTGGAAATATCGGGCAGAGGATTTTTGTGCATTGAGTATAGCGTCACTGCTACCGCGAATATGACTTCCAATAAAAAAACCTTTGACCTCATATCTGTCCTTTGACCATCTGTGGCGGAAGTCGAAACCCCCACTAAATGCCGCTTTTCGTAGAAAATTGAGATTGTCGGAGTTTATGCTCCGGTTTACGGCTGTGAGAATCAATCCAAAGGCACTTCGCCCCTCTCTAAATTCTTTTTCAGCTCGACCCAATAAATAATTTGTGAGAGGTTCCACAATTTGTTCTGCATCTGTCCCATCCCATCTTTGAACAGCGGCGTTTTCGTTTGAGGTTAGAGCTTCTAAAATTCCAATGGACCAGCCACGGGCAGTTTTGCCTGTCAATTTTAAGGCACTGAGGATCGTAGTGTCCTCAGGTTTTTGATAGTATTGTGCTGAAGTGGGATATCCCTGCGGAGGACGGCCAATCCTTCGCGAGTAAAATAAGGACTCTCTTTCGATGTCGCTGCCCAGTGAAAAATTTAAAAGGTTCCTTCCCTCGATAAAAAAGGGCCTCTTTTCGGGAAAGTAAGTTTCAAAGGCAGTAAGATTCACCTGAGCTGGATCCGCCTCAACTTGGCCAAAATCCGGATTAAAAGTTCCATCTAAGGTCAAATTGCTGGTTAAGCCATATTTGAGGTCTAATCCCATGTTCCATGAATATTTGGATCCCGTACGGAAAGGATTGCCTTCTTGTGCTGGTGAGAAGGCCCCTTTTGCTACAGTGTAGGGGAGGAATTGTAGTCTCTTTGGAGCAGGGATCCCCTGAATGCCTATTAATTCTCCGAAAAGACTTACGAATTGAGGCACTCCTTTAGGAACGTGCCTCCAGTAGCTGGTTTCGTTTTTCCGGGCAATGACTCTTGCCGCCTGAAATCCCCAGGTATGGACGTTTTTTTTTGGGAAGCGTATCTGGCTGAAAGGGATCTTAAATTCAGCGCACCATCCTTGCTGATCTAACGAGACTTCCACATCCCACACGGCATCCCAATCGTCGTCCTGTCTGCGCTCGTCCGACCAGTACACATCCCTTTTCACGCCGGCCGGATTTACGGAAAATTGAAAAGCCGATCGATGATCGTAATAGCTGTCGATCCAGATGTTTATCCAATCTGAAGGCAGCTTAGAATCTCGACGCGCTAGGATGGATTTTATTTTGTCGTATTCTGAATCTAACGCACGTACACCGACATAGAGAGAATCCTGGCTGAAGAGAACAAAAACATCGGTCTTTTCACTAGCAGCGGCTCCCTCATTTGGGCTGTTTTGGATAAAACCGGTCAGTGCTTTACTCCTATACCATGCCTCCTCATCAAGTTTTCCATCTATTTGGATATGATCTCCATTAAGATTTTCTGCTGTCCCAATCCGTGTTGTCGACATAGATATTAATTTGATTTCTTGTGTTGTTTTCTTTGTTGTTTCGGCCGCATCTAGGATGGTGAATAGACTGAGTACAAAAAAAAGAAGAAATATCTTCTGAAGAGATCTTACACTATTGAATCGGGATATAGACATTCTGACTTTCTCTGCTCAAAAGGGCCCATGCTTCCTTTAATACGAATGATGAACAGTACAGGCTACTATATATTTTATTCCTAATCAATAAATAAATCGTTTGAGGGAAATATTCTCTCTATAACTTAGTTATTGTCAAAACCTCCGATTTTAACCATGGGTTCTCCTTTGCTCATGGGAGGAGTGGCGATGACATACATCACGATGCCGTCATGGGGTGCGATGGCTTTCTGAAGGACATTCCCGAAGAAGTCGGTCAAATAGCCAAGCAGTTCACCCTCCTGGACATGGGCTCCGCCTTTGGTCAGCGGATAAAAGAGTCCCTCAAAATTTGATCGAATATAGGTCGTCTGTTCCACCCAGATGGGATCAAACATCAATTCCGGCTGGCCCTCGATCATGTTGAGATGTTTGAGTGTATTGAGGCAGCCTTTAAGGATGGCTGCAACATCCTCTTCTTCTGTCCGGCCGAGTCTTCCGCATTCAACGGTGAGAGCTGGTTTTCCCATGGACAGAGATGCGTTGGCACATGTTGTGGCTGGCAGTCCCTCTGGACCAGCTGTCACATGGATCAGGACCTTAAATCCGAAATTTGTTGCCAAATCCAGAGTTTTTTTGTCCAATTCAGGCTTCCCTGTTTCCATATAGTAAAGGTAGGTCATAAGATCTTCATTGCCGTCACCGCAGTGAAGGTCGAGGTGAGCATCACTTTTTGAAAGCACCTCATTTGTGATTTGAAAGGCAATCCTCTCTGTTATTGTCCCGTCGATTTTTCCGGGAAAAACCCGGTTCTGGTTCTTCCAATCAATGGGATTGTAGTAGATGGTGCGCTTAAGGAAAGAGGGAAGGTTAACGATATGCACTAAAATCACAGTCCCTTTTATGTTTTTAGGATCGAGCTGAGATCTCAACCTCTGGAGAGCTAGAATTGGAGGATATTCATATCCGTGGATGCCGGCTGTAAGTGCCAGAACAGGTCCCTCCATAATTCCATTTACAACAGTAATAGGAAGCCAAATTTCTGAGCCATCCATTCCTTCGGGGACTATTATGTAACCAGATTTTATTTCTCCTGGAGAAGATGTTACTTCACCGACTTTTAGCATTTTTTGACTAAATACTGGATATGTCATCAGACCTAAACAAATAATCAAAAGAAAAAGAATCATAATATTTTTGGTTTTCATGTATCTCCTCGTAAAAAAGAATGACTTTTTCCCATCAACATATCATATTACACAAACTGATATGTAAAAGGAATCCTGTTAAATGCAATCAAATTGGTGAGATATCCTTTGGATTTTCCACAAAAAAAACCTTTTTTCCTTAATTGACCCTTTATTTTGTTGACATAAAATAATAAAATATCCAAAAGCAAAGTAATGAGCAATATACTAGTGGTGGATGACGATCAAGAAATCCGGACGATTGTCTCTCATCATCTTCAAAAAGCCGGTTACTATGTCATGACTGCAGAAAGCGCAGACGAAGCGTTAGAGATGGATCTGGAGGTTGTACCGGATCTTCTGATTTTGGATAAAATGATGCCGGGAATGGATGGATTCGATTTTCTGGAAAAACTGAAATCAGGGACTGCAGCATCCTCAATCCGTGTGATCATGCTCACATCTTGTGATCGAAATGAGGATATTATAGAAGGATTGGACACAGGCGCCGATGATTATGTGACCAAACCTTTTATTCCTGACGTGCTGTTGGCTAGAATCCGTTCTCAGTTGAGAACAAAAGCACTCCTTGACAAATTGGTCTGGGAAAACGAATCCCTCCAGGATAAAATCAAAAAATTTTCATCAGAATAAAAGACACACCTTAATATTAGATTCTTTTGCTTGTATGGGCCTTTGAATTTCTCGAGACCAACTATCCACTCTTTGTTTCTTTGGATTTGATGGGGAATATAACAGTGACAATTGTCCCTTTATCAGGGAGGCCTTTAAATTCTATCTCTCCTCCTAGAAAACTTGCCCGCTCTTTCATTCCGATTATTCCGAATGAATGGGGTTTATTCAGGTCTTCCTTTTTTATGCCGATTCCATCATCTTCAATCGTCAATTTAAAAAGATTTTTTGTTTTTTTCAGTTTTATGTTGACTGTTTTTGCATGGGCGTGCCATTTGATATTGTTAAGTGTTTCTTGGACGATCCGGTATAAAGCGAGAGAGTCTTGTTCATCTAATTCAGTCCCCTTGAAATCAATATCAGAAATTCCTGAAAGATTGTTTGTTTTCCGAAAGTTATTCAATTGATTTTCCAGGACGGCTTTGATGCTGAAGTGGTCTATCAGAGTTGGTCTCAATTCCGAGTAAATCTTTCTTGTCGTTTGGATTGTTTCATCTAGAAGATCCTTGGTTGCATCTATTTGATCAGAAATGTCCTTCCGATCTTTGGGGAATTTTTTCTCCAGCATAAAAATGTCCATTTTTAATGCTGATAGAGACTGTCCGATATCGTCATGAAGTTCATGAGCTACAAGAGTGCGCTCTTCTTCTCTTGCGGTCTGTAAATGAGCCGTCAATCTAGTCAGTTCTTTTTGTGATTTTTCTAATTGCTCCTCAGCTTTCTTTTGCTCAGTGATATCCTGGACAGTTCCAA
>CAZWHQ010000047.1:0-31218 GCA_964633715.1 uncultured Eubacteriales bacterium
TTTTTAGGAGCAAAAAAAGTGGGGACTGTCCCTAATTATTTCTTGTCCCCAATTATTCTTATTATTTCTGGTTGGATTTGCAAAGGAAATTTTAACTTGATAAAGTAGATTTTCCCAGAAAAGGAGGAAAACATGAATCTCAGAATGAACCATTGTTTTTCAGCGTCCTTAATTTTGCTGTCATTGCTGACAATTGGGTTTAACTTTAGCTGTACAGGCAATCAAAAAGCAGCAAACGAAAAATGGGAAGGGACTCTCAAAGTGACCGATATCCAAGAGCGACTCGCCCAGTTTGTCCCCACTCCAATCACGTATGATGAATCCCTTCTCAATAACGAGCAAAAACAAGTGCTGGAGAAACTTGTGTTGGCGGCCAAACAGATGGATAAAATTTTCTGGAAGCAGGCCTCTTACAGAGGCCTGTCTATTCGAAAAGAGCTCGAAGATATGGATGATCCTTCAGTTAATGATTTTCTCCGGTATTTAGAAATAAACTTCGGACCTTACGACAGACTTGATGAAAACAAACCATTTATAGGCACGGATCCCAAACCTCCGGGGGCAGGTTTTTATCCCGAGGACATGACAAAAGAATTTTTTCAGAACTATATTGTGAGCCACCCAGATGAAAAAAAGGAATTGGAAGACACCTACACTGTCGTCAAAAGAGAAGACGAATCGCTCATGGCCGTTCCCTATAACGAAGAATACAGAGAAGATCTGGAACCGGCTGCCCAATTCCTCAGAGAGGCCGCGGAAATCACGACAAACCCTTCCTTAAAAAAATTCCTCAACCAGAGGGCGGACGATTTGCTCTCCAACGACTACTACCAGAGCGACAACGATTGGATTGATCTAAAAGACAACCGTGTCGAAATTGTTATCGGCCCTTTTGAAGTGTATGAAGATGCCCTCAACGGCCTCAAGGCTGCCTATGAAGCGTTTGTCACCATTAACGATTTTGAGGAAATGGAAAAGATTGAAGGTTACCTGGCGTTTCTCGAACACATGCAGAAATCCCTTCCCGTTGAACAAAAATATAAAGACCAGGATGTTGCCGGCCTTCAGTCTCCCCTGAATGTCGCCATCGAAGTCTTTACAGCAGGGGACACAAAAGCCGGTGTACAGACACTCGCCTTTGTCCTTCCCAACGACGAAAGAATCCGTGAGGAAAAGGGCACAAAGAAGGTCTTTCTCAAAAATGTCATGGAGGCGAAATTCAATCAAATTCTTGTTCCCATATCCAAAACTGTCCTTTCAGAGCAGGATGCCGAAAACATCTCCTTCTGGGCCTACTTCAATGAAACCGTTCTCCACGAAATCTGCCATGCACTCGGCGTCAATTATGTCACTCTGCCTGACGGGACAACAACCACGGTCAACAAGGCCCTCAAGGAAAACTATTCGGCCATCGAAGAAGCCAAAGCCACCGTCCTGGGCCTTTCCAGCATCCCGCTTCTTATGGAGAAAGGCTGGATTCCAGAGGACAAGGAGAAAGAGATCTACACAACGTACCTGGCCGGCATGTTCCGTTCCATGCGGTTCGGACTCCATGAGGCCCATGGAATGGGGACATTGCTCCAGTACAACTTTATAAGGGAACAGGGAGGATTTATTTACAACGAGAATTCAGACCAATTCTCTGTGGACTGGGAAAAAATCAGAGACTCCATCACCAAACTGGCCCAGGCTCTACTGATCCTCGAAGGAGACGGAAATTACGACAATGTCGTCCAGTTTCTTGAGAGATACGGCCACCCGGACGCTCTTACGGAAAATATAGTGGCGAAGCTGAAAGATATCCCTGTCGACATTGCTCCCGAATACAAGTACTAAAAAAGCGGATGAGTGATTGTTTAAAAATGATTATAGGTATCGTTCCGTGCGGCTTTCTGTTTTTAGGATTCAGCCCAAACAATCCATACTCAGCCACTCAACAGGCAGATGCTCGATCCCAGAATCAAAATTATAAATATAACTCGAAAATAGAAGCGTGTGTTGGCCTCAAGAAAGGGGTTGGCCGTTTTATTGAATAATTTAGGTCAGGGATTTTTGGTTTTTCTCGCTTCCGACACCATATTTTTAACATCTTCGAGCAGGGCCGGGGCATCAAAGACATAACCATCTTTTATCGTCCACTGCACGCCGCCTTTTTTGACCATCTTCCCGTCGACCATCTCCATCACTCCAGTAGGATAGAGGTATTTCAGATTCTGGAGCGGGTTTCCCTCGACAAGAATGAGGTCCGCAAGAAATCCAGCCCGGACCCGCCCCAGTTCATCCTCCTTGCCTAAAATTTTGGCGTTATTCCCTGTCACATGCTGAACCACATCAATGGGATGAAATCCCGCTTCCCGATGAAGCTCCAGTTCCCGAATGAGGCTGAATCCGTACATCATATAGATATACCCCGCGTCCTCACCCGCTCCGACCACTCCACCCTTAAGGGCGAAACTGCGGACGGCTCTCATCCAGATCTTATAATTCTGTTTCCAGAAAACTTCATCCTCTGTTTTCCAGTCCCAAAAATAGGACCCGTGGTGAGCGGGATCGGGTTTGAAGTAGTCTTCAAGGACGGGATGGAGATAATCCTTGAACCAGGGCTGATTCTGGGCTCTGAGAAGATCACGATTGGCCTCATAGATGACGAATGTCGGGTTCCAAGCCACCTGTTTGTCGACTAGAGTCTGAAGGACTAAATCCAGTTTTTTGGGATCGGCTTCCCTCCAGAGACGGCCGGCGTAGCGGAACCGTTCGGCTTCGTTGTTGTAGTTGTACCAGGAGGGAAAATTCTGAGATCCCTTAAGCGCCGCATCCGGCACACCGTACCAGTGTTCAATCGAGGTGACACCAAATGCGGCATCGTCCCAGGCATCCGTTTCTTCCACGGCCACGTGGTGCGCCACCCTGAGGTTAAGCTTCTTTGCTTCTGATAAGGTGGCTTCCATGATGTCTCTGTCCATACCGAAAATTTTAACACCATCAGCTCCCTGCTTGGCGATATTCTGTACAGTCAAACGTGCCTGTGCAGGCGACTCTCCAAAGGCTCTCATGTAGAGGAAAATCCGAGGAGCGACTATTTCTCCATCGTTGCTCTTGCGCCGCTCCGCAACTGTCAGCTGGTAATTGCTGCCAACATCACGAATAGTCGTGATCCCACAGGCCATCCAGAGCTTGTACAGGTATTCAAAGGGAAGGGGTGTCCCCCCACGGTTATCATGGAGATGGGCATGGATGTTGATCAATCCAGGGAGAAGATAGAGTCCTGTTCCATCCAGGACGTGCCTTTCTTTTGTATAGCTCTCTCCATCTCGAGCACCCCGAACCGATTCAATTATGTTGTTTGCGAGCACAACATCGACAGGACCACGCATAGGCGTGCCCTTCCCGTCAATAAGCATAACATTGCGGATGATCAGCCGTTCATACCGCTCACCGCTTTTAACGCCTGTGGTCTGTCCCCACAGTCCACACGCAAAACAAAAACACAACAGGGTGGTTAAGAAGAAGTGCGCTGTTTTTATTTTATTGTTCATGATCCCCCCTATTTCTTTATCTCATGCCCCCAGAGTTTTTTTTTCTCGTTCATCTTCCGCCACGCATCCCTCCAGCGGTGAATCTCCACTGGCCCGATGGCCGGCATATTCTGCCTTTCCTCTTTTGGCCGCATTTTCGGGAACACTTTATGCGGCTCTACCTGATACCAGTAGGCCACAGTGACAAGATCCAGAGTCAGGCAGTTGTTGTGGCCGTGTTCAATCGTGGCTTTGAGTGATTTTTCAAAAGTAATGGGTGACTGGAGGAAAAAGTGGTAGCAGTGGGTCCGTCCCAGCCAGCCGGTCTCGTTGTTGACACGGGGATACCCGAAATAGGGATGCATATAGATCTCTTTTGGACACCAGGAGGAGTTGAAAAAATCCTCCGTTCCTGTCCCGTGAAGAGAGGGCGGCCACTTTTCTCCATCGATAAAAAACATATCGTCCCCTTCTCCGTACCAGACCGGAGAGGGACTGTCTACATAGTAGTTGACACCGACAAAATGACCTTTCCCCTCGATATCAGCAAAAACATAATTGCCCGCCCCGTCTGTATTGGCTTCCTGTGGCCCAAAAATGCTCCACTCGTTTTCCTCTTCCCCCAGAGGCTCGGTCAATTCCCTGTTCCAAAAAGCGTGAAAACGTCCCAGGTTTGGACTTATGGACTCGTGTTTTTCGTAATCCACATAATAGTAGAAGGCATTGATCTTGTCTTCAGACTGATTTTCAACAGAAATCACGGCCCCCTCCGAAAAAGGCATCGGGAAATAACAGTTGAGAGCATTGCCCTCTTTGGGCGCCACTGCCAGGGGAAGAGAAATCAGCGAATATTTTTCCCCCCATCCCTGTCCAAAAAAATCTCCAATCGGGCATTCTACGCTGGGATTGTCCTCTCCATCCCAGTACATGCGCAGGAGAGCATTGCGCCTGATCATCGGATCATTGCAGGAAATGGTGATCCAGATGTGTTTGATAATGCCTGCCCCTTCAATTTTTGCAATTTCCACCGATTCTCCAGAATCGATAACCAGGCGGTCCGCATTTTTTCCGCTTCTGTCAAAACTCGATATTCTTTTAGTTTGGTAATTTTTGAGTGCCGCAAGGTTATCCAGCGTGGAATTTGAAGGGGGTTTGTCTTGAGAAAAAACGGCCGCAAAGCCGCAAAACATCAAAATTGTCAAAAAGACAAATAAATATTTAATCCACATATCCCTCCTCCTCACTAGAGAGTTGCCCTATTAATACTAAAATCGGGAAAAAATATCTATATAAATCTGGTTTTTAGCCAATAAAAGCTTCGACTATAAATTCCGGAGGATTCAACATGTGGACTTTAACCGAGCAGCTGTTGACCGATTTGATCACTGCTGTTTTATATTTTTCCGGAAAGTCCGGAGGCAAATTGATATCTATGTATATCTTTTCGATCCTCTTGGTCTCTGGATTTTTTTCCTTTTTTTGGACGATGGAGATGTCTTCATAAGGCAGTCCGCGTCTCTGGCAAAAAGCGAGCACATAATAACCGGCGCAGGTGGCAATCGAAGCCATAAACAGGTCGAAGGGCGCAGGAGCCGTTCCCTCGCCGCCCTGGTAAACGGGCTGATCTGTTTTAATGACAAAACCTTTATATTCTACGTTTACTTTTTTCCCTCCAGGAAGAAAAACCTTCATTTCATCATTCATTAAAACTCTCCTCTAATTCTTGAATATTTTTAAATTAATTTTGACTGGATGTCAAAGCTTTAATAAAAACCATCCGAATTTCAGTGATTTTATTAAAAATTCTATGAAGATAAGAATGCCATAAATATCTCATTCAAAACTGTCGGGGCCTTTGGAAAAGATGGCCAGGAGGAGCTTTCTGTCCTTGTCCGTCATGGCCAGGCGGCCGAACAGGTCGAACATTCTTTCTGTCATGTGCTGTTTGTTGTCCGGATGGATAAAGTTCTTCTCCTCCAGTTTTTCGAGGATGATTTGGAGACATTCTTGCTGCTCCCTCCGAGGCAGAGGTGCTTCATCAGCAATACCAGATATCTGTTTGTCGTGAGTAAAGATCGCAAAGAGTGATAAAAGCACGGCTGCACCCAGGTTGTAGGACGGCTGGTCTCCCGCTTGGGGGATGGTAAAATGAAAATTGGACAGGGATAGTTCCTCCGATGTCAATCCAGTTATCTCGTTTCCAAACAGCAGCCCGATTTTTGTCTCTTGTGGAAACTTAAAAATCTTTGAGATGGCTTCTTCGAGGGAGAGGAGAGGAAAGTTTTTTCTTTTTTTTGAAGTGGAGGCCAACACAATGTTCAGATCTGCTGTGGCTTCCTGAAGAGTCGGATAAAACTTGGCTGTGTCGAGGATTTCTTTTGAGTGAACGGCCGTCACATAAGATTTTTGTTCGAGATTATCCACGCCCACCAAGACCAGATTCTCGAATCCCGTGTTTTTCATGGCGCGGGCAGCCAGACCGATATTTTCGGATTTTTGAGGGTGGGCGAGGATTACAGACAGTCTCTTGTTGAGAGCGGTCATAAATATTTTGATCAGAGGATATTGGCCACAAGTCCGCCGAGCAAGGCCCAGTAGATTGTAGAAATGTAGGGATTACCGGTAATCATACAAGTTCCGGTTTTACAGCCGACAAACTTGTAAAAGAAAAAACCGAATACACCACCAATAACCGCTCCAATGACAATTTTTATTAGCATTTTTTTTCCTGTTGCACTCAATTTATTTCCTAGATTTCCTATCGGAAAGAGTCTTAAAGAATAACAGATTTACCCCCTCAAGTCAAAAATTCAAACCGGGGCCTGGCCTGCAAATCATATCTTCCATGTTATTGCGAGTAGCGCAGCGACGAAGCAATCTTTTGGAGGGATCGCCGCGTCGCTCCGCTCCTCGCGATGACACATAAACAAAATTAGGGACTGTCCCCACTTAAATGTCCCTTATGCCTTATTCTTTCAATTTGCGCTCAAGTTCTTCAAACCAATTGAACACAATATTCAGCTGATCTGTGGAGGTGGATTCTTCGACAGGCTTGAGAAGAAGGAACCTTGATCCATCCGGCGAAACATCATAGGATCTTCCTCCAATATTGATATAATTACCCTCGAACAGAACCTCAGGAGGAAACATTGTGAATCCCAAGTCATCAGAGTATTTGACAACCATCCACTTCTGCCCGATTCGATAGAACAGCTCCTTTGAGTTTTTCGACCAGGCGGGTTCTTCTCCTCCCTCTGCTGTTGAAATCGGCGTTTTAGTTCCTGTCGGCGGATAGGGCTGAACCCACACACTGTAAGGCGCCTGTTCTGAGCTGGTATAGGCGATAAATCGATCCTTGGGAGAGAACTCGGCTCCCCATTCGTTATAGGAGGAGTCGGCAAACGGGGAAATTTCTCTGCTCCCATCCAACGTAATGAGATAAATATCCCATTTGTCTGCTCCGACTTCCATAACCGCAAGAAGGTTTCCATCTCCGGCCAGAGAGCTTGGATGTGAAAGTTCCTCGGTATCGGTTAGCTGTATTGCTTCATCCATCCCACCGACAGATTTAACAAAAACATTTCGGGTCCCGTCTCTCAGAGAAGAAAACAGGATAGACTGCCCATCTTTTGTCCAGACGGGAGAAAAATCATCCCCTTGATCGGTCAATTTAATGGTCTGTCCGTTATCAAGATCATAGATCCAGATATTCCATTTTCCCACCTTAAATATCGGCACAGCGATTTTTCGTCCACCGGGTGAAATTTTAAAGTCTCCGTAGACTTCTGCGGGAAAGGGAAGTTCTTCGATCTCACCCGTCCTGTACCTCCACACCAGTCTGCCCAAATCAAGCGGCCGGCCTGTGGCATAAACCAGCGTTCCGTTTTTAGAGAATGCATACTGGGCGGCCTGGGTGGATTCAATTCTGACATTGTCGATCACTGTAACGGGAGACGGGCCTAAGGTGTGGCTGTTTATGTCAAAAGGGACAGCCTGTATGCCCCCGTCCTGAATGTATAGGAGATGACCTGTTTCCAAATACTTTGGGGATCTTCCTTGGCACAATCGTTTTTCTTCACCGGTATCAAGCGAGACGATCCGAATAAAATCTGAAAAACCCCCTCCCCACACAAGAATTTCGTTTTTGCCGGGCAGAAATTCAGGCCAGCAATACCCAACACCCGGCTTCCTTTTCCCAACTGACCGAGCCGTTCCTCCCTGCTCTGAAATGACAAAAAGATCATATCCCTCATTCTGCGAGAAGACAATTGTCTGATTGGCACCCCAACATGCGCCTGTAGGGAGGGTGACCTCGCAAAGAGGAAAAGGATTATCTCCCGTAATGGAAACCTTCTTGAACTCGTTATCCGCAAAAAATCCAATCCACTGGCCGTCATAAGAGAAAAAAGGATCAAAAGCGCCTTCCGTCCCTTGAATTGGGATATTTTCAAAGGAATCCAATGATCGCAGAACGAGCTGAGTTTCCTTTCCCTCGCCGGCAATTTGGAGGGAAGAACCTCCCAATCCGGCGCATCCTTGAGTATGGAGGCCATCGTCCCTCCTTGCCTACGTGACAATAAGATATAAATTTGGGCAAAGTATGTCAAACTTTAAAAGGGATGGATATTGAACTCTATCCATCTTTTTTTTATCATATCGATAGAGCAATATGAGTATAGAAATCAGGAAAGTTAAAACAAAAAAAGATTTGAGGGTATTCATCCATTTCCCCTTCCATCTCTATAGAAACGATCCTTTCTGGACGCCCCCTCTGCTCCGCGACGAGTACGCCTTTTATAATCCAAAACGAAACAGCAGAATGAGAAAGAATCCTCACCTTCTGCTTCTCACTTACAGGGAAAACAAGCTGTCGGGAAGAATTCTGGGGCTAATCAACGAGAAGGCCAACAGCCTAAAGGACCAAAAGTGTGCCCGGTGGACATTTCTTGACTGTGTGGATGATAAAGAGACAGTCCATTCCCTTCTGGAGCGTGTCGAGATATGGGGGAAGGGCCATGGGATGGAATCTGCCGTTGGTCCCAGAGGTTTTTCCGACCAGGAACCCCAGGGAGCCATTGTCGAGGGTTTCGAGGAACGGGCAGCCATTGGCACATACTACAACAGGCCGTACTTGAACAATCACATCACAGATTTTGGATACAAAAAAGATGTCGATTGGATCAGCTATAAAATTTACGTCCCAGAAACCCTGCCGAAAATCTATCAATCCGTTCTGGAGAAAACCTTAAAAAATACAAACCTCACGCACTCGAGTTTTTCAAAAAAATCAGAGCTGAAACCGCTGATCGTGCCCATTTTCCGGCTTTTTAACGAGACCTATAAAGTTCTCTACAGCTTTGCACCGATCAGTGAAAGCCAGATGAAAAGCCTGGAAAAAAAGTATCTGCCGGTTCTCGACCCCCGCTTTGTCCAGGTCATAAAAGACAAAGACCGGCTTGTGGCCTTTGCCATCGTGATGCCCGACCTCACTGAAGGACTGAAAAAAGCGAAAGGCCATCTGTATCCTTTTGGTTTTATCCATATCCTTCGGGCCAAAAAGAGGACAAAAGTGATGCAGTTCCTTTTAGTGGGCATACACCCAGACTATCAGGGACAGGGAATCTTTACATTGTTTGCAGAACACCTCAAAAAAGTCATCCAGGAGGCCGGTATGGAGTGGATCGACAGCCACCTCGAACTCGAAGACAACTGGGCGATCCGCAAGTGGATGGAACGCCTGGGCGGCCGCGTCTACAGAAGGCACAGGGCCTATATTAAAGCCTTGTAAAAATTCAACAGATCTGAGTGTTTAAGGAGTTAGAATTTCCCTGTGCTTCCAAAGCCCCCTTCTCCTCGAGAACTATCCTCAAGGTCTTCGACTTCCACGACCTCCACTTCTTCGATTGTTTGGATGAGGAGCTGCGCTATTTTCATCCCCTTCTCTATAAAAAGTGGGGACTGTCCCCAATTTATCAAAACGACCTTGACTTCACCCCGGTAACCCGCATCGACGACTCCGGCCAGACGGTGTACTCCTTTTAAAGAGATGCCGCTTTTGTCCCATATCAATCCAACGTATCCTCTGGGAATTTCCACTTTGATTCCTGTGGGAACGGCATAGACCGCACCTCTAGCAAGGACATGCTCTACCGAGGAAAAAAGATCCATGCCGGCATCTCCCTTATGTCCGTAACTGGGAAGTTTGGCCTCCGGTGTTATTTTTTTTACTTTCATCTTCATGGCGTTAAATCCCTTCTATTTTGACGTTATCGAGATACGGACCAATCCTGTCCGCTAAAGCTTTAAGCTCCTCTCTGCTGAAGGGTTTGACCTTCTCGAGTGAGCTGTCCAGTGTGTTGACAGGTTTAAACTGCTGAATCTGGAAAACCTTCGATCCTTTAAGTAGTAATCCGATCTCTTCCATATCGTCTCCATCTATAAAACCGGGAACAGCTGTTGTTCGGAAGAGGTAATCCAATCCTGAACGCTGAATGATCTCGATGCTTCTTTTTATTGAATCTGTATCCACAGATACGGCCGCGGCCTTTTTATACTCAGGCAGAGGAGCCTTTATATCCATGGCTACGGCGTCCAGCAATCCGGCATCGATCAGACTCTCCAGTTTATCGGGAAATGCTCCATTTGTATCCAATTTGACTAAAAGACCCCTGTCTTTTATGATTTGAAGAAGAACATCCAAATCGTTATGGATCAGGGGTTCACCACCAGTGACACAGAGGGCCTCCAACCAGTTTTTCCGCGAATCGAGATAACCGAGCAAATAGTCCAAAGGAAAAGAGGGCAGAGATTGAGGTTTGAGGACAAGATCGGCATTATGGCAAAAAGGACAGCGAAAATTGCAGCCTCCGACAAAAATCGTAGAAGAAATATAACCGGGATAGTCTTTAGGGGCAAACTTTTCTAGCCCCTTGATTTCAACCAATCGTCCAGTTCCTCATGAGTATTGAGCACGGTTTTCAACGCCCCTTCTTCTTGGACTACCAACGTGGGAATGATGATGCCGCCGGATTCATCCCGTTTGATATCAGAAAGGAAATCCCGGATCTTCATTTTGCTCTCTTTTTGGACGAGATTGTACTCCTGCCAGTCAAGAGGTGAATCTGTCAGATAGTTCTTAAGCCTTTCACAATTTGGACAGTTAGGATAGGTAAAGAGAAGATAGTCCATCAACTCACCCCATGAACTCCTTCCGAATAGGTCACGCGTTCCTTGAATTCCTGTTTCTTCCCGTCATTCCAGGTGGCCACAGGCCTGAGGTAACCGACAATCCTGGAATAGACTTCGGTGTTTTCTCCACATTCAGGACACTTATGGACCTCTCCTTTTAAAAAACCATGGCTTCGGCACACGCTGAAGGTGGGTGTGATACTAAAGTAGGGCAGTTCTGTTTCAGATATTTTTTTCACAAGCTTCTTACAGGTCTTTCCATCGATGGATTCGGGCAAAAAAGCATGGAATATCGTGCCTCCCGTATAGAGCGGTTGGAGATCTTTCTGGTGTTCCAGGGCTTCAAATATATCCCTTGTGGCATCCACATTGAGCTGAGTGGAATTTGTCATAAAGGGGTATTTCTCTGTTCCCGATGTAATGATCCGGGGATATTTGGCTCTATCCAGCCTGGCAAGCCTGTAGGATGTGGATTCTGCCGGAGTTGCCTCAAGGTTATACAAGTGACCGGTTTCCTCCTGGAACTGCTGCATGGTTTCACGCATGAAATTGAGCACCTTGATGGCAAAATCTTTTCCTTCCGGCGAATCTATCCCTTTTCCTAGAAAATTCAAACAGGCTTCGTTCATCCCAACGATACCGATAGTAGAAAAGTGATTATCAAAGTGCCCGAGATAGACTTTTGTATAGGGCATGAGTCCTCTTTCCAGCATGTTGTTAACCACTTCTCTTTTTGTTTCGAGAGCATCTTTTGCCAACTTCATCACACTTTCTAACTTGGAAAAAAACTCGGTCTCGGAACTGGCTTCATATCCTATCCTGTTGAGGTTGACTGTGACCACTCCGACCGAGCCCGTAGAATCCCCGGGCCCCCATATATTACCGGGACGGCGCATGAGTTCTCTTTGGTCAAGGTTCAAACGGCAGCACATGGCCCTGATGTCTCCCGGGTCCATCCCCGTTCCGATATAGTTCTGGAAGTAGGGAATCCCGTACTTGGCCGTGGCATCAAACAGGAGATTCGCATTGGAAGAATCCCAATCAAAATCTTTGGTCAAATTGTATGTAGGGATAGGAAAAGTGAACACACGGCCGCGCAGGTCCCCTTCGATCATCAGCTCCAGGAAAGCCCTGTTGATCATGTTCATCTCTTCCTGGTAGTCTCCGTAGGTCGAATCCAATTCTTTTCCGCCGATAATGACTTTTTTGTCCTTCATGTCCTCTGGAACCGTCCAATCAAAAGTGAGATTGGAAAAGGGGGTCTGCCATCCCCATCTTGAGGGGACATTCAGACCAAATATAAGCTTCTGGATATCCTGTTTGACACTTTCAAAATCCAGATTATCTGACCTGACAAAAGGAGCCAGAAGTGTATCCACACTGGAAAAAGCCTGGGCTCCGGCAAATTCGCCCTGCATGGTCCCAATAAAATTGACCATATGCAGGCTGGCTGTTTCAAGATGTTTCGCGGGGAAAGAATGCACTTGATTGGGGACATGGCCAAATCCCTTTTTAAGGAGGTTTTCAAGCGACCATCCCGCACAGTAGCCTACAAGAGGATAGGACAAATCATGGATATGGAGGTTTCCTTCTATATGAGCATTTTTGATATGCCCGGAATACAGTTGGTTCATGGCAAAATTCGACATCACTTCTCCCGAGACTCGGGCGTTTAAACCAGAGAAACTCAGGGCCCCTTCATTGCTGTTCTCTCTGATTTTCCAGTCGACATCGTTAATATAATCCTTGATAAGCCTGACGAGGTTGAGACCGGTCTTCCGGGCCTCCCGGATGTCTTTATGGCGCTCCCGGTAGAGAATATAAGACTTGGCAATTTCATGATAGCCCTGCTTCATGAGAACCATTTCTACGATATCTTGAATCTGCTCTACTGATGGGATGGTGTATCCGCTGAACTTATCTTCGAGCATGAACGTGGCAATATCCGATACAGTCTGAGCCATACGTCTGTCGTTCACGCCATGAGACTCCATGGCCTTTTCTACCGCATTCGTGATTTTCTCCTGTACAAAATCAACAATTGAACCATCCCGTTTTTTGATCCTAGAAATAGTTCCCGGCATGGGGTTCTCCTTTCTTGTCGCCATATTTAACCTCCCCTTCCCACAGCGGAGCGTCCTCCAATTTTTTTAAATTATCCATCCCGAAACCGCTTTGACATAGGAAAACAAAGAGATTTGAATTCCCATATATAGTGTATCCCAATCTTGAGCGCTACTAAATGTTGTGGAAACTCCACTAAATTACTCCTATTGCAAAAGATTGTCAAGAGTTTTTCATTTTTTTTCGTGATTTTTTCTGAAAAGCATGCAAATTTTTCTATTTGGGTGAGTGGAAGTGCCTTGTGTTATAATGACAGAACATTTCACATAAAAAGGTTTAATATGGGAAAAATGGAATTTGAGATCAGCACACAAACCAAAGAAGAATTTATCGATTTGACCTCAAAGGTGAGAAAAATTTTAAGGGATTCAGGGATCCAGGCCGGAATATGTACAGTTTATGTCCCCCACACCACGGCCGGCATAACGATCAATGAAAATGCCGATCCTTCTGTTCAATCCGATATCCTTAAAACATTAAAAACCGTTGTGCCCGAAAATCTCCCCTACACACACATGGAGGGAAACTCCCCTGCCCATGCCAAGGCCAGCCTCATGGGCTCCTCTATCCAGATTATAATCGAGGACGGGGAATTAGTTCTAGGAACCTGGCAGGGTATATACTTCTGCGAGTTTGATGGTCCGAGGCGCCGAAAAGTCTACGTCAGGGCAGGTTAAAGCAACGCCACACCTTTATTAAGAAGTTCTTGTTCGAGGTTTGTATCTGGATTCAAAAGAACGGTTTGAAGCCCTAATTGTTCAGCAGCTGATGTATTTTCTTCCCTGTCGTCAATAAATAAGCTTTCTTCGGATAAAGTGCCCGCCTTTTCCAATGCGGCTTCATAAATTCTCGGATGCGGTTTCATAAAACCCACTTCATACGAAACCACATACTCATTAAAGAATAGAACCTCAGGGAATCTCTTCTTGACAAATTCAAAGCGCTCGACATCGGTATTGGAACACAGAACAAGCCTATATTTCGGCCGCAGGGACCTCAACAATCTCAAAACTGGCATGTTGAGAGAAAAGATGTCGTTATACATAGAAAAAAAAGTGGACTTATCAACTTCGGCTCTTAAAATTTGTTTGGACTGTGTATAAAACTGTTCAGGAGTCACTTTCCCTGTATCAAAAGAGCGGCTCAACTCCAAATGAACTAAAACCTCATTGATAACTTCTTCGACGTGTAAGGAAGAATAGTCCGCAATTTTATTAAAGAATATATTGTTGTCGAAAAAAACCAATACATTTCCCAAATCAGAAATAATACTTTTAATCATGGAACTATCCTTCTGGGCATTATATACCAGAAGGGCGAATTGACAAGCAACTTTTTCCTGTGATATAAGCGCCTCATCAGGCCTTGACCACTTAAAGGAATACTATCATGACAGAAATAACTCAGGACATCGGCGTTTTTCATCCCTCAAGAAAACTCTACCGTTTTACTCTTCTTATTTTTGTGGCCGCTCTCAGTTTCGGCAGCTATTTTGCCTACGACATCGTCGCAAGCCTCTCAGACACAATGGCGGAACAACTCGATATCAGCATGACCACCGTAGGATCTTTTTTTACGTTTTATCATGTCGCAGCCATCCTTCTCGTTCTTATCGGCGGCATATTCACGGACAAAATTGGGACGCGGAAAGCCAGCTTGATCTTCTCTATCCTGATACTGATCGGCGCCGTTCTCTTCTGGACGGCTAAAAGTGTCCCTATGTTCTTCATAGGCCGCTTCATCTTTGGTGCTGGATCTGAACCCCTCATAGTCGCCCAGAGTGCCATCCTCGCCAGATGGTTTAAAAACAAGGAACTGGCCCTCTCTTTCGGCATTGCACTGATGGTGAGCCGGCTGGGAAGCCTGTTCGCCTTCAACACGGGGGATGTGTTTGCCTCGCATTTCGGAAGTTTCCGGGCCGCTCTGCTCGTGGCCGTTGTGGCCTGTGTCATCTCTCTTATCGCCAACATCATCTACATATTAATGGACAGAAAGGGAGAAAAGGTCCTTGATCTGAGAAAAGAAAGTGTCGAAGAAAAAATCGTTTTTAAGGACATAAAAAAATTCAAGCCTTCCTTTTGGTATGTCTCCCTCCTCTGCGTGACCTTCTATTCTGCGATATTTCCATTCACAGATCTGGCTCCTAATTTCTTTGTAGAAAAATGGGGCATCGTCAAGGTCGCCGAAACAACGGGAAGCTTTTTGGCCAAAGTGTTCAATAATCTCCTCCACATGTTCAGCACCGCAGGAGGCATAACCTCTATAATCATTTTTGCCTCCATGATTCTGGCACCTTTTGCCGGCAAACTGGTCGACAAGATCGGAAAGAGAGCCACTCTGATGATTTTTGGATCACTCATCATGATCCCCAGCCATGCTCTTATGGGTTTGACAAAAATATGGCCTGTTTATCCCATGATCGCTCTGGGTGCAGCGTTTGTGCTTGTTCCTGCCGCCATGTGGCCGTCCGTCCCTCTCATCGTGCGAAAGGAGCGCGTGGGTACGGCTTTTGGGCTTATGACAGCCATCCAGAATGTGGGTCTTGCTCTCTTTCCTCTGCTCAACGGCCTATTGGCTGACATCACAAAGTCATACACAGCCAGCATGCTGATGTTCGCCAGCCTGGGATTCGTCGGACTTATATTTGCCATACTGCTCAAAAGAGCGGATGCCCGTGAAGGCGGAGGTCTTGAAAAAAGCAATAAGTGACAGAATTTGTCCTCACTGTGACAGTCCTATTGTTGAAGAGGATTGGACCTGCCCTGCATGCGGAAAATTGTACTGGCGTCCGGATTCTCTGCCCCCTGTTAAAAATATGGAAGGGGAAACCGAAGATGAAACGATGGGCTGTCTCCCTATTTTTTTCTGGCCATTGTTGATTTCCTGTATTGTGACGTCCATCCTTATCCTTCTGGGATTTATTATCCACGTTTTCTCACATTTTGGGGCTAATCAAATTAAGGTCATCTGGATCCTCTGTTCGGTTGCAGCCGGAGGGCTTGTTTACATGATTTTTTCTAAGATAAAAAAGAAAAGTTCAAAAACACTTTAAAAAGGAGATATGCCATGGCTTCACGTTTAAAAAAATCAAAGGGATCTGTTTCAATATGTTCATTCTTAATCCTTTTTCTTTTGGCGGTCCTGCTTTTTGGCGGAGCTTATGCGCTGTATTATTTCAAAGGCAGACAGGTCACTATCAAAGACATCAAAGCCTATGAAAAAGTTATCGGCCTGGAATTCACTCCAAAGGAACGCAAGATGATGTTGAGCAGCATCCAGAGGCGCCGCGGTACGTATCAGGATCTCCGGGAGATCGATATCCCCAATTCGACACCCCCAGCGCTTCTCTTTAATCCTCTTCTTCCCGGTTTTAAATTCGAGGAGGAACAGGCACCCTTTCATTACTCGATGGAAAAGAGCATCAAGGTGCCTGATAATTTTGAGGATCTGGCCTTTTATCCGGTCACTTCCCTGGCCCAGCTCATCAAAACCCGGCAAATCTCCTCCACTCAGCTGACTGAGCTCTATCTGCGCCGCCTCAAGAAATACGGACCTCTTCTTGAATGTGTGATCACACTTACAGAAGACCTGGCCAGAGAACAGGCCCTGAGGGCCGACGAGGAGATTGCTGCCGGAAAGTACAGAGGCCCTCTCCACGGCATCCCCTGGGGCGCAAAAGACCTGCTCGCCGCCAAAGGCTACAAAACGACATGGGGAGCCGCCCCCTACAACGATCAGGAATTCGATACGGACGCTACCGTTGTCAAACGTCTTGAGGAGGCAGGCGCCGTTTTAATAGCCAAACTGACCATGGGCGCTCTGGCCATGGGCGATGTGTGGTATGGGGGACGGACAAGAAATCCCTGGAACATCGAACAGGGATCGAGCGGTTCATCAGCGGGTTCGGCCGCGGCTACATCCGCGGGCCTTGTCGGTTTTGCTATTGGAACCGAAACGAACGGATCGATTGTTTCTCCTTCTTCCAGATGTGGTGTAACCGGCCTTAGGCCGACCTTCGGCCGGGTCAGCCGCTATGGAGCCATGGCGTTGAGCTGGAGCATGGATAAAATCGGTCCGATCTGCCGGACGGTTGAAGACTGCGCTCTGGTTTTTCAGGCCATTTCAGGCCCGGACGGGAAGGATTTAACGGTCGTTGATCTTCCCTTTAACTGGGACCCCGAGATGGATTTAAAAACCATCCGGATCGGTTATTTGAAGAGCGCCTTCGACAGGAAACCCAGAGAGGGGAATGAACAAGACAAGAAGACCATTGAAGAAAATAAAAAGGCCTTGGATGTCCTTCGTTCTCTGGGAATTGAACTCATCCCTGTCGATCTCCCCGAATTTTCAACAAGAAGAATCAGTTTTATCCTCACAACAGAGGCCGCGGCGGCCTTTGACGAGCTGACACGAAGCAACCGGGACGATCTTCTCGTGCGGCAGACTGGCGGGGCCTGGCCCAACAGCTTCCGTTTAGCCCGGTTTGTCCCGGCTGTCGAATACATCCAGGCCAATAGAGCCAGAGTCCAGCTTATGCAGGAAATGGCAGAAAAAATGGAAGGCATCGATGTTTTCATATCACCGAGTGGATCAACAAGCCTGACAAACCTGACCGGGCATCCGGCCGTGGTCATTCCGAATGGATTCAGAGAAAATGGAACCCCCACCGCCATCCATTTTATCGGAAACCTCTACGCTGAAGCCAAAATCCTCCGGGTGGCCAAAGCCTACCAGGATGCTACAGGTTTTCACCTCCAACATCCTGATCTGGATAAACTTTCACAAAAAAAAATTGAAGAAGAGCCGTGACGCGGTTTTAATTCTAGAGACAATAAAAAACCCTGAAAGCCTTCAACAGGCCTTCAGGGTTAGTAAAAATTTATAAATATGCCTTAAGAAAGGACGTCTGCTTAGAACAAACCCGCAAAAACAACATCGGCATGGAACAGATCGCGTGAATTTCTCCGGATGCTCCATTCAACCGTTTCGCCAACAGTGACATAAAACCAGAAGCGTTCAAACACATCCAGCTTTTGGACATAATATTGGGCAAAATCAGAGATGCTGTCGACCAGTATGTTTCCGATTTCATTGCCTGCATCGTTTAGAACAACAATCTTAAAAACACCGTCCGTCTCCTCCAGGCGGCCATTAATTTTTATATTCTCAAGGCCTTCCCAGCCTTCATTGTCATTGTAGGCGAGTCCTTTTACGACTTGATAGCCATCTCTTGCTTGGAGGTCCAGGTAATCATCAAGAATAACATCTTCGGTTTTGGTGAAAACATTAGTCCATCCCCCCATGTCATCCTTCATTTCGATGGTGGTCGCTGTAAGAATGGAAGGATATTCAGGAGAGAATTCTCCTTCGCCTCTCACTTCTTTACCGATAAGAGTGCTGAGGTCTCCGGTTTCCAACGGACCTTGGACAACAATGTCAAAACCTTGAGCTTCCGGTACATATAGAAATTTTCCAACGCTGACCTTTGGAGTTCCCTCAAATTCAATGATCCCTTCTTTCAACGAAAGGCCCGATTCCTCTCCGGTCACAACCCCCTCTTCTGTTTTCTTGCAGGCAAAGTTTCCCATCACGGCAAGTAAACAGGCAAGAACAACAATACCCATGAAACGGGAAAATTTCACTGGATTTTTTTCTCCATCTTTTAAATTTATCCTTTTGTTTATCATGACGAATACCTCCAAACTTATATCATTCAATCGAGTATAAAGATTCTAAAGCAGGCGATGTTTGTTTTCTTATATGACTAGACATCACTCTGCTAATATGAACGAAAAATTCTTTATACCATTGAAGTATGGAAAAGTAAAGGAGAAAAATTGGACGAAAACAATGAGTGGACTATTTCTTTTTAACCCTTCTACTCGAGGAACTGCTTCCACTTGAACGTGAAGAGCGGCTGACTGCCGAACGGGAGGAACTGGAACTGCGGGAAGACCGGCTGACTGTCGAGCGCGAAGAACTGGAACTGCGGCTTGGCGTTGACCTGGAACTCACTGAGCTCCGTGACGGTGTTCGAGAGGTAGTTCTCCTGACTGAGCTTGACGATGGTAAGCGGACTGTCGAGCGCGAAGAACTGGAACTGCGGCTTGGCGTTGACCTGGAACTCACTGAGCTCCGTGACGGTGTTCGAGAAGTGGTTCTCTGATTGGAACTCGACGAAGACAGCCGGCGCACAATAGAGCTGGTAGATCCTGAGCTTCGAGAAGGGGCCGTAGCAGCACGGCCCCTCGAGGAAGCGGATGAAGAAGTTGTGGAGGGAAACTTGCGAATTGAATTCCTGGCAGCGCTGGTCTTCTTGGATGTTGAGGACCTCTGTGTAGTGCTCGACCTAGATGGAGACTGGGAACGCGAGGAAGAAAAGCGCTTGATAATACTATTGGTGTTGGTGCCTGACGAAGTTTCAGATCTGGTCGAAGATGAAGGGTATCTTCTGGTCACAACTGATCGACCTGGCGTTGTATCTTTCAAACTCCGGGTGGACGATTTGAATCTCGAAGGGATAACCCTTTTATCTTGTATCCCAGAACTTCTGGACGTCACAGATGTTTGTGAACTCGGTGAATATCTTTTAATGCTCCGGGATGAGACCTCTGATTTTGAGGTGACTCCTCCCGTGCTGCTGACGCGGCTGGAAGATCTTTTAGCTACGCTTGAATTATCAAGGCCCTTGCCAATAGATGTGGACCTCACCCGTGAGAGAGCACTGACCGTTTTTTCTGAGGAATAGCTTTTGTTCACTTGGCGTAAGTTCGTTCTGGATAACACGTTGGCAGCCGTCGCATATTTTTCACTTGTTCTATCCACTACAGGTCTGATATTTGGCTGCCTGGATGAGAGTGAAATTTTTCCAAGCTGTCCAACTTTATCCTGACTCAACGCGACTTTGGAAATATTCCTGGCCTGAAGTTGGTCCTTGCGGATCACGGTCAAAGCCCGGGACTGGCTAGGATAATACGTGTCATTATTGCGGCCATAGTAATGGTTGTTGATTATAATTCCAGGCCGATTCCAGTAGCTGAGCGGGCTCCATGCAAGGTAGTCATACCCGTGATGCCAGTGAACCCATCCCGGTCCCCATCTCCGTGTTGGAATCCAGTACCATCCCCAAGAGGATCTCCAGTGCCATCGTCCATACCTGGATGTGCACCAACCCCAGGAATGGGAAGAAACCCAAGTCCAACCGATAATGGGATACCACACCCAACGTCCAAAGGTGTAGGGCCGCCAGGAAGAATACCTTACTGTCGGGATCCAGACATAACCAAAGGATGCCTCATAGGCCCACCTCCCGTTATAGGCCAGTTCGGTTTCGTATTCGTAAAGTTCGTTAGGGAGGTAACTTTTGGCCACATAGCGGGATTGGAGTTCATCACGGGAACTGCTCCAATTGGAAAAGCTGTCATCATATTCGGTGTAGTAATCACGGGACTCAGAACTAAAAGCACCATCAGAGGCAAAGAGGCTTTCGTTTTCCTCAACTACAACGGATCCCTCCTGCCCAGCAGCTTCCAACATTCCTTCATACACCAACACTTCAGTCTGGACATTTTCTCTGACTACAAAACGGTAAAGACCTTCTTCTAAAATATAAAAAGAGGCATCCGGTGTATGGATCTCAAAGTCCTTCTCTCTCTCTAAGTAATTTATTCTTAAAAATATATCTCCTGAAAGCATGTGCAGCTGTATCACATTGCTTCCCTGTTTCGGCAGATCAATGAGATCAAGTTGGGTTTGACTATCGATACGCAGATAATTCTTATTACTAAAATGAATTTCTGCCCGCCCGTCTCTTGTGCCGATTTTGTCTCCTTCGACAATGGGAAGATTGACATCTCCCACTTCAAAACCGGTGTCGCCAGCTCTCTGGATATACACATCTCCATTGACGTAGCTCAATCGGGCATAACTTTTGCTGTAATACTCTGTATCCTGAGACAAAACAGGCAGAGAAACACAAAACATCACAACCACCAGAAAAGACAATGTTTTTTTCATCTTTGGCCTCCGCGGCATTAAAATGCAAATTTTATGCCAATTGTTTTTCCCTGAGAAAAAGAAATTATTTTGTCCTAGTTTCAGGACAGATGACTTTCAATTGAGTCACAAGAGCAAAAAAAAAGGCCCGCACAAGCAGGCCTTTGCCTTCGCCTAATTCTTTTCTTATCTGCGCCTCCACAAATACCCTCTCTGAAAAAATCGATTGCGCCCGGCCATTGGTCTTTGGCCTCTACTCAGTCCTCTTCCCAAGGCCCGGTTTCCCCTGGGAAACCTCCTGTTCAATGCAGCTCTTCCTCGCAAGGGAGAGCGCATCGGCAGGGCAGACATTTTTTCCAGCTGTTCAGGCGTGAATATTTTTTTGATTTCTTTTCGGTGCTGGTAGGCTTTTTTCATCTGCTCTATTTTGAGGTTAAATAGCGTGTCCTGAATTTTCTCTATCTCGATTGCATTTGCGGCAGGATCCTGTCTCAGTTCATAAAGTTTTTGATTTAAATCTTTTATCGTGTCCATGAATTGTTCTTGAACTTCTCTCTGATTCTCTCGCAGCTTTTTTAACTGCTCCTGCTGTTCATCTGTCAGATCAGGAACAGGGAGTCTTTCTCGAGCTTGAATTTGCATCAAAGGTCTGCGGGCTCTTTGGGGCGCCTGACCAAAGATAGGATGGACACAAAAACCCACAGCAAAAATCACAAGCGAGAACGCCAAAACTGTTTTAAATTTGTTCATCTGTACCTCCTTGTTGGTATCAGATGTATTAGACACCGGATTTCCTTAAACCTTTGCTGTGCTACAAAAAAAGTGAACTGTTATCGAGAGGATTTTTTATTCGAAGAATTAAATAAAAGAAAAACTGTCAAAAAAGTTCGAAGAAGAAAAGCAAGGGGAACCCCTCAACAGGACTCCCCCTGATATGAATATCAGATCTTAGATTTATCCTTTTTTAAGGATGGGCATTCCTGTTCTTTCTGTTTCAACGGCTACATAGCCATCCGGAACTGCGTCTAATGATCCTTCTCTGATATCACGGGCAAAAAAGTAGATTCTTTGCTGTCTTCCTCCCTTTAAATTGACATCTTTAAAGTGAAGATAATATGTGACCCCTTTTGAATTGTTGAATTCATACGCCATTGATACTCCTCCAATGTGAGATTATAAAAACCATAGACCTCTTAAAGGCCTGATGAGAGACCGAAGGTTTTCTCCAGTAAAATTTCCCATCTAGTCAAGTATTTATAAGAAAAAAGGGGCTATGTCAAGGTAAAATTTCGATTTTTCCCCATAAAGCTATCTCTTTATCAAATTTTTTTCCCTGATAATCAATGAATAAACCCAACAGAAGGAGGCACATCGGCCGGTGTGATGGGTCCAAAGTTGTCCTCATATCTCTTGACATTGGATTGGAGAGCTTCCATAAACCTCTTCACATGGGCGGGGCTGAGCAAAATGCGGGAGACCAATTTTCCGGTTGGGCCATCAGGAAAGAGGAACGCAAAATCAAAGATAAACTCCTCTTTAGTGTGACGGATCGCCGCAAGGTTGGAATATTGTCCCACAGCGATATTTTCATCCACCTTAATATCAATTTTTTTCTCCTCCATTTTACCTCCTTTAAAATCTTCTTTATTATAAGTTTGAAACCAGGATATCCGGTGCCTTATAGCTTAAAAGATAGTACATTAATTTTTTATAAATTGGCAATTTATATTTTCCAGATTATCTTTAGAGAAAAATATTTATGAATTTAAAATATTTTTTAAAAAAATATGGAAGACCCATATTCTGTTTAATTTCAACAAGATACATAACATAAATTTGTGGTTTATTTTCTTTACAATCGAACTTGTTGTGTTATAATGAAAGAGGTTCCCTTTTGCGGGCTGGAGGGAACACCCACCTTTTTTGGTTCCCATCATCAACCCCCCTTTTGCTGACAACAGCCCGCCAAATTCAGCAGGGGGAATTTGACAAACAGGACGCCGATTTCTCCCAACGATTGTTTTTTGAAAATAGAGATTAGGGGGACCTATTTTATAGGCTCTCCATCCGGATACAGTCTGATGACCTCGGCAGGCACTTCATAGACATTATCCCAACCCCCAAAACGCTGGGTGATGAGGTTTGCGGATGTCACTCCTCTTTTCTTTCCGTTTTCTATCAGATAAACTCCGCGGCCCTGCCTGTTCGACTGTTCGATAACAAGGTATCCCTCAAATGTCAGATCGATCATTCTCCCTTCCTCCATTTTATCCAAGGTGCTCTCTTCTACATCAACCAGAAAATCCCAGGGATTTTTCCCCCTTTTTAAATCATAATTATATCTGAAAATACTCTCAAGATTTTTAAAACGATGAAGTACATATTCACCGGCTCCTCTCCTTTCAATCATGTAGACAGCGGAATCTCTTCCCTTTACATATTTGTGATGCAGGTAGGCCAGGTTATCCGCAGCAGGCCACCTGGAAAATTCATAGTCCATTTGCTCCAGGATACGATCGGCATCTCGGAGCGCATAAGGTTGGATTCCTCCTTTTTTCATCTCCTTATCTAATTCCTTAAATGCGCCTAGAAGATACAAGTATGCACTGTAGATATTTGTTCTCTGGTGGCGTCTCACATAGTAGTCCGAGTTCTGTCCAGACAGCCTCAAAAAAAGCCTGCAAGACGCGGCAAAAGCCTCTGACTTAAAAAGGATGGCCTGCTCCTGTTCAGAGATTGTTCCGTCCCAACCCTTAAAATATTCAAAGCTGCTCTCCGCTAAATACACGGCCGCCTTTTCTAAGTCCAACCCTAGTCTGTAAATATTCTCTCTTTGAAGGGGTGCTGCAGATGCAAAAAATCCAGCCAAAAAAAGAAGAATAAAAAATGTTGCGCATTTCCTTATTGACATGACAATCCTCCGAATTCTGACTCACCTCAAAAATAGCTCACATAAGAATGAAAGTCAATTCACCTTGTTAGTATATTCCCACGCGTCACACCTGCAGTTGAGCCGGATGGACGTCGTATCTCTGTCTCCATGCACATTCGTATGTGATGGAAGCAGAATGCCCGTGAGGGTTCCTGTCCGGCTGTAGGATAGAATGGAGGAATATACTTATGTTTATTGGGAATGAATAGGATGTGAGTATTTCCTTCCACCTTGACTGATGGCGTCTTCAGTGCTACTTTTTGCTAGACGTAAACGCCGCGTTAAAGTTATTCATTTGAGGAGGACACCTTGACCACAAACGATCGGTTGGCAAAAAGGTACGAGCGAATTTATCGGCAGCTGAAAGATCTTCTGACCAAAACCAACAATAGGACGGCACGCATGTCAACAGTTGCTGCACTCCTCCATCATAAACTTGCTGATTTTTTCTGGACAGGATTTTACCTACTGGAAAACGGAGATCTGATTGTAGGTCCCTATCAAGGACCTCTCGCATGTCAGATTCTTGAAAAAGACAAAGGTGTGTGCTGGGCAGGAATTCGAGAGAAAAAAACTATCGTGGTTCCAAATGTCCATGAATTTCTGAACCACATCGCTTGTGACAAGCGATCCAAGTCCGAAATCGTCATTCCTCTTCTCGATAAGGAAAATAATCCTCTGGGAGTTCTGGATGTGGACAGCCAGAAGCTCAATGCCTTTTCTGAAATAGACAGACATTGGCTGGAGAAGATTGTCCATTTAATTTAAACAGATAAATAAAAGACAAATCTGTTTCATGGCCAGAAAAAGCCCGTTTATCTCCGCTTCCTCTTCAAGGCTGTGTTTAAACCGGCCATATGTTCGTCCCAAGTTGACAGAAAGAATGCCGCTTTCAATCCCGACATTGGCATCCGTCGAACCCAAGGGATCCACTTCGATGTTTTTTACCTGGAGATAGGCAAGAATATCCACAACCGTTTTAATCAGGAATGAATCACGGGCTCCTGGAATCTGATAACCCCTGGCCTGCTCATTCAGATCAATGTCCACATCAACTCCTTCTTTCTCTGCCACATCACGGCAAATTTTCTTAATTTCCTGTTGAATTCTTTTCAATTCTTCTGTATTTGGGGAGCGGAGATCAATCATGAAATAAGATTCTTGTGACACCGCGTTTTGCACCTTGCCCCCTCCAATTACCCCGATGTTGAGTATCGTCCATTTTTCCAGCGGCTCGGAGAAAAGGGGAATGCCGTAAAGCCGCTCTATGGCTTTGGCCACTGCCAGATTGGGATTGGGGATTCCCCGGCTCAACATGGTATGAGCTCCCGGCCCGCGGTACACCACACGGCCGCCGCCAAATCCGAGCGCACCGTAATGGACTCCACCTAGGTCCCCATCCAGGGCGATGACAAGATCCATCTTTTCAGGAGGATTCTCCATAAAAGCACGCATACCAAGAAATCCTTTCTCCTCCCCAACTGTTCCAACAAAATAATAGGTGTTTTCTGGCTTAAATCCAGCTGATTTTAGAGCTTGCACACTCCAGATGAGGTGAATGAGGCTGGCGGTGTCATCTCCCACTCCGGGAGCCTTGAGCACATTGTCTTCCCGCTTCACCTTTATCTCCCAGAGATCCTGGAATACGGTATCCAAATGAGCGGGAACAACTATTCTTTTTCCTTTTTCTGTGCCAAACCATATTCCGACAACATTCCCTGCCTCATCAATATAGACTTCATCTAATCCTGAGGCAATAAACTGATTTTTCATATAAACAGCTCTCTTCTCTTCAAATCCGGAGGGGGAAGGAATTTCTGTGAGATGGATCCACTCCTCAATGATGTTCTCTCTGTTGGTTTCGATAAAGGCAAACACATTTTTTGCCAGTGCTCGATGGGCAATATCAGGCGTGAAGAGGGAGTCCTCTCCAAAACAAAAACATGCCAGCAAGGCCAAACAGACAATTCCAGTAAGCCGATATTTTCCTTTTCTCATGTTTGCTCCTATTCAGTATAAAACTTGATCACTCTTATTACAGCTTGTTCACAGACATAGCAGAATGGTTTGTCTCCTTTAGTGAACATGAGGCAGTCGAGCATAGGGCGGTAAAGTCCCCGGGAGGAATACCCGGCCCCTTCGAACACACCTACCATATCGACAAACCGGCTTTTTGCCAAATAATCGTCCACTCTTTTGGCATGCTGCAGGGAGAGGTCTTCCGCTTCCTCTTCGGCTTTTTTAACCTCTTCTGGAGGAGCACTATTTCTTTTTAATCCTGCAATTTTTTCGTTGAGCTCCTGGCGTTTCTTCTGATAGGCGTTATCCATTCTATCAAATTCTTCCTTTTCCCAGGGAGTGGGGATCTCTATATCTGCTGTTAAATATTCCTTCCATTTGACATTCTGAGGATCAAGGAGCGCAGTGATGTTGCTCTCCAGCGGTTCCACTCCCTTTGGGTAAAATTCGTTGTAAGCCACCGAGGACGTGTAATATTCATCGGCCAGCCCAGAAAAAGAATGCCCGAACTCATGAAGGAAAAGGTATTTATACCACTGATTGCCAACAGTGAAAGTGCAGTATAAATTATAGATCCCGCCTCCTCCGTACCGCTTATGATTGACCATAATAAATAAAGCATCATAGGGAACGTGTGCGGCAATATCTCTGACCGATTTGTTGTCTTCTGTCAAAAGATAACGCTCTGAACCCAGAGAATTGAACGTCGCATTAACAGCGGTATTTTTATAAACACCATGCCGCGGTTCGTCACACCCGCTCTCCTGTGAATCTTTAAGGACGCCATATATGTTGAAGCTGTCCTTGTACGTTTTATAAGGCTCCTGATTGAAAAAAACCTCCTTCATACGGCCCAGATCGGCTTCGAACTTCCCCTCTTCTTCCGACGTGTAGCCTTCCCCAATAAAGGCAATATCTACCTTCTTGTGGGGGTCGCCGGATTTTTGAATTTCAAAAACTTTTACATCCTGGCTCAATTTGTCTTTATGAATACTTATGGATGTGGGATCTATTTGCTGGCTGAATATGGAATGAAGACGATTTTCCCTGTCTCTGGTTTCAAGTGAAAAACGAACTTGATTCTTGGGATAAGGAATAATGGCCGATTCATGAAACGCCCTTCTTTCCCCATTTGCCGCTTTATCAGTAGTCTTGTATTCTCCAAAGTAGCTGTTAAATCCCTTGGAATAGATGAGAATTTCGGTACTGGTATCATAGATCTTTACAAAGTATCGTCCATTGTCGAAAACATCGAGTAAATGAGACTTGTTTCCTGCCCAGATCCCCTGTTGATAGATCTGATCTATTGTGATCAATTCTTCCTGGGTGTTTCCGACATGAAAATAGTCGATTCGCATGGTTCTATCGATAAAATACTTTTCAAATTGGATGCCTGTTTGTGCACAGACGACCAGCGGACATAGAGTTATTAAGAGCAAGAATAATTGTCGGAATCTCATGTCTCCTCCTTTTCTTGTATCCTTCGATCAAAGGCAATTTTTCCGATCACCTCTTTGACCACTTTCACAGCGGCCGCCGCTGTGATTCCGCTTTTGTCGCGGTTTGGATTGACCTCGACAACATCCAATCCCACAATATTTGCATCGAGTCGATGAAAAATATTGACCACCTGCCTGGTTGACAGGCCCCCCGCTTCATGATGAGAGACACCGGGAGCAAAGGCGGGGTCAAGAGCATCCACATCAAAAGAGACGTACAGGGGATTAGGGAAATTGAGTACAAGAGAATCATAAAAATCCTTCATTTCAATCATACGGATATTGTATTTTTCGGCTTGTCTTCTGTGCTGGCCTGTGGCTGTTCGGATTCCAACCTGCACGATGTTTTGCACCAAACCCTCTTCCAGAATTCGAGCAAATGGGCAGGCATGCGAATACCGGTCTCCGTAGAGTTCTTCATATGTGTCAGCATGGGCATCGAAATGAAGGATATCCAAGTCTGCATATCTTTTCGAAAAAGCCTTGACTATGGGATAGCTGACAGAGTGATCTCCTCCGAGAACAATTGGCACGATATTATTTGAGAGAATCTCCTCTATTTGTTCCCCGATCCGGGAAAAAACATCTAAAAAATGTCCCGAGACGTCCATGTCTCCAAAATCTGCCATCTTGATCTCAGTTTCAATGTTTACACCAAGCTCTGTCCACGCATTGATCATTTTGCCGGTTGAAGCTTCTCTTATGGCCTGAGGACCTTTGGCCGGACCTTTGAGATAGCTGGATTTGTCATCATAGGGAATGCCCAAAATGGCCACATCGCAATCCGGACCTTTCTGGATGGCTCCACCAAAATCTGTCATTCTAATCTCCTAAACCTATGGCCGCAAAACTTACAGCCGATCGTGTGGCCACTTCTTCCCAAAAGTCATACCCAAGAAGCTGTCCTTTAGCGTGAGACAGCACTTCCAATAGACAGGAGAGGGCTGAAAAACCGCAGACATTATAAAATCCGTTCACTCTCTGAGTCTCTTCCCAAAATCCCTTCACATCCCCCGAACAAATCGTCTCTATGAGCGCCTTATCATGTGCTCTGGCCTTTTGGATAATAGCCCCCGAGGATTCCCTGTGACCGAATTTTGGGCCAATATGAGAAAAATCCACACCTGCAACACAGAGCGCATCGGATGAAAGCTCCGTGAGGATTCTTTTCAGAGATTCCAGGAAAACGTCCAGCTCTTGTATCTGTAACGGCCGCGAATTTGTGGCCAAAACATCAAAAAATGAACCATAAAGGACCGGCACAATCTCAAATGTGTCTCCAAATAAATATTGAAGAAAAAGGACTTGAAACTCAATGGAATGTTCACCGTAGTGGGCAAAGTCATTAGGAGCGGACACCGGAATTGAAGCACTTTTAAGCTTCCGGACAATGTCTTTATCCGTTCTCGCTATACCTAGAGGAGTTTCATAATCTTTTTGGGTTAAAGAAATGAGGCCGTTGTTGAGGTTGTGGCCTGTCCCGAAAAGAAATATTTTTTTGGGGGAGAGACCGCGAAGAATACTGTAGGCCGCCGCATATATTTTTTTCCCGATTTCCAAGTCGATGTGAGGCGAAATGAGAGCCCGCAAAGATTTAAACTTATCGTTATTATCACCTCGTCCATCCAGTTTGAAAATAGAATCAAGAAGGGCCTGAAGCTTTTCCTTAGTCTCTGGATAAGCACGCCCCGCAAGAGATGCCGGCCGGATTTTCTGACGAGAAAAATTTTCGACAATTCTATTTTTTGCATCCCGGTACAATTCGCTGTCCAGCAGGTACAGTGAATCATACTGCGCGAGTTTCCTCTGGATTGTATCGGAGCTTATGAGCAGGCCGCCCTGTTGGCGCATTAAAAAGAGCTGGATGTTTTGAACAGTTCGTGTTCCATCCAGGAGCTGGAGAAATCGGATATCTTCCCCCTGGAGGAGAATTGGCTGATTGATCAATCCAAGGGCATCCTTGACAACAAACACCCTCTCTCCCTGATAGAGAGTGGGAATTATATCAAGATCCGGCCGAAGACTAGGGGTATCCACGCACACTTTTTACAAAAAATCCCTATAAAATGCAACCCGAAGAAGAGAAAGGTCTGACCTCAAACTTTGACTTGGAACGAGGCCAGACAAAAAGGAGGGCGGGAGAGGAAATAGCCTTCCCCTCCCTTTTCAAAACCTTGGCGCTGCCTTGGAAGGGAGTCAAATCCTTCGCCAAGACTTTCTGAATCCATATCATAATGGCATACCTTTTTGCCGTGCACAATCACCCTTCAAGATGAAATGTAAGGTGATAAATTCTCACCTTTTCTTTTTGCTCCGACATGGTTATAATTCTGTCTTCAACCTCAAGGAGGAAAACCATGCAAGAAATAAAAAGGATCCAGACAAAGGATGATGTCATTCAGCTTTTAAACATTGCGCTGGAACATGAGTGGGCTGTAAGTTTTGAATACATTATTCACGCCTATTCCATGCCCAAAGCAAAACTGTTCTACTCGGACCCAATTCTCCAGGCAACTATGGATGCCCGGGCCCAGACCATCCAGATCGGAATTGATGAGATGTATCATTCGCTTCAACTGGGTATTATCATTAAACAAATGGGCGGCACGCCCTCGTATAAAACAGATGAAGTCATCCGTTTCCCAAAAGTTGTCGATAATTTTTACCGGGACAAAAAAACCGAAGATCTCGTCACGAATCTCTATCAAACCGCCGAGTTTGAAGAGGGGGCCTTCCCAAAAATTCAAAATATGATCCTTAATATCTCCTACGATGAGGTCCGCCATGCCGATCAATTCACGGCTATGATCTCATCGATGAAAGAGGAAGGGAGTGAGGACACCCTGTGTTATCCATCCAATCCGGACATTTCAAAAAGAGAGGACCTCCAGATTCTCCATCAAATCATGAGGATTGAAAACGAACTTCTACACCGTTACTTAAAGTATGTGATCGATTTCAGTGAGCATCAGGATCTCAGCCAAAGATTGTTAAAAAACTCCATCAATCATATGAGACACTGGGACAAGAATTCCGGGATCCTCATCAAATTGGGAGATGTCATTCAAATAGAAAATGTTGAAAAAGATGCCGGTGGAAAGGAAATAAGCACAAATCCGATGCCGTCCCTCTATCCGGGTGAAGACAGGCTAAGTGCCCTGGAGACACTCATCCCAACAGAAACAGACCTGATTGTATTGTACGAAAAACTTATTCCATTAATCTCAAACGAGGAGATCGTTGAACAGCTCAATCGCCATCTCGCCCTTAAACGGGAACACCTCTTCACCCAGGAGTGGCTTCTTAAGAATGCCCAGAAAATTAAGGGTTTGACATAATTATCTTTAAATGCCTGAGAGGAAAACATGAAAAAAATCACTACGAATCTTGACAACTTTCAATATTTTTACCCTTACACTGTCAATATCGTAGGCGCACAGTCTGGAGATCAGATCAATTTTATGGCCTGCGCTTGGCATACAGCCCTGTCCTTTGATCCCCCACTTTTTGGAGTCCTGATCTCAAAAAAAAGGCTCACACATCAGGTCATTTCTCAAGCACGTGAATTCACCGTGAACTTTATCGGATATGGCCAGGTGAAACTCTCCGCACAGATGGGAAGAATCTCAGGGCATGACATGGATAAAATAAAAGAATTTCAGGTCGATCTGGCTCCTGCAAAAAAGATCGCCTCCCCTATCCTTTCCCGTGCTTACGTCTCACTTGAAAATAAATTGATCGACGTCCGTCCCTATGGAGATCATGATCTCTTTGTCGGAGAAGTCCTGGCTGTCCATGAAGATGAAGGGTGCTTTGATTTAAGTGGAGCCCTCGATGCGGCCAAGATTCACCCTCTCCTTTACCTAGGCAGCGACCTCTATATCACCATCGCCCCAGAATCCCTCAAACATGTCCTCCCCGATTAAATAAGAATGGGGCCTGGCTT
>CAZWHQ010000048.1:0-3644 GCA_964633715.1 uncultured Eubacteriales bacterium
AGGGATTGAGTTTGGTGGCTTTCTTTAAATTTTTCTGCGCTTTTTCGAAATGTTTCATTTTCCAGTAGATAATACCTGAGTTTATCAAAGCCGAGACATCCTCAGGCTCCATTTCAAGGGAATGTTTGTATAAGGCTAAGGCTTCTTCGAATTCTTTTTTTCTGAAGTATATATCTCCCAACAGAGAGTAGGCTCTATAATCAACAACATTTGTTTTTATGGCCCTTTTCAGGTAGGGGAGGGCTCCATCCAATTTCCCCTTTTTAATCAGGAGCCTTCCCATATTCACATTGTTGTAAGGACATTCAGGATCGAGAGAAAGAATTTTGTCATACTCACTAAAAGCCTTATTCAGGAGATTATACTTTTCATACAGGAAGCCGCGATTGTTGAAGTAACTTCTGAAAGTAGGATCGAGTTTTAGGGCTTTTCTGTATAAGTCCACTGCCTGGTTCAATTCACCTTTTTCCCATTCTGCTTTTGAGCGATTGAACAAAACACCTGCATTTTCTTTTTCTTGGCTCGGTATATGGTTATCTGAGAGCAGCTCTTGGCAAAAATCTCTCAATTCATAGCCGAAATATTTATATTCGATAGGAGTAAAACCTCCTTCGACCGAATGGGCTATAGTGATAAGATCCATCTTTATGTCTTTCTTTTTTAGTATATTGACAAACTCTTTGGGTTCGATCCATGGCTTTTTTTTATCAAGGATATCTGAAAAAAGCCTCTGCCGAGCAGACTTATAGACAAAATAGTCACAATCTATGTCCAGCAAAACCTCTTCTTCAAACCTAGGGAGAGCGTCGATATTGCATATGTTTAATGTTTGATTGAACAATTTGCCTTTTACAATATTGTTTGAATATAAAACTTCTTTTGCATAAAACTTATCTTTTTTAGCAAGGGATTTGAGATACTTTTGAAACCATTTTCTTGTCTTATTAAAGTCAATATCAGGTACAACCCACCAGAATTCTCTGATTAAACCGTCTCTTATGGCCGCGTATATATAATTGCCTATATCGACTAGGTTATAAAAATCTTTGTTTGTCAGATTCCAATTTTGTCTCACCTCGAACATCCTGTTGAATTCAGAGATGCTCTTTGCTTCGAGAATTTCCAAAGGATCTTTCTGAGGTATAGTGACTGCATCCAGATGAGCATCCACATGGACGAGTGTTCTGTCTTTAATGCCTTTTTCCTTCCAGACTGAGAGGGCATCGTTATGGTTTTCCATCAAAAGGATGCCGTTTAGATTTGACAATCTATATCCTCTTTTTTAATGCTTGCCCTTTTTAAATTCTCTTTTGTTTGAAATATAAAGTTCTCACATTGCACAATTTTATCGACAAAGGATTTGAATATTTCTCCGCTATCTAGGTTATCAAAACCTTTTTGCTTTCCTTCGATAAGTATCCTTTTCAATATAGATCTTGGGATTCTTCGCAATTCGAGGGGTTTCAAATAGAGTTCGGGCTCCAGTCTTTTTATTTCTGTAGCTCCTTTTTTTTGAAGACGGGAAACTGGAGCCCAGAGGGAGATAATCTCTTCTGTCAATTGATCTATTTTTAATTGATAGCTGCAGGCAAATTTTATTAAAACCTCATAGACAATATCCACATTTTTGTCTTCGAATTCATAGCTCATGGAATCCTGGATGTTTGTCCATTTCCCGCTGCGCCGCATCCCATCACCATATGAAGTCCCAGCAAAGAGGCCAAGCCTGTTGTATATTTTTTGGGGATCAAAACAGAACGTATCGAATTCCTCTAGAAATATTATGTTTGCTACAAGTTCATTTATAGTCGTTCGGGGATCGAACATGATGAAATCGACTGTAATACCGATGTCGTTGTCTTCTAAAAGCCGGATGGCCTGTTTGTTCTGCTCCACAGTGATCCCTTTATTGAATCTTTTTAAAACACTGTCATTTCCGCTTTCTACACCCAGCTCTACCCCAAACATTCCGTTTTCTTTGAGAAATGGCAGGTCTTTTGCACATTGAATGACTTGGTCTGCTCTGGTCGTGCAATAGAAGGGCAGCTTTATGTTTCTTGTTTTCAACTCATCTATTACAGCTCTAACCATATTCATATTCTTTAGGAAATTGTCATCAAGGACATCGATGTATCCTTTCTTCTGTCTTTTTATCACCTCTTCTATTTCATCGACGATATTTACTGCCGAGCGCATTCTCACCCTATTTTGGGAATAACCGCTGTAATAGGCGGGGATAGAGCAAAATGAACACTTGTGAGTGCACCCCCTGCTGGTCACTATATACACCGGGGGGAGATTTGCCTGATTGGCTGGGTTATCCGCATTCACTCCGTACTCCAAAAGGGAAGGCAAAAGGTTTCTGGCAGGAAAGGGAATCTCATCGAGGTTTTTGATCAGAGGCCTCATGGGATTTACTCTTATTTGTCCGTTTTCCCTGTAAGAAATCCCCAGTATTTTTTTTAGCGGTTTTTTTTCCTTGAGCGCCTTAACCAGCTCGTAAAATGTTTTCTCACCTTCCCCTCTGACCACGATGTCTATAGCAGGGAAGACTTTTAATATCTCTAGATGGGTAGCCGTGGCATGATGTCCTCCAATCACAATTTTTACATCTTGATTATTATCTTTGATCTTTTTCGCGATCTCCATGGAGTTATAGACATCAAATCCAAAAACTGAAATACCCACGATATGAAAGGCACCTTTATGTGCCAAATTGACGATTTCGTTGATTGTCACCGTCTCTTTTTGATTGGAATCCAGTAATTCTATGTGATAACCTTTTTCCCTTAAAAAGGAGGCGATATAGGCAATCCCCAAGGCTTGACCCTTTCTGCGGTCAAAAGGATGGGAATGCGGGGGATTAATGATCAAGATTTTCGGAAATTCTGTAATTTTCATTCTGCCAATGGATATTTGTGTACGGTTTCATACTCCTCTTCGATAAAATCCTCTCCGACAATGTCAACCCAACAATGACCTAAAAATGATGGATCTAGAATACATTTTCCTTGATTTGCAGGAATGCCAAAATTGATTTGGGCAGGAAATCCGTATTTTCTCAGGATATAACAGAGCACAGCCGATCGAGTGAGGCAGGTATTGCGAAACCCTAACTTTCCCAGAATCCTGAAATAAAGGCTGACATACCGTGCTATTTTTTCCTTTTCCATTGTTATGAAGCTGGGCTGGTGTTTATTGTTGAGCCTGTCAAAGAATATCTTCTTTTGTGCAGGAAATAGGGACGCCGGGAATCTTAAAGAGGCGAAAAATATATGAAAAAAGAGTCTCATATCACTGTAAAAAAGAATTTTTTGTGGAACGTGTCCTAAAATAGACATCATCTCCTTCATTGACTTACAAATGGCAAACTAATACTCATTAAAGGCACAATATTTTGTGCTCTGTCAATAAAATGCACCTTATAGCCGCAATTGTCAACTTTATAGGGAGCCTTGGCTTCCTTCTCCGAGCAAATGGTGACATGGAGGGCTTATTATGGCAATCCCCTTTAGAGGTGGTTTTGACCCTCATCGCAGCCCTTGACAATACGTGGATTAGGGCATATTTTACTGCCAGATATTATAGGAGGGTAGAGACATGAAAAAAAAACTATGTGATTTACTCATTATTGGTGCCGCCAT
>CAZWHQ010000048.1:3744-29539 GCA_964633715.1 uncultured Eubacteriales bacterium
AGAATCAGGCTGTGGTCACTGGCAGTTGTTTAATTATAAAATTTCGGCTGATGAGATGGAAAAGCGTAAAGAAGAAGAAAAGGACCCAAATCTCCCTACAGAAGATGTTTAAAAGACAACAAAAATAGGATTTGACACCACAAGCCTGTCTCTTGAATCCCGTGCATCGAGACGATAATAAATCTTCCTGCTGGATTTTGAAATTTCATCCAAAAAATTGATTTTTAAGGGAGTTTCTCCTGAGATTTCTTTTAAAAGCTTTCCATCTCGAACAATCCTGACTTTTAATGGATTCACCTCTCGTGGATCATCCGTAGAAAGAAGTATATGGATCTGAGGAGCACTGATAATCTGGATCTCTTCACCCATAACTGCTTTTTGACTAGATTCGGAATCAGAAATATAAAATTCTTCGAGCCTCAGCCTTGGCAGATCCACGTCCCCTCGATAGGCATACATCCTTCCTTTCTTTGAGGCCTCTAAAATATCTTCTTTTGATTTTTTTTTGACTAGAAAAACAGTCGGAAAATTTCCTAATTTTTCTCCGGCATGGCCTTCCTCGTGAAAGTCTGCCGTAGATATGCCCCAGATAGGTTTTTCTCTTTTTCCCTCACAGTATTCCAGTAAAATCTGGTCCCATAGTCCGCCGGGTTCTGTGATCGTTATTCCTTCTGCGTACAAAGCAGCAAAACCGGTGTATCCTTTGGATTCGGACAATACCTGAGGGTAAGGGGCTGTTTCCCTAAATACAGGTCCCAATTTTTGTTGACCTGATTTTGTTTCCGGATGATTCCAGAAAACAAGACCTCCTCGAGAATTAACATAATCTATCAGCAACTGGTGGGGGGCAATTCCTTGATATCCTTGATAAGGAGAATAGAGGGACTTTTTTGAAATGAAATTATTGACACTCAGCAGAAAACAAAAAACAACCAAAAGAATACCCGAATACCTGACAATCCATCTCCTTTTTTTCCTCAGCACAATAAAATAAAGTGCCACGGCCAGAAAAAAAAGACCTAGAAAAAAGACCGGGATGTGAAATTTTGAAACAGCCTTATTATGGATAATCGGTAGATCCTCATAATCCTTTTCCTTCTCGAACCCGACGATCAGCAAATGTTTTTCATAATCGCAAAGAGTCAGGTTTTTTTTGAATAAACTCCCCTTCCAGTAGTAAAAAGGGCTGGATTCGGTTCCTGGAATCAAAATCATTTCAGGGAATTGGTTTGAAGCCGTTTGGATCTGGCTTAAATAACTTTTAACTCCATTTTTTAAGAGGGAAGACCTGTTTTCTTTTTTTTTAAAAATAGAGCGAAGAGGCCATAATCCAAATTCAACAGTTTGCAGGTCGTGTTCGTTGAGAAAAAGAACATTAAAACCTCTCTTTTTGGCCAGTTTGATGACGTATTCGAGCGAGTGAGACCCATCGCTAAAATCGGTGCGAAGATCTATTAGACCAGAAATCTGGAAGTAATCCTGGGGCTCTCCGTTGGCTGGAATTATTCCAACGATGGTAAACAGAGTTAAAACTAGAGATAAAACACAAATTTTTTTTGTCATCAGATTCTGGTTTAATAATTTTATCAGATATTGTACGAAAAAAAAATAATATCATCTGTTCGATATTATGCAAAAACCAACCTATTCATTTGACTTACTTTTAAAGTTGAGATATATTTTTTTCGAAAGTTACATTTCTGCCTTTATTTTTAATGTACGAATCATATTGGGAGTTAAAAGAAAAACCTTTTGAAAACACACCGGATCCTCGTTTTTTGTATTTTTCGTCTGAGCATATAGAAGCTTTTTCTCGTTTGATATATACTGTTGATGAAAAAAAGGGTGCAACCCTATTGACAGGTGAATACGGCTGTGGCAAAACGGTATTGAGCCGATTGCTGTTCGAAAAATTACCTTCTGACAAATATAATGTGGCATTGGTGACCAATCCGTTATTGAACTCAATAGAACTTCTCGGAGAAATCTGTTTTCAATTAGATATTGACCTGCAGGGAAGGGCTCCAAAAAGCCAGATCCTCAGAGAACTGAATGAATATCTATTCCACAACATGAAAAACGGAAAAGAAACGGTTGTCATCATAGATGAAGCACAGGCCATTAAGAAGTTATCGGCATTCGAAGAGCTGCGTTTACTCCTGAATTTCCAGCTAAACAATAAATTTTTGCTGACTCTCATCCTTATCGGACAGCCTGAGTTAAGGGAGATCATTAATAAATTAAAACAATTTAAACAAAGGATCACTATGCAGTATCACCTCAATCCTTTAAATATGGATAATACGGATAGGTACATCCACCATAGGTTAAAAGTTGCCGGAGTCATTCGAAGAATTTTTTCAGATGAGGCCATAAGTTTAATTTGGAACAATTCAGAAGGAATTCCCAGAGTTGTAAACACGATATGTGATACATGTTTGCTCATGGGTTATTCTGAAAAAACCTCTGAAGTAAACTCAGAGATTGCTGAAAAGGCCGTCCGCTACTTGGAGCAATAATTTCATGGTAAAACTCTCTGAAATCCTCAGGAAAACCACTCGGGAGAATCCTAAGAGGGAAAAAAATCTCGCAGCCGAAATTCTGCAACGAGAAATTGAAAAGCCTGATGTGAACGAAAATGAAAAAATTTACGAGTTTATTGTCCAGCGGATAGAATTTTTGTTCGGTGAAATCAAAGAAAACAAAGTGATCGATGGAGAAGAATTCGTTTCTCTCGCAGGAATGATTATCGACGAGCTTAGGATTGAAAGTGACCTATTACAGAATATGGCCAATTCATCCCATGTTTTTAGCGAAGAACTCAATTTTCTTCCGGTTCACTCTGCTAATGTTGGTGTCATTGCCGCTAATCTCGGTTTGGCCTTCGATTTTGACAAGCCCAAATTAACGGATCTCTGTGTAGGGGCACTCATGCATGATATAGGTATGCTTATTATCCCTAAGGAAATTATTAGTAAACCCGAAAAACTGACAGATCAAGAATACGAATTGATCAAATTGCATCCTTCATATGGGCTGAAGTTCCTGCACAATATGAAAAATTTTTCAGAGTTGACAGAAGAAATTATTTTTCAGCATCATGAGAAAATTGACGGAACGGGGTATCCGGAAGGGAAAAAAGGGGAGGAGATTTCCAAATTTGCTCAAATTGTAGGAATCTCGGAAATTTATGAGGCTATTTCTCATTCTCGCCCCTACCGCAACCATAAAAGAATCCCTTCGGATGCTCTAAAATCAATCATTCAAAAGGATTCTGCTTCGTTCGAGAAGGACGTACTCAGGGCATTTATGAATAATATTACGGTCTATCCTGTGGGAAGTATTGTGGAATTGAACAACCAGGAGGTCGGAATTGTTCAAAAAGTCAACCAAGATTTTCCTCTTCGTCCTATCATCGGAATCATCCAGGATCCAAGGGGAAAGCCTCTAAAAGATCCAAAGACAGTTGATCTGTCTGCATCTCCAATACTTTACATTGAAAAAGCCATTGATGATGATAGCCTGACATCATGGCCAAAATAATAAATATTTGATTATATCTATTCACCAACCTCAATACCTTCCATGGTTGGGATACTTTGATAAGATCGACAAAAGTCAAACTTTCGTATTTCTGGATAATGTCCAGTTTAAGAAAAATGAGTGGCAGAACCGTAATAGAATCAAAACGGCTGAAGGATGGCAGTGGCTCACTGTCCCTGTTCTCCATGATTTTGGGCAGAAAATCCATGAGGTGAAGGTCAATAATACAGTCCGATGGGGAAGAAAACATCTCGGCGCTCTAATAACTAATTACTCCAAAGCTCCCTTTTATAGTGATTATATCGAATTTTTTGAGTCCATGTTTGCCGCAGAATGGGAGTTCCTTGTCGACCTCAACATACATGTGATAAAGTTCCTCAGTGAAGGCTTGGGATTTTCCGGGAAGCATTTTGTCAAAGCCTCGGACTACGAGCTGCAGGAGGGAAATACAGAGCGTCTGATCGACATATGTAAAAAAATGAAAGGTGAGGTCTATCTTTCTGGAAAGGATGGAGCAAACTATCTAGATCTTGCCAAATTTGAAGAAGAAAAAATCGATGTTATCTTCCAGGAATATAAACATCCAACTTATTCCCAGCTGTATGGTGATTTTGAGCCTTTTCTTTCTATTATGGATCTATTGTTCAACTGTGGACCAGAAAGTCTTTCCATTTTAAGAGGGGAAAATCAATGAATATTTTAGCATTAGGAGCCCATCCGGATGACATTGAATTCGGCTGTGGGGGAACTTTCCTCAAGTTTTCCAAGGAGGAAAACAATATATATTTTTTGGTTCTGACAAAAGGCGAATTCGGAGGAAAACCAGAACTGAGAGAGGAGGAGCAGAAGAAAGCCGTTGAACTGCTGGGTATCAAAAAAATATTTTGGGGGGGATTTACAGACACCGAACTCCCGAATGATAGGATTATCATCACTCATATCGATAAAATCATTAAAGAAATCAATCCAGATGAAGTCTATGTCAACTACATCGATGATATCCATCAGGATCACAGGATTCTGGCTAGATGTGCACTTGCTGCTACCCGTTATATCAAAAGGGTGTTTTTTTACGAAGATTATACATCCAGTAATTTCGATCCAGATATATTTGTAGATATTGAGGACGTTCTTGAACAGAAACAAGAATTGATTCGGCTTTATGAGTCTCAGGTTAAAAAATCTTATCCGACCAGATTGGACATGGTCGAGACTGTGAGAGCGATGGCCAATTTCAGAGGCTTCCAAGGAAAGATCAAATATGCGGAGGGTTTTAAAGCCTTCAGATTTTTACGCGATATCTAATGAATTATTTTGTTATCCCTCATTCCCGCCCTCAAGTATCTGATGCAGACATTCGAGCCGTGGCTGCTGTTCTTCAATCAGGTCAGCTGTCCCAGGGGCCTCAAGTCCAAAAATTTGAAAAAAAAATTGCGAATTATATCGGGAAAAAAAAGGCTGTGGCCACCAGTTCAGGGACAGCGGCTTTACATTTGGCTTTACTCGCTCTGGATGTTAAGGAAGAAGATGAAGTCATTATCCCTTCATATGTTTGTACGGCCGTCCTCAATGCTGTGAATTATACGGGGGCCGTGCCCCACATTGTCGACATAAATCCTTTGACTTACAATATCTCCCCTGACGAAGTCAGAAAAACTGTAACGGAAAAAACAAAAGCCATTGTTGTTCCTCATATGTTCGGCTGTCCTGCTGAAATGGGAAAATTGTCTGAGCTGGAGATCCCTATTATTGAAGATTGCGCCCAGAGCGTCGGAGCTGAATACTTGGGGCAAAAAGTGGGAAGTTTTGGTCTTCTTTCAGTATTTTCCTTTTATGCCACAAAAGTGATGACTTCTGGGGAGGGGGGAATGGTTCTTTGTGATTCAGAGGATTTGATCGCGAAGATACGGGAGCTCAGAGACTATGACCACAGAGAGGATTATTCTCTCCGCTACAATTATAAAATGACGGATATGCAGGCAGCTCTGGGTTCGGCACAATTGGTTCGTTTAGAGAAATTTCTTCATCGACGTTACGAGATCGCTTCCCGGTATTTTGAAGAGTTTAAAAAGTGCCGCCTGTCTTTGCCTGACCGGAGAGAGGGAAAAGAACACATTTATTATCGATTTGTCGTCAAAACGAAAGAAAATTGTTCAAGTTATCTCAAGAAACTCCATGCAAAAAAAATAATGTGCCAACGGCCTGTTTTTACTCCTCTCCATGTCTATCTCAATCAAACAGGGTTCCCAGTGGCCAGCGAGGCCTGGGAAAAGACAATGTCCATCCCGCTTTATCCCTCTTTGTCAGATGAGGAAGTGGGTAGAATCATAGCCGCAATACAAGAAGTTTTTATTTAGCCTGAAATATTAAAAAACGGCCGCCACCTGTCGTTGCGAGTCTGACGCGGCAATCTGACCTGTCATCGCGAGTTTTGTGATTGCGATGTGACTGTGTCATCGCGAGCGTAATGAACCGATCTTTTTCATTTCGAGCAGCTGATCGTATAAACTTTCAATTTTTTGAACCATTTTTTCTGCACTGAAATTTTGAGACACTCTTTTCCCCTCTTGACCCATTATTTTCCTTTTGTATTCATCTTCGAGAAGAAGTCCGATGTATTGAGTCAGCTCATCGGAATTTCGTGGGGGGACCAGAAAGCCGTTCTTTCCGTGAAAAATCAAATCAGGTATTCCTCCGATATTGCTGGCTATGATAGGCTTTTCGAGACTCATGGCTTCGACCAAAACCCGCCCCATCCCCTCATTGAGAGAGGGCAGGACAAAAATATCGAAGAGGGAGATCATTCCTGCGGCATTGTCCCTCCAGCCCAAAAACAGAATGTTTTTTTCAACGCCTAGATTCCGGGCAAGTGCTGTTAGATCTTCTTTTAGGTGTCCATCGCCGGCAAAAAGGAAAAAGACGTTCTTATATATTTGCAGAACTTTTTTTGCTGCTCTTACAAGGTATTCTGGGCCTTTGATCGGCACAAGTCTTCCCGCTGTACCAACGATGAGGGCCTTTTCCGGAATTCCCAAGTTGAGTTTGAGGGATTGATTGTCTTGGGTAGCTGATTGTGTGAATTTATCAAGTTCGATTCCACTGTGTATGACAACCAGCTTGTCTTCCTTTGCCACTTTAAAATCGATGGTGTCATTTTTTTCCCTGTTTGTGAGGGCGATGATTCTATCGGTGATTAAAGATCCGAATTTTTCCAGAAGAATAAAATATTTCGTTTTTAACGGGCCAAAATATCCAAAGAAAACATGCCCATGAGGAGTATGAATAATGATGGGCGTTCCCGCAAGTTTGGCGGCTATTCGCCCCAAAAATCCTGCTTTTGACGTATGGGTGTGAACAATTTCATACTCTTCTTTTTTCAAATGGCGATATATTTTTAAAAAAGCCCTGATGTCCTTAAAAAGGCTTATATTTCTGACTAATTGAGGTAAATAAAAATATTTAATTCCCAGTTCTTCGATGTGCTGTCTTCTGTCCTGTGTGGGATCTTCTGCCGGACCGTTAATCAGGGCCACATCATATCGGGCTTTGTCCATTCCTTTTAAAGTTAAAAATGTGTTTTCAGCCGAACCTCCTTTATCGAGTCGGGTGATGATATGCAAAACTTTAATTTTATTGGACATATCGATCTAATTGCTGTTTAACGATCTTGGAAACTTCATCAGCTGTGATTTGATGAAGGCAATCCAGATGGCTGCAAGAAACAGGTTTTCCAACATAACAGGGGCTGCAGGATAAATCTTTTCTAATCAAAATGGAAGAATCGGGATAGGGACCTGTTTTTCTGAAATCTGTCGGTCCAAAAATAGAAATAGTCGGCGTATTGACAGCACAGGCCACGTGCAGCAGCCCGCTGTCGTTACTGATAAATAACTGGCATTTTTTTATCAGGGCCGCCGTCTGGGACAGGGTTGTTTTTCCGGTCAGAATAAGCGGAACCGAAGACATCTGACTTTGGATATCGTTGGACAGGCTAATTTCCTGCTGTCCTCCAAAGAGTAAAACAGAAGCCTTGCGGCTGCTGATAATCCAATCTGCTAATCTAGCGAACTTTTCTTTTGGCCAGCGTTTAAATCCGGCCTGGTGAATACCAGATCCCGGGTGTATCCCCACAACCAGTTCTCCTTCAAGATTGTTTTTATCGAAAATATTTTCGGCATATTCTTTATCCTCTTGAGATATAGAGATGAACAAATTTTTATCTGCAGTTTCGATTCCCAGTTTTTGAACCAGGCGGATATTGCTGTCCACCTCATGGCTGTACTTGTTAAAAGGAATTTTTAGGTTGTAGAAGAATCCTTTTCCTTTGATGTTTTCACCGAGCCTGTATTTGATTCCTGCCAGCAGACAGAGAAGACCGCTTTTTAATGGATTGGATCCTGTTGAACTGATACTCAAGTCAAAGCGTTCCTGCCTTAACTGCCGAATGAGCTTGATTTTTCCAGAAATTCCTTTATAAGTTTCTGTTTCGACAATAATTTTTTTATCGAACAAAAAACTCTTTTCGATGACTTTTTCAGCTCCATACGGTCCCAGTAAAAAAACCAGCTCCGAAGAAGGGAAAGCCTTTCGTATGGATTTAAGCGCAGGAGTGAGGAAAATCATGTTGCCGATGCCGCCCATCATTATTATCAGGATTTTCTTTGAATAAGAAAGGTCGTTTTTAGGCATAATTTTATGACCCTGTTTTCATAATCTCTGACAATATTTTTTCCGCGGCTTCAAGGGCTTCCTCTACAGTGATAAGCTCCATGCAGTCAAAAGATTTAAGTTTGCAAAAACCATCATTACAGGGCATGCAGTCCAAATCCTTTCGAATGATCATATGGTCCTGTCCTAGGGGCCACCATCTCTCTGGAAGAGTTGGTCCCATAAAGGACACAGTCGGAGTTCCCAAGGCAGCAGCCAGATGAAGTGGTCCGGAATTGTTGCAGATCAGCAGATCGCAGGATTGAATAAAAGCCAGGAGGTTGCGGACCGGCTGGTTTAAAGGAGAAATGGGAGTTTTTTTCATGTTCTTTTTTATGGCCTCGAGTAGAACTGTCTCTTGAGGTCCCCCCAAAAGCACAATATTAATATCGAATTTTTCTATCAACTTGTCCGCAAGTGCGGCAAACCGGTCTGTTTTCCACCTCTGTGTCGGATAATGTCCTCCAGGATGAATGCCCACAAGAATGTCTTCCTTTTCGATTTGACTTGTATGCAGAGATTGCCTCACTTCACCCAGGGCTTCGTTTGATGCCGATATATGTAGACTTTTATTATCTGTATCCAGATTTATACTTCTGGGTATGTTCAAAATCTCATCGGTGATGTGAATAGACTCTTTCTTGTGATCAACGGCCTTGTGGAAAAGAAATCCACGCCCGTAAGTGTTGTACCCCACTCTGTATTTTGCCTTGCTCAGAAAGGCCCAAAGAGCGGTCTCGAATGTGTAGTCGCATGTCAGGTCTACGGCTAAATCAAATTCCTTCGTGTTCGAGAACAATTGTCGAGCCAGTTTGGCCTTCTGGAAGAATGAAAATCCCTTATCATATGTCACGATATTGTCGATGAACGGAATCCTCTCCAAAATATCCTCGATGTAAGAAATTGAAAAAACGGTGATTTGGCTCTTGGGCAGGTTTTCTTTGATGGCTCTAAAAGAGGGAATGGAAACAATGGTGTCGCCAATTCTTTTTTGCGTGAAAATCAGGACATTTTCCACTTTGCTGATGTCCAGGTTTTTTTTTCGCAGGAAAAAAGTCAAAATAGACAGGAAGGAAAAGAGAACTTTTCGGAGAAACAGAAATGCCCTTTTTAAGAAACGTTTAACTTTTAACAGCATAGACCTTCAATCCTTCTCCGAAATTTTTTCCCGTCACTTTGTGAACGATCCAGGCTATGAAATCGACAATTTTTTTTGAAAACTCTATTTGAGCAAGATCCTGTTCGGTTCTGATCAAACAAAATCCAGCCTTCTCCATGAGAGCCCTGAGCGTGCGGAGGGAAAAGTGATAAAAATGCCATTCCTTTGCGTCAGTGGAAAACAACTTGAGTGATTTTCTTCTCGCTATTAAATAGAAAAACCTGGTTATATAATTGTTCACATTGGGGACGGCAATCACAATTAATCCCGTTGGGGCCAGTATTCTGTGTATTTCCCGGAGATCCGAGAGCGGATGAGGGAGATGTTCCAGTGTGTGCCATAGGGTGATGATGTCAAAATAGTCTGAAGGAAATTGGGCCTCTTTGACATCGCCTTTAAAAACTTCGATATTCAATTGTTTTTTCACGTATTTTGAACCATATTCTGAGATCTCCGTTCCTCTGATGGCATACCCAGAATCTTGAGCCAGATTGAGGAAAGTCCCTATGCCGCAGCCCACATCCAGAAGCCGTCCACTTTTTTTGATGTTTCGGATATCTCGCAGTCTTTTTGTCCACATCCGTTTTCTTCTGGTCATCTGTTTGTCTATCCAGTCTCTGTAGTAGGTTTCTTTGTAATGGGCCTCGATATCTTTTTGATCGGGCTGTGGATTGGTATAAACCAGGCCGCAGTTTAGACACTTGACCACTTGATAGGGAGGATCGGCCTTCTGAATGATTTGAGTTCGATTTTGACCGCACAGGTTGCAAACTACATATTCCGGCACAGCAACTCCTCGTAGACACGCTCTATCCGGAAAACATTCTGTTCGATGCTGAACAATTTTTCTGCACGTTTTTTTCCGGCGGCTCCCAGGAGGTCTCGTAATTTCTCATTTCGAACAAGTTCCAAAATGGCCTGGGACAGACTGTCAACATCATTTGTTTTTACAATAAGCCCTGTTGTTCCGTCTTCGACGGATTCAAGATTTCCTCCCACTGCGGTTGCGATCACTGGTTTTGATGAAGCCATAGCTTCAAGCAGCAGGCGAGACAGACCTTCGGGATGAATCGAGGGAAGAACAACAATATCCATAAGGTTGATTAATTGGGGGATATCCTCCCGGTAACCTGTCAATACGACTTTATTCTCCAAATCCAATTTTTTACTTCGAATCAGCAGCTCTTTTCTGTAGGCCTCACTGCCATTCCCGATAATTAAAAATTTGGCCTTAGGCACAGTTTTTATAACCTGGGCGGCCGCCTCGATTAAAACTCCATGACCCTTACTGGGGATCAATTGGCTGGCCGTTCCGATCACGGTGTTATCTCCTTCAATTCCCAGCTCTTTTTTTAGGTTTTCCTTGGGATGCTGTTGTCCGTATTCGGCGATGTTTATCCCGTTGTAGATAACTGTAATTTTTTTTGATTGAGGCACGGCCTTTTCCAATCTTTCTTCGACGGCTTTTGAAACGGCAATCACTTTATGTGATAGAGAAAAAAGAGTTCGTTCATATAGCTTTATATCTGGTTCACTGATGCGGACATGCCAGACAAGAGGGATCTTTGTCCACCTTGCCGCAATACCGGCATGGAACGTTTGCCGCGGAGCATCCGTATGAATGAGATCGATGTTGTTTCGTTTGATAAATTGGATCATCTTCCGAATAATGGCTATATGAGAAAAAATGTTGAGATTCTTTATTCTGACCGTATCGATTAGAGATGTCTTTATCTCTAGCTTTTCCGCCTGTTTAACAAAATCTCCGTAAGTTGGACAGATGAGATAGGGCGTGTATTTTGTTCTGTCGAGCCTTTCCAAGAGAAGAAAAAGGCTCTTCTGGCCCCCTCCGAGCATTTCGCCGGTCATGGACATATATAACAGGTTGGCTTTTTTCACCGGCTCTCTCTTATCTTGTTGTATGAATTTTGATAGAGATTTTCAATTTCCGCTATCATTTTTCTGGTTGTGAACGTCTCCTTGACCTTGATCCGTCCCTGTCTTCCCATCTCCTGAGCCCTTTCAGGATCTCTTAAAAGTTCCATGACGGCCCCGGCTAGAGCATCTGGATTTTTGGGAAGGACGAGGAGACCTGTTTGGCCGTCCTCGACAACTTCCGGTATGCCTCCTATATGAGTGGCCACAACAGGTCTTTCTGCGGCCATGGCCTCTATTATAGAAATTCCAAGTCCTTCCCTGGAAGAGGAGGGGTGCACAAAAATGTCCATGAGATTAAGACATTCGGGGATATCTTTTCGAACTCCTGTGAAAATCACACTGGAGGAAATGTTGAGTTTATTCACCTGGTTCTTTAATTCATCCCCATAACTTCCATCCCCCACAATTAGGAACATGGTTGCGGGGAAAGCTTTCAGGATTTTTGGAGCGGCTTGCAGCATGAATATGTGACCCTTATGTGGAGTCAGGGATGAAACCGTTCCAACGATGAGATTTTTGTGTTTTATCCCGAGTTCCTTTTTTAAGGGGAAACTGGCGTCAAAACTGGAGAATCTCTCCTCATCCACACCATTGTAGATCACTGTTGTTTTAGCGCAGTTAATTTTTTCTTTGTTTGTCACAAAATCTCTAACAGCTTCTGAACAGCAGATGATAGATTGGGTGAATTTGCTAAGTAATCTTTCAATAAAAAGGTTTCTTTTTGTGTAATTCCAGTAGGTGCTGTGAACATGATTGAAGATGACAGGAACAAGGGCCTTTTTTGCAGCTATTCTTCCAATGACAGAGGCAAAATAACCATGTGTGTGGACGATATCCGGGTGTGCCTTTTTCAGCAGTTTTGTAAGCTTTAAGATGTTGAAAGGATTAAAATAGCTTAAAATCCCCAAAATTTTAACCGCAGCGCCCTTTTCCTTCAGTTCATCGGCGATGGTGCCTCCCTTGGATAAACACCAGGTGTGGGATTCAAACCTCTCCTTGTCTATTCCCAGTGTGATATCTGCGATAACCTTTTCCGCTCCCCCTGTTTTGAGATCTTCGACAAGTTGAAGTACTTTTATCTTTTTCATAAGTTTTTGCTTATTTTCACACGGATCTTTCTGCGTCATTTTGTAGATTTATAGTTTGAATCAGTTGTTCTATCCTGTGGACAAACGTATGATTTTGGACAGCCTCTTTATACCCCTCGAGGGCGATGTGTTCTCTTTTGTCCGGATTATTCAAGTAGTATTCAATTTTTGCTCTCAGTTCAACAGCGTCCTTAAAAACCGCTAGATGTTTCCCATCCTCAAAAAGAGAAAGGACATCTTTTTGCGCATCCACCAAAAGAAAGCTTTTGCAGGCCAGTGTTTCATAAACTTTGGGGCTGGCTTGATAGCAGGGGGTTATCCCGTCCTGGTAGTGGATGATCATGACTATTTTGCTGCTGGAGTAAATTTTTTTCCATTCTTCCGGCCTGAGCTGGATGTTCCGGGCTGTTTGCCTCAATAAAGAATTTGGCGGCAGTTTATCCCATCCCGGACCCCAGATTTTAATATTTAGGTCAGACAGGCCTTCAAAAATCTGGAATCGATTTGGATAGAATGAACCGACAAAGGTGATATCGCTGCCCCACTTTTTTTTCTCTTCCGCCGTGACCTCAACCGGTTTATGAAAATTTGGGTCACAGGCAAAAGGCAGCCAGTGGGTGTTTTTTATTCCTGCTTCGGCCAGGAGTTCCTGTGCCTCTGTCCCTCCGCAAAAAATGAAGTCATAGAGAGGGGCCACAAAAATAAGAGGCTGAAAATCAATAGGGGGATCTATCGTCCAGAGGGCGGTTTTAATGCCAAGGTTTTTGATTTTTTCGACTGTCTCAGGCAATATCCGGTGTCCTCCGGTGACAAGGCAGAGGTCCGGTCTGTGATTCAAAGCAAGAGAGAAAAAGTTTTGATTGAGTCTTTTTAAATCCCAGTCCTGCAATAACTGGACTTTATTCCTCAATCTTCCCGGGATTTTAAACGCCCGGTCTTCAAAAGAAACAAGAGAATGCCCTAATGTTTCTATAGCCTTTTCCATGTATTCGGTTATCGTTTTAAAATGGGGATTGTGATATCCGGAAAAAAGGATTTTCATTGTTCTCCTGCTTCATTATAGACTTTTAAGGTTTCTTGAGCTGTTTTTTCCCAGGAGAAGAATTTGGACCGCATTAAACCTTTTGCACTCAATTTTTGCCGCAAAGGACTGTCCAAACACAATTGTGTCATAGCTTGAGACATGTCTTCTGCCGCCTCTGGATTGAAGAAAATTCCTGCATCCTGGACAACTTCTCTGAACACGGGAATGTCTGAAGCAGCAAGGGGGCACCCGCAGGCCATGGCTTCAACTGCTGAAATTCCAAAACCCTCCAGCAGGGAAGGGTAAATGAAAAACTCCGCTCCATTATAGAGATAAACAATATCCTCATCCGAGACATAACCCGGGAAAATTATCTCGTTCTCCAGCCCCCACTCCCTGGCTTTAGAGATTATCTCTTTGTATCCCCAGCTTCGTTGTCCAACAAGAACCAGTTTGTGGGGAATTTTGAGATTCTGTTTTACAGAGCCGAAAGCTTCGATCAAACGGACCAGGTTTTTATTCCAGTTGGCTCCTCCACTATACAGGATGAATTTTTCAGGGATGCCCAGAGCATTAAGTCTCTGTTTGAGCAACTGTTTATCTTCAACGGGTTGGAAGATATCGCCTGCAGCCAGAGGAATGACTCTTATTTTTTCTTTTTGGAATTGATAGCCCTCTATCAGACAATCTTTTGTTTGGTTTGAATCGGTTATAACAAAGGAGGCTTTCTTTGGGCCTTCATTCAGCATCTTGAATATTTTTTCTCTGCCCTGCCAGTTTTGTTCAAAACTGCGGTATTTTTCAGGGGTAACCTGATGAATGGTGACAATCCATTTGCATTTTTTTAGAGGAACTGTTTCTACACCAAACGGTGAATGGAAAACATCAATCTTTTTGAGCATAGAATCCAGAGAGGGGAAGTGGAATGTGTTCCACATGAAATTGAGTATTTTGGAGGGGATGTGAAAAATTTTGTTTTCTACATTGGGAAGGTTGAATTCACTGATAATCTTGTTGTTCTTTTCTCTTTCCCGTAAAAAATTATAATAAAGAACGTAAAAGTTCTTTTTATCCAGTTTGAACAGGTTTTTTATAAGATTGTAAGTGTACTGCGCTCCCCCTCTTTTGAAACCGAGAAGGAGGTTGGCGTCGATTCCAATTCTCATTGGTTCAAACCCTTAAAAACTTGGAGCAGGTGTTCAATGTGTTTTTCTTTAGTAAAAAGATTTTTAAATTTTATTTCCGCTTCCTCGCCCATTTTGACGGCTTTTTCCTTATTATAATAAAGAAATTTTATTTTATCGGTTAAACTGGCGATATTATTTCTTTCCATTATAAATCCGTTGATCCCATCTTCCAGCCAATCCGAAATCCCCCCGACATTATAGGCAATGACCGGTTTTCTGTAAGACATAGCTTCAATCCCCACAATCCCGAATGGCTCCGGCCACAGGGACGGAACGACAAGGGCCAGACACTTGAGGTAATACTCACTTAATTGTTCCTGTGAGTGCCAACCCGGAAATTCAACGCGGTGGCCCAGGTTAAACCGGGAGATTTGTTTTTCGATTTCTTTTTTGTAAGCGCCCTCACCGACAACGATGAGTTTTAGCTCGTCCGGACATGCCTTTAACGCCATTATTAGGTGTTGGAGCCCCTTGGTTTCGTGGATCCGGCCAACGAACAAAACGAAGTCTTGAAAATTGACCTGGTCGTACTTTAAAGGTTCTGTATAATAAGGAATAACTTCTATACGATCCGTAGAAAATCCATTCTGGATGAGACAGGTTTTCATGTAAGAACTGGCCACAATCAGTTTGTCTAATTGTCTGCTGATGTTTAACTCTTTTTTGTTAAACCTCCATTTGCTGAGGGCAATCCAGGGATAGCGGGAGATACACCTGCTGGAGTAGGCGTTAAAAATACAGCGAAAACCCGCTGGATAAGGGCAGATCATATCTTTTGAAGGAAGAATTTTTCTCCAGTTCAGACAAAAGAGGCTTAAATCATGAACAAATCTCACAACGGATTTTTGCCGTGATAAATATTGGATAATAAATGGATTCTTGATGTTTTGGACATAGATGAGGTCCGGCCTTTCTTTGTTAAGAATTCTGTCCAAATCTTTTTCCATACTCGTATCGAAGGAATGTTCTTCAATGAGAGATGGGAAAAAATACTCTCCTCTTCCTTGAATCTTGAGAGTCTCTTGAGTTTTCTGTCCATAGACAACACAAATTTTATGGCCCAAGCCTTCGAGATTTTTCATAAGACTGAGGATATACTGTTCCGCTCCTCCAAGATATTGATAATAATCACAGGCCACTAATATTTTCATTTTTTATCGAGAATAAATTTCTTGATCACCTTTATATTATCCATTTTTCCAACCATAATAAAATTCCCTTTAAAATCTCTTTTACCTGCTGGGGGAATCCATATTTTTTAATTCTCTCCCTCTGCAGGCTTTTTCTCATCTGTACGGATTTGTTCGCATATCCGGCTATTCTTTTTAATCTATGAGTGGATAAATATTCATTTCGCATCACAGGAGAATATCCTGATAATAAATCGAGTTCTCTCTCTTCGATATAATTGTTCTCTTCCGCCCACTGAAACAGGGGTGTCCCCGGGTAGGGGATGGCATATGTGAATTGAATTTGTGTGCTGTCAAGGGCCTTGGCCATTTGAATTGTTTTGAGAATATCTTTTTTTTTGTCTCCCGGGAGTCCGATAATAAAAAAACAAAATGTGTGGATATCGAGTTCCCTGCACAATTTGATGAGTGTCCAGCTCTGTTTTGGATGCTGTGCCTTCCGTCCCATCCTGAGGAGGGTTTCCTCAGAGCTGCTTTCTATCCCCAGATTGATCCCGCAGCACCCCGCTTTGGCCATATTTCTGATCAACTCTTCGTCCAGTGTATCAATTCTTGTTTCACAGCGCCAATTGAAATCGAGTTTTTTGGCATGGATTCCCGAACATATCTGGAGAATTCTTTTTTTGTCCAGAGTGAATTCCGGATCTCGAAAGAGGATGTTTTTGACTCCTAAGGTGTTCACGATAAAATCTAATTCTTCAAGAACATTTTCCGGGCTGCGTTTCCGCCATTTTGAACCCTGGACCAGAGGATAGGGGCAGTAGCTGCATGAAAACGGGCATCCCCTTGAAGTCAGAACAGGAAGGAACGGGCTCTTTTCTGGAAATTGAGGGGGGGGTAAAATGTATGTTTTATAGGGCATGGATTCCCATTCAGGGATGGGAAGTGAATCTAAATTTTGAATTGTCTCGCGGGGATTGTTCCGGATAACGGTTCCGTGGCTGTCTTTGTACCAGATGCCCGCTGTTTCCGTTAATCCCTTTAAAATTATGTCCACAAATGTGAACTCAGGTTCACCCAGCACAATAACGTCCACAAAGTTCCTGTCTATCGTTTCCTTAAGATCCAGTGAGATATAAGGACCAAAAATGATTAACCTGGCGTGTGTTTCTTCTTTTATTCTTTCAGCTGTGTCCATATCAAAGGTGTAGGTCGGCAGAGAGGTGCGCAGGGCCACTGTTTTAGGATTCCCATCCGCGCTTTTTATTTTTTTTATCTCGGTCACCAGGTTTTCGACATCATGATTTTGCCCCAGACAATCGATGACCTGAAAGGGAATATTGGCTTGTCTGAGACAGGCCGCCGAATAGGGAATATCGATAGGCGGCACCTTGGCTCCGCCCTTTTCATAGAGTTGTCCCAGTCCTCCCATCATATCCTTGTTTGAAACTTTCCCCGGGGGATTGGGTGGATTCACTAAAACAATCATAGGTATTTTATGGTCCTTTTTTCGACTTTTCTTTTTTTGGGCCCCTTGTGAAAATGGCTTTGAAAAATATTCAGAGGTTTTAGACGGATTTCACAAACCTGAGACTTTGCTTCTGAATGGATAAGCTGTCCCACTTTCTCTGCAATATCTTCAGGTTTGAGAATATTGGACCTATTGGACCGGGAGGTATTGATATTGTCGGCAAATGTAGTATCCACGATATCCGGACACACCACAAATACTTTAATGTTCGAAGGTTTTGCCTCCACGGCCAAAACCTCGCTGAAACCGTTTACTCCGAATTTGGAGGCACAGTAGACGCCGCATCCTGAATATCCCCTGAGTCCGCAGACTGAAGAAATATTGACGATGGTCCCATTGTGCTGCTTTTTCATTTGAGGAAATACGGCTTTTGAACACAGGTAGACACCCTTCAGATTGATATCGATCATTTTCTGCCAGGATTCCAGTTTTGAATCGACAATAGAACCGAAGTCACCCACACCGGCATTGTTGACCAGGATGTCGATCCGGCCAAATCGCTCCAGTGTACGGGCGATCAGAGTGCTGACGTGTTCAGCTCGGGAGACATCTGCTTCGACCACAAGGCCGTTGATTTTATGCTTTGAGTTGAGACATTCCAACAGCTCGGCGATATCTTTTTCGTTCCGGGAAACACCGACAAGATAAATCCCACTGGCCGCAAAATTTTCAGCGATGGCTTTTCCAATCCCTCTTGTGATTCCCGTGATGATGGCAACTTTTTTCATGTCTTTTATTTCTGACTTAAAAAACAATTTTAATAATTCTTTTGAGCTGGCCGATATTAAGTGTGAAGACTGTGCGCACGAGGAGTTTGATAAGGGCTTTTCTGCCCATGCACTGGAGGGCCAACTGTCTGAAATAGAGCAGATCTTCGACGGTCATTGTGGTCCCAACAACGGGAATTTTGGCCGTGTCTTTGGGGAATGCGTAGTATTCGCTCCAGGAAATATTCTTTTCTTCGATTTCATGTATATGGCTGAAATACAAATCAGAGCCCGGATCAGGTCTGACAATGGTGAATTGGGAATGTTTGGATTTGATCTTCCTCGCCAACTTTATGGTCTGAATGACCGTTTCTTCGGTTTCTCCCGTGTTGCCGAGCATAAAGAATCCGAATATATCCAGGCCGGATTCTTTGGTCAATTCGGCGGCCCTGATGTTTTGTTCCACGGTCTGTTTTTTTTGGATGGCATCCAATATGAGTTGAGATCCGGATTCAAATCCGAAAAAGAGCATCCAGCATCCGGAATCCTTCATATGATGAAGCATGTCTCTGTCGACCGTATCCACTCTACTCAGCGCCTTCCAGTCGATCCTTAATCCCCTCTGAAGAATGTTATCACAGACAGAAATCACCCAGTCCTTTTTAAGCGTGAAGAGATCATCATAGAAGGACACTTCCTTTATTCCGTATGCATCGATCAAATACTCTATTTCGTCCACGACTTTTTCAGGATCTCTTCTTCTGTGATTTCTGCCAAAGACCGCTTTCTCCGAACAGAATATGCAGTCAAACGGGCAGCCCCGGGAAGCGATCAAATGAGTTGAAGGGGCATTTTTCAAAGGCCCCCAGCCGGAATATTTTTCCATTTTTAACAGGTCCCGGGCGGGAAAAGGCATGGCATTCAAATCAGAGATAGGCTCCCGGGGTTTATTCCTGTGTGTTTGATTGAACGTGTTGAAGACAATTCCAGGTATATCCTCCCAAGGCCTGTTTTGGGTCAAATCCAAAAGTGTGTATTCTCCCTCGCCGACGACAACAATATCTATACAACCCTTTCCTTCTTCTAAAGTCAACTCGGGAAGGGAAGAGGGATGGGCCCCTCCGGCCACAACTATAATTTTGCTGGATGCTGCCTTTATGGCCCCAGCTATTTTGAACACGTTCTCCATCTGGATGGTTAAACCGCTTATGCCCACGATATCCACATTTTCTGCAAGAACATAATCGGAAATGCTGTCCATCTTTTCCCTTTCCAGGTCTAAATCGACAATATCGACTTGGATGTTTTGTTCTCTTAGAAAGGATGCGATATAGGCAATGCCCAATGGGGGGATGGACGGTTCCTCCACAGCCGGAGTCGGAGGATTCAGCAGAAGAATTTTTTTCATTTGATTTTAATGACCTGTTTAAACATCTCTCTATCCATCCCATCAAACCAACGGAACACAAACAGTCCGGCGATATAACCTGTTCCACCGAGTAATATTCTCGGGATGACATGGACTGAGGGGGTGAGAAACAAAACTCCAACCAGAATACCTGCGGACAGCAGAAGTCTTGTGCACTGAAGATAGGATTTTGAGAGGAGGGGAATCTTTAAATATTTGATGGTGTAGAGAAACGCCAGAAACGCGCCCGTTCCCTCCGTGGCAACGGTGGCTATGCTGGCCCCGATGAAGCTCAAGACAGGTATGAGGAGAAAATTCAAAAAGATGTTCAGGAAAACATTGATCATAGTCAACCACATGTTCATTTTCTGCTTGTTAATGGCTGTTATGTTCGATGAAACGAGTTGACTGATAAAAATTATTCCCACAGCAAAAATGAGGATCTGAAATGCCTGGACGGAAGGGAGGTATGCGTCGCCATAAATCAAGAGAATAATTTCTTTGGCCAGCATGGTTCCCCCCAAAACGATAGGAAGGGCAAGAGTGGAAAGATACTTAAAGGAACGTTTGAAAATTTTGGCGAGTGAATCCGGAGACGATTTAAAATATCCGGAGATAACGGGAAAAATGGATGTGGCGTACGCTCCGGGAATAAAGATCAGATTGCTCAAAATAGCGTAGGCCGCGTTGTAGTATCCTACAGCTTCGTCCCCCTTCATTAACGAGAGCATGATGGTGTCGATTTTGAAGTACACGGTGATAAAAATAGCGGAAAGGGCCATTGGCCAGCTTTCCCTGATAATCCATTTCAACGTCGTGGAGTCAAACGAAAATTTTATCTTGACGAACCTTCTCGAAAAACTGAGGACTCCGAGAACAAGAAGAACGTTTGTAGCCACGGCTATCCAGATAAAAAAATTCAGATTTTTTCCTTTGGAAACCGCAAATATAACCAGGCCTAATGTCAGGAGTTTATTAACCAGATTAATCAAAACCGAATACTTCAATTCCAGATAAACGTGAAAGATGATTTCAGGTGTTTGAAAAGCGCTCAGAAGCAGTATCAAGGAAAGAATGGAGACCGCTTGGGTGGTATCCTGAGGGACGTTCAGCAAAGAGATAACGGCAATCGCCAGGGAGAAGGAAATAATCGATAAAATAAATCGGATGACAATTCCATGGCCGATCAGTTTTGGAGCCGAGGATTTATCCCGGGAAATTTCTCTCACAAGAATGGAATTGAATCCTAAACTGGCTAAGACTTGAAAGAGGGATAAAAAGGCGAACGCAAAGGCGTATTTTCCGTAGCCCGTTGATCCCAAAAAACGGGCAATATAAGCCGTTATGAGAATTTGAAGAAGAATTCCGGTTGTTTTTCCAGCGATGAGGAACACAGTATTTTCAGCAATTTTTTTAACAGTGTTCATTAAAAGTTCTCACACAGAATTTATCGTTAACGGCACTGAGCTAATCCTGATAGAACTGGTTATTCCGAGTCTATAAAATCTGAAACCCACTCTTCTTTTTTCATTGAAGGAAGCATAAAAACTATTCCTGTCAGGAACCAGAAGGGCTCCATGATCCTAATAATTATAAAAGTGTTTGAACTGAGAGCATGTATCATCAGGCCTATAAATCCAGCAATATAGCCAAGAACAAGACCCTTATAAAGTTCGTCTTCCATTTCCTTGTAGATTTTGTAAGAGTGCTTCAAAATTGTCCACAAAAGCCACAATAATGCAAAAAGGCCAACGATTCCTAGCTCTGGAAGAGTGCGAATGTACTGGCCATCGATAAAACCAAGACCTGTAATTCCACGGCCTAGAATAGGTCTTTTCCCCCATGCCTCCAAGCTTGTCTCCCAGCTGTTGATTCTCTCTGAAGTTGATGGATCAAAAGACAAGCTCCCCAATTGAGCAGATTTGTTTCCAACTCCTTCAAACGTGTACTCAATTCTCTGAAAAATTGCTTTAGGTTGAATTAAAAAGACTAAAAGCATAATAGTGGCGGCAGCTGCAGCCAGTTCGATTTTTCTTTTACTTAAAACAATTAATGCGATTAGTGAAAAGAAAAGAGCCAGGTATGAACTCCTCGATAGTGTAAACATAAATGGGATGAAAATGAATACGCTTAATCCAAGAAGAGTCAACCTCAATCTTTTGGGGATATTTTGCAACAAAATTCCGAGGGCAAGGAATAAAATTACGAGCAGGTATCCGCCGAGTGTATTGGGTTCTCCCACCTCTCCTTCAAAAGGAGCACTTACTCTTTGGCCTGATGGTATTTGTAATATTCCATACGCGGAAACGAGAGCACATGTGATAAATAGAAAAGTCAGGAAAAATTTCACCTGTTTTTTACTGTGAATATGATTTGCAACCAGGAAAAAAAGCAGGAAGTATTCGCCGTATCTAACGACATAAAAAAATCCTTTGGCCGGTTGCACATATCCTAGAAAAATCCCCCTCAATGTGGATACAACACATATGAGAAAGTAAAAACCGATGGCTTTATTGAGGGGAGTCTTCATGAACAGAGCTAGCCCTTTTCTATATGCCATTTTTGCTAACCAGGTGAATGAAATGAGACCGAGAAAGATGTCATCAAGTCGGATGACGATTTCTCTCCCGGAGACTCCACCGGCGCTTATTTCTGGAGAAAACAGCATGGAAAGGATGAGGATTACAAGTGCAATATCAGTATTTATGAGGATTATAATGGCAATTGTGATACCCAAAATGGCAGCAATAGAATAATTTATAGAGATACCGGATATGATTTGACCTGAAAGAAAACTGATAAATACTATTACAGAAAAAATCAGAGCTGAAAAAATTTTGGGATTTTTCCAACTTATCTGCATCGTTGCCCATAATAAATGGGAGTCAGGATGAATACTACTGGGTTTCTACTCAATAGCGATTTTTTCAATTTTTATTTTTTCTTGTCTTCATCTTTATAACTGTAATATTGATACTGATGGTATGTGGACATATCATGGATGTATTCTGTTTTAACATTATTGATGACCACTCCCAAAATTCTGGCATTTACATTTTCCAACTGCATTTTTGCACGAATGAGTGCCTGTCTAGGGGTTTTCCCAGCCTGGTAGACGAGAATTGTGCCGTCAGTTTTGGTGCTCAGGATAGAGGCATCGGCCACAGGAAGGACAGGGGGTGTGTCAAAAAGGATTAAATCAAACTTCTGTTTTAATTGATGAATGAGTTCATCCATTTCGGGAAAGTTGAGCAGTTCGGCTGGATTGGGTGTATGCCCTCCACATGTTAAAATATTTAAATTTTCAATCCCTCTAGACTGTAAGACTTGATCGAACTCGAGTCCGGCTAACAGCATGTCTGTGAATGTGTTTATGGCCTTTTCGAGTGACAGTTTACCTATCAATATCTCACTCAGACCGGGGCTTTTGTTGAGTCCAAATATTTCATAAATTGTTGGCTTCCTGAAATCCGTATTGACGATGAGAACTTTCCTTCCCTCTTGAGCAAAAGCTCCAGCTAAATTAACCAGGGTTTGTGTTTTTCCCTCACCTGGAGAGGCACTCGTAAAAACAATACAATTACCCTGTCCCTTTAAACCGGAATAATCCAACTGAGTCCGCATGGATCTGTAGGCTTCGGCCATAACAGACGTTGGATTGAACATAGATATCAGCCTCATTTCCTGCAGTTCTTTGTCGGTAGATTTTTCGCCTTTTTTCTGTCTAATCCGGATCCTTCCTTTTTTGCTTTCAGAAGGGATGTGGGGGATAATCCCCAAGACGGGCAGCTTGATGAGTTCTTCAATGTCGTCTATTCGACCGATAGAGGTATCCAGGCTTTCCACAATAAAACCTGAGATCATTGCAATCAAAAAACCACTTAAAATACCCAATATAATATTAAATTTGATATTGGGTTTGATGGGTTTGGTGGGGATTGAAGCCGGTTCGACAACGGTCACATCCTTGGCTTTTTCTGCTTCAAGAATTTGAGCTTCCGCTTGTCGTTTTTTAAAATCCATATACATATCTTCGGCAATCGTTCTATTGCGATTCAATTGAGCAAGTCGTATCTCTTTGAAGGAGAGGTCCTGTTGTTGGATCGTTAGTTGATTTATTGTTTCGGATAAATCTTTTTTTGCTTTGTCTAAACGTCTGTTAAGTTCGATGACTTCTGGATGTTTTTCGGTGTATTTGCTCCTTAGGGAAATCAATGCCAGATCGATAGCGACAATTTCTTCTCTAATTTTTATGACTCGAGGATCGGATTGTGCTGGAGGAATTCCAGTGATCCCGCGATCTGTGGCTAAAGGATTTTCTTGCATGAACTGCTGAAGTTCATTTTCACTGTCTTCCAAATCCTTAAGATAACCTTCCAGCTGTTCATCAACAAATTTTTTGACATTGGAGGCTTCTAATTTTTTATTTTCGAAATGGGCTTCCACATAAACTTCAGCGACAGTATTGGCTAGGATTGTCGCTTGTTCAGGATCATTTGAAGAAACAATAATTGAGATCATGTTTGTATCTGTCACAATTTCTGTATCGACCTGGCCCTTGATGGAATTGATTTTTCCCATTCGTTCAGTTTGTTCCATGTCAGGATGCACTAAGTTTAGTCGTTCCGCGACTTTCTCCATGATTGGATAACTTTTTATGACATTGGCTTGAGACGTCAATGGATCTCCGAGTGACCAGGTGACGAGTTCTGTTAATATCTCAGCGACTGATTTTCTCTGTTCGACTTTCACTTTGCTTGATGTTTGATAGATGGGAGTCTGTTTGAGAGTATAGAAAACGGTTGATGCAATTATCAGAATGAAACAAAAGATGATGAGATACTTTCTTTTGCGAAGCACTCTCAAGTAATCTGAAAGATTCATTTCAATTTGGGGCATTGAATCTCCTCAAATTTTTATCTATTTTGTATATATGTTAATGACCATAAAATGGGATTAAACATAATTCTCATAAATCGCTCTACATTTTCTATGAAACTTTTGGGGACATAGACAATATCTCCAGGTTCAAGCTCAATGTTTTGACTAAAATCTTCCTGTTTGCGAAAACGTGTAAAGTCCACCAGGATTCCTTTTTGTGAACCCACTTCTCCTCGAATGACGATGATACTCCTCTGGACTGCATAGGGACCAAATCCACCAGCTTCTGTGATGGCCTCCGCAAGGAATATTTTTTCCTTAAATTCTATGGATTTCGCTGTTTTCACTTCTCCCAGGATATAAATTTTATCGTACTTCAGTGGAGGGATATAGATTGTGTCCCCGCCTTCCAGAATGATATTTTGGCTTTCCTGGGGATTGAGAAGGAGTTTGTCCAGATCGTAGACATGGATGGTTCCATTCTTCCTGATTAATGTTGTTTTGGATTTATCGGCAGTTTCTGTAGGCCCTCCTATTTCGCCGAGAAATTCGAGCAGGTTTGTTCTTCTGTTTAGAGTGTACATGCCGGGTGTTGTTTCTCCCAGAACCGTAATCCTCTGGCTGTTGTATTCTTTTATAGTGACAAACACGATGGGATCGATCAAAAACTCAGAGAGAATCTCTGCCAGCTCTTCCTCCAATTGTGGCCCAGAAAGACCTTGGACTTTTATAGCGTTTTTAATCGGAGGGAGTTTTATTTCACCTCGGTAATTGACAATAACGTCTCTTGTGATATCGGGATACCGCCACACTTCTATACTCAAAACTTCCCCTGGACCGATGAGATATCTTTCTTTCTGTTGCTGTGCCAAACTGTCCGAACCGTTAATGAGTTTCAGTTCGTCGTCCCCATTTTTTGGTGTGTCTTGATAGGATTGAGAATTTTGAACAGTAATGAGCAGGGAACTATTACTCGGAGAAATTTTATAGGGCAAATCCTGTGTGAGTTCGATGAGAATGAAGTTGAGCAAACGTGAGTCTTTACTTATGTCCTTAGCGTAAACGTTCTTAATTTTTTTTATAGGCCCATTGTCTAGAAGGATCTCCTCCTCTTCTTGGCTGTACACATCCTTGTCCTTAAAATCGAGGAGAATGAAGGGAGAGTTTTCCATTTTGATCTCCTCGAATTCAACTGGACCGGTCATTGTCAGGATGAGTTGAGTCTCAGTAGGGAGTTCTTTGGAAGAGAGGTGAATCAGCTGTTTGTATTGGGGTGAAAGGCACGAGAAAGAAAACAATAAAATTGACACAAGTAAAAAAAATAAGGATTTTTTCATTTGAACCCTTTTTTACTCCCTCGCATTTTTTCTCTGAGTTAGGGCTTCCCGTTTTTATTATAATACGCAAAATATTGTATTTCATCAATATCTTATGCAAAATATGGTGGTTAGTCAACAGAACAAAGAAAAAAAATAAAATTTTTTTGAGACGT
>CAZWHQ010000049.1:0-27694 GCA_964633715.1 uncultured Eubacteriales bacterium
ATATTAGCACGGGTAGAAAAAAATGGCCTTCTAGATGATTATCGGATGGACGTCGAGTCTCTGTCTCCATCCACATTCATATGTGATGGAGGCAGAACTCGTTAGGGTTCCTGTCCGACTTAAAATAAAATTGAAGGGACCATGCCCGCTCGTCCTCTTCGTGCGGATTTCTCCATTATCTTCCCAGAATCTTTAGAATCATGGCATAAGGAGACATGTTGAAGTTGACATGGTAAAAGGAGTCTGGTAGAAATCCTTTTGGCTGAACAACAAAAATGAAGAAAGTCCTATTGACCATTGCTGGGTATGATCCGACCTCAGGAGCTGGCGCTGTCCTCGATATAAACGTATTCCAGCATCTTGGTTTCGCAGGGATGGGGATCATCACCTCACTGACAGCACAAAACACCCAGCAGGTCAGCAGGGTGTATTGTCCTCCTGCAAATCTTATTATGGACCAATACAAAAGCTTAGGGGATGACATCCAACTCTCCGGTATAAAAGTGGGCATGCTGGGATGCAAAAAAAACATTTCTCCTATTGCTGACATTTTGTCCCGGAATTCTTCAATACCTCGGATCATTGATCCTGTTTTCCAATCCAGTTCTGGCATGTGGCTTCTCGAACCAGAATCTATCCCGGATTTTTTGAATGGCATAACCGGAAAAATTACAGCTCTTACACCTAATGCTCAAGAAGCTGCTCTTTTCACAGGATACAAAGTAAAAACTCTTAGAGATATGGAAAAAGCCGCCAAAAAAATCCACTCACTTTGTAAAGCTCCGTGTTTAATTACAGGTGGACATTTTGAAAAAGAAACTGCAGATCTTTTTTTTGATGGGGAAAATATTCACGTCTTCAAGCATAGAAAAATTAATGCTGAAGTGCATGGCACAGGATGTTTTCTCTCATCAGCTCTACTCTCGTATTTGAGCAGAGGGGAAACCATTAAAGAAGCCTGTCAACAGGCCATCGATATGACCTATGCAAACATTAAACGCTCTGTTCGAACCGGCCATGGGCAAAACCTTTTTTCCCTGCCTCTTTCGTTTGAACCAAAAATCTCTGCAGAAGAATTGGGCCAATAATCTGGTTCAGGGCAATGATAGCAAGAACTAAAGTTTTAAATTCCCCTCCCCAGCTTGGAATACTCTCTTCGACAACAATCGCCATTCCCAGAGCAACCCCAGCCTGAGAAATAAAACCTGTCCAGATCTTTTTTTGCACTCTTGTATCATCTCGAGCAAACTTTGCACCAAAATAGGTTCCAAGAAATTTGAAACCTCCCCTTAAAAGAACACAAAATAATGCGAGAAGCCAACCTGCTTTTAAGGCGTCCAAATTCAGAGAAGCCCCTGAAATCGCAAAAAAAACAACATAAACAGGCAGGGAACTTTTCTCTATGGCTAAAATGAGTTTATCTCCCTGAGCCGAGAAGTTTTCGACAAGAAAGCCAGCCGTCAGACAAATGAGCAGAGGATGATAATCGTAACTTTGAGAAATCTGGTAGGTAAAAAAAGCAATACTCAAAATAAATACAGTGAGCTCTTTTCTAATATATTTGAGATAGAGAATGATACTCCCTCCAACAATAAGTCCTATTCCAACAGAAAGGCCAACTTCTTTCAGAATTATCAGGAGAAAGTTCACATCAAAATTGTTAGAAAGAGATGTCACAGACATTGAAATCGACAGAGAAAATGCGAAAAGAATAATGATAAAAAAATCTTTGACTACGGCAACACTGAGAACGAGGTCGCTATATTTGCCTACAGATCGTGTTTCATTGATAATAGCGATGGTGGTGGAGGGGGAGGTCGCTGTCGCTAAGATCCCCAGCAGCAAAGAAAATGCGAAAACTGTAGACGCTGTCATTTCAGAAAATATCGGAAAAATTGACCTTGCCACATAGCCGAATAAAATGAAACCGCCAACAATGACCAGAGTCTGGAAGAGGACGACATAAGAAATTGTCTTCAATCTTTCTCTTAATCTTTTGATCTGCATTTCTCCACCAGCAGTGAGAGCAATCAAACTGAGAGCCAACCCGTCGAGAAGTTGAAGTCCCCGGACATCCGTTGAGGAGAGAAATTTCATCACATAAGGACCACAGACTATCCCGGCAACGATAAAACCTGTAATTTGAGGCAGTTTAATACGACTGGTTTGTTTGCCAAATAGAAACGCAAATATAAGGATAAAACCGAGAGCAATAGACGTGCTTTTTTGTGGATTGGTGAAAGGGAAAAGAGCCGAACTCTTTAATAACAACATGCACAGAAAAACTGATATCAGAGGAATCATGTTTTTTCTTCCGTATTACATTTAAAAAGAGAATGTTTCAATCCAAGAGGACTCAAGAGTTCACTTAAGATAATTGAGAGAAGAGCAACCGACAAAAATATATCTGTCAGAGGGAGTGAATAGGTCAATTTTAGGCTGACAGCAAAGGCGACACCAATTCCACCCGAAGACAAAAAGCTCAGTCCAAAAGCAGGTGAAAGTTTTATGGGAAAAGATAAAAGACGTCCTATCACCGGAAGAGATGCGGTATAACCGAGCACGCGGAGCGTAAAAATCAGGATGACAAGCAGGACAATTTTATAATCGACATTAAATTCCCAGAGTGCACCTATAAGAAGAAGAAAAATAATAAATAAGGGTTTTTCTGTCGAAAGAAGAATGGGATATATTTTTTCCTGGATTTTAGTCAGATTAGAAAATGTGACTCCCAGCACCATTCCCAAATAGAGTGGAGGCAGATTAAAATAAAATGCAGCCCCGGAGACAAAAAAAACGAGCCCTAAAAGATAGACGAGTAAATCCTGCTCTTGATTTTTCCTCTTGGTCAAAACATGAAACAAAATACCAACAAGAACGGGAAAGGCAGTTGATGCCACAAGCCGAATCAGTCCGCTGCCCAAAACCTTTGATTCCATAAAAGGGAAATGCCAAAAAGAAAAGAGGAGAGCCAGCCCGACAATCCCCCAGAAACCGCTTACACTGACTAAAAAACGAGCAAGATAAAAATATTTCCCTCTTGATGAAGAGAACGCAAGAGATGCATTGATGAGCGTAGGAGAATTCAAACTGATAAGGAGGCCCAATGCCAAAGCCATCCCATAGAGAAGGAATGTTGGCTCAGAAATATACAAAACTTTGAGGAGGAAAAAAAGCCCAAAGAAAACGACAGCAAAAGTGAACAAAAACTGCAGGTAGGACAGACCAAGATATTTTCTCGGAAACCGGCGCAAGTATTTGAGTTCGAGCTGAAAACCGAATAAAAATCCAATCCATCCCAATCCAAGACCGATCAAGGGTGTCAACTCCCGCAGCACCTGTAGGCTCAATATATTGAGGACTTCTCTACCCAGATAAAAGCCCACAAAAATGTAAATCAATCCGGATAGAAAAAGAAATGTCAGTGGAGAAAGATAACTCTTCCTGCGGACGATGAGCCTGGAGCCCAGGAAGGCGAGAAGCATAAGAAGCCCGAATGCATAGATGGCTTGCATGGATTTTATATATCAGGCTTGAGTCCCTCCACACGGTCAAGCGGCAAGGTGAACACAATCCCAGTCCCGGGTTGTCCGAGATCACCTAAAATCTTTTTTAATACTTTAATAACAGGCTCTTCTTTATTGTTTCTGATTACAGAAAAAATCATCTTGTTATGAGGTTTTGCTCCTGCAAACATAAAACGGAGGCCGGCAAAAATTGGGACTTCTTCGCTAATGACATGGCCCATCCCAATGCTGTCGATTATTGTCGCCCCAGTCACTCCGACTTCAAGGAATCCTTCCAAGACTTCTTCGAGTTTTTCCACCTTGTTTAGTATGAGTACGAGTAGCTTCATCCGATTTTTTCCTCTTCATTTTCAAGGAGTCGACAGACTTCTAGAGGACTTTTTATCTTTTGGACCTTCTCGACAAAATTTGTCTCCTTAACCAGGCGGCATATGTGCGCAAGAATTCTAAGCTGGATTCCCGGTCTGTCTGTATTTCCCAAGATCAAAAAAAAGACAAACGCCGGCATCTGGTCTGCGGCCCCAAAATCGGTGCCCTCTTTTACAATACCTAAAGCAAGAAAAGGCTCCTGGATTTCATCTATAAGAGCATGGGGAACGGCAATCCCTTGTTCTAGTCCCGTACTCCCTAAACTCTCTCTTTTTAGAAGTTCCTTGAGGATGGCTTTTTCATCGCAGATCAAATTCCTATTTTTTAGTTCCTTAGTAAAATCTGCCAACACCTGTGCCTTATCCCCGGGTTTCATATCAAATAAAATATGAGTTTCATCGAGCAGGTCACATATTTTCATATTTTGCCTCTATATCATTTATTCTCAATGGGATTCAAAATCCAGATTCCCTTGGAACTTGATTCGATGTCTTCAGGTCTATACAACATCGGATGATACAATCCCTCAAGCCACAAAGAAATCTGATCATCGTAAAATCTGCTTAGAAAATGTCCACTCTGGCCAGAAGTCAAAACACAGACAGAATTTGTCCAATCCGATAAATCCACTATCAGCCGGCAGGAGGCCCCGTGTGTCGTCTCATAATTTTCAGAAAAAGTGGACTTGACTGTAAAGCGATCTCCGCTGACAGGAAACTTCCCTAAATTAAAAAACTTAAAGAAAGGAACCTGTCCAAGGATATGCTGATAATTCAGAGAATGTATGTCTTCCCAGTCCCACATCTCTTGAGATCCCTGTTTTCCAGAGATCAAGTCGTAAGCTTCTTTCATACTTCTATTGATTATGTCTTCCCAAGTTTCAACTTCAGGCGTGTTTTTATTATCCCACCAAGAAGATTCAGGAGAAGACATGAGACGGAGCAGCCCCGCCCGTTTACGATAAGTTCTTTTATTAAAACTTTCATAATCTTCCCCGAGTTCATCTGAAAAAACTTCTCGTGATAATATCTCTAAGAAAACATTAAATAAGGCAGGCTCTGCTCCAGCTCCCATTTTTTTATCCCAGTTAGCCAACAGATTAAATCCTTTTTGAGAGCTCTGCTCTTCACTCTCGGCATCCTTGAGAAGAGTCAGAAAAAGTTCCGCTTTTTTATTAAATATATCGTTCTGGATTTTCATAAAGGATTCAACATTATGAGAACTTCTCTGTTCGAGAAGTTCTTTCACTCTATCCGCCCTAAACGGCGCATCCCAATCCACACTGATATAGAAGGGATAATCTTTAGGCGTAATATTTTGATTGGCTGTCACAATGATTTGCTCTTGAGGATTAAACACATTGGGCTTATCCTCTTCTGCAAGAAATCCTTGCCACCTTCCTTCCTTTTCCCATGCAGGATAGGGAAAAAGAGCTGACTCTTTCTCTCTTAAAGGAATCTTCCCGCTCAGGTAATATCCTATGTTCCCCTCTTTATCACCGTAGACATAATTTTGAGAAGGAGCATCCAAAAGCTTGACTGCATCTGTGAAATCCTCCCAGGATTGTGCTTTATTGATTAGATATAACGCATCGGCAGTTTGCCCGCCCTCATAGATGACCCACTGCATAGAGAGAGGCCTCTCGCTTTTAGTGATTTGCGGAGTTATAATCGGACCTCGAGACGTCCACAACACTTCAAGCTTTTCTGGTTTATTCTTCCCTTTGATCTTTATGAGTTCTTCCCGTTTCATTAGGGGTTTCCATCCATCTTCATCCAGATACATATCTTCTGAATCGTTTAATCTTTCGATATAAAGATCCTGTACATCGGCAGCGGAATTGGTTGTCCCCCATGCAATGGATTCATTATGTCCAATGATTACAAAGGGTGCTCCTGGGAGAGACACACCCATGACATCCATCGCAGGACTCTTTAGATGGATTTCAAACCATATGGGAGGAATATTAATTTCAAGGTGAGGATCGTTGGCAAGAAGTGGTTTCTTTGAGTCCGTTTTATCTCCGGAAATCACCCAATTGTTGCTGCCCTGAAACTCAGGAGAAGTGCTGATTTCAAACTGGGATAGATTTTTCAATTCAGGAGGCAGTGAAATAATTTCCTCTTCCAATATCTCCAGTGCTTTTTCGCTGCCAACACGCTGGACCAGGTTTCCTCTCACAACTTCACTTGTATAGTCCACACAGAGCATAAGGGCCAGGACTTGTTTAATCGCCAAAGTATCCAAAGGGGTCCATGGCTCAGGTCGACAGCGCAGAAGAATGTATTCAGGCGGCCAGCGGAACTTCTGCGTTTTCATCCATGCGTTGACTCCGCGGCAGTAGACAAGAAGAAGATCCTTCATCTGTGTTGAAAGCTTACGGTAGTCCTTGAGGGTGGCCTCCTTCAGACCAAAATTCCGGAGAATTTTATCCTGATTCAGAGCAGCTTTCCCTAAAATCTCTGCCAGACGCCCGGATCCAGCTCTACGCAGAAGGTCCATCTGCCACATTCGTTCCTTGGCATGAATAAATCCGCACGCAAAAAACAGATCTTCCTCGTTTGATGCAAAGATGTGAGGAACACCCCATTCATCTGTAACAATCCGCACCTGATTTTTAAGATCTTGGAAAACGGCGTTCCCCTTGATTTTTGGTTTACTGATGTGAAAATGCAGGAAAAGAAAGACGACAACACCTGCCACAAAAATGAAGATGGAGAGGAGAACTAATCCTAGGATTTTTTTCATTCTTACTCGACATTGTTTTTATCTTGATTGACAATCTCGTCAGCCCTGCCGATGATATCATCTTTAAATACAATCCCCTGTTTCCTCGCCGCTTCTAGATTGAGATGGAGTTTGATCTCTGACTTTTTCATGTATTGAATAGGAATATTTTTGGGACTTACTCCATTTTTAACTTGAAGAACAATCTGGCCCGCCTTATAACCCATGTCATAAAAATCCCATCCCATTGCGGCACAGGCCCCATTCAGTGTATGAGGAGGAAATCCGCCAAAAAGAGGAATCGCATTTTCTTCCGCCACTCTTCCAATGACTTCAAATGATGCATTCATCGTATTATCTGAAATCTGGTAGATAGCATCAACTTTATCGTTGATCAAAGCTTGTGCCTTCAATAGAATTTCATTTGCACTGGCGATCGAGACTGCCTTTATCTCTAAATTCAGTTCCTCTGCTCCCTTTTTAGCTAGATCCAGATAATACTCGGAATTGCGCTCAGCAGGAGTCCATAAGGTTCCAATTGTCTTTACATCGGGAAGCACTTCCTTAATAAAAATCAAACCTTCCTTGATTGGCCCCTTTGAGGAGATCCCTGTCACATTGCTCAAATGGTCACTCTCATCGTTCCCTGCACCCACCAGAAAGGGATTGGCCACTGAAGAAAATACAATGGGGATTTTTCGAGTCGCATGAAGAATAGCCTGCAGGCAAGGTGTTGAAAATACAATAATCATGTCCACTTCATCTGCGACCAACTTCTTGGCAATTTTCTGGGCTTCAGGAATACTCCCTTTTGCATTTTGGTAGTACAGCAGAACATTTTCCTTATCGAACAATCCATTGTCTTCGAGGGCAGCTAAAACTCCTCTGCGAACATCCTTAAGGGTCGGCGCATCCGTAAACCAGAATATTCCAAGAGTGTAGAGGTCGGATTTTTCTTTTTGGCAGCTGGTGAAAAACAAGACAAAAAGTGTAAAAAATATATAATATTTTCTCATTTCAGGGTGACTTCAATTTTTTTTATCATATAAAAAAATAAAGTGATGAGCAACTCCTTTTCTTTATATAAAGACATAATTCTTGATTGAGCAAATAGGGGGGATTGTTTACAATAGTCTCAATATGGCGCGTTATTTTATCGGCACGGCAGGTTGGAGCTACAAAGATTGGGAAGGAATCGTCTACCCAGAAAAAAAAGAATCACATTTCCACGCGCTAACGTATTTGGCTCAATTCACTAACGTTGTCGAGATCAACAGCACTTTCTATAGAATCCCTGCCATGCACATCGCACTCTCCTGGACCAAACGAATCAGCCATAATCCGGAATTTCTTTTCAGCGTAAAACTGCACCAAATTTTCACTCACCAGAGAAAGGATTTCAGTCAAAAAGATGTCGATGATTTTAAATTCGGGATCGAGCCTCTTCGAGCTAAAGACAAACTTGCCGCTATACTGATTCAATTTCCCTGGTCTTTTGCAAACACCACATCCCACCTTGACTATCTTGCTAAACTTTTTAAGCAGTTCTCCGGATATTCACTTGCAATCGAAGTCAGGCACAGCACTTGGAATCACGAAATCTTTTATAAACTTCTCGAAGACTTTCGTGTTTGTTTTTGCAACATCGATCAGCCCCAAATCGGGAAATCTATAAAACCGAGTGCCATTGCAACAACACCTGAATTGTCCTATGTCAGACTTCATGGAAGGAATTATGAAAACTGGTTCAAAAAGGATGCCGGCAGAGATGACCGCTATGACTATCTTTATAAGGCAAACGAACTGGATGACTGGGTCAAAAGAATAAAAGAATTGGGAAATAAGAGTGAAAAAGTCCTGGTCATCACCAACAACCATTACAGAGGACAGGCATTGGCGAATGCTCTACAGATTAAAAATAAAATCACAGGAGAAAAGTTAAACATTCCACTCTCCCTTCTTAAAACGTATCCTCTCCTCAAAGACATTGCAGAAAAGATCAAGAGTGGCCAATATAATTTATTCCCAGAAGAATAAGAAAACAATTATTTAATCTGATATTGATTTATATGCACAAATTCACTCAACTTTTTTCGTCTTGGTCTTCTTCTTTCCCTTTTCGCTTGATTTTCTGAAAGATAGGGAGTCAACTCATCCGATTTTTTCCCAACGATGATCAGCGTGATGACTCTATATTTTTCAGGAATTCCCAAAATTTCTCTTGTTTTTTTGGGGCTAAATCCTGCAATTGGATGGGCCACAAGTCCTAATTCTGTCGCACGAAGCATTAAAAAACCTGCTGCCAGGCCACAGTCAAACTGATAATAAATTCTATTCCGAATGATGCAGTCATCATCTTTTTGGCCAAAAACAGCGATAATCATCGAAGCATTATAAGCCCATTTGTTCCCCTCTGAGAGGGCTTCCCGCATCTCAACCAGTCTTTGCGGTTCAGAGACAAAAACAAAATTCCAGGGTTGATTATTCGAACATGAGGGAGCCAACTTGGCACATCCGGCTAAATCTTCGATAAGTTCAAGTGACATGACTTCAGGTTTGAGAGAACGGAAAGCCCGGCGGTTTTGAATGGCAGAATAAACGTCCAATTCGATCTCCTATTTTTTTGTCAGTATTAATTCAGACAATTTGTTTGTCCTATCATTTAGACGACGTGCAAGAGGCGTCTTGTCGTCCTCATAGAGCCCACCATTTTCTTCAAAAGATTTTTTTTTGGGACTCAAGTAGATAATACCTATGGGATATTTATCTTTCTCGAAAGCTTTGTCAATTGCAGCATGTTTATCAAAAGGATCGTATGTCTTTTCGAGCTCATAAACATGGTCTTTAAACCACTGAAAAGTGTTGAGCTTGTTAAAGGAGACACAGGGCTGAAAAATATCCACCAACGCATATCCTTTATGAGATATCGCCTGTTTAATAATTTCTTTGGCCTGTTCAGTATTCCCTGCAAAAACACGTGCAACAAAAGAAGCATCCAATGAGATAGCGAGTGTCAATGGATTGAATGGTTCGAGAAAAACTCCCTTAACCTGAACCGGCGTCCGAAATCCCAATTGACTCGTGGGTGAGGCTTGGCCCTTGGTCAGCCCATAGACCATATTATTATGTATAATGTTAGTGATATCTGGATTTCTACGGATCGTATGGATGAAATGATTCCCTCCTTCACCGTACATATCCCCATCTCCGCTTTCAGCGATAACGACAAGTTCAGGATTCACAAATTTTATGGCTGTGGCTGGAGGAAGTGCCCGACCATGAAGTCCATTAAAAAAATGAGTTTTCAGGTAGTGAGGAATCTTGGCGGCTTGACCAATGCCTGAAACAAGGACAAGGTTTTCCGGTTTGAGAGAAAGATCTGAAAAAGCCTGTTTGAGTATCTTCAGGATATTAAAATTTCCACAACCCGGACACCAGGCAATATCGATGCCGTCTCTATCAAAAACATGTGAATCCATCTGACTTTTCCTATCCGAAACACTTTTGTATTTTTTCGATGAGTTCCTCAACTGAAAACGGCATTCCGCTGTATTTCAAGATTTTCTCATCGATCTCTATCCCGGTAAAAAGTTTGATTTGTTTTCCAAATTGCCCTGTAGCATTGCCTTCAACAATTATTGTCTTCTCTGCCTTTTTTAAATACTGGGAGAGTCTCTCGGATAGAGGAAAGACCTGTTTAAAATGGAGAAGTGCTGTATCGTTTCTCTCCATTTTTGAAAGGGCTTCCTTAATTAAAAGGAAAGAAGATCCCCAGCTAATAACTAAAAAACGATAATTTTCTGGACCGACCAAAACAGGATGAATCATTTCTCCCTTAATGGCATTCAGCTTTCTCAGCCTTTTCTCCACCATCTTGGTCCTCATTTCTAGATTTTCGGTGATGTGCCCGGCTTCATCATGCTCATCGCTATCTACACCGACCAGCCCGTCTCCAAATCCCGGAATTCCGCGTGGTGAAATGCCACTGTCTGTTAAAGAAAATCTCTTGTATTCTTTGGTCGTCTTTATGAGGTGGCTTTCAATTTTGATCCGGTCCAGGTCAAAAGGAGGTGTATTGTAATAGGAATCGACAAAATACTGATCGGTGAGGATGAAAACAGGGATCTGGAATTTATCGGCAAGATCAAACGCCTTTTGGGTGAGATAAAAAGCGTCATCCAGACTTCCCGGTGCAAGAATAATCCTCGGAAATTCACCATGGCCAGAATAGAGGACAAGCTCCAGGTCTGCCTGTTCCGTTCGCGTGGGCAACCCAGTGGCCGGGCCCGGTCTCTGAGCCACATGGATAACAACAGGAGTCTCGATCATCCCTGCCAGGCTCACACCTTCTGACATGAGGGCAAATCCCCCTCCTGATGTCGTTACCAGTGCTCTCGCCCCAGCATATGAAGCGCCAAGGGCCATATTGATAGCACAGATCTCATCTTCGGCCTGCTCCACGACAATATCAAAATTGTCTGTTTGATGAGCGAGAAAAACCATAACTCCTGTCGACGGAGACATCGGATAGGAGGATAGAAAATTACATCCTCCTCCCAATGCTCCCAGACTCACAGCTTCGGCCCCATTGACAAGAATTTCATTCTTTACTTTAAAATCTTTTTCTAAATTGACAAACATATTGTCTGTTTTTAAATAATTTTTCCCGATCTCATAACCTTTAGCCACTGCAATCCTGTTATTCTGAACAATTGTCTCCCCTTTTCGCGAAAACAACTCTTGAATAAAATCGAACAGAATACTTTTGTCACCAGAAAATAGTCCCAGAATAACTCCAGCAGCCAAAATATTCTGGTAAATTTTCCCGCCAATTTCTGAAGCCAATTCGGCAAAAGGGACAGCAATATGCCCATTCTCTGCAAGGATTTGTGTGTATGGAGAGATGCGAGTTTTCAAATGAGAAATTGCATCCTTATGAAATGGGACAAGAATATCGATTCTATTGGTGTATGCAGATACTCTGTGAGAGGAAATTCTGATTTCTGTAGAATTTATTCCTCCCCGCACTCGAGACATGTACTCTTTAGTTGCAAATACATGATATCCAGTTTGCTTGAGACAAGTGACCAGAATTTTCTCGACAGTTTGGATCCCCTGGCCTGCCTGACCACAGAGAACAACGGAAACATCTCCCTTTTCAACAGCGGTCTTCTTGGCTATCGGCATCTCCTCCTCAATTAAAAACTAAAGATATGAATCTCGCAGTCCTCAGCTTCTATCTCTAGTATCCAATTTTTCCAAACTTTAGCTTCATCCGTCCAAGCCAAAACGGCAGAAACACCAAATTTTTCTGGAAAGTAGTCCAATTCTCCATCTGCAAAAACATTCCCTCCCTGTTCAGAAGGATTTCGAAGTTGGATTTTCACATTTCTGGCCGCTTTTTCCCCGATATTCAAAAGATACACCCTTAGAGTTCTTGGCTGGACGAGAATATTGGGATCCTCGGCACCCCGATTGGGTTCTGCCCAAATAGGGGAAGACACAATGGTCGTATTCTTGTGCGGTTTTGAGAAAAATCGATGGAGACGGAGAGCCTCTTCAGAGAGTCCGGTTCCATTTGAAGGAAAATCAAAATATTGCCCACATAATTGATCGGCATATGTAAGCAGCTCAGGAGTAGCGCTGGGAGCAAAAAATCCTATTCCTGGAGACTCGGGAGCGATAAGGCGGACAAAACGCATCTGCTGCTCTATCTCTTCTTTTGTGTCCGCCCACTTGTTTTTGTCTTCAGGTTTGCCGGAACTCAAACCCAAAGCAACAACACTTTTTCCCAGAATATTGTGCATTTTTGCCACATAAACCTGAGTAGCCAGCCACCAGTAATCACTTTTATCGCTGACATAAGCTTCCAAAAGAACCAGAGACACAACATCCCTATATGCTTCGGCCAGAACTTGAGAGATTGGGCCTCTCATCTGCCAGACAACCAGATCCAGATCGGGTTTTCTCTCTTTTGCTGTCCTGAGAATCTTCGCGCTTTTTTGATCGGTTTCACCGCCAAAATCAAAGCCAAATTCATCAATACTCACCACGGGATTCGGATCACCTCCATAATCGCGGTCCACTAAAATTTCAACCGCTTTGTCTACAGGCGATTTCAGCAGATCAAACCATGTCTGGTGGGCAGCCGGAACTACGCCCCGATTTCTCCAATATTTAAAGTCTCCAACCCGGGCAGGCGTATGGAAGGTCAGTGATTTCAGCTCCTTCGGATCGTGTTGACCCACAAACGTAAATGCAATAATCTTCTCTTGGCCGAGGACTTTGTTTTCCTTTTTCTGGATGGCCGTAGCATTAAAAATGAATCCACAGAAAACAAAAGCAAGAACCAATAGTTTTTTCATAGGAATACTTTTTTTATTATAGCAGTAAAAAAGAAGTATCGCGAGAAATGAGCGAAGTATCTGCTCAGGATTTGAGGAAGGTGCAGTTGAAAACTTTGGGCCTTCCGCTGCCGTCACGTTTGATCTCCGCTCTCAAGTAGCACGTAGGAGGAGAACCAAACGTGAAGCCTTTTTTCTCCCCGACACCCTCAAGAAGGCCTGTCTCATCCTCAAAGAGAAAAAAATATTTTTGGCCGTTGGTGGTTCTCTTCAGGCGGGCATCCACCACCCTGACGACCAGTTCCACCTCACATCCCACATGACGGGCCAAATCCTTTATTCTCAAAGGAGGCCTTTTCCCCGTATAGAGGGAGAGCGAGTCTCCTTCCGGATTGAATCCGAGGGATTCGACAACCATCCTTTCCTTCTGTTTCGAACTCAGGTCCGAAACCTCACCCATTCCCTCCAAGCCTCTAAAATAACGGAGGATCTGCTCTGTCCTTTTTGGCTCGAGAGAATCGAAGGCGCCGGACTGAATGAGAGGAAAAAGCTCTGCTTTTGTCAGGGACACCCGGGTCAGGAAATCCTCGACGGAAAGATAGAGTCCAGACTTTCTCTCCATGATAACCTTTTCGGCCGTTTTGACGGCCAAGCCCTTGATCAGCAGCAGCCCCACCCGAATACATGTCCCTTCCACATCGAACTGGTAATTGCTCCTGTTGACATCCGGCCCCATAACCTTCACACCTCTCCTCTTGGCTTCTTCGATGTATTCAGCCAGTCCATAGTACCCGCCTCCGGCATTGAGAACCGCCGTCAAGTACACCAGGGGGTGATGAGCTTTTAGATAGACAGCCTGGTACGCCATATGGGCATAGGATGCGCTGTGCGCTTTGTTGAAAGAATAAGAAGAAAATTCTTCCATGACCTTCCACAGTTTTTTGACTGACCCGGGGCTGTACCCCCGTTCCCCGGCCTCTGTAAAAAACCGCTTTTTGAGCAGAGACCGGCCGTCCTTTTTTTTGAGGCTTCGGCGAAGAAGATCTCCTTCATCTGGAGGCATTCCCGCTACACGCTCGGCAATCTGCATCACCTGCTCTTCATAGAGAAGGAGCCCTCCGGTTTCAGGAAGAATCTTTGTCAGGAAGGGATCATGGAAAGCAGAACGCCCTTCACGGCTTCGCAGAAGGGCTTCCTTCATCCCGCTTTGAGTCGGGCCGGGCCGGATCAATGCCAAAGCCTGGGTCAGCTCGTTGACGTTGTCCGGTTTCATCCGGCGAAGCAGATTCATCATGGCCGGGCTTTCAACCTGGAAACATCCGATGGTCTGAGCGGTTTTAAGCAGACTGTAGGCTTTTTTGTCCAGAGGGGGGATATTCTTAATCTTCAGGATTTTTGTGGTCTCGGAGATGGCGGCAAGTCCTCTTATAGAAAGAAGGTCAAGCTTGATAAGCTTTAAGTCCTCAACGGCATCCCTGTCGAAATGGGACATCACATATCCCTTTGCCGATTCCTCCAATGGAAGGTACCGGGCCACGGGCGCAGGAGTGAGGATCACACCGCCCACATGGAGAGAGATTTCGCCAAAGACCGAAGTCAGGTCACCGGCCGCCTTCCATATGGGCATACAGCCGGGAGAAGGCTTGTCTTTTTTTAAAAAGTCAGGTTCGGCAAAGGCCGGGATCTTTTTGCTCATAGACCGCGATTCTTCCGGGGGAAGGCCGAAGGCGCGGGCTGTTTCGTAGAGAGCGGACCGGGCCCGGTAATTTTTCAAACTGCAGACAAAGGCCGCACCCGTCTGTCCCTGCCCATATTTTTTTAGAACATAGGAGAGAACTTCGTCCCTTCTTCTGGAGTCAAAATCCAGATCGAAATCCGGGGGATTTTCGCGGCCCCTGTTCAGAAATCTTGCGAAATAGAGATCGAATGTCGTGGGATTGATGTGGGAAATACCGAGAAGATAAGCCAGAAAAGACGAAGCCCCAGATCCTTTAAGATTGCTGAGAATACCTCTTTTCTGTGCAAATTGGATCACATCGTGGACAACTAAAAAATAGGGCGCAAAGCCCGACTCCTCGACGATCTTCAACTCCTTTCCCGCACGCTGCCTCTCCTTCCAGCTCAGATTTTCCTGGTTTCTCAGCCTCTCCATAACCACCTCTCTCAACGTCGTTGAAAACAGGTTTTCAGGAAGGGCTGGCACTATGTCGGCTAAAGAAAACTCGCATTTTTCCGTCACTTCAAAGGTTCTACGGAAAACGTCCTTTCCTTCTTCGCCGAATTTTTTGAAGGCTACGACCTCCTGATCCGGCCCAAAACACTTCACTATCCGCTTCCATCTGCTCCATTCAGGAGGGAAAGGAATTTTCTTCGTGATGGAATGGAGAAGAACAAGCCGCTCCGGATTTTTTATAAACTTTAGGGGATTGGCCCAAACAACCGGCCGTCCAAATTTCTGAGCCCAGCTTTTGGCTTTTTTCAGGTTGAATATATCCCCCCCAAGATAAAAATCGTCAGAAACAAGAGCCGCCAGTTTTTCGGGGGGCTCCCCATCCTTGGCCTGAGGAAGAAAGACGACAACCAACCCTTCTGTCTCTGTAATGTCTTTGCGGTTGAAGGCCTCCATCAGATTCCAGTAGCCCTCTCTGTTTTTGACAAGAAATAAAAATTTATGTCCTTGGATCTCCATCTCACAGCCAAAGAGAGGGGCCGCATTGGTCTTGGAGGCCAATCTCTTCCAGCGGTTCCAGCCGTAGAAATTCCCAAAATCCGTCAGCGCTAGAGAAGGCAGCCGTTTCTGATGGCCCCAAGCAGCAAGCTCCTGCAGTGTGACCCCGCCCTTTCCCTTACTGTAAACAGAATGAACACGCAGAGGAATGTACATTCTACCTTTTCCATATCCACTGGAAATGATGAGGGGAATTTGTCTCTTGCATCTCTTACTTAGTCAGGGACGCTGTCTTTAAGACAAAGCCTCTCTGTTTTTCAAAACGATAAAGGTTCTCCAGCATCCCCTCTCTAACCGTGAGCAGCGAGCCAAAACCGTATTTCTCCCTCACCTGGTCCACGGCCGAACCCAGCCTCTCCCGGCGCTCCGAGTAGGGCTCAAAAAGAGAGAGGGGGCGGGTGCGGACAAGATCGGAAGCCTTGACACCAACAAGACGAAGAGACAACCGCGATCCCGAATAGAGCTGAAGGAAAAGCTCCTGGGCAATCTTAAATATCTCGCCCATGTCCTGGCGGGGCATAATCAAGAGTCTCCGCCGGACTTCTGTTTTAAAGTCCGAATATCTGACTTTGACTTCGATGATATGGGCAAAAAGCCGCCCCTTCCGGAGGGGAAGAGCCAGCCTGTCGCAGAGATAGGCCATGTGGGCCAGCAGGAGACGGCGGTCCCAGAGATCTTCCAGAAATGTCGTCTCCCGGGATACCGATTTAGGGATGGAGGCCATGCTCACCGGACGGCTGTCGATTCCTCTTGACTGGAGAAAGAGCTCCTCACCGTTGAGGCCAAAAAGAGACCGCAGCGTGGTGCGCGGAAGTCCCCACAAATCGCCTATCTTATGGATGTTGAGCATTCTGAGGACGACCTGGGTTTTGGGACCTATTCCGGGAAGATTTTCTATGCCCAAATCTTTCAAAAACTCTTCTTCCCGGCCGGGCCGGACATCGACCAAACCACCCGGCTTGGCCTTATTTGTCGCCAGCTTTGCCAGAAGTTTGTTGGGCCCGACGCCCACCGAAACACGGATCCCCATCTGCTCCTCGACTCTGTTTTTGATCTCCTGGATAGTGCGGGACAAAGACGAATAAAGAGTACGGCAGCGGGTCAAATCCAGATAGGCCTCATCCAGGGAGGCTTCCTCCACGTCTGGAGTGTATTGGGAAAGGACGGTGAACATTTTTTTTGAAAACGCACTGTAGACCTGATAATTTCCTCGGACAAAAACTCCCTGCGGACAAAGCTTATACGCTTTTGCCAGAGGCATTCCCGAATGAACTCCATACTTTCTCGCCTCATAGTTTGCAGTAGACGCTACCCCTCGTTCATGAGGAAGGCCGCCGACAATGACCGGTTTTCCCTTAAGAGAGGGATTGAGGAGCTCCTCAACAGCGGCAAAAAAAGCATCGATATCAACATGGACAATACACCTTCTTTTCATTTTCTTTTCCTTTTACGATGAATTGCCGGCCTCTTTGGAGACAGACCTCCACACAGTTAAAGTGGTAGGGTTTGATAAATCAAACGCAACACGGGCGCAACAATGTCATCAAGCCCGGCAATTTATTCGTTTCTTTCCCGTCTTGTTAAACGCTCAGTACTTCCTCAAAACCCCGATCACTCGCCCAAGAACCTTCAATTCTTCGACTTCAATCTCCTCAAATTCCGGGTTTTCAGGAACAAGAAAGGCTTTCCCTTTCTCCAGTCTCAATCTTTTCAACGTGACAGATCCGTCATTCAGAAGGGCCACGACCATTTCCCCGGAATTGGTCGTGCTGGTCCTTTCTAGAAGCACCCGGTCTCCGTCATCGATGTAGGCATCCACCATACTTTTTCCCTCAACCTGTATGCAGAAAATGTTCCCTCTTTTGCGGCCGACCATCCACGCAGGCACATCAAGGCCCTCGCCCGAAATCTCAAACGCCTCCCGGGGATGACCGGCAGGAACAAGTCCCACCAGGGGCACTGTGACCTGCGCCTCCGCAGGGGTTGGTACACTGGTTAGGCTCACTCCTCCTTTTTCTCTCTTCAAGTAGCCCTTCTTTTCCAGGCTCACAATGTGCTTGAAAACAGCCGAAGGATTGGTCATGTCCAACAGTTTCCCCAGATGGCGGACAGTGGGAGAATAGCCGTAGGCCAAGAAAAAATTTTCTATCGCTTCCAAAACCTTTTTTTGTTTTTCAGTCAATTCCTTACTGAGTTTGTTCACCATTTTGTTCACCTTACATTAAAAATAAACCGCTTCTCCCCCTTTGTCAAGTAAAAATTTTAATTTTTAGAGTTTCCAGCCGCCGGCAACAACCACATTCGTGCCTGTGATGTATCCGGCTTTCTCTGAAACCAAAAACTGGACGGCACTGGATACATCATCGAATGTTCCCAGCCTTCCGGCAGGTATGTTTGTCTTTGCGGGTAGAACACCGTCTTCCATGAGTCCCGGAGAAACCATATTGACAGTAATTCCCGAAGAGGCTTCAGATACGGCCATTGATCGCGTCAGAATCAGGAGGCCGGTTTTGGCCGCAGCATAAGGAGTAATTGTCTGAAAAGACATCAACTGCTCCACACGGCTGTACCCAAGATTAACGATCCTCCCCCATTTCCGGTCACGCATGTTCGGAAGAACCTCCTGGATACAAAAAAGCGCGCTGAGAAGATTGGAACGGAACACGGCTTCCCATTCTTCAGCCGCCACCTCTTGCCATGGTTTGACGAGAATCGGCCCAAAATTGTTGACCAGGATATCAATACGGCCAAACTTCGTTATCACATTTTGAACAAGAGATCTGGCTTCATGTTCTCTGGTCAAATCTGCCTGAAAAACAGCCCCCTGCCCCCCTCTTATCCTGAGGGTTTCAACCACACTTTTGGCCTTTTGTTTTTGGCTGTGATAGTGGACCGCAACAACATTTGTTTTTCCCCCAAGTTTTAAGGCAATATCCCTGCCAATACCGCGGCTGCTTCCTGTGACCAGCGTAATTGTGTCCTTCATGATATTTGGGGACAGCTCCTATTTTTCGATGACTATTTAATTTGTTTGATCAAGTCTTCAATTTTCTTTTTGAGGTCTTCAGGATAACGATGAAACGTGTTTCTGAGTCCCTCACAAGCTTTGTCGATGACGTCCTCAGCCTGCCTTTCCAGAGACGACAAATCGGAGCGGTAGTCATGAGGTCATGGTCATCGCTGTAACAACTCAACCGATCCGCCCTCAACGTGTCTATTGTGATAAGAAGAATATTTTGCGGTTCCTCTCCTGCCATATTCGTTGCCCTTGAAAAAGCGGACATGGTCACAATAACAAAGAAAATACCAAAAAAAGAAAGAAAAAAACGCCGATGTTTCATCCTATTTGTCCTTCATTCGATCAACCATTCACCAGGAGAAATTAGAAAAACTCCTTTTTGTATTTTAGCATCAAGAGGAAACCTTGTCACCATGTTGAATGGAGCAACGTGGTTGAAAGAGTCATTGCTTCAGGAGTCTGATCCTTGAGGGCTCTGACTAATAGAAAGAAAATTTGACATCTATTTTCAGTCAAGCTATAAGTAGACACTCATGATGTATCCCTTGAATTCATCAATACATTGGAGGTCAAATAATGGCTAAAGAAATGAAAAAAATCATGGTAACAGGATCGGTCGGCCAAATTGGATCAGAACTGACAATGCTGCTGCGGAAAAAATATGGCAACGATAATGTAATCGCCACCGGTCACAAAACACTACCTAAACCCGAATTGAGAGATTCCGGCCCCTTCGAATTTATCAATGTCGCAAAAAAAGAGACTATTGAAGAGGTCATAAAAAAATATGACGTCGATACGGTTTACCATATGTCCGCCATCCTGTCGGCTGTTGGAGAAAAAAATCCGCATCTGTGCTGGGATGTCAATATGAACGGCACTAAAAATTTGATGGATCTGGCCATCGAACATAAAATGACCCGAATTTTTATTCCCAGCTCCATAGCCGCTTTTGGACCGGAAACACCCATCGACAACACGCCGCAGGAAACAGTGCTCAAACCGAGGACAATGTACGGCGTCACAAAGGTCGCCGGAGAACTGCTTTGTGATTACTATGTGAGGCACTTTGGCCTAGACGTTCGCGGATGCCGGTATCCTGGAATTATCAGTAACGAGACACTCCCTGGCGGAGGCACAACGGATTATGCGGTTGCTATCTATTATGAAGCCGTCAAAAATAAAAAATACACATGTTTTGTCCGTGAGGACACTCGTCTTCCAATGATGTACATGCCCGATTGCCTCAAGGCCACCATCGATTTAATGTATGCCGATTTTGATAAGCTCAAACATTATTCGGACTTCAATGTCACGGCCATGAGTTTTTCCGCCGGTGAACTGGCTGCTTCCATCAAGAAACATATTCCCGAGTTTGAGTGCACCTTTGAACCTGATTTCAGGCAAGAAATTGCCGATTCATGGCCCAATTCCATCGACGACAGGGCGGCCCGAGAGGAATGGGGATGGAAACCGGACTATGATTTGGAAGCTATGACAAAGGACATGCTAGACACCCTGTCTAAACGTCACGCAGAAGGCAATTTAGGCATCTAACCAGAAAGATCTTTCAGAAAGCCTGGCAGAGAAAAGGCCGCTTTATGAATGTCGGGGGTGTAGTATTTTAGGCCGGCAGGAGGTGATTGTTTTTTCCCCCAGGGCAGCCTGTTTTCAGATAAAAACACATAACACCAGTTTCCTCCTGGATAAGTAGGAACCGGCCCATAAAAGAAATAGACATTTGTGTAAATATCTTTAAGCAGCAGGGCTTTCTGTTTCAGATACTCAAAATGAAAGACCGGTGAACCAGCTTGAGCGACTAAAACTCCTCCTGGATTAAGGCACTGTTTCAGTTTTCCATAGAATTGACGGCCATCAAGGACAGCAGACGGCCCCACCGGCTCTGAGGAATCGATCAGAACAACATCGAATTTCTCATCTGTAGTCTTTATAAATTCATTGCCATCAGCGATAACAAGTTCGGTCCGCTCATCTTTGAGCGCCTCATTCAGCCAGGGGAAATATTTCTGACAGACTTCAATCACACGGCGGTCTATTTCAACAAACCAGACCTTCTTGAGTGGATAGCGGAGAACTTCCTTAAGAGTGCCGCCATCACCTCCTCCAATAATCAGACATTTTTCAGGGCCAGGGTGAGATACGCATGCTGGATGGGCCAGCATTTCGTGATAGAAATACTCGTCTTTTTCAGTCGTCTGAACAAGTCCATCTAGAAAGAGGATATTTCCGAAGAAGTCATTTTCGAACACTTCAATTTTTTGAAAAGGAGAAAACTCGCTATAAAGTTGTCTTCTGACCTTAAAGAAAAGACCGCTTGAAGGAGAATGGTTTTCTCTGATTTCCTCCAAATCAGGATTCTTCGAACCGTGTTTTCCATGTTTTTCGTGTTTCAAACTTACATCTCCCAGATAAAAGGTTTTTCTTCAGTTAAAATCTCCGCCTTCTGTAAGGCTTTTTCCAAATAAATCGGCAGGACAAACTGGGCTTTGTGGAGGCCGGGATGATAGAATTTCAAGTTTTGAATTTTTCTCTTTTTTAAACGATCGGCTATCTGTTCTTGTCGAATATCGATGGGATCTGTTTTGTTTGAGGTGAGGACAAAACCCCAAGGCAGGCCAAAAGAACAAATGAATGTCCAATACGGCCGGACAATAGTAAAAACGGTTTCCAAAGTTTTTACACAGGAAACAAAAAACTGGTTATAAAAAGGATCTGCGCTTCCAGCCTGAAGCACAAACAGACCATTTGGGTTAAGAATTCCCTCAATCTTCTTGAAAAATTCCATTGTAAAGAGAAATACGGAGGGGCCTTTTTCTACAGGTTCTGTGAGATCAGAGATGATGACATCAAACTTTTTTTCTGTACTTCCCACAAATTTTCCGGCATCTGAAAAGATCAACTCTGTCCGCTTATCGTCAAATGCTCCATCTGACCATTCTGGCAGGTACTTTTGACAAATTTCGATTAGCTCCTCATCGATATCCACCATGGTCACGTTCTGGATAGGAGGATGCCGCAGGACCTCTCTGATGGTGGCCCCTTCCCCTCCTCCTATCACAAGGACATTTTTAGGGGATGGATGTGTCAAAAGAGAGGGATGGACCAATGCCTCGTGATAGATATATTCATCGATTTGAGCAGACTGTATCTTTTCATCCAAAAAAAGAGTTTTACCTAAGAATTCATTGGAGAAACAAAGGACTTTCTGATACTTTGTCCGCCCTTCAAAATACAACTCGTCGATTTTTATCTTCCGCAACAGACTTTCTGTGTACCGTTCGATAAAATATCTGTCTTTATTTTCCATGCTCAAAATTATACCCCATGTCCGTGAAAAAGAAAAAAGGGGACAATCTGCTTTTTTCTAAAATATATAGACCTCATCTTTCATTTTTGATATAGTCTATAGACTTTAAAAGGAGGTATTAAATGTACGGTAAAATTAAAGAAGAATTAACTAAAGAAATCCAATCCATACGCGAGGCAGGCCTTTACAAAGAGGAAAGAGTAATTATGACTCCACAGGGAGCCGAGATCGAAGTCAAAGGTGGAAAAGAGGTGCTCAATTTCTGTGCCAATAACTACCTGGGACTCTCAAGCCATCCAAAAGTCATCGAAGCTGCTCATAAAACTCTTGATGAGTGGGGTTTTGGTTTGAGCTCGGTCCGTTTTATCTGTGGAACGCAGGATATTCATAAGATTCTCGAAGATAAAATTACAAAATTCCTGAAGACCGAAGACACCATCCTTTTTGCTGCCTGTTTTGACGCCAACGGCGGAACATTCGAACCGCTCATCGGCGCTGAAGACGCAATCATAACCGATGCCCTCAATCATGCCTCTATCATAGACGGAATCCGTCTCTGTAAGGCCCAGCGCTACATCTACCAACACGGCGATATGAAAGATTTGGAAGAAAAATTGAAAGCCACTCAGGATCTCCGTTACCGGTTGATCGCAACAGACGGCGCCTTCTCCATGGATGGGGATATCGCCAAACTTGATGAGATCGTGCCCTTGGCTGAAAAATACAACGCCATGGTCATGATTGACGATGCCCATGCAACAGGTTTCCTCGGCAAAACGGGAAGAGGTTCTCCAGAATACAGAGGCGTTTTGGGGAAAATCGACATTATCACAGGGACTCTCGGAAAAGCCCTTGGTGGAGCCTCGGGTGGATTTATTTCTGGGAGCAAAGAGATCATCGAGCTCTACAGACAGAGAGCTAGGCCCTACCTCTTCAGCAACACTCTCGCTCCTGCTGTTGTGGGCGCATCCATTGCCGTATTCGACCTTCTCTCAGAAACAACCGAACTGAGAGATAAATTGGAGAGAAACACGAAATACTTCAGGGAAAAAATGACAGAAGCTGGATTTGACATCACACCAGGAGATCACCCGATTGTCCCCATCATGCTCGGAAAATTTGAAAATGACGCCAAACTTTCTCAAGACATGGCAAGTGACCTTCTTGATGAAGGCATTTATGTCATCGGTTTTTATTTCCCAGTCGTCCCCAAAGGCCAGTCAAGGATTCGCGTTCAGATGTCAGCAGGACATGAAATGTTTCATCTCGATAAAGCCATCGACGCTTTCACCAAAATCGGAAAAAAATATGGAGTTATCTAGGAAATAGCAAACAGAAGAAAACCGAATACTGTATTTTTAACAAGAAAAAGGCCCGTCCTTTGCGGCGGGCTTTTTTATTTAGACTTTTCGAGCTTTTCCATAGTGATCCCAGTATAACCGTAAAATATGGAGACAATGGGATTGGCCAGATTGAGAAAAGCATAGGGAAGGTAGACAAGAGGATTGACTCCTAACGTGGCCCACATAAATGCCCCACAACTGTTCCATGGAATAAGAGGAGAGGACAGTGTGCCTGAATCCTCAAGTGCACGAGAGAGATTTTTTGGGTGCAATTTAAGCTCTTCATAGGCATGTTTGTACATCCGACCTGGGATAACTATGGCCATGTATTGGTCGGAGGCAATGATATTCATCCCAATACAGCTAAATATAGTCGTGGCCACCAAGGAACCGGTTGTCCGGACCCTCTTTAATAGAGCGGATGCCAGAACTTTTAGCATTCCGGTCTTCTCCATGATCCCTCCGAAACAGAGCGCACAGATAATCAACGCAACGGTATCCATCATATAATCCAATCCGCCTCGTGACAGCAGATCATCCACCATGGCGACTCCGGTCTCGGACACATAGCCCGACTTGGCGGCTAGAATCACATCCGCAAGAGACTGAGATTGAGAAATCATTCCAAACAGACATCCTAAAACAGTCCCTCCAAGCAAAGCCGGTAAAGGCGGAATTTTTTTTATCACCATAACAATGACTAAAAGCGGTGGAAGAAGAAGGATAGGATGAATAAAAAAGTTCGTTTTTAATGTCGTCAATATGACTTGGATGTTTTGTGAATCAATCGATCCTCCTGCAAACTTTGCTCCCAGCACGCCATAGAGGATAACCGAAAAGATATATCCGGGAAGGGTTGTATAGACCATATGTCTGATATGAGAAAATAAATCTGTGCCGGCCACAGCAGGAGCAAGATTAGTGGTGTCTGACATGGGTGACATTTTATCGCCGAAGTAGGCCCCGGACACGATGGCCCCGGCAACCATGGCAACCGGTATCCCCAAGCTTTGACCAACACCAATAAGGGCCACACCGACAGTCCCTGCTGTGGACCAGGACGATCCTGTACCTAGGGATACGATGGAACATATGATGAGAGTGGCCACAAGAAAAATTCCTGGTGACAGGACTTTTAATCCGTAAAATATCATCGCAGGAACGATGCCACCTTGAATCCAGGTGCCGATCATTGTTCCAACGACCATGAGAATCAAGATCGCTCCCATGGCCAATGTGATGCCGTGCACCATCCCATCTTGAATTTCTTTCCATGGATGTTTATGAAAAATAGCTATGACAGCAGCCACAGCAGCAGCGAGTACTATCGGGATGTGCGGAGATTGTTTAAAAACACCAATTGTAATGGAAAGAGCGGCAATCAAAAAAAGGACGGGGATAACAGCAATTCCGAGTTTGATCTGTTTTTTCTCGTCTGCCACGTCGCTTCCTTATAAAGACAGAAATTCTATCCAATCATCTGTGAAAATGCAAGAAGCGATTAAGAATAGAAAAAATTTCCAGCTCTGCGATTGATGAGAGTTCTGCGAACTGGCCGGGTAAAATGAAGCAATCATTTTCACAAGGACAAGATGGTCAAATGGTGAGGCTTGGCGATGTCCCTGTCCATCTGAGGAGAATGGGAATACGGAGCGAGGGCTTTCGATGAGGATGGAGCAGGATGCGCCGGTAATTAATAAATTTTCCCTATGGTAATACCGTGGTAATATTTTTTTAAGATTTCTTTATAATCTGCACCTGCCTGAGCCATACCATAAGCGCCCACTTGGCAGAGTCCAACACCGTGCCCCCAACCTTTGCCATTAAACTCAAATTGGACGATGTTTCCGGATTCATCATACTCCCGATCAATGACAAATAGAGTTTCTTTGAGTCCCAAAACTCTTCGAACTCGCAATCCCTCAGCCACTGCTTGGGATTCTGTCCCCGAAATAAGGAGTTCGACAACTCTATTCGAATCACTTCTGGTTTGGGGGATGATATCGATCAGCTCGCCAACAGGATAAAACTGGTTGATTCTTTTTTCTAGCTCCAGTTTTGATTTCTTCACCTGCCAAAAACGGTGGGGCGAGCTGCGATCCAGGATGTTGGTCTGTGGCAGGTCAATAATTTCTACATAAACAGCCTGGCCATCTTTCTCTATCCACCTGATTCTTTCTCCACCGATCAGATACACTTCCGAAGTGAATTGATAATCCCCAAAATTGTTAATGAGCATATAGGTGTCCGGTGAGAATTCAAATTGCTCTTCCTTATTTTCGATATCAACAAAAACGCTGTTTTTTTCCATTCTGCTGAATACACCGTCTCTGACAGGATTCTTTTGGCTCTGGACCGCTTTATAAAGATAGAAGACCAGTTCACCTCGAGAGATGTATTTTTTTTGGTCCTGAACATTTTCTGTTGGAGAAAGAATACTTGTCTGCATGAGGTAGGCCACATTACCCCCCTTATCTCCATTCTCTCCATTCTCTCCATTTAAGCCTTTTAGGACAAATTCTTTCTCACTTGGGAACATTAAATTATCAACTCTTTCCTGCCAACCAAAGGAATCAACCATTAATTCCGCAAGCCGTTGGACAGTGAGCTCTGTTCCTCCCACATCTGGGTCTGGATTGTTTTTTCCAAACATTTGTGCCGCATTTCCAATCCAGTTTTTAGCTTCTTCTAAAGACGCCTCTATATTATAAAAGACAGGATCTGTTTCCAGAGGGATAATCCCCAGACTATTTAGGAACACGATTTGAGGGCCAATATTTTTTCCTCCGATATAGACCGGTAAAAGGGTTTGTTCACTCACCAAGGTATATCCCTTTTGCTTTTCATAAACACAATCTGTGCTTCGAAGATAAGGCAGAGCAGGACCGTTAAAAATGTTTTCCACATCTTCCGTTTTTCCCCCACATGTGCTTGTATAGAGCGCATCAATAAGTTTCCCCTTGTAAAGAGCAACCTGCCCGCTCGTCTGATCCACAGCTAGACTGCTTAAAGGATGTTCGGCATTCATTCCTTTGTATAATTGAGAATTGGGCGTGTCATCGAGATCAAAACCCAAATCCTCGTTCAATCCAAGCTTTTTGAAGGCATACGTGCGTGCAGCAATAGATTGGGCCTTTTGTGCCTCCAGCTCCCGAAACACATAAGGCGACAGCTCACTTGGTACAACACCCTTCAGATAATCATCCAAATTGAGAACATTAATGAGCACAACACCTTTCCGGGTTGCCTGAAGAATAAAAATTCCCCGGTAATCTCTTCCCTTGAACGAAAGATAACTTCGTGCATGACTGGGAATAAAATAGAGGACCGTGTTTTTGTTCAAACTTTTGAGTTCGTCATTGACTAGAATCCATAACGGTTTCGACTCATCCTCAGTGATTTCCTCACGAATGATCCACGTATCCTCAACACCTAAAGCATTCAACTTTTTTATGAAACTCAGGGCCTCCTGTCGTGTTCTAAAATCTCCAACAGAGACCAAATAAGTATCCACAGAGCCCTCTTCACTGCTTCGAGATACAGAAATTTTATTGTCAATTTTTGTCCTTAATTCTTGAGCGAAGATTTCCGCATCCTCTCTCTCTTCAGTCTGGCGAACTTGAATGAGGAATTTCTCATTCAGCTTCTCTTTATTTCCCTTAATCCAGACTCCATCCACATTGTCGGCAATGAGTTTATAGTTATCTTTGGCTTCATATACTTTGACACCTGACGAGGAAGATATCTGGATGTCGCTTAGATTAATACCTAAACCAACTCTAATGATAGGTTTTGGAATCACAAAGCCTTGAAAGAAAGATTTGTCCTCGGCAAATTCTTCAGGCACTCCAGCAAAAACGAATACGCAGAGCAGAAAAAATATAAAGTACTTTCTGAATAATATAAGGAGGGATTTCATTTTGCTGACTGCTTTGAGGATAATTATAGATTTTTTCTAATCAAATGTCAAGAAAAATATCAATATGTTCTACATCTCCTAAAGGTATATACAATATCTAGTACTTGTTACTTTATCAAAAAAAGACGCCAAATGATAGCCGATTTCATGGTTAAAGTCAACCACAAACATCAACAAATTTCATGCAGAAGGACGGAACCCTTACGTGTTCTGCCCCTACCGCATTAAGAATGCGAGTAGTGACAGAGACACGACGTCCATCCTTCAGCAGAAACATTTATTCATACAATAGATCCATTAGTCTGGATTATTCACAAGTCGAGGTTGCTGTAGTGGCGAGGCAGTGGCCTGTGAAGCTGTACTAATGTACCGCGAACAGGCTACAACGAA
>CAZWHQ010000050.1:0-27315 GCA_964633715.1 uncultured Eubacteriales bacterium
CCGTTTGACTTAAGAAAAAAATAGTTATATAGTTTTTTTAAATTTGCTCCAGAAAGGAGGATGTGAATGGATATTGTAGCAAGAGTTAAAGGAATCTTACTAAAACCAAAAGAAGAATGGGAAATCATAAAAGGGGAATCTTCTCCAGTCTCGACGCTGTTCACATCGTATGCCGTTCTTCTGGCTGCCATTCCTGCTGTCTGCCAATTTATTGGTTTGAGTCTGATCGGGCGAAATATTCCATGGAGGGGATTAACCAGATATGGGTTCGGAAGAACAATTTTTTATGCCATATTTCTTTATGTTCTTTCTCTCGTATCTGTCTACGCACTCGGTATCATCATCAATGCCCTAGCCCCCACGTTCTCGTCTAAACAAAATCAGGAAAATGCCATGAAAATAGCTGTTTACAGCATGACACCGACTTGGGTTGCAGGCGTTTTCTATCTGATTCCCTTCTTGGGCTGGTTGGCTTTTTTGGGAAGTCTCTACGCAATTTATCTGTTCTATCTTGGATTTACCTCTTCACTTATGGAAACTCCCTCTGATAAAGTGATTGGATATGTCGTTGTCAGTATTGTTGTGGCCGTCATATTGATTGCCATAGTCTGGGCTGTTTTGGGCGCTGTCTTTCTTGTAGGAACGGTTGGCAGGCTCTATTAAGATTATAGTTCATCCAGAATTCTGAGGAAGGCATCCTGTGGCGATGAGGCCTGAGTAATAGGCCTTCCTATCACTAAATAATCAGCTCCTTTTTGTAGGACTTGAGTTGGAGTCAATATTCTTTTCTGATCTTGTGCCGCAGCCCACTTCGGCCGTATCCCCGGAGCCACCACAGCCACATCTTGTTTAAACGTTTTTTTAATGGCCTCAATTTCCTTTGGGGAGCAGACTATGCCTTCTATTCCTGATTGAAAAGCCAGGTGTGCCAGTTTGAGAACTTGGCTTTTTGTGTCGGCATGGATGCCGATTTCAATTAATTGCTGGTCTTTGAGGCTGGTGAGTACGGTGACGGCAAGAAGCAGTGGAGCTTTCCCGCCCACTCGTTCAGCTTCCTCTTTGGCGGCCTGGACGGCACTTGTCATCATCTCCTTTCCCCCGGAAGCATGCAGAGTCATCATATGAATGTTCATCCGGACTCCCATGCGGACCGCCCCGGCGACCGTGTTGGGAATATCATGGAGTTTGAGATCGAGAAAAACTTTTTTTCCTAGATCATTGAGATTTCTGACAAGGGAGGGGCCTTCGACCGTAAAGAGCTGCAGGCCGACCTTAAAAATTTTTGTGTCTCTGAGTTCCCTAACAAGAGAGAGAGCCTCTTTTTTGTTGCTGACATCGAGAGCAACGATAATTTTTTCGGCCATGTTATTTTTCATGGATGTGTATCCTTCTTGTTCCATCAAAAAGAGACATCAAGGGCCCCGACGAGGTCTTCTATTTTATCGACACCTTGATTCAAACAGTAAAATTCCAGCTGTTTTATTATGTTAATCATGGCTTCGGGATCGATAAAATTAGCTGTTCCTACCTCTACTGCTTTTGCTCCTGCCAAAATGTATTCTACAGCATCCAAACCAGACATGATTCCCCCTATACCGATTACAGGAATTTTAACATGCTGGGCCACCTGATAGACCATTCTTAGAGCAATCGGTTTTATGGCCGGTCCGCTGAGCCCTCCCATAATATTGGCAATTTTTGGCTTGTGTGTTTTTGTGTCTATGGCCATGGCTAAAAAAGTGTTCACTAAGGAGACAGCATCTGCACCGGCTTCCTGAGCGCTCAAAGCGATCTCTACAATATTTGTTACATTGGGTGACAGTTTTGTGATCACAGGACGCTGACTGGTTTTTTTCACTCGTTTGACAATCGAATAAGTGTCCTCAGGAGAGAGGGCTGGGCAGAGGCCTTCCTTTTCAACGTTGGGGCAGGATATGTTCATCTCATAGGCCGCTATCCCATCGAAGTCATTTAGATAGTCCACTACGTCCACATACTCCTTGGAGTTTTCACCACAGACATTGACAAAGAGGGCCGTATTGTATTTTCTCAGCTGCGGGAGAATTTCTCCAACGAATTTTTTCATTCCGATGCCCGGAAGGCCGATGGCATTGATCAGCCCGCTGGATGTTTCTGCCAATCTTGGTGGAGGATTCCCTGGACGTGGAGAAGAGTAAAGACCTTTGACGACAAATCCGCCGATGTCGTCCAGATTGATGAATGGCGCGAATTCCAGACCGTAACTGAATGTGCCGCTGGCCGCAATGACCGGGTTTTTTAACTTCATAAATCCAAGATCAACAGATAAATCTATCATGTGTCCCTGGTTAGCCAAACGATGTTTTCAGCGGGAAAGACCGGGCCTTTTTCACAGGTTTTTTGCCATTCACTGCCTTTCTTTCCCTTTATTTTTGTCACACATCCCCAGCATGCCCCAAATCCGCAGCCCATCATGGATTCTAGAGAGAATTCTGCGGAGATGTTCCTCTGGCTACAAAGTTGACCAATTGTCTTCAGCATGGCTTTCGGACCACAGGCATAAATAAATTGGAAGGTTTTTTTTGTAGATTCTGCCTCAAATAGTTCAGTTATATAACCATGAAATCCAAATGAGCCGTCATCCGTTGAGCAGAAAACTGAAATTTTGTTCTCACAGAACTTGCCCTTCAGAGGAAGGTCGGATTGGGTTTTACCTCCATAAAACACCGCAACTTTGGCTCCTTGCTGGCGGAGCTCCTGTGCTAGAAAAAAAAGTGGAGCGATCCCTCTTCCCCCACCAATCAAAGCCACGTTTTTGTCCGTGAGTTCCCCATCAAGAGAAAAGCCCTGTCCGAAGGGACCGAGGATATCGAGAGACTCTCCAGTTGTTTTTTGACTCAGAAGAGCTGTGCCCAAACCGGATACCTGAAAAAAGATATCAATGGTCTCTAAATTCTGTGCATGGATGCTCAAGGGGCGGCGGAGGAGGGGATAATCCAGGGAGGTTACGCGGACCATGATAAATTGCCCTGGGGATACGGAGGAGGCGATGGATGGGGACTTAATAGTAATTAGGAAATAATCATCCCAATGTTTAGTGCTGACAATTTGTGCCTTTGGATCTTTTTGCATAAAACCGGTTCAAATTACTCAGACAAAAGTATCAAAAATGCCTTTCCATGGCAACTAAAACTTTGACATCGTCTGGGCTTTTTGAAATAATCGGGTGTTTATATGATAAGCTTATTTATGAGGCGGTTTTAAATGGAAATTTCGAAAAGAGGTCGGGACATTCAAGAGTCTCCAATACGGAAACTGAAGCCCTATGCCGACCAGGCGGTAGCAGAGGGAGTGCGTCTTTATTTCATCAATATCGGTCAGCCCGATATTCCCACTCCTCAGGCCGCATGGGATGCCGTAAGAAATTTCGATGAGGAAGTGCTCAGTTATGGACCTGCTCAGGGATTTTTAGACCTTAGACGGGCAATGGCGGATTATTTTAGTCATTATAATATTCCCTTAAATTCCGAAAATTTCGTCATCACAACCGGGGGTTCAGAGGCCATCCATTTTGCCATCAGCGCAGTGGCCGATTCAGGCAGTGAAATCATCATCCCGGAGCCCTTTTACACCAATTACAACGGATATGCAGCCTTTGCAGATGTGAAGATTGTTCCTTTGACCTTGAGTGTTGAGGAAGGCTTTCGTCTCCCCTCAATAGAGGCCATTGAGGCCAAAATTACACCTAAAACTCGAGCCATTCTCTTGAATTCACCCAGCAATCCAACGGGAACGGTTTATACACCGGAAGAACTCGAAAGAGCCGTTGAGCTGGCAAAAAAATATGATTTATTCTTGATTGGAGACGAGGTGTACAAGGAATTTGTCTACGACGGCTTGACACACAAGAGTCTTCTTGAATATACGGACATCAAAGACAGAGTCATCGTCATTGACAGTATTTCCAAACGATTCAGTTGCTGTGGGGCTCGAATCGGAGCTGTTGTAACACAAAATCCGGATGTCTATTTTGCTGTTTTGAAATTCGCACAGGCAAGACTCTGTCCGGCAACCTTGGAACAAAAAGCGGCCCTTTCTCTCTATCGAATGGGGATGGACTATTTTGATCCTATCCGGGAAGAGTACCAGAGAAGGCGTGATGTCCTCTTTGAGGGACTGCAAGGGATCCCCGGTATAGTGATGGATAAACCCCAAGGAGCCTTCTACATTATTGTTGGGCTTCCCATCAAAGACAGTGAACACTTTGCCTGCTGGATGTTGACAGATTTTCGTTTGGATAATGAGACCGTCATGGTGGCTCCGGCTCAAGGTTTTTACTGCACTCCCGGAAAGGGAACCAATGAAGTAAGGATTGCCTACGTTCTCAATGAGCCCGATACAAGGAGAGCCATCGAAGTCTTCAAAGTGGGCTTGGAAAAATACCAAACACTTTTCCCTTAGTGGATAGGGATAAACGAATCATGAAGAAACTTATGACTCATATTTTGTTCATCGCTGGCCTGGGTGTCCTTCTCGGCTTTGGAACAAATATCCGGTTGATCAAGCAGTTTCTCGGTGGAGAATTCCAGTATAGCTTTATCACATCTGAGGAATACCCTTCGATCTCCTTTATTATGCTGCCGGAAGCGGAAGGACTTTTTTCTATGAATGAAGCGCTGTTTATCGACAGCCGGAATGATGAAGCTTTTAAAGCGGGGCACATTGCTGGAGCCGTCAACATCCCCTATGAAGAGAAAAGTGAAACTCCTATCCTGGATGAGCTTTTAATTCCAAAAGAAAGAATCTTGGTTGTCTACTGTGATGGGAGCGAATGCCAGTCCAGTGTGGGATTGTCCACAATTCTACATGAGCAGGGATTTACAGATATTAGGGTTTTTTTTGGTGGCTGGAAGGAGTGGCAGGTGGAGGGTCTTCCGATAGAAAAAAGCAATGAAAAATAACCGTTATCTTCACTATCTTTTCCGACTCATCCTGGGAGGAGTTTTTATTTGGGCGGGAATAGTTAAAATCACAAATCCAATTGGTTTTGCCCAGGATATTGCCAATTATCAAGTTTTTCCTCAAAGCATTTCATTCTTTCTGGCTCTTATTCTTCCCTGGATTGAAGTTATCTGTGGAGTATTTGTTTTAACAGGCCTCTTTTTGCGGTCCAGCTCGTTTTTTTTATCCGGTCTTCTCGCGGGATTTCTCGTCCTTATTGTTGTCACCATGATTCGTGGCATCGATGTTGAATGCGGTTGTTTTGGCAGCCTCGGCCGACAAGTGGACTATAAACTTCTTATCACCGACAGCGCACTTCTCTTTTTCTCCCTCAGTACCTTCCTTCACCGCAAACCCTGAATTAGAGATTAATTGGGGATTAATTGGGGACAGTCCCCACTTTTTTATTGAAAAAGTGGGGACTGTCCCCAATTAATCCCCAATTAATCTCAAGTTCAGAGAAGGTTCTTGAATTAATATGGGGGAGCGTTTATATTATGGGTTATTCATAAATATGACAGACATACGTATTACAGTGAGAAAGGAGTGAACTCATGAACGATAAACATGTGTACTTTTTTGGAAAAGATAAAACGGAAGGGCACAAAGAGATGAAGGACATCCTTGGAGGGAAAGGAGCAAACCTTGCAGAGATGGCCGGAATTGGGCTTCCAGTCCCACCTGGTTTTACAGTATCCACGGATGTCTGTAATCTATTTGCGGAATCGGGCGACAAGATTCCGTCAGGAGTGGAAAAAGAAATCCATCTCAATTTGGAAAAATTGGAAAAATTGACAGGGCAAGATTTTGGAAGCGAAGAAAATCCTCTCCTCGTGTCTGTCCGCTCCGGCGCCAAATTTTCAATGCCGGGCATGATGGATACGGTATTGAATCTTGGCCTGAATGACAACACGATAAAAGGACTAGCGGAGAAGGGCAGTAATAGACGATTTGCCCTGGACTGCTACCGCAGACTGATCCATATGTTTGGTGATGTTGTCATGGAAATTTCAAAGAAAAAGTTTGAAGATATCCTGAGGACAATAAAAGCAGAAAAAGATATTGTTCATGATTTTGATCTGACAGAAAATAACCTGGAAGAGCTTATCTTCGAATACAAAGCCCTGGTGAAATCAGAATCAGGACTCGATTTTCCTCAGGATGTTCAAGACCAGCTCCTTATGGCTATTTCGGCGGTGTTCAAATCCTGGAATAATCCCCGGGCGATAACATACAGACGTCTTAATCTCATTCCAGATGATCTGGGCACAGCTGTGAATATCCAGCAGATGGTGTTTGGCAATTTTGGTGAGAGATCTGCCACAGGTGTTGGTTTCACACGAAATCCTGCTTCTGGAGTAAAAGAACTGTATGGTGAGTTTTTAATCAATGCCCAAGGTGAAGACGTTGTTGCAGGAGTACGAACTCCCCTGCCTCTTAAAACCCTGGCCGAAAAGATGCCTGAGGCTTACAAGGAGCTGGATGAAATCACAACTGAATTGGAAAAACATTACCGGGACATTCAGGATTTTGAATTCACCATTCAGGAAGAAACGCTTTATATGCTCCAGACACGCAGCGGAAAGAGGACTGGACAAGCTGCGGTTAAAATTGCCGTTGATCTTGTCGAAGAGGGATTGACTTCAAAAGAAGAGGCCCTGATGTTAGTCGAACCTGAATCCCTCAACCAACTTCTCCATCCTGTCTTTGATATTAAGAAAAAAGCCAAACAAGATGTTCTTGTGAGAGGATTGGCTGCTTCGCCTGGAGCTGCAGCGGGACAAGTGGTTTTTTCAGCTGATGAGGCCGAAGCTTGGAGCAAGGAGGGGAAAAAAGTTATTCTTGTGCGCGAAGAAACTTCCCCCGACGATATTCATGGGATGAACGCTTCTCAGGGGATTCTGACAGCCACAGGAGGGATGACATCCCATGCGGCTGTGGTCGGACGACAGATGGGCACCCCCTGTGTTGTCGGGTGCAGTGAGATCAGTTTGAACCTGGATAAGAAGGTGTTTACGGCCGGGGCCGTGGAGATCAAAGAAGGAGAATGGATATCCATCGATGGGACGTCTGGAGAAGTTCTCAGAGGACAAGTTGCGTCGCAGCCTTCAGAAATCATACAAGTAATTGAGGGGGAAATAAAACCTCAAGAGAGTAAAATCTACCAGGATTTCAATAAGCTGCTTTTTTGGGCCGACCAGATAAAACGATTAAAAGTGCGTGCCAATACGGATACTCCTGAGGATGCGAATATGGCATTGGCTTTTGGTGCGGAAGGTGTTGGCCTGGCGCGAACGGAACATATGTTTTTCGAAAAAGAGAGATTGCCCTTTATTAAGGAGATGATCCTCTCGGAAACAGAAGAAGAACGACGGGCGGCACTGAGCCATCTGCTCCCGTTTCAGAAAGAAGATTTTTACGGGCTCTTCAAAGCCATGAGGGGCCGCCCTGTGACCATTCGAACCCTTGATCCTCCCCTACATGAATTTCTCCCACGAAAAGAAGACCTGATGGTTGAAATGGCCATTCTAAAATCTTCACAAAGCGATCAGAAGGAAAAAATCCAAGAATTGCAAATACTCCTTGAACGTGTCAAAGCCCTCAGTGAATTTAATCCCATGCTTGGCCATCGAGGCTGCCGGTTGGGAGTGTCCTATCCCGAGATAGTCGAAATGCAGGCTGCAGCCATATTTGAAGCGGTCTGTGAGCTGGCTAAGGAAAGGGAAAAAGTGTTTCCGGAAATAATGATTCCTCTTGTTGGAACCAGGCAAGAATTGGCTAACCAGAAGAAAATTATCCAGCGTGTGGCCGAAGAGGTCATGAACAAACACAATGTCAAAATAGACTATATGATCGGAACCATGATTGAAATCCCCAGAGCCGCGATCACAGCCGATGAGATTGCCGAAGAAGCAGAATTTTTCTCTTTTGGAACCAATGATCTGACTCAGACTGTCTTTGGTTTGTCGCGAGACGATGGGGCTGGATTTCTTGCCTATTATCTAGCCCACGGCATCTGGAAGAATAATCCCTTCGAGACTGTGGATATCAAGGGAGTGGGTGAACTCATGAAGATGGCGGTTCAAAAGGGCCGAATCACCAGACCTCACTTAAAAGTGGGTATCTGTGGAGTCCACGGAGGAGATCCACGGTCCATCTATTTCTGCCACGAAATCGGGTTGGATTATGTCAGCTGTTCTGCTTACCAAGTGCCCATTGCCCGTCTGGCAGCGGCACAGATTACACTCAGAGAAAATAAAGAATCGGAATAACCGGTTGAATTCAGCGTTTTCCTGACGCTTTGTGGAATATGTTCTTCAGGATATATGCGGCCATGGCCGGATTGGCACAAAGTCTCCGTTTAGCATAAGCTGTTGCATCTTTCCATTTCTCGGCAAACGGAACATAGAGCCGTACAGGAATGCCGTCTTTGACGAGCTGGTCTTGGAAGTCCTGTTTTGGAACTCCCATAAGCATCTGCACTTCATATCTGTCCTTTTCTATCTGGAGCTTCTCGGCGATATTGATGGATTCCCGGATGACGGCTTCGTCATGAGTGGCGATTTCAGCATAATGACCATCTTTAAACAAAACTTCAAGCTGAGACAGCATTTTTGTCTTCATCTCCGCTTTATTCTGGAGAGCGAACTCTTTGGGTTCATTGTAAATCCCGATACATATCCGGATTCGGGCTTCGAGGCCTTTGATAGACTTGATGTCGTTATCCGTTCGATAAAGCCGGGACTGAAGAACCGTACCGAAAGTGGGGAACTCTTGGTGGATGGCCTTGAAGATATCGAGGGTCATGTCGGTGAAAGTGTGATCTTCCATATCGAGAGTGACTTTAATGTCGTGCTTTGCGGCAAGAGCAACAATGTCTCTGATGATTCTTTGACAGTTTTCTGTGCTTTTATGGCTTCCCAGCTGCGTTGGCTTCAGGGATATGGTAGCGAAATCCTGCTTCCCGAGGGCATCGATAAGCCTTTCGTAGACGCCAATACTGTATTGGACGTCTTCATCCTTCTCAAGTTCTTCCCCCAGGAGATCGATGGTTGAGTTGACGTGCCGTTCCTCCCAAAATTTTCGGGCTGTATTTACTGCGGCATCGATGCTGTCACCGGCAACATAGGGGTTGGCAAAAATCTTGACCAGTGGAGTGGGAGCCAAGTTAATAATAAAATTTTTAATACCCATGAAAAACTCCTCTATACATGCCTATTTAAGATTAAGAGTATAATAAGATAAAAAACTAATCCATTTTTCGACAAACATCAAGAAGAGTTTTCATTTTTTACGAGATTAGTGAACCTTTAGTTGAGGTTGTGCATTTTTTCTGATATCTATAAACATTCATGACTCCTTTTAAGAACCTCCTGCAGATTTTCCAGAAAGGAAAATTTCCCTTTAAGTTCATATACAGCGAGAAGTACTGGATGCACAATATGAAAAACCACGTATTCCCTATCGAAAAATATAGAATGATCTATGAAAAACTCCTCATGATGGGTGCTAGAAGAGATGATTTTCTTCTGCCTGAAACGGCATCTGTTGAAGATGTTCTTCTTGCCCACACCTCCAAATATGTAAAAAAGCTCAGAACGGGGAAACTCTCCCACTCTGAGGTGATGAGACTGGAACTGCCATATTCACCTGAGCTATTTGAATTTGCATTGATGTACGTTGGCGGAACCATCACTGCTGCTGAGCAGGCTTTAAAGGAGGGGATGGCTGTTCACATTGGAGGAGGTTTTCACCATGCCTTTGCGGACCATGGGGAGGGCTTCTGTATTCTCAATGATGTGGCCGTCGCTGTTGAGAAGTTTAAAAAAGAAGGGAAGGTGTCCAAAGTTTTGGTCGTCGATGTTGATGTTCATCAAGGGAATGGGACGGCGTCAATCCTTTCCAAAAAAGACTATGTGTTTACATTTTCTATCCATCAGATGGACATCTACCCTGCGGAAAAACCCCAAAGCAGTTTGGATGTAGGGCTGTGGACAGGCGATGGGGATGAAAAGTATCTCGCAGCTCTAAAAAAACATATTCCCCGATTGTATGAGGAGTTCCATCCTGATTTAATCGTCTACCTCGCCGGCGCAGATCCCTTTGAGAAGGACCAGCTGGGCGGTCTGGCGTTGACTAAAGAAGGGCTTTTAGAGCGGGGAAGGCTCATCCTTCGAGAAGCACGCAGCCGGAAAATTCCAGTGGTTGTCCTTCTTGCCGGTGGTTATGCTGTTGATGTTCAGGACACCGTTACTGTCCATCTCAATACCATAAAAGTGGCGAGAAAAATGCAAAGGAAGTATGCTTAAGTCTTCTTCTCTTTCTTTGGATCGGTCTCTGTATTCAACCAGTCTAAATACTTTCCATAACCCTGGACAAGAGGAACGGCTAAAATCTCGGGCACCGTGTAGGGATGGATTGCAACGAGAGTTTTTTCCAGTTGGGGATAGCGTTTGGCCTGAGTTTTTATAAACAGCATATGTTCATTATCTTTGGTGATTTTTCCCTGCCACCAGTATATGGATTTGCAGACTGCTGTTCGAGTCACACAGGCGGCCAACCTTTTCTCAACGATGTGGTGCGAGATATTTTCTGCCGTTTCTTCATCTGGAACGGTTGTAAAAACAAGAAGTTCATTGGCCATGCTGTCCTCCCTTCTTCCTTATGCCAGGGTTCTAATCTTGCAGGAAAATATGGGCAAATATTTTTGCGTCGTTGACCATATTGTCGATTAAACAATATTCATTGGGCATATGGGCCGTCTCATCCAACTTAGACCAGCAGGCCGCTTCGAATCCTGCATCACGGAAAACAGCTGCGACGGTTCCTCCTCCAATTCCAGTCGGTTTAGCCTCCAATCCATAGATATGTTTGACGGCCTTTTTCAATGCTTGAACGACCGGTGCATCCGGTGAGGTGGGAGGAGCAGCAGGGGCCTTCTGTTCTTCTTCCATAGTGATCTTCACTTTGAACTCCTTCTCTATGTCTCCTATCATTTCTTGAATCTTGCCCTCCACATCCGGGATGGAATAACGGGGAAGAATGCGGCTGTCCATGTAGAAAACATCTTCTCCGGGGATTGTATTGACATTGGGGACATTGGCCTCCTTCTTCGTGGGTTCAAACGTGGAGATGGGGGGATCAAATAAAGGATCTTTATCTCCAAATACAGAATAGAGTTTGTTGAGTTCGGTCACGAGGAAAGAATTGGCCCGGAAACTGTTGATCCCTTTTTCAGGAGTTGAACCATGTGCCTGCTGACCATGTGCTGTAAACTTGAGCCAGAGGATGCTTTTTTCAGACACTTCGATCATTGTGCCGTCCTCATTGCCTGTGTCTGGAACAATGATCAAGTCATTCTTGTTAAATGCTTCTGTCTGTTTGAGTACGTAGGTTATGCCTTTATCACTGCCGGTTTCTTCGTCTGCCACCAGAGCAATGCCAACATCATAGTTGGGCAAAATTCCATGGGATTGGAAGGCTTTGAGGGCAAAGAGAGAGGCCACCATATCCTGTTGGTTGTCTTCAACCCCGCGTCCAAAAATTTTCCCTTCCTTCACCCAAGCCTCAAAGGGATTGCCTTCCCATTGGGCCAATTCTCCCGGGGGGACAATGTCCATATGGGTCATAATCCAAATTTTCTTTGTAGACTGTTTCCCTTTATACGTCGCCAGGATGTTTGGCCTATCTCCTGAGGGAGAATCGAAATCAGGCGCCTTAATCACTTCGATATTGGCGAATCCGCCATGTTGCAAAAATTCAAGGAGGAATTCGGCCTTTTTGGTCTCTCCTTCCCCCCCAGAAGATGGTGAAATAGCGGGGAAAGAACAAAGTTTGATCTGCATGTCTATCATTTCGTTGCGATAGGAGTCGATCGTATCTGATATTTTTTGGAAAATGCTCATCCTTTTTCTCCTTATTGTGAAAAATTCTATCACCGTAAGAGTCAAGAAGCAAGACCTGCGCAACTATTTTCCTTTCTTTGACTTGCAAAGAGTTTTGGAGGAGTCTCCCTTGACATTTTCCCCTATTGAGAATACATTACCCCCAAATGAAAATTGGATTTGATGTCCGCCCTTTTTTGCGGCAGGCAACAGGAGTCGGGGTTTATTATAAGAATCTTCTTTTTTCATTGGCAAGGATCGATTCCGACAATCAGTATTATCTGTTTTCTTCATCGTACAAGGACAGGTTCTTTCAAGAAGAGTTGCCTCCATTTTCTCAGGTTGAATTTCGCGATGCGCGCATTCCCGTCAAACTAATTAATTTTTTGTGGCATAAAGTCAAATGGCCACCGCTGGACACATTCTTCCATACGGAATTGGACCTCACTCATTCTCCCATCCCTCTTTTGCTTCCCACCAAAGGAAAAAAAATTGTTACGGTCTATGACTTGTTCTTTATGGACTTTCCATCCTCTGTGCAAGCCGAAGTGCGAAAGAATTTTACCAAGAGAATAGAAAACTCTCTGCATCGAGCCGATGGAATATTGGTGATTTCCAAGTTTGTTAAAGATCAAATCCTTAAACGATTTTTTTTAAATGAAGATAAAATTAAGGTTGTTTATCTAGGAGTCGATCCGGACTTTTCAAATAAGCCTTCGGTCTCACTGATAGAAACCGTTAGAAATAAGTATAGGCTGCCATCAAAATTCCTTCTTTTTGTAGGGGCCATCGAACCCAGAAAAAACCTGGTCAAATTGATCGAAGCATTAGGAGTCATCCGAGATAAGTCGTATGATATTCCCCTTGTAATCGTGGGGAAAAAGGGAATGGATTATCAAAATCTAATAAGCAAAATTGAAGACATCAAACTTCAGTCTCAAGTGTTGTTCTTGAATTATCTTCCCGAGGGAGATTTAAAAGTTCTGTATCGTTTGACCTCATGCCTGGTTATTCCTTCTCTCTGCGAAGGATTTGGTCTTCCTTTGGTCGAAGCCATGGCCAGTGAATGTCCACTTGTGATCTCAAGTGCTCCTGCTCTTCCTGAAATTGCTCTGGATGCAGGCCTCTACTTTCATCCTGAGGATGCGGAGGAAATGGCCAGCCAAATCCTTACTGTGCTGGAAAACGAGGATGAACGAAAGAATCTTATCCAAAAGGGAACGGAGAGAGTGCGGGATTTTAGCTGGGCACAAACAGCCGAAAATACACTTAATTTTTATAAGTCGGTTCTGGAAAAACGGAGTCCGCTGTGAAAATTGCTGTGGACTGCTATGAATCAGGAGCCTCTGCCACAGGCGTGGGTCGATCTATCGAGAATGTCCTCAAAGAACTTGTGCCGATGATGCCGGATGAAAAGTTTATAGCACTGAGCCGGGAACCAATTGAAAGATCCCTTCCTTCAAACATGGTTCAACATGTTTTGTCCCCAGACAAGGGCTATTTTCGCTGGCAGAATGGACCCTTCCGCCGCAAACTCAAACAGATTCAACCGGATATCCTTATCGCGTCCAATTACACTCTTCCTGTCTTCAGCCAATGGAAATCTATTCTTATCGTGCATGATGTGTCGTTTGTGTCTCATCCCGAATGGTATACGACTAAGGAGACTCTTAAAAGAAAATTCTTTGTTCAACGAAGCGTGAGAAAAGCCGAGTATGTTGTTGTTGTTTCCAGAACAGTCAGGGGAGAGCTGATGAAGCACCTGGATGTCGAGCCTGGAAAGATTGAGGTCATATACCACGGTGTCGAAGACCGCTTCCAAAAAAGCCCGGAAAAGCGGATCACGGAGTGGAAACAGCAAAAGGGATTTGAACATAAACTCATTGTTGGGTTTTTGGGCTCAATTTTTAATAGAAGGCACATTCCAGTACTTATAAAATCATTAGAACTCCTGCGTCGAGACCTGCCTGAACTGGTCCTGTATATCGTTGGAAAGGACTTGACTCACCCGCCCCAAGATATGGCTACACTTTTAAAAAAAGATTGGATCTTTTGGGAAGACAGGCTGGAAGATAAAGATATGGTTCTGTATTATTCGGTACTGGATGTTTTTGCTTATATTTCTGAGTATGAGGGATTCGGACTTCCTCCGCTTGAAGCGCTCGCCTGTGGAACCGCACCTGTGCTGCTTAATACCTCTTCTCTAGGTGAAATTTATCAGGATATGGCCTTCTTTTCGGATGAGCCTGATGTTGAGCAAGTTGCTGAGGCACTCAAGGATGCCATTCAGGATCATTCGGCCAAATCCCGGATTCTGGATAATTTTCGTCAAAAACGCTCTTTGTTCTCCTGGAAAAACTCTGCTAATGGCTTTAAGCGTTTGATAGATAACATTGGAAGACATTGAGATGCCTGAGCTTTCTGTGATTCTCGTCAGCTACAATGATTGGATCCACCTGGAAAAGTGCCTCCAATCTCTAAAAACATTCCCTCCAGAATTGGACCTGGAGATTGTCACGGTTGACAATAACTCTACGGATGGAAGCCCTGATCTCCTTAAGAACCGATTCCCTGATGTCAAGCTCATTTGCAGCAAAGAAAATATGGGATTTGCGAGAGCCAGCAATTTGGGAATCCGTGTTTCTACTGGCGAATTCGTTTTGCTCTTGAATAGCGACACAATTCCAAATTTTCAAGCTTTATCCGTTCTCCTTGATGAGATAAAGAGGATTCCTTCACTTGGTGCTGTTGCGCCTGCTCTTCTATCAGGCAAAGATACTTTTCAGGTCTCTTTTGGAAAAAGAATCAATTTTTTTTATGAATTTATCCAGAAAGGATTTTTCAATCTCTATTATTCAAAAAAGTTGAAATCCGACAAAAAGATGCGGGAGGTGGGCTGGTTGAGTGCGGCCTGTCTGTTGGCAAGGAGGAAAGCATTGGAAGAGGCCGGATGCTTCGATGAAAATTATTTTCTCTATTTTGAAGACATCGATTTATGTTACAAGATCAGACAGGGGGGGTGGGCCCTTCGGTTTTATCCACAGGCACAAATCATCCATATTGGAGGAACCAGTACATCTGCCCTTAAAAACTTCAGCAGGTATCAATATAGAAAAAGCCAGATCTATTTTTATCAAAAACACAATTCCCGGCTATCTCAAGGCTTGCTGAGGATTTATCTCTGGATGAATTTTTTCGTTTCTTTTCTTCTCGTTCGTGGACAAAAGAAGGAGGATTTTAGTAGAAAAGATTTTTTTCGACTCCTAAGCAAACAAAATCAATGAGTAAGATAAAAATTTTAGAAATGATAGATTCGCCTTTCCTGGGCGGGGGGCAGATCAATCTGCTTTCTCTCGCCTCGTCCCTCGACAAATCTTTATTTGACGTCCTTGTCTGTTCCGGAGAGGGAGGGGCTTTAGTTGAGGTTCTTAAAAATAAAGGAATAACACATATTCCGATCTCTATGACAAAAAAATTCAGCCGGAACACAGTCACAAAAATTATTGATATACTGTCAAAGTTTCCTATTGATGTGCTTCACACACATGGAGGAGTGGCCGGATTCTACGGCCGTTGGGCTGCACACAAATGCAGGATTCCTGTTGTTGTCCACACGCTCCACGGGATCCATTATCTTCACTACAGAAATTTTGTTCTCAAATATGTTTATATTTTACTCGAAAAATGGTTTTCAAGATTTACGGATACTGTCATTTATGTCTGTGATTCTGATAAAGCTTTGGGTAAAAAATACGGTCTTGTTCCAGAAAGAAAAAGTGTCGCTATCAGGAATGGGGTGGATTTTTTGACCTTTGAAATGCCCCGGAGAAAACAAACTGAGGAATTAAACTGGGGAGAAGAACTTCATATCGATCTCTCGCAGCCTATAGTAGGGACTGTTGCACGGCTTCATCGGCAGAAAGGGATCCCGTATCTTTTAGGAGCCGCCCAACTGCTGACACAGGAGATTTCAGGGATACAGTTCCTGATAATAGGGGGCGGGCCATGGAAAGACAGATTAATGGAGCAGAAGAATCGTTTGGGATTGGAGGCGTCTGTCCATTTTCTTGGTGAAAGAAAGGACATCCCACAGCTTCTCTCTCTTTTTGATGTTGTTGTTCTCCCTTCTCTTTGGGAAGGGCTGCCCTATTCCTTGTTGGAAGCTGGGTCTTTGGGTAAGCCTGTAGTGGCCACAGATGTCGACGGAGTGAAAGAAATCATTACCGACGGACAAACTGGAATTCTTGTGCCCCCCAAAAAACCAATGGAGCTGGCAGGGGCATTACGCCGACTCATTGAGAATAAAGGATTAGCAAATCGGCTAGGAGCTGCATTAAAAGATGATGTTCAAAAGAAATACTCCCTTATGTCAATGGTTGGTGACGTCGAAAAACTCTATCTTCGGCTGTTCCAAGAGAAGACCACACGCCGATAGATACTTTGAGGGTGCTTGCGACACCTTGGGGCAGATTGACAATTATTGGCCGCCTTCATATAATCAACCTCGATGGAAAACTTAAAAGTGGCCCTCGTCCATGACTGGCTGACAGGTCAGCGTGGAGGAGAAAAAGTGCTGGAAGTTTTGTGTGAAATCTTCCCTGAGGCTCCCATCTTTACTCTTTTTCACTTCCCTGGATCTCAAAGAAAATTCATTGAAGAGAAAGAGATTTTCACCAGTTTTCTCCAACGAATGCCCTTCCTGCGCAGAAAATATAGGTCCTATCTGCCGTTGTTTCCTTTGGCTATAGAACTTTTTGATCTACAGGATTTTGATATGGTCGTTTCAAGTTCGCACTGCGTCGCCAAAGGGATCATACCACGCCCGGATGCCCTGCATGTTTGTTATATCCATTCTCCGGTCAGATATGCGTGGAATCAGTATTTTGCCTATTTTTCTCCGCAGAAGCTCGGTTTTTTTTCGCGAAAGCTCATCCCTTTCCCGATTCATAAGCTGAGACTTTGGGATGAATCTTCCTCACACAGAGTGGACCACTTTATTGCAAATTCAAGAACAACCGCCCAGAGAGTACAAAAATATTACAGGCGTCAATCGGATGTGATTCATCCACCTGTGGACACAAATTTTTTTCATCCAAATGGCCAGCAAGAGGACTATTTTCTGATTGTCTCTGCGCTTGTGCCGTATAAAAAAATTGAATTGGCCATTCGCGTTTTTAATCAAAATGGAAGAGCCCTCAAGATTGTGGGTTTGGGGCCTGAATACAAGCGACTCAAGCAGCTCTCTAAGACAAACGTTCAATTTCTTGGCTCCATTGATGAAGACTCTCTCCTTAAGGCTTATCAACGGGCAAGAGCACTCATTATGCCGGGTGAAGAAGATTTCGGGATCAACGCCTTAGAGGCGCAGGCCTGTGGGATTCCCGTTGTCAGTTATGCTCGGGGGGGAGCTTTGGAAACCGTTATTTCCAATGAAACAGGTGTATTTTTCTCGAATTTGAGTGTGGACAGTCTTTTGGGAGCGCTTGACAAATTGGAGGCTATTTCATTTAATAAAGAGGCCATCCGTGCCCACGTACAGAACTTTTCTAGGGAAAAATTTAAAGAAAACATCAACGCATTCTTACGGGAAAAATGGAATGATTTTGTGAATCACCGATGATTAGAGAAAAGGGAACGCGTCTTATTGGATTTTATATCCTGAGCGATTTTATCGCTATCACATTGGCATATTTCTGTTCATACTTTTTTCGATTTAAAACTTTTATTCCAGTAAATCCTGAAAGGGGTACTCCTGCTTTAAAGTCTTATATTATTGTTTTTCCCTTATTTTTATGCCTCCACCTTCTCATATTTTTTATTCAGGGATCCTATAGAACTCGACTCAAGAGGATTAAGATAGATGATTTCTTCTTCGTCTCCATAAATGTCGTTTTGACTATCCTGATTGTCCAGGCTGTTCTGAGCTATCTCTCCAGTTATAGCCAGGGGCTTGCTCCTCTATTTCGTATGACATTTAAGATATCTCATGCATTTCTTGCTATTTATGCTGTTTACTTCATTCTTTTTATCCTCTTTCTCAGATTCCAGATCTACTTTTTTATGAAAAAACGCTTTGCAAAAGGAATGAATCTCCAGAATATCCTTGTTGTTGGAGCAGGAGAGATGGGAAAAGCTGTGACTCAGAAGCTACTGCAATTAAAAGATTTAGGATTTAAAGTGAAGGGATTTTTGGATGATAATTTAGAAGCAGGAAAAGAGATTCATATAGATGGGGGGATTAAAGTATTAGGTCCTTTAAATGATTTAGACAGCATTCTTGAAAGAGAGCAGATCAGTGATGTTTATGTGGCTCTTGACTTGAATAATTATTCTCAGATTTTAGAGACCCTAAAAGTGGTGAATAAATATGCTGTCAAAGTCAGGTTGGTTCCCGACCTTTTCCAACTGCTCACGTTGAAGACTAAGTTGGAGGACCTGGATGGATTTCCTGTTATCTCTATCGACGAGCCTCCTCTGAGGGGGATGATGCTGTTTTTAAAGAGGGGTATGGATATCTGCGTATCTGCTGTTCTTTTGATTCTCCTTGCACCTCTTTTTTTCTTAGTCGGAATTCTTATCAAACTGACATCCAAAGGACCGGTGTTCTACCACCAGGAACGCATGGGAGTGGATGGAAATAAATTTGTTATGCACAAATTCAGGACGATGGTCTATGATGCCGAGGCAAAGAGTGGTCCCGTGATGTGTGCCCCAGATGATCCAAGGATTACCAAGATCGGCCGGTTTTTGAGAAGAGTCAGCATTGATGAATTCCCTCAACTTTTTAATGTGATCAGGGGAGAAATGAGCCTTGTTGGACCGCGTCCGGAAAGACCTGTATTTGTTGAGGAATTCAGGGAGAAGATCCCAAAATATATGCTCAGGCATAAGGTCAAATCCGGAGTCACTGGATGGGCTCAGGTTCATGGATTACGTCAAGACACCCCTATCGATAAAAGGCTTGAGTACGATTTCTACTACATTCAGAATTGGTCTTTTGCTTTAGATTTAAAAATTCTCTGGAAAACGCTGCGAACGGGCTTCATAGATAGAAGCGTCTAACCTGAATATTCATAAAAAATGCCAACACCTTCATTTTCCTTTAATTATTTCTTTGTTGTGTTCTCTTATATTGGCTATATCCACGAATACCGATCGATGTGTAATGTGCTGCGGAAAGAAGGGCCAAGACCAGAGTAAGCCAATAGACTGGTGTTAGATAGGAAGAAGTTTTTCCTAGGGAATTGTAAAGGAGAACAAGGATCAAGAGGCTCATTTCCACAACGGTGCACATCTTACCTATTTTGGATGGTTTAACTTCGGTTTTTTTTGTCAGCCTGATAAAGATAAGTGTTCCTGAAACTATATAAAGGTCTCTGAGAATCACGACAACCACTAGCCAAATTGGAATAGTGTTAGGTGTACTGATAGACGGGAGGGAAAGAAAAATAAACGAGGAGGCCATCAGCAGTTTATCAGCAGCTGGATCCAGAAAAGTCCCAAGTTTTGTCTTCTGCTGCCAGACTCGGGCTGCAATGCCATCCAAGAGATCTGTAGAAGTAGCAAAGAGGAAGACGAAAAATGCTGAAGTGACCTTGTCCGTGAGCATCAAAACCATAAACACAGGGATGAGGACAATTCTCAGCATACTGAGAATGTTTGCTGCGGTGAAAATAGTCGTTTTACTTTTTTCGATCATGCTGGAAAGAAATAGATCTTGCGTCCTATTTTATCAAAGTTAGAATGATGTCAAAGAGGTTTATGGTTTCTCTGCCAGTTATGGGAGCGTCTGGCTTGAAAGTTTTATCCGAATAAAGGCTCATTATATCATACGAAATGATGGTGAGAATGGGTTGGTAATAATAGTTGGAAGGTGTCACATCAGCAATTTTGATTCTGTCAAGGGGGATTTGCTGAATGAACCTGTGACCTTTTTCATCCAGATACATTATAAGACGCACAAGAATTTCAGCTAATTCCGCTCGGCGCAGGATCTTTTTCGGCTGGAATTCATGATTGGGGTAGACATCGATGAGTCCCAGAGTTGTCATCTGGAGAATAAATTTTGTTGCCCAGGATGTAGCGATATCGACAATAATGGGTGGTTGTTGAGATGGATCCTCTAAAATATTTTTGAACTTCACCCCTATTACAGCCGCAATATCTTCTCTGGTTACTGCTTCACGGTTGGGGATACTGTCGTACTGGCTTGGCAGCTCAAATATTCCCAGCCTGCTTTTGATGATTTCCAGACGGTTTTTTACCTGGGGATTCTCCGGCTCTAGAAGACGTAATTTTTCATAAATTTCAAGGCTTTTTTTAAGGTCTTGGATTGAAAAAAGAACATCCCCGTACAGTTCTAGTATTTCACTGTTTTCCGGATCATACGTGCTTGCGGCCTTGAGATGAACAAGAGCACTTTGAAAATTGGTTTCGTTTTGATAAATCTCTGCGAGTGCAAAATGAGCGACGACCGACGCCGGCGAATAGAAAAGGGCTTTGAGGTAAGCGGCCTTACTTTTTTCCGTCTCTCCTGTTAACGTATATGCCCTGGCTTCCTGAATTGCCTGGGTGGTTTTTTGGGATTTGATAGTGTTGTATCTCGATTTTGCCCAAGGATGCCCGGGATCCAGGCGAATGATGTTTCTGAATTCCGTGAAGGCAGAATCTTCGCGACCTGTTTTCTGGTAAATTTGGGCTAAACCGACATGGATGAGGACTAAATCCGGATAGGTAATAAGGGCGGCTTTAAAAAAATCCTCGGCTCTTTGAATGTCATCCAACAGCAAAAGAGCATATCCCAATCCAGCGTAGTAGAGAGGGCTTTCCTGGCCCAGTTTGATGAGGGTTTTTTTAGCTCTGGCTCCGTCTCCCTGCTCTAGATTTGTCCAGGCTTCTTCTGTGAGAATACGTTCTTCTAGAGTCATCTCTGCGATAACGGACTGAGGTAGCTGTTCCACATAAAGTGAGGGGGAAGGGGGACTATAAGTTGTGCAGGACCAGCACAGACACACCAGGACAATACATACAGAAATAGCTTTTTTTACCAATCTAGCTCTCCTCGTTTGATATAGGGCAGAAAATTGAGCATTAAATTTGGATTTGCCATTATTTTCAATTCGAAACATTCTCTACTTTCTCTTCTTTTTAACACAATTGACCATTTAGGGAAAGATTGAATAATGTTTTTGTTTTCTTTAGGGATTTCCAAATAGAAGAGTTTGAGGTTTTTAAAGAGGAGAGACCGTAGTTTTTCCATCAGTTCGGAGATCCCCTCTCCAGTTTTGGCAGAGATGTAGATGTTTAGGGTATCGGATTCAAAATTTTTTGCGAGAAGCTCAGCAGAGTGGGGCAACAGATCGATCTTGTTAAATATCTTGAAAATCGGAACATTCAAAATTCCCAGGTCGATTAAAATCTTTTCCACGGTCTCGATCTGGCTCTGGCAAAATGGAGAAGTGATATCAATCACATGACAGATATAATCGGCTTCTTTAACTTCTTCTAGGGTAGCCCTAAATGCGGTCACGAGCTCGTGAGGGAGGTTTTTGATGAGCCCGACTGTGTCACTCAGAAAAAAATAAAGTCCATCCTGATAAGGGACACGCCGGATGACAGGGTCCAGCGTTGAAAAAAGCTGGGAAGAGGTGGGTTTTGTCTCCTTAGAGAGGAGGTTGAAAAGGGTTGATTTTCCTGCATTTGTGTAGCCGACCAGAGATACAACTGGAGCCGGACCTTTGTCACGGCTTTTTCTCTGATGATGCCGTCTTTTTTGAATTTTTTTTAGTTCCAGTTTGATCTTGGCGATTCTGTCTTGGATTCTCCGACGGTCCTCCTCGAGCTTTTTTTCACCAGGGCCTCGTCGTGTCCCAATTCCTCCTCCAAGACGAGACATAGCGTGGCCCTTGCCGAGCAGTCTGGGAAGCAGATAGTTCAGTTGAGCCAGTTCGACTTGGAGCTTCCCCTCATTGCTTTGAGCTCTTTGAGCAAAAATATCGAGTATAAGCTGTGTGCGGTCTACAACTTTACAAAACAATTCGTCTTCCAAGCTACGCTGCTGAATGGGAGAAAGATTGTGGTCAAAAATTATTACGTTTGTTTTGAGTTTATTTTTGAGCAGGAGGAGTTCTTGGACTTTTCCTTCCCCGATAAGATACCTAGGGCTTATGACATCTTTAAATTGAAAAACTTCATGGATGACCTCGGTCCCCGCGGTTAAAGCCAGCCCTCTTAATTCTCGCATAGATTCCTTGGCCTCGGACTTGTCCTTTTTTTTTGTCCCCAGGAAAACAAGGATGGCTTTTTCTGTCATAAACCTAAAAATTCCATTGTGTGCTTTTTTAATGAATCAAATTCCTCTGGGTTGAACCACTGAATCCCTCCCATTTTTCTAAACCATGTCATCTGCCGTTTAGCATAATGCCGGGTGTCTTGTTTGGTAAGCCGTTTGGCCTCTTCCAGATTGAGTTCCTTTTTTAAAAACTTCAAGACGTGCTTATAACCGAGAGCTCTGAAAGGAGCACTCTCTTCACTCACTCCTTTTTCGAGAAGGCATTTCACTTCGTTTACCAGTCCTCCTGAGAACATCTTATCCACTCTTTTTTCTATGTTTGTGTACAAAATTTGCCTGTCGATTTTGAGTCCAATTTTTAGGATGTGGAAATCCTCGACAAAAGATTGCGTATGGGCAAAATGTGCAGACATGGTTTTATTTGTCGCTTCAAAGACTTCGAGAGCACGGATAATACGATATTTGTCGTTATTTCCAATTTTTTCTGCATACTGAGGATCAATTGTTTTCAATTTTTCACTCAAGCTTTCGAGTCCCCTTTCTTCTGCTTCAGCTTCAAGGCGCTTGCGAATGTTGGGGTCACTCTTGCCTTCTGGGAAAAGTCCATCCAGCAGCGCTTTCAAATAAAGTCCTGTGCCTCCTGTGATGATGGGAAGCTTGTTTTTTTTGTGGATTTTCTCGATGGCCTTGAGGGCTAATCTAATAAAATCTGCTGCGGTGAACTGGGTTGAAGGAGATATTATGTCCAGGAGATGGTGAGGAATGTTTTCTCTCTGACCAAAGGGTATTTTGTCGGTCCCGATGTCAAATCCTCGATAAACCTGCATGGAATCACAATTTATGATTTCTCCATTAAATATTTTGGCAATTTTTATGGCTGTTCCACTTTTTCCTACACAGGTAGGGCCGAGGATGATGATGAGGGTTTTTTTTCTAGATTCCAATTTTTCCCAAAAGGAAGAGGACACAGAGAGTGATAAAGATCAGGAGGGCCAAAATTTGTTTCTTCCTATATTTCATTTTTCGATTTTTTGAAGGTTTTGAACAAGAATGGCTTCATGTTCATCTCCGAGAGTTTTTTTTACGGCCAGTACCTCAGATACAATAATTTCATTTAGCCCTATGAGCAAAGTCTGTTTTGTTCTCTGGCTGGAAAAGTTAAATTTTGCTTTGAGCACGGAATGTGTGTCGATGTTTCCGTCGGACCGGAGCTTAACGCTGTGAAAAAGGGGAGACAATCTTGTTTTGGCCTCTTCCAGGGATTTTTCCAAAATGTTCAGGGAAACAGGCCCGAGTTCCTTTGAAATGTATTTAAAAACGAAGAGCCACTTTTTATTAAAAGCGGTTAAAATTGTATTAAGCTCTGCACGGGAAAAATCTTGGGGCGAGTATTCTTTTCTTTTTGTCTGGGAAAAAGCAAATAATCCCAGACTCAGAAAGGTAAAAATGACCTTCAGGGTATCCTTGGTGCCTAATTCAGTGTGTTTGCAGACCGATTTTAAATTCTTCAGATTGGAAAGAAGATGCAAGAGATATTTTTCATGCGGCAAGAATGGGATCTGATCCTGGTGTTGAGGAAAGAGGGCCTGTGTCTCGCCATCGCTCTCTGGAAGTTGGGACGCAATGAGATCTGAATTTGTCATCTGTCTTGTTCCCTGAAGAATCACAGCTAAGGTCTGTATCCGGCACCAACGCTTCAGTTTGTCCGGTTTATGGTTCGGTTGAAATAAAAATTCGGCATCATCCCTGTCGAAAAAAGGAAAAATATCGGTCATGGAATATTCCTGCATCAATGTCCACAGATGTGGAGCAGATACAATTTCCATTTGAATGCAGGCCTTGATTAGGGAGAGGTGTTCTTTTTTGGCAAAAGCAAGAAGGTTCTCAAGATCTGAAGTTTTGATAATATTCTTTTCGCGGAGGTTAGATAAAAAATATTTTTCGTTAAACGTTTCTGATGTCACTGTAATGTTGCCTTCTTCGAAGAAGAGAATCTTTTCATCTTCGGCTTTTTTTAAAGACAGTTTTCCATTTTTTCTTGAATTCCAAAGATCAAACAGAAGAAAGGAGAAGGGTTTTTCACGTAGGTTACCCGAAAAAGCACGATTCTCCATTTATTTATATATTAGGAAAAAAGTCCTGAACTGGCAAGACGCAGTTGCGGCTCTATTTTTGTGATTATTAATGGGGAGGCTGTTTTTCCAGCAACCTTAAGTCAAATCAGACACTCGTTTTGTCTCCGTCTCTACACTTTTTTTTAATGTGGTGGAGAAAGAAGGCCCATGAGGTTCATGGATTTGACTCCTATCTCATTATGCTGGCACTGAATAATCCCATGGCAATGTAAAGCAATGTTTTGAGAGTCCAGAAGCCATAGGAGATAAATAGTGCTTTTTTGACCTCGATATTAAAAATGTAGGAAAGGGCATAGCTGAATATTCCAAACATCCAGAGCTGGAAAATGTCAATTTGAGTGAGGACGATGAATGCTGTGGACGTGACCTCGAGACGGGGAAATAAAAGGGCCAGCCCAGTGGATGTCTCCAGGATGGACTTTTTTGACAGAATGAGCAAAAGGCGAACGGTATTTCCCAAAATCTTGTCGATAAAATTGACGTAGAGGAATCCTGAAAAAACCTGAATGTATTTTCCCTCTGTTGAGAACAAGCGCCCCATACCGAACAAAATCAGGCTTGAAAATAAAAAACCTATAGTCAAAGAGACTGGAGCCATAACCAAGGGACGAAATAGAGCTCTGATTGGAGACGGATTCTTAAGATTCTCAAGCATCTCGTTGTATCGGTCTTCACCGACTCTCTCTTTAAATTTGATATTCCCTTCCAAGACCTTGATACTGTCATTCTGGGTTATTGGGTATGTGATGTAGGCAAAAAGAGCCCATACAATGAGAATAAGGATGAGGGCTTCGATCCAACGAGGTTTATCAGAGATGACCTTGAGTGTCTGCTTTGGATTCAAAAATACGCCTAGAAACGAATTTAAAAAGTTCATGCTCTAAACTCCTTTCCTTTCTTCTTTTTCAATTTCCCCATCTCTTGTGTACAGAATGCGCTGGGCCTGATTGGCGATGTCTGCATCATGGGTGACCATGATAATAGTGTTCCCCTGTGCGTGAATTTTATGAAAGAGTTTGAGGATTTCCTGTCCAGTTTTAGAATCCAGGTTACCTGTCGGTTCATCCGCAAGAAGAAGAGACGGTTCATTCACCAAGGCTCGAGCGATGGCCACGCGCTGTCTTTCCCCTCCAGATAGCTCTGAGGGACGATGGTCCATCCTGTGGTCCATCTCAACCATTTTTAGAGCTTTATGAACCTTTTTCTTGCGCTCGTCCCGGCTTGCTCCTTTATAGATCAGAGGAAGCTCCACGTTGTGATAGGCCGTTGCCCGAGCAAGAAGGTTGAACACTTGGAAGATAAAACCGATTTCTTGATTTCGGATAAATGCAAGTTCGTTCTCGCTCAGTGTACTGACTTGCTTTTTATTGAGGAAATAATCTCCTTTGGTCGGAGTATCCAGACAGCCTAAAAGATTCATAAGAGTGGATTTGCCTGAACCGGAAGGTCCCATGATGGCCACAAATTCATTTTGGGAAATGGTAAATGTGACTCCACAGAGGGCCTGGACTTCCTGCTTATCCATCTGGTAGATTTTCCAGAGATTATCAACCCGGATGAGAATATTATTTTGGCTGCTCACTTGTCTTCTTCTTTGGATTTGTCGGTTTTAATCAGTTTGTCGTCTTTAAGCTCACGCAGGGCACTGTATGGGCCCACAACAATTTCCTGCTCTTCTTCCAAGCCGGATACAATCTCTATCTTCAGTTCTCCCATTATACCCTTCTTAACAGGTTGGAATTTGACACGGTCTTTTTCAACGGTATAGACGCCTTCATGCTGGCCTTCCTGTTCCCGATCTGTGTCCTCTTCTATGTCCTTTATCACCAGAGCAGAGATCGGAATAGCCAGAACGTCCTGCTTTTGTGCCGTGATGATATCAGCCGAAGCAGACAAGCCCGGCTTGAGGTTGGCAGGTGGATTCTCAAGTGTGATAACGACCTTAAAATCCTTTGATTCTTGTGAGGCTGTGACTTTTTGCAGCGCAGAACTTCCAATTTCAGTCACTCGCCCCTTGATGTTAATGTCGGGAAAGGCATCCACTCTGATTTCTGCTTCTTGATTGAGTTCTACGCCGACGACATCTGTTTCATCCACTTCCACTTCCACTTCCATTACGGACAGGTCGGCGATCGTCAAAAGCACAGTTCCTGGATTATTCATCGTCCCTACTAATGCAATTTCCCCCTCTTCTACACGCAAACTCGTGATGATGCCGTCGATAGGGGAATAGAAGACGGTTTTCTGCAGGCTATCCATGGTGCTGGTTAACGAGGCTTCTGCCTGTTTGATTTGGAAAAGGATGGCGTCATGATAGGCTTTGGATATATCATACTGGGCTTGTGAGGATTCAAGCTGTTCGCTGGATATGAGTTTTTCGTCATGAAGTTTTATCTGCCTTTCGAGATACATTTTGTCTCTTTTTAGGACGGCTTCCGTACGAATGAGGTCGGCTTTTAGAGATTGGATTCTGGCCCGATCTCTGTCTGCGTTGGCTTCGTACTGAGTGGATTCGAGTTTGAGCAAAAAATCGTTAATCTTTACTCTTTGTCCTTCAACCACTCCGATTTTTTCGATCCGACCGGGGATATGGGCGCTGATGTTGACATTTTTTTTTGGCTTTATCTCACCCGAAGCGGAAATGGTGCTCGTTAAATTGACGGATGTTACTTTTTCTACAGTGACTTTGATGGCTTTTTCTCTCCGAGATTGCATGTTTAAAACAAAAATGACAGCGATTAAAATGAAAACTCCAGCGATAAGAAGAGGTTTTTTTCGCCTCTGCAGAAAACTTTTGTCAGTATTCATATTCTTTTTCCTTGTTTAAGTATCATATTATACTACGACTTAAAAGACAAAAAGTTTGAATAAAAGAAAGCTACCTTATTCGTATATACAAGAGTTCTGTAAACCAGTAAGTCGATGAGAAACGACGTTGTGTTTTCCCCAGGAGTCGGCGGCGCATCCTGATCCATCTTCGTCGAAGACCCAACCCACCTCACCACCATGCTCCTCAGATGGACAT
>CAZWHQ010000051.1:0-26519 GCA_964633715.1 uncultured Eubacteriales bacterium
TTAGTCGAAAATTCTTATAGAAAATTGAGTTGAATTCGTTTCCATTTATTTGTTTAAAGAATTAACCAACAATACTAAAGAAGAAAAAAACACAATATTTTGTATCAGACCTATTATATTATACAAGATTGCGTGCAAAGTTCAACTTTTCATTAAGGGGTAGAAGGAATTTCTTAAGAAGCCGCGTTTATAGCAACTTATCGTGTTCTCATTTTATTCCTGAAAGCCAAAGAAAACAATGTCACTTTCCGTTTCATAAATGTAGACAGTGGAAATGCCAAACTGGAGCTTTTTATCGAGTGCAGTCACCGTAAATTCAGCGGAAAAAGAAGATTTATCGACTGTTGTATACAACACAAACTCTCCATCATTTTCCTTTTTATAGATCCTATAATTTTTCACATCCTCATCTGTATTTGCAGGATTTCTTTCCCAGCTCAAGTTATACGTGACAACAGGTGATCTTTTTAAACTTTTAAGCGAAATATCCACAGCTAAATTGACCGGCGGATCAGGGATAGGCGGAGGAGGGGGTGGGATATTTGGGACTTGAAGAACTTCCCCTGGACTAAGATCTGTGAAAAATTCCTCAGCCCCATCAAGAAAGGTCACTTTTAAATCATATTTTGCGGATGCCGGCGCCCCAAAATGTGCCAGAGGCATGTCTTGTCCGAGGTAGCCATATTCTCCTTGGATTTCACGATGGCCAATTAAAAATTCCGGCTGGCCGAGATGGCCGGCAGAATATAAATCCAGTTTGGTGCCAAAACCACCGACTCCCTCAGTCTGATCAGTCAATATCTCAACTTGTATCCAATTGGAATCATTGACTTCATTTCTTAAGAGTAAATTATATCCTCTTTTGTCAGTAACATAGATATCTAGATCACCGTCACTATCAAAATCTCCCAAAGCACTTGCCCGTGGATCTACGGTATTCGGGAGAGAAGAAAGACCAAAAACACCGGTTAAAACAATGGAGAAAATGCCAAATCCATCATTTTCATACACATCTTCTCCAGAGAGATAGAGGTCTAAATCGCCATCATGGTCAAAATCCCCAAAACAGACATGAAATCCTTCAAACGACTCATAGGGAGTTATTGTTTGATACTTGATGAAAACATTGGATCGGTTTTCATACAGATCTATTCTTTCTTTTCCAACTATTGTCAGGTCCATATCCCCGTCATTATCGACATCAGCAAATATCATCCCGTTGTCATGGACATTGTGGTCCTGGGGCAGCCCAAAATTGGCACCGACATCAGTGAAATTTCCGGCTCCGTCATTTAAATAGATGGTCGATGGGGCTGCCCATTTTGCTTCAGCGATATCGATATCACCATCTCCATCGATATCGAGGGAGGACACTCCTTGAACAAAGCCTGTCCAGTTTATACCACGATACATTTGAGTGAAAATGCCCGCTCCGTCGTTTCTATAAAAATTATTCAATGCCTGGGGAGCTGAGGGTTCAGTATTATCGTCGAGGGGATCTGTTAAAGGATTTGTAAAAAAAAGGTCTAAATCGCCATCTCCATCAAAATCAGCCGCGGCAACTCCACGGGAAGCTGTGTCGATATTTTGTTGGGGGACAATACCTCCGGTCACATCTTGAAAGAAGCCCAATCCATCATTTTGATAGATGTGATTAAAGGCAGGACTAATTCCATCATAGGATGTTGTAGAGAAAAGATCGAAATCTTGATCATTATCCAGATCGGCGAATACCGCACCGTGAGTTCCTTCGGCATACTCATCTGAAACTCCCCGTTGGTCTGCTTCGTCCAAGAAAAAATTTCCGTGGTTGATAAACAGGATATCTTTTACAGCCAGTAGGCCTTGTGCTCCGGCATTCTTTACATAAATATCCAGCATCTTGTCGTTATTAACGTCGATCCAACATACGCCATGTCCTCCAAAATAGCTGTATCCTCTCACTAAAAACTGGTCGGTGACATCCGTGAAGCGGATAGAACCGATTAACACCAAAGGCCACACCATCAATCCTAATATAAAAAGGCCCATCCTAAATTTAGCCAGGGGGAATACGTCTCGAATCCATATTTTGATGGTTTTCATTTTAGGAAAGATTGCCAAGTAAGACGCTGTTTGTCAAGTTTTTTCAGGGGTTCCAAGAATATGAAGTTATTATAAAAGTGATCAAACGTTGTTTTCTTGTACTTTACGAGCCCGGGTGGATATGCTATAAAAGACCTCTGATGGAAATCCTAACAAGAGTTCTCGCCTATTTTGTGCTTCTCTTTGCCATCACCATCCATGAAGCCTCGCATGGTTGGTCAGCCAAAAAGTTCGGCGATCCAACCGCTTTCCAAATGGGAAGGGTGACCATCAATCCCATCCCGCATATCGATCCGATTGGAACCGTACTTCTTCCAATATTGATGATGTTTACAGGTATTCCCCTGATAGGATGGGCCAAACCCGTTCCCGTCAATCCCATGAACCTGAGAAATCCCCGCCGGGACAATCTCTGGATTTCCGCTGCGGGCCCTCTCTCAAATTTTACTGCTGCTTTGGGTTTTTTTATCATTATTCGAATATTGAAATTTGCAAGCCCAAAGTTCTTTCAAGCAGCACTCTACACCGGTCCGGGTATAGGAGGACAACTCCAGCTCGCTCAGGGACTTTTTATGATTCTTTATTTTGGAATCCTCATCAACGCATTTCTGGCTATTTTTAACCTTATCCCCATTCCACCTCTTGACGGAAGCGGCGTGCTGATGGGATTTCTTTCGGATGAAGCTGTTGAAAAGTACGAGAAAATTCGGCCTTACGGATTTCTCATCATCATCGGTCTTCTGTGGATCGGTTTTTTTAGAGTAGTTCTGGGCCCCATCCAATCCATCATTCTTACACTTATAACGATCTAACATGAATAAAACCATTAACGACAATTCGACAAAAACTGTTTTTAGCGGACTTCGGCCAACAGGCCCATGCCATCTGGGTCATCTTGCCGGAGCGCTTCGTAACTGGCTTAAACTTCAGGACAAATACAGATGCTATTACTCCATCGTCACTTGGCACGGATTCTCTTCTGAGTACATGAAATCTGTCTCCGTCAGAGAAAATACATTTGAAGTGGCCGCTGATTGGTTGAGCATTGGGTTGGATCCGAAAAAGTGCACAATTTTTGTCCAATCCGAAGTTCAAGAACACGCTGAGCTCCACCTTCTGCTGTCCATGATCATCCCCCTTCCATGGCTCCAGAGGGTTCCAACATTTAAAGAAATGCAAAAAGAGCTTCCTGAAAAGGATCTCAACACCTATGGTTTTCTAGGGTATCCCGTTCTCCAGACGGCCGACATCATCCTCTATAAAGCCGAGATAGTGCCTGTCGGTGAAGACCAGGCCTACCATCTTGAACTCGCACGGGAGATCACCCGTCGTTTTAATCGCCTCTTCGGCGATGTTTTTCCAGAACCTCAGATGCTGCTGACCGAAGTTCCTAAATTATCAGGGACTGATGGACGTAAGATGAGCAAATCTTTCGGAAATGCCATCAATCTCAAGGATTCCCGGGACGTGATTCGCCAGAAAATTTCTACCATGAAAACAGATGTCCGGCGCAAAAGACGGTCAGACCCGGGAGAACCCGATGACTGTCCAGTGTTTACTCTACATAAAGCATTTTTATCGAAAGAAAAAAGAGATGAACTGGCCGAAGGGTGCCGCAAAGCCGGAATAGGCTGCCTTGACTGCAAACTTGAGGTCATCGAAAGCATCATCCAGATCCTTAATCCGTTTTGGGAAAAAAGAAGAGTCCTTGAGAGCAACCCGGATCTGGTCTGGGAGACTCTTGAAGAGGGGAACAAAAAAGCACGTAAAGACGCACAGAAAACGATGAAAGAGGTCCGGTCTGCACTGGGCTTCTGAGCTTTGATAGTTGTGAATGGACACATCTGAAAGTTACCAGGTCAAACTGGAGGCCTTTCAAGGCCCATTGGACCTCCTTCTTTTTCTTATAAGAAAGAAAAAAATTGATATCCACGATATCCCCATCTCTGCGATCACAAAAGATTACTTAAATTACCTCGACCAGAAAGAAAAAATAAATTTAGAACGGGAAGCAGAATTTCTTCTTATCGCTGCCCTCTTGATTTACATAAAATCCCAAATGCTCCTGCCCCGCGAGACCGTCCCGGAAGACGATATGGAGGATCCAAGGAGAATCCTGGTCGACAGACTTCTGGGCTATGAAAAGATTAAGGCCGCCGGGTCACTTCTGAGAGAAAAAGAAAATGAAGAACTGCAAAAATGGCAGCGGACCTTCCTGCCTCCAAGTGACTGGGAAGAAGAACTGGCGCTGACAGAAATCTCCCTGTTTGACCTGGCAGAAGCGTTTTTTTCTCTAATGAAAAAGAGAGAGCGGGAAAACATGAGAACCATTAAGGGGAAAGAAAAAACGCACGAAGAAAAGATGAAAGAGATGATGGATTATCTAACGAAACATTCTTTTCTCGACTTTATCGAATACTTCAACCAACAGGAAACCATTTCCGAAGCTTTTTTATCCTTTTTCTGTCTCTTAGAATTGATCAAAGCCAGAATTGTAGTCGCGATCCAGGAAAGCCTCTTCCACACCATCAAAGTCTGGCTGCGTAAAGAGAGCCCAACATGACATCCAACTTAAAAAACATCCTCGAAACACTAATCTTTATCTCTATCGAGCCTTTACCTTTTGAAAAAATTCGCACTCTTTTATCCGATTTTCCATCAGAGGACATTCAAAAGGCCCTCGAGGAACTTGTCCAGGACTATAATTTGAACAACAGAGGTATTCAGATCGTTCAGGTTGCCGGCGGCTACATGTTCTCTACAAAAATCGAGTACGATCCATGGATTAGAAAGCTTCTTCGTGTAGAAAAAACGAATAGATTATCCATGGCTGCCATGGAAACCCTTTCAACTGTGGCCTATCATCAGCCCCTCACCCTGGCTGAAATTTCGGCTTTTCGGGGTGTGGATTCATCACATTCACTAAAAACGCTCCTTCAAAAACGCTTGGTAAAAATCATTGGGCGAAAAAAAAGTCCCGGGAAACCCCTTATCTACAGAACGTCCAACAGGTTTCTCTCATATTTTGGCCTGGAAAGCCTGAAAGATCTTCCTTCACAGGAAGAGATTTCAAAAATTTTGGAGGAAAAACAAGATGTCGAATAAATCCCGGTATTTTAAAATTTCGGTATTTATTTTTACTATTCTTTCTCTTTTACTAATCTCCTCCTGTTCGCCTAACGTCGAAGACAACATCAATCCCCCCTCTGACACACACACCCCTTACAATGTTTACGGGCAAAAAGGTATGGTTGTGGCTGCGCATCCTCTAGCTGCACTCGCAGGATTGGACATGCTTAAAAAGGGCGGGAACGCAGTGGATGCAGCCATAGCCACTGCTTTTGCCTTAAACGCGGCAGAACCCTTCGCCTCAGGAATTGGAGGAGGAGGATTTATGGTCATCTATCTAGCGAGAGAAAAGAAGGTCACTGTTGTCAATTTTCGTGAAATGGCACCCTCTGGCGCTTTCCCCGAAATGTTCAAGCCCGGGGAGGGCGAAACCAGTATTGAACTCCGCAGGGAACACGGCCTGTCTGTAGCTGTCCCCGGCGCCCTAGCTGGATGGAATCTTGCCTTGAATAAATATGGCACAAAGAACCTAAGCGACGTCATAAAAAAAGCAGTGGACATAGCGGAGTCTGGTTTCGAATTGAGCGACACATTCAGCAAAATCAACAAGGATGAGTACGAAAAGCTTCTCAAAAATTCGGGTGAAAAGAGCATCTACCTCAATGACGGTTTTCCTTTTGAACCTGGAGATCTTTTCCGCAATCCTGAGCTAGCGAACACATTTAAAAGAATCGCAGCCAATGGAATCGAGGAATTCTATCAGGGAGACATCGCAAAAAAAATCGTCAAGGCCGTCCAGGACCTCGGAGGGATTCTCTCGCTCGAGGACCTTTCCAGTTTCCAGCCCATTGAGCAGGAACCCTTAACAGGAACATATAAAGATTATACCATCTACAGCATCCCACCCCCTGGATCAGGAGGATTACACATCCTCCAGCTCTTAAACATTATCGAGAATTGGCCAGTTCAAAAATGGGGACCTAATTCCACTGCGTACATTCACCATCTGTGTGAGGCCTTTCGTTTTGTTTTTGCCGACAGGGCCCGTTATCTTGGCGATCCTGAATATGTTTCTATCCCAGTTGCTTTCCTTCTTTCAAAAAGTTACGGCAAACAGATCGCTTCTCGGATCAATCCCAATAGGCCCCTCAACAATTATCCCTATGGAGAATTCGACGAAACAGACAACGATAAAGAAAGCACGACTCATCTCTGTGTTTGCGACAAAGAAGGAAACATCGTGTCTCTGACTCAATCCATCAACCATTTTTTTGGCTCCGGAATCATTCCTGAAGGCACCGGTTTTTTGTTGAATAATCATATGGACGATTTTTCCCAGGATCCTAAATCACCCAATGCACCGCAATCTTTCAGGCGGCCGGTCAGCTCCATGGGGCCTCTAATTGTGTTTAAGAACAATAAACCTGTGCTCGCTCTTGGTTCACCAGGTGGAACTCGGATTTTTCCCTCTCTTACGCAGATTTTGATCAATATTTTCGATTTTGAGATGAACCTGGACGAAGCCATCGAGGCCCCTCGTTTTTTCAGCTATTCAGTTTTGGGAGAATCCAGGGATGTCTATCTTGAATCCCGTATTTCTTTAGAAGTCAGGCACTCTCTTGAAGCTATGGGACATATTCTTTTCATCCGCGAAAACTACGACAATTACTTTGGAGGAGCACAGGGCCTTTCGATTCTCCCAAGAAAAAAGGGGTTTTATGGAGGAGCTGATTCAAGAAGGGACGGATTTGGAGCAGGCTATTAAAATGAAAAATAGACCGATTTTTACCATTATTTCTATTCTGCTTTTTATCTCTTTAATAACTGGCCCTCTAACCTCAAAGGACTCTCCGCAGTTCGAACAGCCTATTCTGATCACCTCTGCCGGACAAAGCGCTGATGTTCAACTGGCTTCGGTATTGGCAAAGCGGGCCGGCCTCAACTATTCATTATCCAAAACAGCAACCGCCCAGGATATCGCTGATGCCAAAACCATTATCCTGGTCATCGGCGCCAGTCTGAAAGGATTAGGAGCCGCAGGACTTGATATGTCCCAGGAAAATGAAAGAGTAGCTTCTCTAATTAAAACCAGTCAAGAGCTCAACATCCCCATTCTCTGCCTCCATTTGGGCGGAGAGCAGCGGAGAGGGACTCTGTCTGATAAGATGATTAAAACCGTTCTTCCTTCTGCCCAGCTTGCTCTTATTGTAAAATCCGGAAATAAGGACGGCCTCTTCACAGATATTTGCACGACTCATCAGATTCAACTCATAGAGGTTGAACGAACAGCTGATGCTCTAGAGCCACTTAAAAACGCTTTTTTATAACAAGCATGTCAGAAGCACAAATCTTTCTGGCCATGGTCGCCATCTTTGTAATCTTAGCCATGGTCTTAAAACTCCCCATCGGAGTTTCTCTCATCTTTTCAGCACTGGCCGGAGCTATTCTTGGGGGTGAAGGTCTAGCCTTACATCATCTTATCGAAGGCAGTTTTGGTTACTTCGATACTATCCTCATCATCGTCTGCGCTATGATATTCATGAAAGTCCTTCAGGCATCGGGTTTACTGGACACAATCACTTCTCTACTCCTGAAAACATTTTACAGGAGAAAATTTTCTCTGCTTTTGAGTGTCATGGTTATTATCATGTTTCCAGGTATGATCACCGGATCTTCGACATGTGCTGTTTTGAGCACTGGCGCATTGGTAGCCCCTGTGCTTATGAAATTAGGGCTTCCCAAAGCAAAAGCTGCCGCATTAATAGCCATGGGCGGAATTTTAGGAATGCTTGCCCCTCCCATTAACATCCTGGTGATGATCATGGGAGGAGGTGTGGATATGCCTTATGTGGGACTGACTATTCCCTTGCTGATTATAGTCGTTCCTCTCGCCATTTTTTTTCTCTATGGTTGGGCTATAAAGATGTCCAGATTTTAGATCAAAAACAACTGCAAACTATCCTCCCCCCATCTTACGCAAAAGAATATGGATACCTGCACTTTTTGCCGCTTGTTGTCGTCTTCGTATTAATGACAATCCAAAGCTTTCCCACTAAACATGTTCCCGATATTGGAATCCCGGCTATCTTTCTTCTAGGAAGCTTTGTCGGCCTTTTCTGTGGACGTCCGTTCAATTTTTTCAAAGTGACTTTGGATGGAATCCAAGAAGCCATGCCAATCCTTTGCATCCTGGCAGGTGTTGGCATGTTTATCCAGATTATGACATTAACTGGAGGAAGAGGATGGACAATCGTCTCTTTTCTCTCGCTTCCTCCTGTTTTCCTCTATCTTGGCATTTCTGTTTCCATGCCGCTGTTTGGTGCGGTTTCAGCGTATGGATCAGCGTCTATTCTGGGAGTCCCTTTTATTCTGGCTCTGATCAGCAAAAACACAATTTTCACATCTGCCGCTCTTTCAGCTATTGCCGGACTTGGTGACCTTATGCCTCCGACAGCCTTGGCGGGCATATTTGCTGCACAGGTTGTAGAAGAAAAAAATTATTTTAAGGTCCTCTGCTTTTGTATTTTTCCCGCTTTCTTTTTATTGGTAATGGGATTAGGAGTCCTTTTTCTTGCTCCTTTGCTAGACAAAATTTTATAGAACAATGAATATATTATATCGCTTGATCGTGCTCTTTCTCACAATCCATCTCGTCTTTTATTTGTTCCGTGAGAAAAAGTTCTGGGCTCAGGTCAGCGCAACTATTATTATCGTTTTGTTTCTTCTCCGCTTGTTCTTAGTGAAGTAAAACAGTCATGGTAAAAATAAAAAGACATCATATCCTTGGTTCCGTTTTTCTGCTTGGAGCCATAGCGATAGGCTATTTTTCAGGAAAAAGTTTCACGGCGATGCACAGAGAAGACCCCATTTTTCCTAGCCGCGGTTTGTCAGCAAAAAAAATGTTGAGTGAATATTTTCCAAAACTGAAGAAAACTCCAGGGGATACCCCTGTTTTCATCTTTCAAGGAGAACAGCCTGGAAGAAACATCTTTATTCTCGGAGGCACACACCCCAATGAACCTGCCGGCACTATCACCGCCGTTCTTCTTATAGAAAATATTCAGGTCCAGACGGGAAAGGTGGTTATCATTCCTTGGGGCAACCACAGTGGTTTTACTCATAACGATCCATTTGAAGGAAGTCCACAACATTATTCCATTACAACTCAAGACGGACAGAGGTGGTTTAAATACGGATCACGTTTGACCAATCCCATACACCAATGGCCGGATCCAACCGTTTTTGTCAATCCGGGTGGACAGAAATTGGCGGGAACAGAATGCCGCAACCTCAACCGCAGCTATCCAGGTAGAAAGAATGGCAATCTGACTGAGAAAATCGCCTATGGAATTATGGAGGTTCTTAAAGCGGAAAAAATCGATCTGGCTGTGGACCTCCATGAGGCCGCACCGGAATATCCCATCATAAATGCCATCGTCTTCCACGACAACAGTGCCGAGATCGCTTCAATCGCCTATATGGAACTTCAGATGTCGAATTTGGAATTTCGCCTTGAGGCCTCTCCCGTGAACCTGCGAGGACTGAGTCATCGGGAGTGGGGAGATTTTGCCTTGGTCAAATCTGTCCTCTTAGAGACCGCAAACGCCTCTCATGGACGTTTGAAGGGAAAATCCTCTGCCTCACTCATCACTGAGGGAAAGGATAAAAATTACGTCCGAGCCGATAAGCTCGGACGGCTGTTCGTTCCATTTAAAGAAGAAGGAATACCGCTCAAGCAACGGGTGGGACGACATCTCGCATCAATAGAAGCCCTCATTTCTGCTCTCCAAGAAGTGGATCCGGCAAAATTTTTCGCCATCCATGGCGTTCCGTCGGCCGAGCGTGTAAAAATTGAAGGAATCGGACAATTTTTGGCTCCTTCAAAATGAAGCTAAGTTAAGATTTTATCTATATTTAGGATTGACAAGACCCCTCATCTAGGTTAGGATAACCCATCATATTTTTTTAACAATGAAAGTCACAACGGCTAGAAAATCTTGAATATGTAAAGGGAGAAAGTGGTCTAATGTCAGAACTAACTAAGTCAACAAAAGAAGAAAATCTGTCCTCGAAAGAATACGAGGACCTCTTGGATAAATACCAAATCAGTTCTTCAGAACTGACTCCGGGGAAATTGGTCAAGGGAAAAGTCATAAAAGTGACACCTGCTTACGTCCTCGTAGATGTCGGATTCAAATCCGAAGGCATGATTCCCGCCGAGGATTTTGACGATCCCGAGGATATGAATAATTTTAATCCAGGCGATGAAGTCGAGGCCATCCTTGAAAGGAGTCACGCAAAGGAAGGTTACTTGCTTCTCTCCAGGAAAAAAGCCATCGCTGTCAAAGCCTTGAACAACCTAGAAAAAGCATACCAAAACAATAATTGGATCATTGGAAAAGTAACCGAAAAAATAAAAAATGGTTACTTGGTCAATGTTGGAATAGATACATTCCTGCCCGAATCTCATGCAGACATCAGGATTGTCAAGTCTCCCGAAAAACTCATCGGCAACAGGTATAAATTTAAAGTCATTAAATTTGACCGGAAAACGGAAAATGCAGTCCTATCGAGAAAACTTCTCCTCCAAGATGAAAAAGAAAAAAGAAAGATCCAACTTTTTTCTCAATTGAGCATAGGAAAAAAAGTTAAAGGACAAGTCAAATCGCTGACGAACTTCGGAGCATTTGTCGATATCGGAGGTATCGAAGGCCTGCTTCATGTGTCCGATATTTCCTGGGGAAAACTCAACCATCCCTCTTCACTTCTCCATATCGGGCAAGATGTGGAAGTCATTATTCTCGACTTCAACGAAAAAGAGGAAAAGATTTCATTGGGACTCAAACAGCTGGTTCCTGATCCTTGGGAAGATATCGAAAGCCGGTACCATGTCCAACAGCAAATTCAGGGAAAAGTAGTCAGTCTCACCGATTTCGGAGCTTTTATTGAACTGGAAGAAGGCATCGAAGGACTGATCCATATTTCAGACCTGTCATGGTCTAGGAAAATGCTCCACCCTAAGAAAGTCCTAAAAGTTGGAGAAGATGTTACAGTGGCTATTCTCTCCATACAAGCAAAAGCAAAACGAATCTCCTTGGGTTTGAAGCAGGTCAATCCTCATCCCCTTGAAATATTCCAACAGGCCTATAGTCCTGGATCTCGAGTCAAGGGAAAAATTACAAACATCACCGATTTTGGGGCTTTTTTAGAGGTGGAAAAGGGCATCGAAGGACTGATCCATATTTCAGATATCAGTTGGGAAAAGATTAAACATCCTTCTGACAAGTTGAAAATAGGAGAAGAGGCAGAAGCTATTATCCTGAACATTGATGTGGCCAAACAAAAATTATCTCTTGGTATTAAGCAGTTAGAAGGAGACATCTGGGAGGACTTCTTCGATCGCCATAGAGTTGGAGATATTGTCAAAGTTAAAATTGTTAGGATTGTGGATTTTGGTGTGTTTGCAGAGATTACTCCGGGAATTGAAGGCGTTGTATTCCTCTCGGAACTGGATGACAAAAAAATCGAAAATCCATCCGAAGTATTTTCCATTGGAGATGAAAAATCGGCTAAAATTCTAAAATTGAGCCAGCAAGATAAAAAAATCTCCCTCAGTTTCAGACAAGCGCAACTCGAGATGCAGAAACGGGATTATCAAAAGTATATGGATGGGCAAGACAATCGCCACACTCTTGGCGATATCATGAAAGACCAGTTTGATAAAATCACAACCACCAAAAAAACGGAAAACAAAAAGGTAAGCAAAAAGGAGGAAAAAAATGATAAAGGCTGATTTAATCAACAAAATCGCGGCAAAAATGGATATTTCCAAGCAAGAGGCAGAAACAGGAGTGAACCTCTTCTTTCAGACTATTAAAGAAGCCATAGAAAGGGGGGAAGAAATCGAGCTAAGAGGATTTGGCAGTTTTCGTTTCCGACAAAGAGAAGCGCGTTCGGGGAGAAATCCTCGCACAGGTGAACCGGTCCAGGTTCCATCCAAAAAAGTACTCTACTTTAAGCCCAGCAAACACTTGAAAAATCTGTTCAACAAATAATGGAATATATTTTAACTCCATGGAGAGAAAAATACGTCAAAAATGTTTACAAAATGAAAAAATGCATCTTTTGTCGTGCCCTTGATTTGAAAAATGATCGAGAGGCATTTATTCTCTACAGGGGTTCCAAGAATTTTATCCTCCTGAACAAATACCCTTATACACCTGGACACCTCATGATTGCGCCCTATGAACACCTCGATACTGTAGAAAAGGCAGACAAAAAAACCACAGATGAGCTCGGAGAGCTTCTCAAGCTGTGTCTAAAAATATTAAGAACCCAATATGAACCTCACGGCTTTAATGCCGGCATGAATATCGGACACAGCGCAGGAGCCGGAGTTGCCGATCACTACCATCTCCATATCATCCCCCGTTGGACTGGTGACTCCAGTTTTATGCCTCTGGTCGGAAAAACCAAACACTTCATCGAAGATCTAAACACAACTTATAATGAGCTCTCGGTCCACTTCAATAACAAAAACAAAAAAAAAAGAGAGAACAAATAACATGGACTTTGAACTGACAGAGGAACAAAAACTCGTCCTGGATATGATGAAGGATTTTGCCAATAAAGAAATTCTGCCCAAGGGAAAAGAACTGGAAGATTTGCATAAATTCCCCAAAGAACTCCTCAAGAAAATTGCGGATATGGGAATTTTAGGCATGACTGTGCCCTCAGAATTTGGCGGCATTCAAACAGACGAACTTTCCTATATCCTTGCTCTTGAGGAGATCGGACGGGCACTCGCCTCTCTTTCTGTAATTGTATCAGTCCATTGTTCACTTTTTTGTTATGCCATCAATAAATTCGGCACCCAAAACCAGAAGGATAAATATCTCCCGCCTGCTGCTTCAGGACAGATCCTCGGAGCTTTCAGCTTAACTGAACCAGGAGCCGGTTCAGACGCCACTCAATTGAAAACAAAGGCCAAAAAGGACGGAGATGTCTATGTGCTGAATGGCACAAAATCCTGGGTAACAAACGGAAGAGAAGCCGATGCTCTGATCCTATTTGCCAAGACAGAAAAAGACAAAGAAAAAAAAATCAGTGCGTTTATAGTGGACAAGGATACTCCAGGTCTAAATGTAAGTAGAATCGAAGAAAAACTTGGACTCCATGCCTCTCCCACAGCCCAAATTTCCCTGGAGAATTGCCAAATACCTTCAGAAAATCTGCTCGGAGAAGTAGGCCAAGGGACAGCCATTGCCTTCCAGTGCCTGGACCACTCAAGAATTGGAATTGCAGCCCAATCGGTAGGATTAGCACAGCGAGCCCTGGATGAGGCCGTAATATATGCCAAAACCCGGGAAGCCTTTGGAAGCCCTATATCAGGCCTGCAGACCATCCAGTTCATGATTTCAGATATGGCCGTTCAAACTGAAGCCGCCAGGCTTCTCACATATCAGGCCGCTTGCCTATTCGATAAGGGAAAACCTTTTGCCAAGGAATCTTCTATGGCCAAACTCTTCGCTTCCGAAGCAGCAAACAAAATCGCCTATACGGCTCTTCAGATCCATGGTGGGTATGGATATTCTAAAGAGTATATAGTCGAACAGCTATTTAGAGACGCCCGAGCATTTTCGATCTATGAGGGAACATCTGAGATCCAGAGACTTGTGATTTCCAGATATCTCCTTAAAGAATTATAAGGAGATGAGTCATAGGTATGAGGTAAAACCATGTTAAAATCGATGAGACAGAATGTGAAATCTTTAGCTCCCATACTGTGGTTTGTAATCGCCGCTTTTATTGTATCTATATTTGCCGTCTGGGGAGGTGGAGGAGAAATTGGAGGAAAAAGAGCGTCCAATACACTAGCGACGGTGGGGAGAGAAAAAATATCAGCCAGCCTTTACTACCAGACTCTCCAAATGCAGCTTGAGAATATGAAAGAACAATTCTCTGAATTGGACACACAATTCATCCAGCAGCTTAATATTCCTCAGCAGGTTCTCGAACAGCTCATTCAGCAAACACTCATTCTTCAAGCATCCAAGGAATTGGGTATTGAGGCCACAGATGAAGAAGTCGCTGAAAAGATTAGAAGTCTCCCTGGCCTTCAGAGGGACGGGAAATTCATAGGATTTGAAGAGTACAAAAAAATTCTTGAGTGGAATCGATATAATATTTCTGATTTTGAAGAGAGTTTAAAAAGGGATATCAGGATTGAAAAGGTTGTAAAAGTGATCACATCCGGTGTGACTATCTCTCCCGATGACCTTTGGGAAGCATACAAAAACAACAATGAAACGGCAAAAATTGAATACATTGTCAGCGAAACGGCGAAGATGGAGATAGAAGAAGAGTTTACACCCGAAGAACTCAAAACCTTTTATGAAGGACAAAAAAACGAGTATAAAATCCCGGAAAGAAGAGAAGCTGACTACGTTTTTTTTGTCACTGATGATATGAAAACCGAGATGGACTTGACTGACTCTGAGATAGCCAAGTATTACGAAGACAATCTGACACAGTTCCAGGATCCTGAAAAAGTCAAAGTCAGCCGAATCTTTCTCCCACTTGAAAACAAGGAAATGGATGCCGTGAAAGCCGAAGCCCAGGAAATTTTGGGCCGCATCAACAGTGGAGAAAACTTTGCCTCCCTCGCACAGATTTTCTCGAAAGATGATAAAGCCATAGATGGAGGAGACTGGGGCCTTTTTGACTGGAGAAGTCTGCCTGCAACTGAACAGGATGAGATTGTTCAATTGGATGCAGGAGCCCTATCCAATCCTATTGAACTTCCGGATGGAGTTTCCATCCTCAAGGTCACACAAAAGGAACCCGCAAAGCAGCAGGCATTAGAAGATGTCACTGAAAGAATCACCACCATCCTTAAGGATGAGAAGGCAAGAGAATTTGTAGATGAAAAGGCGGCCAGACTTGAAAAAGCGGCCAGAAAAGAAAAAAGCTTAACTCTTGCAGCCCAAAAGCTTGGACTTCAAATACAAAGCTCTGGGCTCTTGAAAGAGGGAGATTCTATTGAAGACATCGATCCTTCTGGATCGATCAGTTTTTCCCTGTTTCAGCTGGAAAAAGACGCCATATCGACACCTATTTTTACATACAAAGGTGTTGGCATTGCCCAACTCAAAAAAATTGAGGCCCCACGCCCTGCAGAATTTGAGGAAATTGAAGAAGAGGTGAAGAATGACCTCCTCGATGACAGGAAAAAAACAAAAGCCCTCGAGACTATCAATAGAGTCAAAGCGGAATTCGGCAGAAAAGATTTTGTGGAACTTTCAGAGGACTTCAATCTCGAGTATAAAACTGTCGAGGAGCACAAACGGAATCAATATATCGGACTGGTCGGCAATAACGCGGAGATTGACAAACTGGCGTTTTCGCTTCCCCTTGAACAGGTCAGCGATCCAGTCGCCTTTCCCGATGGATATACTCTGGTGCGTGTGCTCGACCGCAAGACAGTAACAAAAGAGGATTTTGAAGCCAACAAAGATACAGAAAGAGAGACTATCCTGGAATCAGAAAAAAACAAGTTCATAATGTCCTATCTGACAAAAATGAGGGAGGAGAAGGGAGTCAACATCAAGTACGACCTTTTCTTTCAGATCAATACAGAGGTCATTTCCAGATACACTAAAAATCAATAACCGGACCAGACTGTCTTAAGAATCCGTTAAGTTTTTATCATTTCAAAAAAGAGGGATTTAACTCTTTTTTCCATCGCAGTCCTGAATTTTTGGATAGTGTCCGTAAAACTTTTATCCAAATAATCGGAGATGAACATGGGTTCACCGACGTTGACTTTGACTTTGGAGGGAGTGACGAAGGGCTTATGCGTGCCATAAAACGCCACCGGAGTTACGGGAACAGAAATCCCCTTTTCTATATACAAGTTATAGGACATGATGGACGCACCCTTTCTGAATTCTGGAACATAGGGATGCGGGTCTCTTTTCATAATCCGGCCTCTTCCTTGAAGGGCAATGATAGCTCTTCCCTTTTCCAAGTATTCTTGGCATTTTTTTACAGCCTGTTTTTTCCCCTCATAAAGATCTACCGGGATTGTTCCCACTTTTGAAATATTTTCTGTGACAAAATTGACTATAATCGTCTTTATTGGTTTAAAAAAAAGGTCTACAGCAAGCCCAAAATCTCTCAGGTGTCTTTTCAGATGTTTCCGGATTAAATAATTCAATTCTTTTTTGTCGAAGATCATCTGATTGGCGACAAAGAATATAGGCCGGGGAACGATCTCTAGCAAGGTGGCAACATCTTTAAAATTTCCGATGTGATTGCCAACAATGATATTTGGTCCCTTTTTGACAATGTTCTTTTTTCCCTTGACAACAAGTTTTTTTCCCATCAATGAAAAGGACGTGATTTTGGCCACCTGAGGGCGAAGTCGGATAAATTCTTCTTCAAATGTTGGCATGATTTTGAGGCGTGGTTAATTGTAGCCCCAAATGATTGATTAGTAAAGAAATTCACTAATAATATTAGGAAAGTGGGGACAGTCCCTACTTTTTCAATAAAAAAGTGGGGACTGTCCCCACTTTCCTAATATTGATTAGTAAAGAAATTCATGATAGCTTACCATCTTCCTTTTAAGGAATTCAGATGAACGATTCAAAAAATAAAAAAGCACACAAAACAAAAACACCCAGTCTTATGGTGGCTCTTATCCCCATGATCACCATGGGCCTTCTCCTTGGAATCGGCTATGGAATTTATCACATCAAACCGCAAGTCCTTCTTGTAGCGGCTGCCTTTTTGACTGGAATTCTAGGAATGATCCTGCGCTTTAAATGGCAGGACATGGAAAAGGGAATCGTCGATTCCATCCATAAAGCCATGCCTGCCATTCTGATTATGCTCTGTGTCGGAATCCTCATAGGAGCCTGGATATCTGCGGGGACCATTCCCATGATCATTTTTTACGGACTCAAACTCATCTCGCCAAAGTTTTTTTTGGTTACGGCATGCTTCGTGTGCTCTCTGACATCTATTGCCACCGGGACATCCTGGGGAACGATAGGAACCTTGGGTGTGGCATTCATGGGGATCGCTCTAGGATTGGGTATTCCAGCCGGACCGGCCGCAGGAGCGATAGTGGCCGGGGCTTACTTTGGTGATAAAATGTCCCCTTTTTCAGACGTGACAAATCTAGCTCCAGTAGCTGCAAATTCAAACCTGTTTGACCACATCAAACACATGGTCTGGTCCGCCACGCCTGCCTGGTTGATTGGACTCCTCGTTTACTTTTTCATCGGACTCGGATATGAAGCAAAAATTATTGAAAATGAAAGAATGACGATCATCATGAAAACGTTGCAGGCCAACTTCAATTTTAATATCCTTCTTCTTCTGCCCATGGTGATTGTCCTCTATTTTGCTGCCACAAAAAAACCCACCATCCCTGGCATGTTGCTCTCTTCCTTTGTGGCGGCAACACTTGCCGTGATATTTCAAAAAGCATCCATTCCGGATATTGCCACAGCCATGAACACAGGATATGAGTCCAGCACGGGCGTGGCGTATGTCGATGACCTCATTTCCAGAGGTGGTATGATGAGCATGATGGAAACCCAGCTTGTGGCCTTTACAGCCTTTTGTTTTGGCGGCATCATGCAGAAAACCGGCCTTCTTTCTGTCATTTTAAACAGTGTTATGAAATTTGCCAATAAGGTGTGGAGCATTGTGCTTACAACCATTGCCTCTTCCATTGTCACGGCTCTGGTCACTGGAAGTTCCTACCTTTCCATGATTCTTCCTGGCGAACTGCTGGCTCCCGTCTACAAAAAAAATAACCTTGCGGCCAAAAATTTGTCCAGAATTATCGAGGAAAGCGGCGCTATTTTTGTCCCACTTATCCCATGGAGCATGGCAGGAGTGTATATAGCAGCAACACTCGGAATAGACACATTCACCTACGCTCCCTGGGCTATAATGAACTATACAGCTATAGTCATCCTGGCTGTATTCGGCTTCACCAAGTTCACTATGGCTCCAAAAATCAGGGAGGATGAGACTCAGATCGGGAGTTAAAAACCAAATCTAGATCTTCTAATCATCTTCAAGATTAGAAAAGGCTTTCTCAAATTTTTCTTTGGCCAGCTTCTGTTTTTCTTTGGCCAATTCGGCTGTCGCGCTAAATCTCCTGTCCACTTCCTCCTTTTTTTTCTTCTCTTTTAAAAGGAGGGCGTCTAACGAACCTTTTTTCTTTTTAGCTTTTTCGGATCTCAAGATTTCTTTTGTAACCGGATCTATCCACAGTTTCGTTTGACAGCAGGAACATTCTACCTGGAACACATGAGATTCCTTTTTTTTCTTTGTCATAAAAGAAAAATCTATCAAAAAAAAACTGCATTGGCAAATATTTCAAAGGGGTTCTACTCTTTGAGAGAATTTGGGATAGAGATGTCGTGCTTTTTCATGAGTTTAAACAGGCCCTGTCGACTGATCCCCATTTTTTGCGCGGTTTTGACCCTGTTGAAATTAAACTGAATGAGTGCTTGATAGACATATCTTTTCTCAAATTCAGCCTTAGCCCGAAAATAATCACGAGGCGGAACTCTACCGCTATTTTTGTTTGGATTTATCTTGGAGGATAGACAATCTGCATGAATTACGCACCCTTCATCTTTTAAGATCAAACATCTCAGGATTTCGTTCTGCAGCTCTCTGACATTCCCGGGCCATGAATAATTGGCTAAAAGCTCAATGGCTTCAGGAGAGAAAATAATGTCTTTTTGTTTCTGGTCTTTACAATATTTTTTTAAAAACCAATCTATAAGGAGAACGATGTCCTCCCTTCTTTTTCTTAAAGGAGGCAGCTCGATGGTTAATATCTTCAACCGGTAATACAGATCTTCACGAAAATTTCCCCGCAAAACCTCCGCTTCAATGTCCTTATTCGTCGCACTGATGAGTCGAACATCGACATGACGAATTCTATTGTCTCCCACACGTCGAATTTCTCGCTCCTGAAGGAACCTCAGAAGTTTCGCTTGAAGGTGAGCGTAGAGATCTCCAATTTCATCCAAAAAAAAGGTCCCTCCGCTGGCCTCCTCAATAAGGCCCAATTTATCGCGATAAGCCCCGGTGAAGGCTCCTCTTATATATCCAAACAACTCGCTCTCCAGAAGATTCTCTGGAAGAGCTCCGCAGTTTACAGCCACAAATTGTCCATTCCTTCTCAGGCTGCTCTCATGAATTTTCCTGGCCACAAGCTCTTTGCCTGTCCCACTTTCTCCCCGAATAAAGACAGGAACATCCCTCATTTTAATCTTTTCGATCAAATGACATACGTTTCGGATTGACTGACTCACTCCAATAATCAAAAGAACCTCTCGAACATTGTCACTTCTATAACAACGCTTGAGTCAGCTAAAATTTCTCAACCTTCTTCAGCTTCCACAAATTAATCTGAATAATTCACGACCGAGGTTGCAACAGATGCGAGGCATCGGCAAATGAAGCTGTGGTTGTCCACCGCGAACCGTCCCAACCTAACCCGGTCGTAACGAAGCAGATGTAGTAAGATCGGCTCGCCCCCTTGGTGTAAAAACAGCCGACATAATATTTAAACTGGCCAACAAACAAAGTGAAGTTCATAAATATATCGAAAAATAAAACTATCAAGTCGATTTCATTAAATATAAATGAAGGTGTCGGCTGGTTTTATGAATTACTCAGATTAATTGATGGCCTTGGCTAAATCCTTAAGTTTTTTATTTACCTCGCGATAATCTGCTTGCCATTCTTTTACTTCGAGGAAAATCTGCATCGCTTTGAGAGGATCTTCCATCTCTTCATAGAGAGAAGCCAATTCATATTTGAGTGAAAATTGTTGGGCTGAACCTTCTTGCGAAATCTGAAGTGCTTTTTCTATGCAGCTCAAGGCTTCACTATAATCTTGTTTATTCCGAAAACATACACTCATCACTAGAAAACAGTCGATTGCAAGAGAAAAATCCTGAGAAGCCAACTTCATTTCTTCTATGGTTTCATCCCATAGTCCTTGTTCCAAAAAGGCGAGACCGAGATTGTATCGACCTTCAAAATTTGCCTCATGTAATTTTTTGCCGATATCTATTTTAAAATCCGCAATAATTTCGGATAAAGGCTTCTCAAATGTTGAAATCCCTTTTTCTTTTTGAAGAATTAAAATATCCTGCATCACATTTAATTCTTCGTCAATCCTTCCCGCCAGATCAAAATACCCACTAGTCTCTCCTGTTTGAGGTGAAAAGGGAATGATATCTGTATCTGCAAAAATATCGGCAACAGAGACTGTCTCTTCCTCCTGAGCCGGTTCTTCAGGAAGACCAGAATTTTCCATAACCTCTTTTTGGCCCCCTTTAGAAAGCTGCGATTCCTTTTCCACAACCTTCTCCACCCTTTCTGGAATTTCCTCGCGGTCAAAATCAGGGAAAATGTTTTTGATCTCTTCAATCTTCTGTATGATCCTCGGTTCGTCTGGAAAATCAACAAAAAGATTATCGAGAATCCGTTTTGCATTTCGTACAAGCCCCTGCTCTATATATAAGTCCGCCTTTGCAAGATTAGAATCTATGGCCTCTTCTGATTTCTCCTGCAACATAAAAGAATCGTCTTCAGCTTCTTCCTTATCGTGGATGCCCAAAGTTTGTTTCAATTGTTTGAGTTCCTTATAGTACGTCCCTTCTTCAGGAAACATTTGGACGAGTGCCTTTAAAATATCCAGGATTTTATCTTGCTGTTTTTTATTCCGGAATTCAGACAGAAGAATCTTGTTCACAATCCTAAAATTTTCTTTTTGTCCACTCTCTTTATAAATGTTAGCCATTTTTTCCAGGGTAGGGAGATGGACGACTTTGGCTTCCATTATAAGACCAAGAAGACTGATGGCCTTATCTAGCTTTTTTTTCTGTATAAACGATTCCACAATTGGTTCAAAAAGAAGAAATGTTTCGTCGATCTTTTTTTCGTGGATATAAATTTTTCCTAACCTGACTCTGATATTGTTCTCACCCGGTCTCAGTGACAAAATCTTGGTAAATATTTCTTCCGCTTTTTTGAAGTCATTTTTGGAATATAAAAGGCCGCCGTAGATTTTGAGGGCCTTGATGTTCTCTTCATCTTTTTTGAGAATATTCTTGACCAGCGACAGGGCTTCTTTATCCTTTTTCTCAACTTTTAGGAGGTCAATAAGATTGGAGAGTGTGCGAGAATGGTCCTCCTGTAATTCTCGAGCTCGATCGAGCAGGTCTTTCGCCTCTGCATATTTATCTCCGGCCATTTTGATTTCAGCCAATTCATTCAGTTCCTCAATGGCCTCTTCCCCTTTCCCCTCATTTTCGTAGAGAACCACAAGATCAAGCCGGGATTCCATATCCTCCCTGTCCATTTCAAGCAATTTATGGTAGACACGCATGGCATCTTTGGGCCTGTCTTCACTAGAATATTTTTTTCCCAACTGTTTATATTCTGTCTTTGATTCAGAGAGGAATCCCTGATCCCGGAAGAGGTCGGCCAGCTTTTCCGTATATTGAAAATTTTCAGGTTTCAGCCGTGTGATTCTCTTATAAAGAGCGATGGATTTGGCGTGAATGTTTTTCTGTTCGTAATACTGGGCAATCCGCAGAAACTCTTCAATAGCCATATCCACAAGACCGGCCTTGATATACAGGTCCCCGAGAATATTTCTAATGGGGATATCTTGTTCCTGGCTTCCAGTGAGGAGTTTCTGGTATTCTTTTATTGCTTCTTTGTATTTTCCCCGCCTGACATATTTTTCAGCAACAGCTTCGTATTCCTTTCTAGAATTCATTTTTCTTTTTCTAATCCCAGATTAAAAGATCTCCGGTGGAAGTCTGTAGGCCCGAGTTCCCGCAATGCCTCATAGTGTTCCTTTGTGCCATATCCCTTATGCTTCCACAGAGCATATCCACTAAATACCTTATCCAAATAAACCAACATCTCATCTCTGATGACTTTGGCCATAATGGAAGCTGCCGCAATCGACTTACTCTTCCTGTCGCCCTTGGGTATTTTTTTCTGAGGATAAGGAACATCATTAAGATAAAATCCGTCTACAAGAAGGAATTCAGGTTCAATGCCCATTTTATAGATAGCTCTTCGCATCGCCTCTAATGAAGCCCAATAGATATTTCTTCGATCGATCTCTGTATTTGTTGATAACCCAATTCCAACAGAATCTGTATGCTCGAGGATGGATTTTGCCAGTCTCTTTCTTTTATTGGGAGACAAAAGTTTAGAATCATTGATCTCATGCAACCAAGTTTGTCCTCTTCCAGTAATGAGCGGAAGAGGAAATGCCACGGCCGCGGCTACAACCGGGCCAAAGAGAGCTCCTCTCCCTGCTTCATCGATCCCCGCTATGACTGAATACCCATCTTGAATGACCTCTCTCTCGATTTTGAAATCTGCCAATCCTCTCCTCAACAACCATCGAAAAAAAATTTATGAAGGATGCTTCAAGCACCTCTAGAATAATATAATAGACTGAGTAAAAATTCAATTCTTAAGCCTTGAATGAAAGCTTGTCTTGCCCAGGATCTTCAGTTGAGTCACACGGGGACGTCGTGTCTCTGTCTCTACTCTTTTTCTTAATGTGGTAGAGGCAGAACACGTAATGGGTCACGGATCTGACTCTAAGATTAATTGGGTATAAACAGATAAAATTGAAACTAGCGGGATTCTTTGATTCGGGCTGCTTTTCCTTTAAGCTTTCTCAGGTAGTAAAGTTTTGCCCGTCTGGTCTTACCCTTACGCACAACTTCAATATCTTGAACCATTTTTGAATGTAATGGGAATATTCTTTCGACACCAACGCCAAATGAATTTTTTCGGACGGTAAAATTGGCCCCCATTCCGGAACCTCTCTTGGCAATCACATCCCCTCGAAAGATCTGGATTCTTTCTTTTTCTCCCTCCCGAATAACGACATGAACTTTGATCGTGTCTCCCACGTTGAATGGCTTTAGGTTATCTTTTAAATGTTTCTCTTCAACCAAATTAATTTTATCCATTGTTATTTCCTCGTTATCATTTTGTCTTTTGGTCCAAAAGATCAGGGCGCTTTAACCTGGTCTTTTCTAAAGACTTTTTTTTTCTCCAATCCTCGATCTTTTTATGATCTCCGGAAAAAAGCACATCAGGTACTTTTTTCCCTTGAAAATCCCGAGGCCTCGTGTATTGAGGGAAATCCAAGACACCCTCAATAAAGGAATCGGTCCGAACAGATTCCGTCTTTCCCACTACATCAGGAACAAATCTCGACACGGCATCCACAAGAACAACGGCCGCCGGTTCTCCTCCGGTGAGGACGTAATCACCAATAGAAATTTCATCTGTCACCAGATATTCAACAACTCGTTCATCCACTCCCTCATAGCGACCGCAAATGAAAATAATCTGTCTATTGGCCGCCAATCCTTCTGCTAGAGAGGAGTTAAATTTCCTCCCCTGAGGGGAAAGAAGATAAACCGGAGTCGTTCTATTCTCTCGTATCTTCTCGACTGCTGAGAATATCGGCTCGGGCTTCAATACCATCCCAGGTTTGCCTCCAAAGGGCCTGTCGTCAACTTGTTTATGTTTATCGGAGGCAAAATCTCTAAGATTGTGAACACGGACCTCAATCAAGTTCCTGTCCAGGGCTTTTTTCAGCACCCCAACAGAAAAAATGTTCCCGAACATTTCGGGAAAGATGGTGATTATATCAAATCTCATCTAAATCTAAAAGACCCTCTGGCGGATCAATGATAATAACCCTTTTGTCCAAGTCAATCTTTAGACAGATTGATTGAGCCAGCGGAATTAAAAATTCACGCCCCTCGCCTCCATGGACAACCAACAAATCATTCTCAGATACTGTCAAAACATCTTGGACTGAGCCAATTTTCTCGCCTTCCTTCGTATAAACGGCACAACCTTCAATCTGGTGAAAGTAAAACTCATCGTCTCTTAGCTGGGAAAAGCCCTCAACGGGATAGAAGATGTCTTCCCCTTGAAACTCCTGGGCTTGTAAAATCGAATCAATGCCCTTGAGTTTCAAAATTGTAAAGCTTTTTTGGAGACGAAAAGCTTCAATCTGAAATTCTATTAGAAGTCCTTTTTTGTTGAAAAATATCCTCGAAAAAAAAAAGCTTTTCTGAAGGATCGGTGAAAAGCTTAACTTTTAGCTCTCCTCTCCTCCCCTGTGTTTTTAATGCTTTCCCTATAATTCGCAAATTATCCTTTCTCAATGATCTCGAGATTAAATCTTCTTTTAAGCTTCATGCCGGCAGCTCCAAGGATAACTCTGATGGCACGAGCCGTTCTTCCTTGTTTCCCGATCACTTTTCCCAGATCATCGGGATCCACTTTAAGTTCTAAAATTGAAGTTTGCTCTCCTTCCAATTGGGAAACGTGCACCTTTTCTGGATTGTCCACTAACGCTTTGGCAATCATTTCAACGAGTTCTTTCACTGTAACCTCCTTATGTTTTGTTAATTGGTAAGTTTTCTGATTTGGATGCTTTATTCAGAAGGGATTGGACTGTTTTAGAAGCTTGAGCTCCTCTGTCGATCCAATATTTAGCTTTTTCCAGATCAACTTTTATGTCCGGGGGTTCTGTTAAGGGATTATAGTAACCGATGATATCCTTTGCCTTGCTCTCACGCGGTTTTCTTGAGTCAATGGCCACAATGCGGTAGAACGGCCTTTTTTTGGCTCCAAGTCTCATTAGTCTTAACGCAATCATAATCTGCTCTCTTTTAGAAATTTTAGGGCGAACTGTGATAATAACCAAATTGCTCTCATAAGTCAACTGATTTCAACACGATGGAGTCAAGGGCCGGGGAAGGAAGACAGAAGTTTTTGGAAGCTGGATTTCTTCATCATTTTTTTCATTTCAAAAAATTGTTTAAGGAGTTGATTGACTTCTGAGACAGGTCGTCCACTCCCTCTTGCGATCCTTGATCGTCGGCTTCCGTGTATGATCTTTGGGTTCATTCTCTCTTCTAAAGTCATAGAATTGATAATGGCTTCAAAATAGATCATTTTATTATCATCGATATTCATTTTCGACATATTTTTAAAAGGGCCGCCTTTGGGCAGCATGCCCATAAACTGAGACATAGAACCCATTTTCCGAAGCTGCGTCAGCTGCTTTTTAAAATCCTCAAGAGTAAAATCCTCCTTGATCATCTTTTTGGTCAATTCCTCTGCTTCTTTTAAATCCGCATCCTGTTCCGCCTTCTCAATAAGCCCCAAGATATCTCCCAGGCCAAGGATGCGGGAGGCCATCCGGTCGGGATGGAACATCTCAAGTTTATCGAATTTTTCCCCTGTCCCTACAAATTTTATGGGTTTCCCAGTAACAGAAACAATGGATAGAGCTGCTCCTCCTCGAGCATCGCCGTCAAGTTTGGTCAAAATGATGGATTCCAAACCAATTTTCTCATTGAATAGCTGGGCACTCTTGACTGCGTCTTGACCGGTCATAGAATCTCCGACATAAATGACTTCGGTAGGATTAAGTGCCTCTTTAGCCAACTTGAGTTCCTCCATGAGCTCCTCATCAACATGGAGTCTCCCAGCTGTATCCACAATGAGAGGATCGAAGCCTTGTTTTTTTGCATGTTCAACCACATCCTTAAGGGCTTTTTGAGGAGAGGCCATCTGATCTTTTGACAATTCGTAAAAAGGAAGATTGAGTGTTCCGGAAATCATTTTCAGCTGATCTTGGGCCGCCGGCCGCTTCAGGTCAAAAGAAACAAGAAGAGGCTTTTTTTTAAGTGATTGAGCCCATTTCGCCAGTTTCCCACAAGTTGTCGTTTTTCCACTGCCCTGGAGTCCCACCAGTAATAAAATTGTTGGAGGTTGACTCGAAAATTCAAGTTTTTTTGCATCTCCTCCCAAAATGTCAGTGAGGTCATCTCTAACAATTTTAATCACTTGCTGGGCTGGAGACAGGCTTTGTAAAACTTTTTTATCTAAAGCTTTTTCCTTGATTTTAGCTTCAAGCTCCTTGACAACACGATAATTGACATCGGCTTCCAGGAAGGCCAGCCGCAGCATACGAAGGGCTTCTTCCATGTTTTTATGTGTGATTTTAACTTCACCGCGGAGGAATTTCGTGACTTTCTGAATCCGGTCGGATAGTTGATCAAACATGTTTTTGTCCTTGGCAGGCATTATAGCAGTTTCCTGGGCCATGAGGGAAGCACCTGCATCTATGTCGGACCCGTGACCCTCACGGGTATTCTGCCCCCATCACATACGAATGTGCATGGTGACAGACATACGACGTCCATCCGATAATCATCTAGAAGGCCATTTTTTTCTACCCGTGCTAA
>CAZWHQ010000052.1:0-25270 GCA_964633715.1 uncultured Eubacteriales bacterium
GTTAAACCCCAATTAATCAGTTCTTTTCGATGACGTTGTGTTTGAGAAGGGCGTCGATGATATCGAGGACTTCGGGGATGGCGGATTCTTCGATTTGTGCCTTTTTGACAATGCTGGCCACGCTTAAGTAGGGCTCTGTTGGGAAGGGAAGATAGAAAAGAAATTGACCCTGGTTTTTGGTCAGAGTGATTTTATTCTCCAAACGTGATCTCCCTTGCCCTATAAAGAAGTGGACCGAAGAAATATAATTGCTCTTGCTGAATGTTTTAAATATTGTTCCGGAATCTTTTTTTTCCCTTATTTTCCATTTTAATCTCTCTTGTTGAGCCTGATTGTCATAGAGTGTCTTGAGATCAACAGACAATGTTACTTTTTTCTTTTTTAGGGTGTAACGGAAATAGGGCCGTTTTTTTTCAAAGACTTCTCTTTTTGAAACAATGTCCTGGGCGATGAGCCCTTCAAGAAAGTCTTGGGCGGTCGATATGTGCAGATTGAGCCGGGATGCTGCTTCTGAAGCTGAAATATCTTTGTATATTACCAGAAGCTTGAAGAAGTCTTCTGCATATTCTTTAGCTAAAATGGCGCCTAACCGGGATGTTGTTTTAAAATCCATTTCTAAATCCTATTCAGTCTGTTTATGATTTCACGGCTCTGGTTTTTCTGGTAGAGTTCCAAAAATTCTATAAATAGATTCCCAAGGGAAGAACAGAGTTGGTCGAAGGTGAATTCTTCCTTGTATTTCTGATAGTCCTTTTTGGCGATAGTGACCGTAACATTTCCACTGAAATCAAAGGTGACATAGGTGTCTTTTTGCTGGAAAGCACAAATATCTCTCCGACAAAGAGAAATCCTGCGAAAACTCCGAAGACAAACCTTGTCGTTGAATTATGAGTCAGTGGGGGAAAAAAGGTCAGGACAATAAAGATATAGAAAAGCATAGGGATTATATGCCCCCAGTTCTTTGTTCTGAGAAAGCTGAAAAAATGGGCCAGGGCTGCCAGGAATGGCATAACACACAGAACATAGTAAAATGCCTCCTTTCCGAAGAAAACCCAGGTGTTTATCAAGACAACGACAATCAACAGAGTGAAAAGGATGTATCCCCAACTGTTGGTTTTTAATTTTGAAGGTTTATCCATTCGACCTCCTTGCTGATCAAGATATATTATAATTAAACTACAAATAAAATAGAGTATAAATAAAATAGAATTAAGTGTCAAGTGGAAAGAAGAAATAAGGTTGTCCAGATGAGGATGTGTATGTTCTTGCGCATTTTTATCTAAAAATCTTCTATCTGACAGCCATAATAGCACCTTGTCATTTTTTCGCTTTTATGTTCCAAACTCATCATAGTGATTTGTAGAGAAAGTTCAAAATAAATTGAACTAAAAATCATTTATAAACGTATAAACCAAAGAGAGGGGACGAGGAGTTCCATCAAACAAAAAATTATCAGGGAAACAATTTGCACCAGAGAAAATGAATATCCTGTATATCCAGATAAATCTGTCTATTTGATAAAATGTCCAAAGAAAATTATAATGAGTTTTCTTATCTGTCCTCCTAGATTCCAACGAGGGAAACCTTATGAATAATAAAACAACTGATATAAGATCTAAAAATCGAGGGAAAAAAAGAAAGAAGAGGTGGCTGATATTTTTCAGTATTGCCCTATTGATTATCGTGATCATTGTAGTGAATCAATTCAGGCCAGCCAATCCAGACGATATAAAAGGCAGTACAGTAAGGGTCGAGTATGGGGGAGTATTGGACAGGCTCACAGAGACGGGGACAATTGAGCTTGTTCGTTCTGTCGATGTCAAATCGAAAATCTCGGGAAAGATAATAGAAATTTTTGTCAAAGAAGGACAAGAAGTAAAAGCGAATCAGCTGCTGGCCATCGTTGAACCCGATCCCAATCAGGCTTTGATGCTTTACGGCAAACGTGCTGCTGTCGATCGTGCAGAAATCGAGTACTTAGAAAAAGAGAAGGAATTGAAACGCACGCTGGCTCTGTTCGAGAAGAATCTCATTTCCCGCCAGGAACTCGAGAAAATCCAAAATTTGTTTCGCCTGTCATCTAACGCCTTTAAACAGGCTGAGCTCGAACAAGAAATCCTGGAAAAGGAAATGGCCGCAGCGTCTACCGGATCTGTCGAAAACGCCAACAGTAACGAAACGACCCAATTGGATGACTACCGCATTGTTGCACCAATTTCAGGTATTGTCATTGGGCGTGAGGCGGAAGTCGGTGAGATAGTGGTGACAGGAATTTCCTCCTACATGGTGGGAACCACAGTTTTCCAAATCGGGGATCCGAGCGAAATGATCGTTAAATCCTCGATCAGCGAGATCGATCTTGGCCGGCTCGAGATAGGCCAGGAGGTTAGAATTGTCTCCGACAGTTATCCGGATGAGGCCTACCTAGGAAAAGTAAAAAATATCGCACCAGTTGGAATAATCAAACAAGGTTCCAGCATTGTAACATTCGATGTTGAGATTGAAATCCTCGATCCCGATGTCCGTTTGAGGCAGGGCATGTCCTGTGACATCGACATCATTTTTGACACACGAGAAAATGTCCTTGTACTCCCTGTTGAAGCCGTCCATGAGGTGATGGTCAAAGATGCCGAAGGGGAGGACACTTCAGCCGTCGATTATTTAGTTGCCTATAAGTGGAGCGAAAATGAGTACCAGGAAGTCCGAGTCGAGATTGGGCTGGAAAGCACCAATCGGGTAGAGATCCTCTCAGGTCTCGTTTTAGATGATGAGGTTTCCCTGGAAGCCAGTGTAAAATTTAAGGAGTTCCGGGAGGAAGAAGAAAAAGCAAAAGAGGAAAATAAAGAATAACAACAAGAAAAAAAGGAAAAAAAGGAATGCTGCTGTTTGAAACCATTATAGTCGCTTTGACACAACTAAGAGCTAACAAGATGCGTTCATTCCTGACAATTTTGGGAATCATGATTGGAATAGGTTCGGTCATGGGAGTGACTTCGATCGGAGAGGGATTAAGAAAAAGCATTGTTTCCGAATTTGAGCGCGTCGGAGGGAGCAGTCTGATTGTTGTTCAACCTCCCCGCACGATGATTCGCGTAAACAACCGATGGGTACGACGGTCATGGCAAGAATATCTTGAGGTCGTGGACATCCGGAGATTATCGGAAGAATGCGAAAGTGTCCGCTCCGTAATCCCTTTGAATGCCGGCAGTGCGCAGCTAAAATATCAGAAAGCCAACACATCAGGGCAGTTTTGGGGGATCAATGCTGATTTTTCTGAGGCTTTCGGGTGGGCTGTAGAGAAGGGGCGTTTTATCGGATACAGTGATTTGATAAAATGGAGGAAAACAGCGGTTATAGGCGTCAAAATCAAGGAAGATCTCTTCGGCTCAAAATCTGCTGTCGGGAAGCAAATAAAAATAAACGGTCAGCGCTTCGAGATCATCGGCGTTATGGAAGAAAAAAGGATGTTCGACGATGATTGGGGTTATCGAGTTCTTTTGCCTTATACGACTGTGTCCAAACGTCTGACAGGGAGCGATTATTTGGATTTAATGTTTGTCTATACAGAGGGAACAAAGCACGCTGAAGAAGCAGCAGAAGAGATCCGTACTGTCTTGCGTCGGTATAAGGAGCACGGAGATGAATTTATTGTGGAGACTGCAGAAGGTCAAATTCAAGAAGTCAACAATGTTATCAATATCATGAAGCTCGTCGTTGGGGGGATTGCTTTTATTTCTTTGCTTGTTGGCGGTATAGGTATAATGAATATTATGTTGGTGTCCGTGACCGAACGAACCCGGGAGATTGGAATCCGCAAAGCGGTGGGCGCCACAAGGCGGCACATCCTCACACAATTTCTGATTGAATCAGCCTTTCTTTGTCTGTTTGGAGGAATATTGGGAGTATTATTCGGCCTGATCCTGGGCTTTGGTCTTGCCACGCTTATCACTCAACTGGCTAATGAGCCCTTTCCCAGCGTGATATCGATTCAGGCTGTACTTACGGCTTGTATCTTCTCTGCACTTTGGGGAATGATATTCGGAGTTTTTCCTGCCAGAAAAGCGGCTAGGCTTCATCCTATAGAGGCCTTGAGATACGAGTAATAGAAAAGGGACATTAATTCTCGACTTGATGATGATTGACACCTTTTTTTTCCTGTGATATAAAAAATACGCATCAGAGCAAGGTTCATCCGAAGCTGGAGGTTTGGAATTTTTATTGAAAAAGAATCTGGGGAATTTTCTCTTTATTAACATGAGAGGGGGATATGGGAATTAAAAATTATCTAAATCAAAAAGAAGGTTCTTCAATTCCTGGTGAAGATCATCTGAGTGAAAACGAAGGACAGAAAAATCTGGACCAACCAGTTCCAGAGAAAATAAAACAAGCATCACATGAGGAAAAAATAGAAACTGAAGCTAAGCCAGAACAAGAAAAAGAGACAGAGAAGCGGAAAGAAAAGATCCAGATACCTTCCGTAAAATCTCTCGAAACAAAAAATAAGGAAATCATCGATGGTCCTCTTGGGTTAGACATCGGTACAACCGGAATTGTTCTTGCCTACAAAAAAAACACAGAAGTGCGCATCTCCCGTCACTTGAATGCGTTTTTCACACTGCCCTATTTACAACTGACCAAAGAAGCACTTGAAAAAGATGGAATCATGTTTTTTCAAAAAGATTCGTTGCTTTATGTACTCAGTCATCCAGCTGAGGACTTTGCCAATATTTTTGGTAGCAGAACGAGAAGGCCGATAGAAGGCGGGATACTGAATTCTAAAGAATATGAGAGTGAGAGTGTTATCAAAGCCATCGTGAACCAACTCGTTCCCAAAGCAAAAAAGCAAGGAGAAAAAATTTGTTTCAGCGTACCTGGAGAGCCTCTTGACAACCCAGAATCCTCTCTGACCTACCATCAATCCATCATCAATCGTCATCTCACTACGCTAGGATATTCTCCGGTCCCCATAAATGAAGGATTGTCTGTTGTTCTTTCAGAGCTGTCTGACAGCAATTTCACGGGATTGGGAATAAGTTTGGGAGGAGGAATGTGCAATGTCTGCTTCTCTTATCTTACCGTGCCCGTTGTCTTCTACAGTATTCAAAAAGGGGGAGATTACATCGATTCAATGGTCAGCCAATCTGTGGGGGAATCATTGGCGAGCATAAGGGAAATCAAGGAAAAGAGACTCGATTTATCCATATCTCCTAGGGATAGGATCGAAAACGGACTCCATATCTATTATGATGATCTCTTTACGACACTGGCAAAGAGTATTCAGCAGGTATTGGGAAAATCAGAAAATATACCCCGTTTGAACAAACCGGTTCCTGTTGTTCTTGGAGGAGGGACGGCTCTGCCCCGGGGAAGCAGGGAAAAATTCGAAAAAGCCTTGAAGGACATTCGGCTGCCATTACAAATTTCTAAAATCATCCTGTCAAAAGATCCTCTCCATTCAACAGCAAAGGGTGCACTTATGATGGCTCTCCTAGACAACTGAATTCGTTTCCATGGGCCCAAAGATTGTCATATATTCCTCAGATGATATCAGGGGACGTATACTTCTAAAGACTTTTTCCTTGAACGGCTATGCTCCTTTTTTGTTCACTCAACATTTTGAATCCCTGCAGCCCATTCAAGAGTTAGAGCCTGACATCATTATTTTTGATGCCAATAAATCCCATCCGAATGAACACAGCCTTTTTCGAGACCTCAGCTTATCTCTTCCCGATACAAGAATGGCCGTAATTGCTGATCCATCAAGTCGTAAGATTTTGAAAATTCCGGATAAATCTCAAAAAATATGTTTCTTTGAACAGTTGGATCCTGATCGCCTGCTGTCGTTTGTGAAAGAATGCCTCATCTTGGCTAAAAAATTCAGTTTAAAGAAATTTCTACTCAAACTTCGACGCAAAGTCATTTTCACCAGACGCCTTCTCTTTAAAGCCGTTCCTATCGCTATTGCCCTTTTTCTAGGAGCTGGCGGAGGATATGTGTTTTGGTGTCTGGCTGATCTTCCAGATATAAAAATACTGGAGGGATACGCTCCCTTTGAATCCTCAAAACTCTATTCAAGTGACAATGTTCTTCTTGCAGAGTTCTATGTGGAAAGACGTACTTTTATCTCTCCTGAGAAGATCCCCGATCAAGTCAAGAAGGCTTTCATTGCCGTCGAAGACACAAATTTCTATTCACACCCAGGGATAGATATTCTCCGGTTGATGAAGGCTCTTCTCATCAACATCAAGGAAGGCCGTTTTGTGCAGGGAGGAAGTACAATCACACAGCAGCTGGCCAAAATGCTTTTCCTTAAACCCGAAAAAACCCTCACCAGGAAGATAAGGGAAATAGCGTTGGCTTTAAAAATCGAAAAAAGATACTCCAAGGAAGAAATCTTAGGCTTGTATCTGAATCAAATCTACTTTGGAACCAGGGCCTACGGGATAGAAGCAGCCTCCGAGGCCTACTTCGGCAAACCGGTTGAAAAAATCTCTCTTGCTGAAGCTGCACTGCTTGCGGCCTTGCCAAAAGCACCCTCCTATTATTCCCCATTCAGGAGTCCGGCCAAATCTCTGGGGAGAAGAAATTTTGTGCTTGAAAGAATGCTGAAGCAGAATTTTATAGATAAAAAACAATTTGAATCCGCTGTCTCTGAAGAGATTACAGATTCATACCATGGAACCCACTATCTGGCCCCTTATTTTGTGGATTACAGCCGTTCCGTACTCTTTGACAAATATGGGGATAAGCTGTACACAAAGGGTTTTAAAATCTATACAACCTTAGATTATGAAGTTCAAAAAATTGCCGAAAAGGCGGTTGAAACGGGCATCGCAGAGCTTAAAAATCGCGGACTCACCGATGTGCAGATTGCACTCGTTGCTTTGGAGATACAGACTGGCAGAATATTAGCCATGGTTGGAGGGACTGATTTCTGGACCTCTCAATTCAATCGGGCTACTTTGGCAAAAAGACAGCCGGGTTCGGCGTTTAAACCGATTGTCTATTTGACAGCATTGACCCAGGGCTACAAACCAAACGATATGATTATAGATGAGCAATTGACCCATTGGAGCGGCGGCAATCGTTGGACTCCCAGGAATTACAATGATGTCTATTTTGGAGGGGTGACGCTGGAAACAGCCATGGCACTCTCGTTGAACACGGCAACCGTAAACCTTGCCAAAAAAATAAAATTGAGGAATGTGATCAAAACAGCTCATGCTATCGGGATAGAAAGTCAAATCCATCCCTATTATCCTTCAGCTCTCGGAGCCTCAGAAGTGAGTCTTTTGGAGTTGACGAGTGCCTATGCAACACTCTCACATGGAGACAGAATCGAGTCCACGTGTTTAGATCAAATCATCGATAGAGAACAATCCGCGATTTTTGTTCCTCAAGTCAAAAAACAGACTGTTATCGGGAAAAATACTCTTACCAAAATGAAATCCATGCTGAGGTCCGTTATTCTTAATGGGACGGGGAAAAAAGCGAATGTGTTGAACAGACCTGTTTACGGAAAAACCGGAACCTCGAACGACTTTGCCGATGCTTGGTTCCTTGGCTATGATGATAAAATAGTTGCGGGAGTCTGGGTTGGAAGGGACAACCGCATTTCCATCGGGGACAAAGAAACCGGAAGTAGAGCAGCTTTACCCGTTTGGATTGAGTTTATGAAAAATATGAAATGAAATTTTTTATCCAGAGTCTTTGAATATTTATCAAAGGGAAATCAGGATTATTGCATTAGGGCGTAGGTTACGGCTAAAATCAGGGTCATGTTGATAAAAAAAATACTGGGATAAAAAAGTGGCCCCACTTTCCCTGTTTCTTCTTTAGTCATCTTTTTATACTCATGCATGTATTTAAAAAGATATAGCCTCAACCAGAAAATGCTAATTTTAATTCCCCGTTTTCGTACTTCCTGGAGCATTTTTATGGCCAGAGTAATAAAAACACCTGCGGTAACAAGCAAACAAACTAAGATGACGTTTTCCATTTTATTCTCCTAATCTAAGTACTTTTTTGAGTATTCGATTATTCATGGAGAATGATTGAGATTTTTCTTCCTACGCCCAATTCAACAAAATTTTCACCCCACTCTTCTCTGAACATTTGAATCGCCTTGTCTCCTGTACAGTGTGTGGCGCCCACTTTTTGTACACCCAACTCCCTGAACTCTGCGATGATTCTTTTGATTTGAGTTTCGGGTGTCTCCATCAGGTGAAAGCCGCCAAAAACAAGATCAATGTTCTTATTTAGCATCTGTTTAGCTTTTTTCACTATTCCGACAATCCCAGGATGGGCACATCCGGTGATTACAACCAATCCCTGGCTTGTATCCAGGATCAACGCCTGTTCCTTAATTTGAGTTCCCATTTCCCCGGTTGTATAGACATTTTTGCATATCTGAATTGGATCTAGGACTTTTATGATCTTGGCCCCTGTCTGCTGCACTTCCTGGAATAAGATATCCCGGAAGGCAGTCAGTAGGTAAACCGACACGTCGGACTTCTTCTTCAAAAATGGAATCAGGCTGCCTGTATGGTCACCGTGATCGTGGGAAATGACAACAAGATCAACGCTGTTGAGATCGGCTTTGAGTGCCTCTACATTCCTGAAGAACAGATCGCTTTGAGTGCCCGTATCAAAGAGAATAGTCTTTTCCGTCCCCTCTATGAGACATGAAAATCCCCAATCCGCCTCCAATCCTTCCTGAGCGACATAGTTGTCATATAGGATAGACACCAATACCATTTTTTGTTGAGAAGCGGACGCTGGCCCACAGAAAAACAGAAAAATAAAAGAAAACATCAGCAATAAAAATGAAATTTTCATGATACCTCACCTCTGAAATAATTATAAATAATATTTATTCATTATTTACCTATTATTTGTTTCTTGGATAAAAAACTCTCGACTTGCCACGAGTTTGTCATCGATAAGGACAACAACTGTCCAACGGCCGGAAAGCTTCTCATTATCGCGGATATCGAGAAAAAATTCATCGTACGCAGTCAGCGTTTCCAGATACTGTTCTTCCCGGTTGATGATGACATTTTCGCTGTCTCGTGACATGGTTTTATCTGGTGCATACCATTTCCAACGCATATGAATCCTGCGGCTGATGTTTTTAAGCTCGATAAAGCAATAAACACTCTTATCTCCCAAAGTGAATTCTTTTTTTATATCCATCGGAGCCAAAAGTTCGCCGCTTTCATCGACTTTTGAGCAGATGACCATGGTTTCTACATAGCCTTCCAGGGGGAATGGGGGGATAATCCGGAAAGAGATACATCCAACAGCGCACAGCCCCAAATACAGAACTAACAGAAAAGCGGCGGCTTTCCTCATTTGGGCACCAACTCGATGAGAAACTGTTTGGACAGGCTTCTCCATATAAACCGGATTTGAAAACGTCCCGAATCACGGATTAAGTACAGATCAACATTATTTATTTTATTCAGAAGAAAGTCATAGTTGAGCAGAGAGTGAAAGTTCCAGGTGTTAAAAAATGTGATGGAAATATCGGCAAATGTCTGCCTCAATTGCCTGTTTTTGGGATCGTAGGAGAGGGACACCCAACTGTTAATGCTCTCGGTTGGATTGATCCTAAGAACGGTACTCAGGTCCTGACTGGTCGTACCCTCGATAAACCAGTTTTCCGATTTTCTCCTGGATTGGATGTTGTAAAATCCCTCAAGATTGATTCCTTTAGCGATCGACTGTTTGACATTGAGGATAAAACCACCCGATGTGAAATTTCTCCCTTCCTTCTCTAAAAATTGTTCTAAAGCGATGTTGAAATTCAAAGAGAGAGTCTTTAGGATGGATACCGGCTGGCTGGATAGGTTAAAAATTGTGTTGTTGCTGTAGGTGTTTTGCCTGAATTCATCGAGGCTAAAAGAATTATATATGAAGACATTTGACACATTGGCGGAGAGGAGGCCGTCGTAAAAGTGGAAGGTATTCAAGCCGAGGCGGAGTTGGGGTTGGGATAGAAGCTGATGTCCGAAGAGGTCATGGTTTAAATAATAATCAGTGGCCAAATTGAAGACCTTGGAATCATAAGATACCAGGACATTTCCCGTTAATATCTTGGAATAATCCCCACTGTCTCCGATCTTTAGTTTGGAATAGGAGGAATTCAGCTGGAATTGGAGTTTTTTCAAAAAGAGATTGCTGTAGGCGAAATTTGTAAGGATCTGGTCCTGGAACTCATACCTTGCTGCCAATGAGGCGCGGCCCAATTTTCCTCCGTCAAAGGACGATTCCATCCCCAGCCAGAACTCGGAATCTCTGTTTATGGGCTTGTTATAGGTGAAATCGACCTGCGTTTGGCCAATCTGTCCCCAATTCTTGTTCAGGGCAAACCGGGTGTTCCACTGTTTGCTCGAGTTGAAGTTACCGGTTAGACCGGCTCTGACACTTTTTCCAAGTGAAAGCGAGGTCGAAGTCATCAAGTCCACTTGTCTTTTCAGACCAACATAATCTTTTAAGATGGAATGTTCTTCGTAATAGATTTGGGTTAGGCTGTTGACCTTGTTTTCTTTTTCAAAGAGAAAACCGGCTTGGGCAATGATCCCTTGAGACCTGTTGTACCAGATTTTATCGAGAAAAGGTCCGTTTCTCTTTTGGCGAATGCCCTCGGACATCTTAAGTTTTTTCAATCCGACCGATTCGAGTCCCTCGATGTAAAAAGTGATTTCATAGCCGAAGACATCATAGTTTTTGGTGATTTCAAAACGCTGGCCTGTAAATGAGATGAACGATTTTTTTATTCTTGTGAGATTGAGGGAGTCGAAAACGCTAACTTGATCCAATAACGTTGTTTCCGGTTGATCCCCGATTTCCTCGGTCTCAACTTCATCCTTGTACCTTACTATCGTTCCTTTATTGATAGCCGGATTGAAGATGAATTCATCCCCTCTATAGGTTTTATTCTCTTTAACCACGACAACATTCCCGATGGCAATAAAAAGCCGTGAGGGGATATCGGCCTTGAAGTTGTCTGAGGTCAAGACACAAAATTCGGAATATAATTCGATATTCTCACCGTAGATTTGGTTGAAATCGTAGCTGTAGGCCAAATAAGTACCTCGAAGGTCAAAAAAGATTTCTTTTGCCGAAATACTAGACACAAGCAGAAATAAAAAAAGTGCAGCCAATACACTTTTTTTCATTTTAAGCATCAGTTTTGGACTCTCATCTGATAGATTTTCTGGTCGCTGTCAACACTCCACAAGAAGTTGCCGTCAAAAGTTAAACCCTGGGGCGATTGTCCGGGAGACAGAACAACTCTCAAGACCGTTCCATCTGTGGTGACCTGATAGATAGTCAGTGAATTCGGATCGGAAAGCCAAAGACTCCCCCCATCAAAAGCAATCCCCCGAACAAAGGTTCCCGGATTAGAGAAAGTGGCTGTAACTTCGGCCGTCACCGGATCGACTCTGAGAATTTCATTGGATAGAGCATCGGCCACCCATAAGGAACCTTGACCGAATTCGATGGCTGTAAAGGATCCTCTCTGAAGATGGAGTCTCTTCTGGATATCTCCATTAAAGATATTAATTTTATAGACATCTACAGAAGTGTCGCTGCAGACCCATAGATCCTGGCCGTCGTAGGCTATTCCTGTTGTTGTCGGAAGGGGAGAAGTGAGAGATCTAACCAGAGCCCCGCTGAGCCTATTCAGGCTGTAAACGGTGTTGGCATAGGCATCGACATTCCACAAAGTGGAACCGTCCCAACAAAGCCCCCGGGGGGCGAAGGATGCAGTTAAGATGGTGTTGACAACCTCAAACACGACACTGCCGGCATCGGGATCGAAGGGATTGTCGAAGAGCCTGTCCTGGCAGGAACAGAGAAAACAGATGGTGAGAACAGTCAGAAAAAGTGAAATCCAGCCCTTTATTTTCACTGTCCTCTTATCTTACGCAGAAATGGATTGAAACAGAAGGATTTTTTACTTTTTGACGATTTCACTCTTTCCCGTGTTCATGTTCATACGGACTTCGATGTTTTCACCTGCCTTGATCTCGACTTCTACAGAATGCCTTTTATTTAGGCTTGTGCTTACAAATTCGAGTGTGCGTTTTCCTGCCATGACATCCTGTGTGATACTCGGGCGAACCTCTCCAATTAGCACACCGTCTATAAAGACATCGGCAAAAGGAAGAACTTTGATAAGGATTTTCCCTGTTGCCGTGCTGCTTGTGGAGGCTGCAGGTTTCTCGGCTATTAAATCGAAAGTATTTGAAAAGTCGGCCTCAATATTGACGGATTCTTCAAGCATTTGGAAGCCTGATCTTTCAATCCTTATTTTGTGCAAACCGAGTGGAACCGTTTTTTCAACAGGTGAAATGCCGAGAGCTAAATCATCGACAAACACATTAGCTTGAGTAGGATTTGTGTCTATTTTTATATTAAATTCAAGCCTCTGCAAAGAGTACTGGAATGTGTTCAGTCCCAAATTTAGGGATTTGGTTTCATTGATGGGCATCCAGGCGATCCTTCCCCCTGTTTTATCGATTTTTTAAAGAAAAGAGCACTGGAAGACTATAAAGAGTTGGTCGGTTCCAGGAACGATATTCTCGTCTATGAAACGGCTCCCTTCGAAAAATCCCTAACGATTGCCGGCCCAATTTCTGCTGTATTATACGCTTCATCGTCTGCAAAGGACACCGACTGGTGTGTGACATTGTATGTCGTTAGTGGAAACAGAGAAATAAGTCCAATGGGTATGACATGGGGGGTGCTCAGAGCGCGTTTCAGGAACTCGATGTCAACTCCTGAATTTTTGGAAAAAGATAAAATCTACAAATTTACTATCGATTTAAGTCATACAGGGAACACCTTTTCAAAGGGCGAGTCTATCCGCATGGAAATTTCATCCGCATCTTTTCCTGAATACTCTCGAAATCTGAACACCGGAGGCCATAATGAAATGGAAACAGAGTATGTTTCTGCGATTCAGAGAATTTATCATACTGAGTTATACCCATCCCATCTGCGTTTGCCTGTTATTCCGATGGAAGCCTTCGATTATCAGAGCACACTTAACAGGAAGGATGAAGCCGATACAGGTTTAAGCTATTACGCTCCTTATCTTGGGCAATACTCCCATCCTGAATTGGGTGATGTCGAAGTTTTTGAACAAAACAATAGACTGACAATAAACATCCCGAATAAAATGGTTCTATCGTTTAAAAATCCGGATGAAGAGGGAATATGGGCATGTCTGCTTTCGAATCAAATAGATTTAAAATTCAGCAGAGACGATTTTGGAGAAGTCAATGGATTATCCCTTTTTATAAGGACAAGGCTTCCGAAAAAGTTTGAAGAGGGAATTGTCAGTACCGATGTTCCTGAAAAATTCAAACCCTATCTGGGCAAATATCCTGTCCCTTCGGAAGGTTTTGAGTTGACAGTGATCTTTAGGGATGGAAATCTTGCCGTTGTGGAATCTGATGAGGAGATTGTCCCGCTTAAAGGGCCAGACGAGTATGGGCTTTGGAGCTACAAATCAGGCGGATACAAGATTTCATTTGAATTTGGAGATGAAGGAGAGGTGAAGGATATGATTGTCCACCAAATTTTTGAGGTTCTAAAAGTTAAGTTTTCCTCAAACAATCACAGTTTTTTAAACTAAAGGAGTCATAATAATGATCAGTCGATCAAAACTCCGTGGGCCTGTTGGACGGATCGGGCCATATGCCGTGGCAATTTTTCTTTGGATATAGATCTGGCCTCCTTGTTGGAGCAAAAACAACCTGAAGGGATGCTTTCTAAGAAAATACGTGAGAATAAAAATTCAGGAGCCAGATTTACGACTGCACGATACGATCCCTATTTCAGTAGTGTTGTCATTTGGATCGGAAAGGGAAGGGATCGGAAGGAAAGGAAGATCAACCTGACCATAACCCAGGGGAAATTCCTCTATCAACTGCCTTTCCCCACGGCAGAATTTTTGAAAATCGAAAAAATCATGCAGAAAACAGGAGTGGACAAGATCCATTCACCTGAAATCCTAGATATTGTAAAACTGCTCGAAGAGGTCGGCGTTATAGAGGTGAAATGACAGAAGGGTTCTAGATTTATCGGTCATCCATCCTGTAATCTAAGACCTCCAATTCTACGGGTTGGAATGAGGTTAAATAACCGAGCCGGATATGCCCGGAGTCAAGATAGTCAAACTCTTGAAATGTCGTGTCTAAAGGAATCCAGCCTGCTTCTCCCATAAAAACTTCATTCCATCCATGTTGTCCGAATGCCCCTCCAGAATCTTGGAAGTACACTCCTCCCATCACCATCCGAGCGGGGATTCCCACTGCCCGGCAGAACGCGGTGAACAGTCGGGAGTGGGCGCCACACTCTCCCTTACGGCTGTCATAAGTCTGACGTGCAGATCCTCCGGGAATCGCGCCTGCAATTTTCGTCCCCACCCAGCGGGATAAACGTTTAACGGCATCCCAGCTGTCTGTGGCTCCTTCAGTCAGCTCTTTTGCCTTTTCAATCAACACCGGATCATCCGATTCAATCATTAGCTCTGGTTCGAGAAAGGGATTTAAGTCCTCAGTATGAGAATAATCGGGAGGGAATGGAGGTGCATTGTTGCCATTGTATTGTTTGTGTTCGATCTCAAATACACCTTCGATTTTATTGTCTATTACGGTCCCCTCAAAATGCTGACCGGGAACATTCAAAGCTTCAGATGTAATGACTTCTCCGGTGGACCGGATCTTAGCTTCGACTTTCATATAGGATAACGCTTGAAAGTCTTGAATCTGAGTATCCACTTTGGCCAGGATTCTGTCGTCGATACTTGCACGCTGGATCCGGTTCCGGACACTCGCATCGGTCAGATAAGTAACGGTATCGTCACTCTGATGAGACCGGATGAGTTTATGCTCTTTTTGATCTAACCAAACTCTTCCGCTGACACCAAAAGTCAGGTCTTTCCAGGAGAACAGCTGGCAAGTGTAACTCGTCCCATCAATGAAAATCGTTTCATCACCAACGTACGTGCAAATTCTCTCTGTAATTCTCCCTCGGATTGGATCAATGATTTTATAGGTTTTATCCTTGAGACCATCCTTGCCTAGCTCTGAGGAAAATAGCTTCGTCAGCTGATATTCATTGGTTAGAACATCGGGTTCGAGATCAATTGTTTTAGTTATCCCTCCTGTTTTGGGGATATATTTCAGTTGCTCACCCTCTAAAATCAATGTCGTACCAGTGTGCATCTCGCCCGCTCTGACATCAGCGTCATAATAGGTCATTTTGGAAGTGTCGGGATCGAAAAGGCAAACCTCCCGGGTTTGAATATTGAAGGGTTGGCCAAGCAGAGTCAGCATGGCTACTGAGCTGGTGTCTAGCTTTTTGAGATTTCCTGAATTTGCATCAACGGAGGAAATGGTTTTCGAATAACCTACAAGATTTCCTGAAATCTCTATAGCGACGTATGTCCTTTCCTTATTGGAACAGCCGACCAAAAGAAAGATAATGAGACAAATAAATGGAACCAATCTCAAATAGGAATGTTTTTTAAAATAAATGCTCTGAATTTTCATAGACCTATCCTTTGAAATCAAACAAAATCGAGATCGAACTTTCTCCTTAAATGTAATAAAAATCGCAAATATGTTCAATAGTAATACGCAAAAAATGAGTCCAGATACTCCTGATCTAAAGGAGACCCCATAGTCAATTTTGTCTTTGACAATCCTTTATCCAGGCACCTTCAGTGTTTTTACTCTTGAGTTCGTTGACCGCCTTTTTGGACTGTGATATAAGCAAAAGGAATATCGTGTTGTTGATAAGCACTATTTTTTATATCTTTGGAGGGCTGCTATGAGAAAAATTACTCATTTATGGATGCTTATTATTTTCGCAACTTTTTGTTTGGGACTTTCCAGCTGTCGAACCGTGAAGTGGGGATTGGATGAGAGAATTTATAATGGTCCTTATTCCGGCCCCTATCTAAACCGCGTAGCTTTTCCCATTGGTGGCATTGGAGCAGGGATGTTCTGTTTGGAAGGGACAGGCGCTATGTCCCATGTATCTGTCCGGAATACGATTCAGTTCTTTAACGAGCCCTGCACTTTTGCCGCTATTACCATCAAGGAAGATAGAAATGTGGCCAGAGTTTTGGAGGGACCAGTACCTGGATGGAAAATTTTTGGATCAGCAGGAACGGGGAACGGAGCCGCGGGAAGCAGCTACGGCCTTCCGAGGTTCAAAAAGGCCACTTTTCTGCCGAGGTTTCCCTTTGGTATCGTTTCTCTTGAAGATCCCAAGATTCCGTTGGAAGTGACATTGACCGGTTGGAGTCCCTTCATTCCGGGAGATGCCGACAATTCCAGTCTTCCGGTTGGAAGTCTGGAATATTCATTTAAAAACAGTACCGCTTCTGCTGTCGAAGCGGTCTTTTCCTTTAACACGAAAAATTTTATGTCTACGACCAGGGAAGGTCATGGTGTTTTGCCTATAAAAAACGGTTTTGTCCTCTTTCAAAAAGGTACAGAAGAAAAGCCTGAAGATGAAGGAGCTCTGGCTGTTTTTGTCGATGACGACAGTGTAGTCGTTGATCACTGCTGGTTCAAGGGTGGTTGGTGGGATGCACTGACTCTGACTTGGAAGAACATCCAAGACGCCCGGCTTCTCGACAATCCTCCTGTTGAAGGATCCGTTCCAGGCGCGTCACTCTTTGTGCCCTTAAGAATTGAGCCTGGACAGGAAAAAACAGTCCGAGTTCAAATGGCATGGTATGTTCCCTTAACAAATCTCCGTTTCGGTCAGGATCCCGAAGAGACCCCTCCTCCTGAGGTGGAAACCTGCTGTTTGTCTCCTTACTATGTTCCCTGGTATGCCGGAAAGTTCAAGGATATCTATGAAATGGCCGACTACTGGCGGTTTAGATACGATTCGTTGCGTGAAAAAACCAGGCTGTTCACAGATGCCTTCTATGATACGACACTCCCTGCTGAGGTCGTCGAAGCCGTAGCCGCTAATCTGACTATCCTTAAATCTCCCACAGTCCTCAGGCAGACAGACGGTCGTCTCTGGTGTTTCGAAGGCTGTTCGGATGATAGGGGCTGCTGCCATGGATCCTGTACACATGTCTGGAATTATGCCCAGGCCATTCCCCATCTTTTTCCAGATCTGGAAAGAAGTCTCCGTTTGACCGAGTTTAATGAAAGCCAGGATGATCGCGGCCATCAGACTTTTCGTTCAGCCCTCCCTATCCGGCCCGTTGCCCACGATTTCCATGCAGCATCTGATGGTCAACTGGGAGGGATTATGAAAGTTTACCGTGATTGGCGGATTTCCGGAGATACCGAGTGGCTGCGCAATCTCTGGCCTAAGGTCAAGTTGAGTCTGGATTACTGTATCGACACCTGGGATCCCCGGGGAAAGGGTGTTCTTGAAGAGCCCCATCACAATACATACGATATCGAATACTGGGGCCCGGACGGTCACTGTAGCAGCTTTTATCTCGGAGCGTTGAAAGCGGCCGTTGAGATCGGGAGGGCTCTGGAGGATGACATTCCTTTGTACAGCGAACTTTTGGCCAAAGGAATTGAATATCTCGAAAAAAAACTTTTCAACGGTGAATATTTTTTTCAGGATATCCAGACAGAGGGGCTCAATGCCGTATTTAATCCCCTCGATTATTCAAACAACGGACCGGGTTACGCAGATATTGTTAAACTGCTCAATGAAGAGGGTCCCAAATACCAGTATGGGACCGGTTGTCTTTCCGACGGAGTTCTTGGATTCTGGATCGCTCAAGTCAGCGGACTTGGAGAAATTGTCGATGCAGAAAAAGTACAGAGCCATCTGGAAGCCGTTCATATGTATAACCTCAAACATGACCTAAGCGAACATGCCAACCCCCAGCGTCCGGCTTTTGCTGCCGGCACTGACGGTGGTTTGCTCCTCTGCACATGGCCCAAGGGCGGGAAGCTGTCCATCCCCTTTGTCTACAGCGATGAGGTCTGGACGGGTATTGAGTACCAGGTTGCGTCTCACTTGATGATGGAAGGAGAAGTCGAGAAGGGATTGGAGATCGTGCAAATCTGCCGGAACCGCTATGACGGAAGAGTCCGAAATCCCTTTAACGAATACGAATGCGGCCATTGGTATGCCCGTGCCCTGAGCAGCTACGGATTGATCCAAGGATTGACCGGTGTCCGATATGATGCCGTTGAAAAGACGCTTTATATAGATTCCCAGGTCGGGGAAAATTTCAAATCCTTTCTGTCTACAACATCAGGATTTGGCTCAGCTGGTCTCAAAAACGGAAAGCCCTTTGTAGAAATGAAGGAAGGCACCCTTGATGTGGCCCATGTCTTTGTTTCCGGCCAAGAAATGAACCTGAATTAAAAAGTGGGGACTGTCCCCAATTAACCAATTAGTCCAATTTACTTGTCTGCAAATGCGAAGACTGTCAGATAGCCCACTTGACTGATTTTAGCGATGAGTTCACCGGAAACCTTTTCCACACTGTCGCTTGGTTGGTGATAGTCTGAGGTCATGGCGGCCATGTAGTAAACGAACGGCTTATTCACCCTGGCAAAAGAAGAATGGTCGCTGCCACTTGATCCGGCTCCCAGATCATACTCGCGGAGGGCTAGGTCCAAACCCACGTATTCATTCATTTCCTTTGTGATCTCATAAAGTCCCGAGTCTTTCGTTATGCTGACCGTGGCGAATTGATCATGTCTGATCTTCTTGAGCAACTCCTCGGTTCCAGGGACTGTATACTGACGGATGGAGCGGGTGATTGTCTCGGAGTCAAAAGCCCGGCTGATCATGTCATAGTTGAGATAACCGATCGTTTTGTCCATAGGGAAGACGGGATTCTGGACATAATAACGGCTGCCGAGAAGACCCTTTTCCTCACCTGTCCACAAGCAGAAGACAAGGGTACGTTTGGGCTTAATGGGATTGACGGCCATAGCCTTAGCGATATTCATGACGCCTACCGATCCCGATCCGTTGTCATCGGCACCGTTGTAAATATAATCTTCCCAGTATCCTAAGTGATCAAAATGGGCTCCGACAACGAATACTTCGTCCTTAAGTTCTGGATCCGATCCCTCGATGTAGCCGATGACATTAGCCACATGCACGAGTGATTTTTTGGACGAAGAGTTGATCGTTAACCGGGTTCCGGAAAGGACTGAGGAAGCCGGTTTGTTTGTAGTCTCGATCTTGGCTTTAAGGGCGTCGATGGTTTCTCCTGTATTCTCGAGCATGGCATTGGCTATCTCCCGGGTGATGTTGATAACCGGGGAACTGGCTCCGGATGTCCTGGGTGTTGCGCCGGGAATGGACAGGCTGATCCGGGGACGGTTGATGATAGCCCTCTCATCGCTGGGCTTGCGTACTGTCGAGAGGCTTCTGTAGATGTCGGCGTCGCTGCCCGTGTTTGCCACTTGGAGGATGGCTGCGGGGCCAAGCTTGGCCAGCTCGGTAGTCTTACTGAACCGTCCTCCTCCTCTGCGTCGCATGGCCATAGGGCTGCCGCCAGGCGGAAAATATTTATTTTTGAGTTCTTCGTTTTTCTGGAATGGCGACTCTGGATTGTCCTTGCCCGGAGCTTCGGAGAGGACCAGGACAATCTTGTCTTTAATGTTGATGTTCTTCAGTTCATCCCACCCGATTGATTTTTCCTGGATTCCGTATCCAATAAAAATGACAGAAGCGGATACTGTTCCGGCACTCGAACGCATACCCATAAAATCGACTCCGGATTCGAATGACTGGGTCTTGACCATATCACCCTTTTTAACTTCGAGAAGCAGGGAGGCCTGGACATCGGAGGTTTGACGAAGAGCGAATTCCTGAAGATAGCTCCTTTCGGGGGGAGCAGCTGGCGGGCCGCCTCGCATTCTGCGCATGAAATTTCCGGCAGCAGAGGGTTGGTCGCCACCCGGTTTGATGCCCCACATCTTAAAGAGAGAAATAACATAGTCAGCGGCCATAAGGAAACCGTCATCCCCTGTGTCCCGACCCTTCATCCAATCGGATGCGATATAGGACAACATGGCCACTGAATCCTTGGCTGAGATGGCTTCCAAACCAACCTTGACATTGTCTGGCGCGGGTTTGGATTTTTCGACTAGACTCAAGGCCCTTTGGACCTCTTCTGCCGTCATTTGGTTCTGCTGCTGGCCAGGACCCTGGGACTGAAGGGCTACGACAAAAACAAAGAGAACTAAGATTACACCAAAATATTTTTTCATTCCTTCCTCCTAGAAAGATTTAAACCTATTTTTATTTAGACGAATTATTGAAATATTTTCTTCCCATAAATCCGGACTTTATAAATTTCGATTCAAACTGCCCGGAAGGAGTTTCTGTTGGCACCAAGGTCATCACCTCTATACTGGTAGGTATTATATAAAAAACTCCAAGGAAGTAAAGATATATGAAGAAATGTTGGTTCTCTTAGAATTGGGAAGTTATATTAAAGAGTGTATTTTATGATCAACGTTTCAGTATGAAATTAAAAGTTCTATCCGATTTGTTGCTCAAATGAATGTGGCAAATATTAGTAAAGTCAAGAAAGCTAAGGTCACGACAACAAAGGCTTCAACGATAGTGTTCAGCGTTTTTTCCTTTCTCGTTTCTCTGTCCACTCTCATATTTGTCATTGCACCTCTCTCTTTTAATATAAGCGGATTTTCTGATTCGTATATAACCTCTCTGGGTGGATGTTGGAGTGATTTTTCCTCCTCTTCAGCGAGGAGGTCTCTTATCACTGGTTAGGCCCTGATTGTTTGACATCTCTGGATTGAATTTATATTCTAGTTCCGATTTTGCAATGAGGGACGAAGACTGTTAAAGCCTCTATTTAAAAAAGGAGAGAACTATGCTTCAAATCAAAAAAACTGGCAATTTTATTACAGTTGCCTCTATTCTTGTGTTTGTTTTATTGACAATCAATCTTTATGCGGCGGAAAAAACGGCCTTTTCTGTCGGCGATTCTCTGCGTGTCAAATCTTTCAGTGCTTCGAGTTTTACAGATGATGGGCGCTATATCGCCGGATCTTTCAGTATCCGACTGGACCGTCTTGGGACCGACCACAAACGCTATGGGGACCCGACTTATCTGTCGCCGCGTGCAGCTGAGGTCGTCATCTTGGATACAGAGACCAAGGAGATTATTCCTCTCTTTGACTCGAAAAAATGGGTTCAAAGGATGACATGGTCTCCAGATGGAAAAACACTGGCCTATTTTCTCCTAAAAGGAAATCGGTTTTTTCTCCAGACTTATGACCGTGTTAAAAAAAGCTTTAAAGATATCGATCTAAAAACGGAGCTTGCGGTCGCCAGTAACTCTTTTCTAATATGGACAAATGATGGAAGTCGTATCCTTTTGGCTCTCAGGGCCAAGAATTGGGAGGAAAAAAGCCTTGCGATGTATAAGGAAGCAACGGTAGGTCCCATCACTGTTTATGACTCCAGCGAACCTTTTCTTAAATGGGACGCCATACGCAATCAATCGAGTTTTATTGTGCCGGCAGTAGTCGATGTGGAATCAGGAGACGTAATAGATCTGATGCCGGAGGATCAATACAGAAACATCAGGGTGGCCGGAGATGATTCCTTTATCACTTATTCTGTGACGACTCCCAAGAAAACCTTATATGGAAGGAAAAGAGAGGGAGAAAAATCAGCGCTCTCCCGGATTGATCTTAAAGTTGGATCTGAACCTCAGGTGCTGGTGAAATGGGAAGAAAAGCGCCTCGGTTTTTCCTGGAATGAAGAAAATACGATGTTTGCGTGGGCAGATGAGGGAGATGTTTATTTTCAAACAGTTGAGGAAAAAGAACCAAAAAACCTGACTAAGGATAAGGTTAGACCGGAAGAAAAAAAAGAGAAAGAAGAAGGGGAAGAGAACAAAGAAAAAAAGGTCCGCTTTTCTTTAAATCGTTTCAGCCCGGACGGGACAAAACTTCTGGCTCAGACGGATAAAGGATACTGGCTTATCGACCACCAGACCGGTGAGCTGGAGATGGTCTACGAATTTCCGGAGAAAAAAGAAGGTGCTGAGGAAACAAGTACAGGGCGAGGAAGCGTTCAGGCGTGGAGCCCGGATGGACGGTATCTCTATATCTCCTACTCAGCCAAGGATAAATGGGAGCGGGGTTTTACACGTTATGATCTTAAAGACAGAAAGATGGAGGACCTTGTCAAGGACAGCAATCTTTACAGAGGGCTCCGGATGACAAAAGATGGACATAAGTTTTTTTACAGCGTTTCAAACGGTGACCTCCCTAACGAGTTTGCAATGGCGGACAAAGATTTTAACAAGAGTGTTTTGCTGACAGATCTCAATCCTTGGGTAAAAGAGCGGAAACTCACCAGAAGCGAACTCATCAAATATCTGGATGTGGATGGAAATGAACTCTACGGTATTCTGTATTATCCTGTCGACTATGAACCGGGAAAAAAATACCCTCTTGTCTGTGAGATCTATGAAAGGTTTTTTGACAATGGCTTCAACACCAATATGAATATTATCACTAACCAGGGCTGGTTCGGTCTTAGGCCTTCGGTTAACCTGGAGATTGGATATCCCGGGGAAGCTTGGATTAAAGGAGTGACTTCAGTTATCAACAAGTTGATTGAAAAAGAGATGGTGGATCCCAAAAAGCTTGGAGTTCACGGCACAAGTTATGGAGGGTATGCCACATCTCTGCTCATCACGCAAACAACTCGATTTGCTGCGGCTGTTAATATCTCGGGGAAAGTCAATATCATAAGCTTTCTGGGTGATAGCCCGAGAATTGGAGCGCGTAACTATACTGCGGCCGAAATTTCTCAAGACCGGATCGGAGCCTCTCTCTGGGAACAACCTTTTAAGTACATCAACCATTCAGCGGTTATGTTTGCAGACCGGGTTAAGACACCTCATCTTTTGATTTCGGGAGGAGGAGACTGGAATGTTCCGGCCGTCAACACACGAGAGATGTACTATGCCCTGCGTCGTCTTGGGAAAGAATGTGTCTGGGTGAATTATGTAAATGACGGCCATGGACTTGGCTCGGCAGAAAGTGAAGATATCTACGAAGATAAATGGAACCGTGTGATCAACTGGTACAAAAACTATTTTGACAAAGCCGACAAAGACAAAAACAAAGAAAAATAACATTTAAAATGATTGGGGCCTGGCTTCGAAAATGTTGATAACTTGAAACATTCCAAAAGTTATCAACATTTTCGAAGCCAGGCCCCAATCATATGGACTAACGCATGTCATTAATAATCGACAAAAAGTAATTAAAACTTGACAAATAGTATACAAAACAATACATTATGTAGAGGAGACGGAAAAACATGTATTCCAACGTGAAACTTCAAAATAATTTAAAAAGTTTCAGATTTCTCAAAGATCAAATCACTCAGCAAGACCTGGCCAGGAATCTGAATGTTTCCAGACAGACGATCATTGCCATAGAAAAAGGTAAGTTTAATCCTTCAGTCATTCTGGCGCTTAGCATGGCTGAGTATTTTGAGTGCCAGGTGGAAGATCTTTTCATTTTAAAAAGGGAGACAGACTCATGAAAGCTCGATTTGTTTTTGAAAGTTTAGTTGGCCTTATTGGCCTGATCGCTGTTTTACTGCTCGGGGAAGTGGGAGGAGTTTTTCTTGTGCTGTTTGTTCTCTTCCCGGTCATCGTTCGCTTGAACAAGCCTCACAAACCTGATGAACGTGAACTCTTGCTCTTCTATCAGACCAGCAACTTTACTTTGATTCTGATATTTATAGCGCTGGTGCTGATTTATGTAGCCTCTGGAGTAATAATAAATGGACATCAAATCGGGGACAACTGGTATCTTCTCAGTATCTCCTCTATTCTTTTTGTCCACGGGCTGATTGGATTGGTCGTATTCAGGAGAATGAGCTAAGATCTCAAGCGGGGAATCCATCTAGGCACTTTGTTTTTATACTCAACATAATCCTGTCCAAATTCCTTTTCGAGAAGTGTTTCTTCATAGGCCGCAATATAATTATAGAAGAAAAAAATGAGAAGACTCAAGGCCAGTGACAGAGGAGACAGTGTGGCCAAGAAAAGTGCTAAATAAAACAATAGCGCAGCCAAGTACATGGGGTGCCGTACATAAGAATAGATCCCTGTGCTAATGACCTGTGGTGTGCTCCTTTTTTCAGTGAAAACCATTCGCATTGATTTTCTGCTCAGATAAAAACCAGCCGCCATAAATAATCCGGCCAGAATCAAGCGAATTAATAGATGTACTGATCCTGCCAAAAATGTTGAAAACCTGAGGACAAAAGAATCGAGGGCCCATACGATAAGAAATACAAAGAGTAAAATGAGCTGGCCAGCGTCCCCGTGGGGATGCTCTCCAACAAGGTCTTCCCGGTCGTCGTGACGATGTCCCATTTTATTTCACTGGAGACAACGTCTTCGCGTCAAAGATCATCTGCAGCAGCCTACCCACATCTGCCCCAGAGACTTGATGACCGCGCAGATAGGTGTTAACTCTGTGGACAAAGACCATGTCATGTTCGGGAATGATGATCACATAATGCCCACCTGCACCCCTAGCTGAGTATGTTCCTTCCTTGAGATTGACATTCGGCAGATGGGGATAGGTGTTAAAATCCCTGGCCACCCACCACATGTAACCGTACCCATCTGTTCCATAAAGATTGGCATCTGAGTGGTAGCGTGTGGATTCTTCGACCCATTCCCTGGGGATGACCTGTTTGCCATTCCAATTCCCTTTTCTCAGCATAAGAAGTCCGAAACGGGCAAAATCCCGGGCTGTGATTGCAAAAGGATAGGCCGGATGGATGGATTCTTCGCCGTTGACATACCAGCCGTTTTCAGCCGTAAAATCTTCCATGCCGATGGGAATGGCGATCTCTTCAGTCATGGCTTCGAAGATTTTTTTCCCTGTAAGTTGTTCAAAAATGGTGCAAAGAACATTGAAGTCCCAGTTGTTGTAGTACCAGTGAGTCCCGGGTTTAACGCTGTGGCGTTCGGGTTTGAGGGCCTTCATTCCGGCCGACTCATAGAGTGCCGTGTGATAGATGCCTGAGCGGGCTTTGATGCAGTCACTGACAGTGGCTTTCTTTTCGACATCGGAAAGGGGCGGTTTGTCATCGATTCCAAGATCCTCCATAGACTTATCGAGATCGATAGTCCCGTTTTTGACGTAGTTTCCATAGAGGGGTGTAATTTTTCACACTAAATTATCCTAACCCCCTTCCTTTTTATCACGATGTT
>CAZWHQ010000053.1:0-25027 GCA_964633715.1 uncultured Eubacteriales bacterium
AACCATAAGGCCATTGAATTTTCGTGGAGGTTCTTCTATGATTAAAAACAAGGTTTTAAGATATCTCATGCCGAATCAGTATACAGCAGTCATAAAAAATGATGGACAATGGTGGATAGGATGGATTGAAGAAATTCCAGGAGTCAACTGTCAGGAAAAAACAAAAGAAGATTTACTTAAAAGCTTAAGATCAACTCTGAAAGAAGCCCTTGAATTGAATAGAGAGGATGCACTGTCTGCTGCCGGAGAAGACTTCAAGGAGATAAAAATTGCATTATGAAACGGAAAGAGCTTCTCAAACATCTTTGTTTTCACGGCTGTAGTTTACTTAGAGAGGGAAGTCGTCATTCGTGGTGGTATAATCCTGTTCACAATAAAAGATCTGCTATCCCCAGACATAATGAAATCAACAATATTCTAGCAGAAAAAATTTGTAAGGATTTGAATATACCTTTTTTAACAAAGAAATAAGAGACATCCAAATTTCGGAAAATAAAGTCTACGCTTCTTCCAATTACAGCTATTTTTTGACTCGTATTGGGTAAGGAGGCCGTTTTGGTGTCTTGGGTGGATTCTTTTCTAGCTCATCCAGGATAACTTCAATGGCTTTTTCCAGCTGAGGATCATGACCTTCGATGACTTCCGCCGGCCACTGTTCGACTTCGATATCAGGGGGAACGCCCACATTTTCGACAACCCAGCCCTCTTCTGACCATATGGCGACATTAGGAGCGGTCACGGATCCGCCATCCATGAGGATGGGATATCCCAGCGTCCCAACAAGGCCGCCCCATGTCCTCTTTCCGATGAGTTTTCCAAGTTCGAATTTTCTGAACATCCATGGAAGCAGGTCTCCTCCCGAGCCGGCTGTCTCATCGATGAGCATGGCTTTGGGGCCCTGGATTGATGCATTGGGTGTCTTGAGATCCGCGTTGTAACGCATGTTCCAATAGCTTGTCACCGGCCGCCGGAGTATATCGATGTAGTAGTCGGCCACCTGGCCGCCGCCGTTGAACCGCTCGTCTACAATAATGGCCTCTTTATGGACCTGAGGAAAGAAATAGCGTTTGAAATAGGTATGTCCCATCCCGGATGTGTTCGGCACATAGACATAGGCCACACGTCCGTTTGTAGCTTCGTCGACCTTTTTGATATTCCCTTCGACCCAGTCTCGGTTCCGGAGATTAGACTCGCTGGCGATTGGGACGACATTTACTGTCCGTGAATCCGTTCCGCCAGGATTGGGGCCTACAGTGATTTCAACGATTTTTCCTGATGTATTTTCGAAACGGCTGAATAGATTTTCAGGAGGGCGAAGTGTCTTTCCATCCACAGCAATGAGGTATTCGCCTGATTTGACATCCACACCGGGTTCAGTCAGGGGAGATCTGAGATTTGGATTCCAGTTTAATCCTCCATAGACTTTCTTAAATCGGTACCTGTCGTTTTCGATCGTAAAATCAGCGCCTAACAGTCCCCCAGGAACTCGTTCAGGAGAGCTGATAACATCGCCTCCTCCTACGCGGTGATGGCCGACTCCTATTTCGCTGCACATCCACCGGATCAGGCGGTTGAGATCACTGCGGCAGGAAAGATGAGGGAGAAACGGGGCATATTTTTTCTGCATAGCCTCCCAATCCGCACCGTGATAATTGGTCGCATAAAAGTAATCCCGGTTGATGCGCCAGGCTTCATAAAATATCTGCATCCACTCTTTCTTTGGATCTATCCGGACCTGTATTGCATCGACATTTAACCTGCCTTCGCCCGGTTTCATCTTGCTTAAAGAGGAGGTGATTCCCCAGGATCTGGCTGCTGTGTATAGAATTTTTTTATTGTCTGCGGAAAGCCAGTAGGCATTTGCATTGGGAATGAGGACATCGTCTTTTTTATCTTTAAGGGTAAACTTGTGAAGTTGTGTTTCCCGGCCAGACGGCAACCTCTCAAGGTAATAGATAACTCCTTCGTCACCGGCCTGGAGATTGGAGTAATTTCCCTCATTTATTGGCAAGCAGAGGATGTGATGGTTCAGGCTGTCAAAATCGATGGACAGGGATTCTTCTCTCTTGGATTCATCTTTTTTGGCCTTTTCTTTCTCAGAGCTTTGTTTTTCTCCAGAGATCTTTTCTTCATCACTTTCTTTAGCGAGAGGTGAAGGAATATCGTTGCGCAAAGTCACAAGATAGATGGAATTAGTCATGTCCATATCCGCGTTGGACATGGCGAACCAATTGACAACAGGACCGGCGTTAGTGGAGGCAAAAAAGTAGAGATATTTGCCGCTCTTGTCGAAGGCTGGTTCGGACACTTCGCTTAGGCCATCGGTAATCGCATAGGATTTGTCCTCTTCCAGAGAATAGACATGGACTTGCTGGATGTACGCTTTGGTATGCTGGGTATAGGCAATCCATTTGGAGTCGTATGACCAGACACCTCTAATGATGCCAAAAGCGCCAATTCCATAGTGATAATTGGTTGCGATTTTTTTGATCGATCCGGAGTCTACATCGATCCAGTACAGAGATCTGCCGTTGTCGGTAAAAGTGATTTTTTTACTATCCGGCGACCATGCGGGATTGGCGTAAAATCCAGTTCCATTGAGCTTGAATTTTTTAATATTACCCTTTCCATCTTGCGGCTGGATATGGAGTTCGTATTCGCCGGATTCATCGGAAAAATAAGCGATAGATTTTCCGTCAGGAGACCAGGCAGGAGACCGCTCATGTACTCCTGTCGAGTTGGTCAAATTGCGTGGGTCTCCCTTTTCAGCTGGGACAGTCACGATTTCTCCCCGGAATTCGAAAACAGCTCGTGCAGCCGAGGGGGAGATCGAAGCATTTCTGATGTAATTGTTGCCTTGAACATAGCGAGGTCTCAATTCCAGCAGATCGGCGGCGACGCCAATTTTTAAACGATCACTCTGCCCGCTTTCTGGACTGAACAGATGGAGAAGAGCTGCTTGTTCATAGATGATTTTTCCATTCCCTAAGGATGAATCGAGAATCGGAAAATCTGTGTAAGTTGTGAGCTGCTCGATTTTTTTTGTTCCTATATCATAGGAGAACAGATTGAACTCGCCGTTGCGGTCCGACCTAAAATAGATTTTATTCCCTGTCCACATCGGATCGGTGTCGTTGCAGCGGCCTTCAGGCTGGGGGATGATTTCAACGGAGTGATCTGCGATTGTATAAAGCCAAATCGTCGAGACCGTTCCACCCCTGTAGTTTTTCCACTGGAGAAATCGTTCGCCCAGCGGCGTATAGGCAATCCGCTTTCCATCGGGGGAATAGGTGGCCTTGTAGGCATTGGGGATGTCCAGCTTTTTTGGGAATCCACCATTAATACAAACGGTGAACAGCTGGGTGTAGCGGTTGGTAAAGACAAACCGTGAAGAACGGAAGAGCACAGCAGAACCATCAGGAGTGAAATCACAGACACTGTCTGAAGAAGGATGATAGGTCAGCCTTTTGGGGATTCCACCTTCGGCCGGAACGATGAACACATCAGTATTGCCGTCATACTGTGCACTGAAAGTGATGAATTTTCCGTCAGGGGAGAATATAGGATTGCTTTCAATGCCTTCGTCCGATGTGAGCCGGCGGACGATGCTGCCGTCATGGTTTGAAATCCAGAGATCCCCAGCGTAAACAAAAGCAATATAGTTCTTGCTTACAGCCGGCTGGCTCAGCAATTTGGTGTTTTGGATGTCGATACCTTCCGCCCACAAAGATGGGCAGATACCAAACACTAAAACCGTAAAAAATACAAAAAGATATTTTTTCATGACTCTCTCCTTTTTAAACTAAAGACGAGTTACTTATTTCCAGTTTCTAAGTATACTGAAACATGCCCCTGGAAAGCAAAAATATTCCTGTATCTTATCTCTCTATTTGGAATTCTTTCCCTTTAAAACTGCCTTGTCTGTCAAGTCTTTTAGCGTGGTGTTCGGCTCACGATAATGCCCGAAAAAACGGTCTAGACTCATGAAAGTAAAAAAACTGTTCATTGGTTTTATTCTGATCAGTTGAAAAAACACAAAGTAGGCGACGATAAAGGCCGGATAGTAGAAGATGGCATTAAAGAGCTCGAGCGTCCACCAGTTCCGGAAAGAGTGCAGCCAGGGAAGAATACCGGCAATCCAGGTAAAGACTGCACCGCCGAATGCCACTGCTATCCCTATGTACCAAAGAAGAACCCCCCAGGTATGGCCGGCCGCAACAGCGCGCTGAGCACAAAAATTGAAACATCTCAGGCAGGCCTCACAGTTGTACTTCCAATAGGGTCGCTTTGTTTTTTTGTTTTTTGATCCTTTCATGATGATGGCTCCGGCCGGACAGCTTTTGGCACACGTGCTGCATGTCTTGGCGTAAGCGTGGGATGGATGAAGGTCATATTCGCCGGCATGTCAAAGCTGACTGCACCTTTGGGACGGAAGCCTTTAAAGAGGAGAATTAAAGCCGGGAGAAAGGACGCCCGCCCGGCCGCTCCCGGAACGAGAAGAGGCCCTAAAAAAAAGCTCCCCCTTGTGGGGATACAGAGGAAATGGGTTTTCTTTTTCCTTGGCATACGGAAGAGAAATTTAATGACTGACCAGGGGGACCGTTTTTGCAGACAGATATGAGATCATCGAAGAACTGGGCAAGGGAGGCATGGGGAGAGTCTATCGGATTTTTGACTAAAAGATCGAAAATGAGGTGGCTATCAAGCTCGTCAAACCGGACATTGCAGCAGATAAAAATACGATAGAGCGATTCAAGAATGAATTGAAGCTCGCCCGGGATATCGCCCATAAGAACGTCTGCCGGATGTACGATCTCCATGAAGAATCGGGAACCCGCTATATCACGATGGAATACGTTTCCGGCGGGGATCTCAAAAAGTTTATCAGAAGATCAAAACAGCTGGGGGTCAGCACGGCCCTGTCTATTGCCAAGCAGATCTGTGCCGGATTGGCCGAGGCCCACAGCCTGGGCATCGTCCACCGGGATTTAAAGCCCAACAACATCATGATCGACGACAACGGCAATCCCCGGATCATGGATTTTGGGATTGCCCGTTCCATAAGTGCAAAGGGGATAACAGGAAAAGGTGTGATGATCGGCACGCCCGAGTATATGTCCCCCGAACAGGTGGAAGGAAAGGAAACGGATCCGCGGTCCGATATCTACTCCCTGGGAGTTATCCTCTATGAGATGGTCACAGGCCGGGTCCCCTTTGAAGGAGATACACCCTTTACGATTGGCGTGAAACATAAAAGCGAACAGCCTAAAGATCCCAAAATATTCAATGCCCGTATTCCCGATGGCCTGAACAGTGTCATCCTCAAGTGTTTGGAAAAGGAGAGAAGCGGCCGGTATCAAAATGCCGGAGATCTCTCGTTTGAACTCGATAAAATCGAGCAGGGGCTCCCCACCACCGAACAGGTTGTTCCAACACAAAAGCCGATAACCTCCAAGGAGATCACCGTCCACTTAACGCCGAAGAAATTACTTATTCCTGTGGCCGCGGTCTTGATTCTAGCAGTCGTAGCTTTCCTTGTATTTAAGAAACCATCTCAAAAACTCGATCCGAATCGCATCGTGGTCGCGGTCTTCGAGAATCAGACCAGCGACAGTTCTCAGGATCAAGTCCGTCTTAATGCATCTTCCTATTTAACCCGTGAACTTTCAAAGATCGACATCATCGATGTCGTGCCTGAAGATGCGGTGGATCACCTGTCTTCTCTGGTCAAGAGGGAGAAGGAAAGGATGAATGGTTTGTCTATGAGCCGATTCCTGGCCAGAGAAACTGGGGCCGGCACCGTTGTTTCGGGATTCTATCGCCTATTTGAAGGTTCCCTTGAATTCAGTATCGAGATCTTGGAGGGAAAGTCGGGTGAACTTATCGAATCCCTACCTCCTATTTCCGGTTCCCTTGAAAACCCACGCAACCTCATAGGGAATATATGTGGAATTACTATTGGTGCACTGGTTCCCAAGTTCGATGAAGACTATATGCTGCCAGATATCACGCCGCCTAATTATGAAGCCTATTCTGAGTTCGTTCAGGGAATGAGGCCCTTTAACAACACCACATCTCTTGATCATTTTAGAAAAGCCATAGATCTCGATCCGGAATTTGTGCTGCCTCGGGTGGGATTGGCCATGATATATGGAAATCAAAGAAAATGGAGTGAGGTCGAAGAAATAATCGATTATCTCGATCAAAGACGCAGTGAGCTCTCTCCGTGGGAGCTGATGTGGGTGGATTACCACACTGCTCGTTTCGAGTTCGATCTTGAAAAATTACTCCAGATTCTTCAGCAGCTCTACAGGCTTTCACCGTTAACGATGGAGGTGAATTTTCTTCTTGGACAGTATGCCTACATGATGAACCGCTATGAACTGGCTGTAGAGATAAAAAGCAAGATAGAGCCGGAACACTACGAAGACTACTTTAAACAAGGATATTGGCCAATAATGTGGTATCAACAATTCGCTACAGCCTACCACATGCTGGGTAAATATAACCAAGAACTCAAAGTGGCCAATGGGTTAAGCAAGTTTTTTCCCAATTCATCTTATCCCATCGAAGCGAGGGTTTATGCTGCTCAGGGGAAAACAGATAAGGGCTATGAGATCTTCGAAAAATTGATAGCCCTTCCGTTAGATACAGCCCATTTAGCCATGCTTTCGATTCCCCTAGAGCTGCGAGAGCGCGGCCATCTAAATGCCTACAGAGACATCATCGGCCGGATCGTTGATTGGGCGAGAGAAAACATAATTGGGGAAGAGAGTACGGGAACGGAGCGTGATCAATTTGCAGAAATCTTGTATACGGCTGAGCGATGGGATGAGGCTCAAACTGAGTATGAGAAACTGGCTGAAGAATTTCCCGGCAACATAAAATACCTGGGAAGACTGGGGACTCTTGCGGCCAGATTTGGGAATAGAGAAAAAGCCCAGCGGATATCTGAAGACTTGAAAAACAGCGACTTTCCCTATTTAAGGAGAGAGAACACATACTGGCGGGCCCGTATCGCAGCGATTCTCGGCGAGAAAGATTTGGCCTTAAAACTCCTCAGAGAGTCTGGCCGGGCGTACAGCTATTACATCTACCGGAACATGGACTTCGAATCCGTCCTCGACTATCCACCCTTCCGGGACCTCCTCAAACCCATCAAATAAAAAATTGATTATTGGCTGAGTTTGGAACTGATCAATCGATTGAGGCTTATTCCTTCTTCTGCGGCCCTAATGGCCAGCTCTCGGTGCACTTCCGGTGGAATCCTGACCACAAATTTTCCACTGAAGGATCGAAGAGAGAGTGGTTGTGGAGGAGGCTCTCCACTTTTTTCCATATCTTTCAATACACTCTTTATAACAGATCTAATTCCATTTAACGCGGCTTCCGGTGTTTGGGCCAGCCAGCTCAAACTTGGAAACTCGATACATAGCCCGACATATTCTTTGTCTTCCTCTACCCAGGTAATCCTGTAAGTGTATCGGTCAATTTTATTAGTCATTGGTTTTCTCCAATTTTTCTATAACCGCAAGCACTTGCTTCACCTGATAGGATTTTGCTTTTCCCCTACAGTTTTGAATATTGATTCGTGGATCGCCAATCCAGGGCGTTTTATAGATTCGATGACTACTCCCGCTTTGTCTGGTTGATCCAAAGTAGTAGTTACACAATTTTTTGAGCTCAGTGAATCGAACATTTTTTGGATTAGCCTTTACATTTTCCAGTATTTGTTCAATACGTTTCATTTTTATGATATCAATAATGATACTATTGTCAAGCAGAAAAATTAGAAGAATTTCTCTATAACAAGAGACGAATAAATATTCTTTCTTTCTCATCGAAATTGACGAGTTTTTTTAAACGTGATATAAGCATTTTGCAGTGACATAAAAGGAGGTTTCTTATGATTTTATTTTTGAGGAAGAAGTCTGTATTTTTAGGATTTTTTATGGTTTTTTTAGTTATTTTATTATCAGGGCTGGTCTTGGCCCAGACAAGCGGAGAGAAACTCATTCAAGACTTGCGGTGGCGCAATATTGGTCCGGCCAACATGGGCGGCCGAATCTCCGATATAGAAGCGCTTGACGATGATTTTACATACGTGATTGTCGCCTCCGCTTCAGGGGGTGTATGGAAGTCCGTAAACGCGGGAAACACTTTTGAGCCTATCTTTGACAGCTACGGCTCGGCCTCTATCGGCGATGTGGCCATATTCCAGAAAAATCCGGATATCATCTGGGTAGGGACTGGGGAAGAGTGCGGACGGAACAGCATTGCCTGGGGGGATGGTATCTATAAGTCAACCGATGGGGGACAGACATTTACAAATATGGGTTTAAAGGATACCTACTCTATTGGAACCGTCTTGACCCATCCCGACGATCCGGATACGGTCTATGCCGCCGCTGCCGGTTTGATCTGGGGGTTTATCGGCGAGCGCGGGATGTTCAAGACCACAGACGGAGGCAAAACCTGGACAAAGTTGACAAACGGTCTTCCCAATGACGGAAAGACAGGGGCCATCGAGGCCATCATGCATCCCACTAATCCCGACATCATCTATGTTGCATTTTGGGAAAGGCTGCGCCAGCCCTTCCGCATGGACAGCGGAGGGCCTAACGGTGGAATTTTTAAAACTACAGATGGTGGTCAATCATGGACAAAGCTGACTAAGGGGCTCCCGGTTGGGGATTCGGGAAAAATAGGATTGGCCATTTGTCGGACCAATCCTCAAGTGCTGATGGCTTATTATGAACACGGCTGTCAGCCTACCCAGGATGATCCCGATTATGACGATATGACAAAACTCGGTTCTGGCATGTACCGGTCGCAAGACGGCGGGGACAGCTGGATTTTTGTCAACCGTTACCAGAACCGTCCCTTTTACTACAGCCATGTATGGATCAATCCTCAGGATGACAAACTGATCTACAGGCTGACTGGGAGTTTTCAGTACTCTGAAGACGGAGGGAGAACGTGGCAGCGCTTTCGAGGCCAGGGTATCCACAGCGATTATCATGCCTTCTGGGCCGATCCTCACAACAAGGACCGGTTCTACGTGGGAAATGACGGAGGTGCCTACCTGACCCATGATCACGGTTTGAATTTTATTATGTTCAATAATTTTGTTATCAGTCAATTTTACATGATCGGTTTGGATATGCGTGATCCCTATTATGTTTACGGAGGACTTCAGGACAATGGGACCTGGGGAGGCCCTACAGCCACACGTGACAGGGCCATCTACACTGATCTCTGGTACACGATCAGTGGCGGAGACGGTTATCATGCCCAGGTCGATCCAACGGATTGGCGCATTGTGTACTCAGAACCGCATCCCGGAAATACTGGTGGGCGGATTCAGAGGGAGAATGTCGAAACCCGGCAGGATGTGCAAATTCGGCCTCAGAAGGGAGAGAACATCGTCAATTATGATGAATACATCACTCCTGAAATAGAGCAGCTGCAGCTTGAAAAAGGGTGGGGGCCTTCTCCTGGGAATGGAAGCGGTGCGTTCCGCTGGAACTGGAGCAGCCCGATCCTTATGTCGCCTCATAATCCGGATACAATCTTTTTTGGCGCCAACCACCTGTTTAAGACGATCGACCGCGGAGACACCTGGTACTTGATCAGTCCTGATCTTTCTAAAAACGATCCTTACAAGACGATAAAAGAATCGGGGGGATTGACGGCCGACCACAATCCCGGTGGAGGCGCAGAATTCCACGGCACAATCATCACCATTTCTGAATCACCAAAAAAAGCTGGGGTGATCTGGGTTGGAACGGATGATGGGAATGTCCAGGTCACCCAAAACGACGGAGAAGATTGGGCCAATGTCAGATCGAATGTTCGAGGAGTTCCAGAAGACCTGTGGGTCAGCCGTTTAGAAGCCTCGCATTTTGCAGAAGGAAAAGCTTATCTCACATTCGATGGTCACCGCAGCGCCAATTTCAAACCCTGGGTGTTTAAGACAACAGACTACGGAAAGAGCTGGACCAATATCAGCAGCAATCTTCCTGATGGACAGCCCGTTTATGTCATAAAGGAAGATTTGCACAATCCCAATCTTCTGTTTGTTGGCAGTGAGTTTGCTGTGTTCTACTCCATCGATGCAGGGAAATCCTGGACAAATTTTAATATAAATATGCCAACGGTGGCCTTTCATGACCTGGTTATCCATCCCCGTGATAATGACCTAGTGGCTGGAACACATGGCCGCGGGATCTGGGTGCTTGACGACATCACTCCCCTCCAGCAGGCCACTGAGGAAGTTTTAGCCTCGGAGGCTTTTCTCTTTAAAAACCGAAGAGCAACCCAATGGCTCAATATCAATACAGGAGGCGGCGGCGGATCTTTGTATTACCGTGGCGAAAATCCCAATAAAAATGCGGCGATCAATTACTATCTTGGTGATTCTGCTGCAGGAAATGTTGAATTCGAAATCTCAGATATCACCGGCCAGTCCAAATGGACACATTCTGAGAAGGCCGAACCCGGGATTAACAGGTTCTACTGGGATATGAGCTTTGACCCGACACGGACGGAGATCGAAAAATTTAAGGATCAAATGAGTCAAATGTTGGACCGCATGATGTCTCAGGCCTCTGGGGCACAGACCGAACAATTCAAGGCATTGCAGAAGGAATTCGATGAATCGGGAATGGATGTGTCAGAGTTGAGAATACTCCAAGGAAAAATCATGCGAGCTTCGGGTTTTGGACGATATGGACGGGGCAGCCTCAGAGGATCTCCGGCAAATCCTGGAGAATACTTGGTCAAGATGACATACAACGGGAAAACTTACACCAGTGCAATAGTGGTTCGCCAGGATCCTATGCTGGATTCGAAATAAGAAAAAACTTAAAGCGGATTATTTTTCTATTTTGATTCCGGTGAGTTCTACACCTTGACTAAGAATAGCTACCTGACAAAGTGTGTATTTGCCTTTTTCATCTTTTAAAAATTTAATTTCCAGGGCTCCGGAATCAGGATCATCAGAGGTAAACTCAAATGGTTCATCCCCTGCGGGCTCTAAAGTGATGGGTGCGCCATCGCCGGAATCTCCCCAGAGAGCTCCGGAGTCAATGTGGAATTTCAGAATAATAAAATCGCCGCCAAACTCAGTGAGATCAAATTCATATTCGCCCAGGATAGCATCGTATTTTTTCTTGAGCTCTTCATCCTGATTCCCCATAGCAAACGAGATCGATGTAACCATAGATAGAACTAGGATCAAGCACACAAACATTTGTAATCTTTGGTTTTTCAAAAACATTATTATTTTCTCCTCATTTTTGTAAAAGGTAAGAATAAACTATTCATCTTCACAACACAACATCTTAATTAAGGTTGCCGTTTACTCCATTCATCCTTAATTTTCACAGAGCCAGCTTGCGCTAAAACAAATAAAACATTTTTATTATTATCTGCAAAAAACGGCCTGGCAAAATTTGCGTCAGTAGCCATTTTTGTCTATTATTTTTTCAAACTCTTGACGTTTTTGCATAACAAACAGTGGACTATGCTCAATGATTTTTGGGGATTCTGGTATATCTTAGAAGTGGGCTGTTTTGTTCTGATTCCAGGCTGTTTGTTCGCTTTTGGCGTGAAACAAAGAAATATCAATATCATTCGGATTGGTTCGATTTTAGCTATTGTCGGAGTCATCCTCAACAGACTCAATGTGTCCATCATAGCCTTCAAGTGGGATGTGCCCGTGAAATATTATCCTTCCTGGCAGGAGATTGTGGTAACTTTGATGATCATCTCCATAGAGATATGGGCCTTCAGGTGGGTTGTTTCGCGTATGCCTGTGATGAGAAAAAGCAAGGGATAATATAGGAGATCAAAATGGAAACTTATTTTTATGTCAACATTTTTGAAACGAAAGGATTGGAATACCTGCTGCTGATGGCTTTTCTGGTTCTGCTGGTGCTTCTGTTCAGATATTTCAAGACACCACATTCTACAAAACCAAAAAAAATGCAATAAGGCTCCAATCCTTCAGACGTTCCCATAACGAAATAAACGTTCTGTTGATGACTTTCGTATTCAGCATAGCTGGATGACATTCACGAGGGGAGATTGAAAAAGTATCTTTTTTTTATCCTTTTAATGGATATCTTTATCTTGTTTATTTCCTGTAGTCAACAAAAGACCATTTGGAAGGGAACTATTGAAGAAAAGGACGGCGTTATTATTGTCAAGAATCCAAAGGAGCCGATCTACGGAGAAGATATTTTTAGCCTTACCCAGGATCTATCTGTTGGCCGTGCAGAAGGACAAGAGGAATACATGTTTTCCAGGATTGGTCCTATAGATGTCGATGAGGATGAGAACATTTATATTGCCGACTTGGATTCCGCCCACATAAGAGTCTTCGATAGACATGGACAATATATAAGAACCATCGGGAGAAAGGGACAGGGCCCAGGGGAAATGCAGATACCAACCTACATCCAGATCACCTCAAATAATGAACTGCTTATTCAAGACAGAGGAGCTCGACGGCTCCTTTTTTATGATCTTAATGGAGATTTTCTCAGACAAGATGTTTCAGGAAGAAAGGGATTTTCTCTTCTTGTCAGAATGGATTCACTTGGAAATTTTATCGGGATGGTTTCATTGGCACCCCCTCCAGTTGGGGGGAAAATCTATCAAAAGTATGATCCGGATTTTAATATAATAAAAACAATCGCAGAGGACGAGCAGGGAAAAAAAGGGATATTCGATATTGGAAAAACTTCTTGTTATTGTGATGTCTCTCTAAGCGATAATATTATTTGGGGTGATTCAAAAGAATATGTGCTTCAAATCTTAAATCCTCAGGGAGTGCTGATTAAAAGGATAATAAAAGATCCAAATCCCTTAAGATTTACCGAAAAAGATAAAGAGATGGTTGAACAAAGATACGCTGAGCCAATTAATGCTGGATATGAACTCAAGCTGCCCAGCCATTACCCTGCGTTTAAAGACATTTTTGTTGACGAATACGAAAGGATTTTTGTCCAGACATTTCAGCACTTAGAAGGTAAAGAAGATTTATTCTTTTTTGATGTATTTGATCCGGATGGAAAATATATTGCCAAAGTTCCTGTATTGGCCAGGCTGGATCGGAATTCAATATGGAAAAAAAAGAAGCTCTATACAGTAGATGAAGACGACGACGGATTTCCAGTAGTCAAGAGATATATAGTTGAATGGAGTTATTAAAAAAGGAGATGTCCGAGCCATAGATTCAAAAGGCCGACTGTACGTAAAAGTGGAAGAACCATTTCTCCAGGTCGTTAGATATGTCATAAAATAAATCAATGCTTAATTAAAAAGGGATTAAAAACAATGAGTAAAAAATTCTACCTGATCGGATTTTTCTGTCTTTTTGTCCTGCTGCTATTATTTGCTTGTCAGAAAGAAGAGACATCGACAATCGAAACCATCGATGGAGTTCCAGTCATTCACAATCCCAAAGAACCTGCACCTCGAAAGGGAGCTCCTTCAAAGATCACCTTCGAGGAGGAACTGTTTATTGGAGAGGTCAAGGGACGGGAAGAGTACATGTTTTCAATCATCCGGGGTGTGGCTGTAGATGATCAAGAGCGTATGTATATCGTTGATTACAGACATGCAAATGTCCGGGTGTTCGATGCCTCCGGTGACTATCTTTATACGATCGGAAAAGAAGGACAGGGACCGGAAGAATTCAGCCGTCCAGGAAGTGTGGCCATTACATCGGATAATCTATTGATGGTGGATGATTCAGGGAACAGAACGATTAAGTTTTTTACTCTCGATGGGCACTTCGTCAAATCCTTCTCTACGGCAAAAATCCGCATGTACGCACGGACGATGGTTAGCAAACAGGGATATATGCTGGGTTTGGGGACCGATATCGATCCTCAAAATCCTGTGTATGAAATCAGGAAATTTGATGAGAATTTTCAATTCCAAAAAATAATCCGCACCTGCCCAACTCCATCCCCAGGAAAAATTAATCCATTCCACCCCATTTTTTATTTTCAAATCGATAAGGACGATAACATCGTCTATGGTTTTCCCGAAACCTATGAAATCCAGATCCTCAATCCTGAAGGAGAAATTCTAAAAAGGATTCTAAAGGATTACGAGCCAGTAGAAATATCAGAGGCAGAAAAGGAAGAGGCGAGCAAGGAGTATACAGAGGATTTTAATGTTGTGTTTTTAAAACACTACCCGCCGTTTCGTACATTTTCGGTCGATGATGAGGGCCGCGTAATTGTCCAAGTCTGGGATCGGCATGAGGGAAAACTCAGATTTGCCTATGATGTCTTCGGTCCCGAGGGATATTATGTGGCAAAATTTTATCTCAAAACCAGGCCTTTTTTATGGAAAAAGGGTAAAATGTATGGAATTGCCGAAGATGAAGAAGGTTACCCATCCATAAAACGCTTCCGGGTTATTTGGGAGTAAGAAGAATCGAAGAAGTAAAAGTTTAGAGGAGCACTCGATGAAACGCTTGTTCTTTTTGATGCCTGCTGCTGCGACATTTGTTTTGCTGATAGCGGGTTGTAAGCAATCTTCACTCGACGCATCACTGTTTACTGTCGAAAATATTGAAAATGTCATGTATGTCCACAATCACGGCCCACAGCTCGGAGATATGTCTGAAGTAAAACTGGAACAACTCGGAAAAATCGGGAAACTGGAAGGAGAGGCGGAAGAGGACATTCTGTATGATCCTGTAGATGTCGCCCGTCTTTCAAACGGGGATATCCTCATCCTTGAAAGAGATGGCTGCTCAGTAAAACGCTACAACAAAAATTATGAATTCATATCCTCCTTCGGACACAGGGGTCAGGGGCCGGGTGATTTTTTGTCTCCGTTTTTATTGAGACTGAATAAAGATAAAAATAATATCTATGTTGCGGATTCTAGAATTTCGAAGTTTTCACTAGATGGGAGTTTCCAAGACAGCTTTAAGCCAAAGGTTGTTGCCAGATTCGGCAGTATTGGCGTTCAATACAGAACATCCGGTATGGTGGTCCTCTCCGGCTCTGAGGTGATTCTTCCAAGCCCTCCTTCGGAATGGATAGATTCCGGCGACCATAAATTGTTATCTGTTTATGATAGAACAGGGTCGATTATCCGCTCTTTTGGTGCCGTGGAGCAGTATGAAAATCAGGAGCTGACGCTCAATGCCAATATTGTTTATTTCGCAAAAGACAGCAGTGAAAACCTGTATGTGACCTATGCTCATCAGAATAGAATCATCAAATACACACCCGATGGCAAAATGATTTTTTCTGCAGATAGATCTCTCCCTTATGAAATTGAAAATGTCATAAAAGTCGAATTGTTTAAAAGCGGAAATATTGAAAGAGAATTTCCCTGGCCTTCAGTATCTTCAGTAACGAAGGGAGTTGGTCTGGACTATAAACACAGGATATGGGTTTTAACATTTCTCAAACAACCCAATAAGTTTGGGGAGTTTGAAGATGAAGGGAATCTATCCAACTGCTATGAGTTCGATGTCTTTGATTCAGATGGCATTTTGCTGTTTAAAGTTCCTTTTCCGAATGTTTTGTTTAACAATTTTTGTATTTACGAAAAGAGGCTCTATCTTATCGATTTTCAGAATGAATCGTGTGTCTACGAGTACAGAATTGTGGAAAAGAATTGACAATATTCCGCTTCCTGAAGGCGTGAACTTATGAATCAATATAATATTCTCGGCGCCTTCCTTGTAGGATTTGGAATAATGGGGATTGTCTGGATTATAAGGAGCTTTTATAAACCTAGATCCAATTTAGCAAAAAAAATCGGACCGGCGCTAAAAGGTATAATAGTCATTTTTAGCCTCATTGCTATGATGGGAGGATGGTATATTTATTCAAACTTTGGAAGAATACCTATTGGAGGATTGGCTCTGGGTTTACTCCTTGGGATTAGAGTCTTGATAAATGAGAAAAAAATCCTTTGAGTTCCGTTTTTAAAATAGCAAGGGAAATTTGACAATTTGCCCATGAATGGGCTATCATTGAACTATACTGTGAACCATATTAGATCATTAATTGGTTCATCAGGAGGTTCAAATGAAATCGATCACTATTCATGGTCTGGATGATGAGCTGGATAAAGAAATCAGAGAGAAAGCGAAAAATCAAGGGACTAGCCTAAATAAAACTATTAAAAAGCTTTTGGAAAAGGCCCTCGGTCTAAAATCCACGAATGAGCCGAATCACAAAGATGAATTTATAGATCTTTTTGGCACTTGGTCTAAAGAGGATTACTTAGAATTTTTTAAGTCCACGGAAGACTTCAATATTGTAGAGCCTGAGGATTGGAAATGAAAAAAGTTCTTTTAGATACTAACGCCTATGCTTCCTTTCTCTACGGAGATGAAAAAGTATTGGAAATTTTAGCCAAAACTCAATTCGTGTTTATGTCGGTTTTTGTCCTCGGGGAGTTGTATGCAGGTTTTCGAGGTGGAGCAAAGCAAAGGCAAAATAAGCTTATACTTGAAGAGTTTCTTCAGAAGCCTTCTGTAACCGCTCTTGACGCAACTCGAGAAACTTCTGAAATTTTCGGCCAGATAAAATACTCCTTGAAAAAGGCTGGCACTCCCATGCCCATCAACGATGTTTGGATCGCTTCACATGTCTTTGAAACAGGTTCACTTCTTATTTCTTATGCCTCTCATTTTCTGAATGTTCCTGGTCTTCGCATCTGGGATGAAATTTATGAATCGAAATAAAAAAATCGCTATTTATAATCACCAAAACAAGGGACGACACTCCTTAGCTGCAGCCTTTAAAACCTCACTGTCTTTAAAAACTCGGGAAAGTGCTGGACTTTGCTTGCGCTTTTCGGATCGAACAGGAAAGGTTCCACATCTTTGGCCAACTTTTCAAATATCACATTTTTACATCTATCCAAGAGCTTGGATTTAAGGTCCTTATGGTTTTTCACTCCGATTTTTTCTCTCAGGTAATCCATATTTGGATTTGTCTTTCCAAAGAGAAAGACGGCATCATAGAAATCTCTCCCCATTAATCTCTGACGTGAAAATAGACAGTATATTTTTTGAGCCAAGAGGATATCAGGAGGAACTACTTGTATCCTCAAAAAGACATCAAATTTATTGAGGATGATTTTCTCGGGTTCATACTCGAATCCTTGAATTTCCGTATCGATTTGAATGTTCAGTTTTTCATGTCTGTGTCGAGATATCTTATATTCATAAAGAAGGTCTGAAAATTTGAGATAGGACCGGAAGGCCCTCCGGAATACATTCCGGCTTTCGACGATGAAGCCATTCCGTTTCAGTGAAGTTAAAACTGCTGAAATCAGATAACCAAAATGCGATTTATCGAGTCCGAGATTGTCGAAATCCAGGTCTTCAGAAAACCGTGTGTTTCCATGCAAAAGATGAATGGCTGTTCCACCCATAAAAACGAGTTTCTGACTCCAATCGGATTCATACACTGTTTCCAGAATCTTATACTGTACATATTCCCTTAGAAGATTCCTTTTAAAAGACCTCAAGTTTTCCGGATAAAAGGATTCGATCTGTTTGATATCAAGCATTATTCCTTTCCCTTTTGAGAGGATAAGAACTTTACGAAGCGGTCCAAGCGCTTCGACAGCGTGTTTTGAGCCAGTTTATGGCTGTAATCAGAGAGTTTGTCCAGATTGATTTTCTGGAAAAACATCTCTTCATTGATGCGGAGGCTCTCAAAATCTGAGTTAGATTTGAGATGTTTATTCAAATACAGAAAATCCAACACCGCCTTTTCCGGCTCCGCCATCTTATAAACGTTGTTTTCATAAGGAAAAATATCATACCCCCAAAATAAATCCGGCTTGATGGTGCGGTAACGAAAATCACCCATGATTGTAGTAAAGTCATACGTCCGTCTTGTTGATACAGAGGTGATGCTGTAGACGCTTTCCGGAATAAGCTGATAATGGGATAGAGCCATTTCCAGAGAGATATAGGAGGGTTTATAAATCCGGTTGGCGATCTCAAAAAGAACGTTCTCGTTGATAGTTATATCGGAAAAAATATAATACTCCTTGATGACTTTTTGAATATATCCCTTTGCCTGCCATTCATTCAATCGGCGTCTGTGAAAACCAGGCTCCATTTGTCTGATATCATTCAGCGAAAATATCGTGAACTCTTTAAACGATTGCCTCAGTTGGATGAACTTCATGATTGATCCATGTTAGTATTTCGCAATAATGCTAAAAATAGCATTTATACGAAATAAATATATGTTTTTCTGAGTTAAATGTCAAGAGAAAACGTGGAGAAGATATGTGTATCAATGTCAAAACGGCAATTTTAACAGATCACAAAACCTTCAGGTGAAATCTTCAATGCTTCATTTCAATTCAACTAACCCGGTCTATTCACGAGTCGAGGTTGCTGCAGATGCGAGGCACAAGGTATACAGCTGTGGTAGTCCACCGCAAATGCCTTGTAACGAAGCAGATGCAGTGAGATCGGCTCGCTTGAAAAGTAAATTGGGCCGACATATAATAGAGATGGAACAGAATAAGGGAATTATCCAATCGGTTTAAGCATTTATCCCCATAACTTGCAGAAACGAAAGAAAATGAGAGATGGTGTCGGCATAATTCATGAATAGATCAGGTTAAATGTTATTCTTATATAAATCGTAATAAGAAGCAGAAGATTTAGATCGGGAGGGGTCATGAAAAAATCCATCTATCTCGTTTTCATTCTTGTTCTCTTTTATTTCTGTGGCCAAAAAGACGACAAAGTGGAGAGGATTATCGAGGATGGAGTGGAAGTTGTTATTAATCATATGGAACCCTATGCAATCGATAAAAAATCTTTAGTGCTGAAAGCGGAACGAGAAGTTTTAATTGATTTTAAGAGCGATAGTATAACTGAACTTGGTATTGCAGACATTCGAGGTTTTGCAGTCGATTCAGAAGGAAATCTTTATGTTTCTGTCTTCAAGGCCGAGTTCTGCATCTATAAATTTGATAGAGACGGGAAGTTCTTATTATCATTCGGCAGGAAAGGTCAAGGGCCGGGAGAGCTTATGATTGCTAGGGGCCTCAGTGTAAATGAAAAAAATGAAATATTAACTTATGATGTGTCGAAACAAAACTATCTGATTTTTGACAACAGTGGTCATCTCCTCAAAGAAATCTCTCTTCCTTATAGAATCTCAAGTATTTCTTCCTTGGTGAATGGTCACTTCCTGTTGTCAAAATTTTCTGGACAACGCCGTTCTCCTTTTTATTATAAAGTTTTATTGATCCTCTGTGATTCTCAATTTAATGAAATCAAAGTGATTGAAGAACTTAAAATTCCGAATGGACCGGGGGCCAGTTATTGGGAGGACTCAAAAGGGAGGATTTATGTTGGCAGCGAAGAGCGAGATTATGGAATATGGGTCTATGACCTGAAGGGAAACCTAATTCGGAAGATTCAAAAAGAATACAGGCCGGTTAAAATACCGGATGAGACAAGGACGGGTTGGAGAAAAGCATACGAAAAACTCACCCAACAAACAGGTACTCAGGAAGAGTTTGAAGTGCCAGATTTTTGGCCGCCTTATTTTACATTTTTCAATGATAATGAAGGACATCTTTTTGTGAGAACTTTTGAAGAAGATGAGAAAAAGGGAGAATTTATTCATGATGTTTTTAGTCCTGAAGGTGTTTTCATTGGAAGGATTAATTTGAATCTCAGTTTTAGACGAGAATATAAATATGTAGAAGTCCAAGGACAAAATATTTATGGTTTTTCAGAAAAAGAAAATGGCTTTGAAGAACTTGTCGCTTATCGAGTGAAGTGGGAATGACCAAGCCTGGATAAGAAAAAAAGGGGTGATTATTTCTTTTTAGTCTCATTCACCAGAGGAACGAGGTAGTATGTCAATCCTTCATATTTATATTCTTTCCAGCCTTCTGGGAGTTTTTTAAATTTAGGATAATTATATGGAATTTTATTCATCCTATTCTCAAATGACTGAAGCTGTTTTTCTAGAGATTTTATCCGTTTTTCCAGTTTTGTCACTTGCTTTTTTAATTCTATGACCTGCTTAGACATATCTTCATCTTCTTCTGTTTTTGTCTGAGACCAGGAAATGGGGGCAACCAGAATACAGAAAAATATCAAAAAAATTATTGTTTTTTTCACCATGACCTCCTTTTATGCCTTCAGTGAGTTAAACGAGAGATCCGATTTAATCGTTGCCTGCAGCTGAAAATAAATTAGAAACGGGAAAAAGAAAGATATATAGTTATGGATGAAGAGTTTCTAAACGTTTTGGGGGAGCTATCCGTAGTTAGAGTAAAATTAGAGGTCATGGAAGACAACCATATTATCTCATCTTGTCTTTCAGGTGACAAAGAGGCCTTTGAAATGCTGGTTAAAAAATACCAGGCCCCAATTCTTCATCTGGCCTGGAGGATACTCGGCGATAAGGATGAAGCCAAGGACGCCACGCAGGATACTTTCATCCAGACATTCAGCCATCTCGACTCTTTTGACAGGACTAAGAGCTTTAAAAACTGGCTTTACTCTATTACCTACAAGAGGTGTATTGACCGGAAAAGGAGGGAAAAATCACGCTGGAATTTTATGCATAGAACCGCAAAGGAGAGACCTCTTTACCTTAGAGACCATATCCATTCGGACAGAATCGAGGATTCTGAAGTATTCTTCCCTTTCTTGAAGAAATTGAGCACCAGAGAAAGAGTCGCCATCACCCTAAAAATAAATGATGCGTACTCAGCCAGTGAAATCGCTGATGTTTTAGGCTGTGCTGAAAGCACGGCAAGGGTTTATCTATTTCATGCAAAAAAGAAACTGAGAAAACTATTACAGGGGAAATAATATGTGTTTAATTTTTAGACTTTTGTTTTGGCTGTTCCCTATCCGAAGCATTCGAGCTGCCATCTTAAGAATTCACATCGATTTATGTTGCCGGTGTCAGCAGGAATACGAAATTGAGGATTTGACAAAAGACATCCTGACTGTTCCCGGCTGGATAAAAGCAGAACCGAGTCTCTGGCCACAGGTCAAACGCAAAATGGTCACTTCAGTTGAAAAAACGACAGTAAGACGAAAAAAGTCCTATTTTATGACAAAGTGGCAGTGGGCTGCGGCCACTCTTTTTATTGCGGCAGCTCTTGTATTAATCGTCTGGGCTCGACAAAGCAGTGTTAAAAGAATTCCTTTTGAAGAAGCCGCGGCAGCTCAAAAAATTCCACAGGTCACGATAAGACATGCAGAGGTTAACGGCAAGAAGGCCACCTCTTATGTCTATCAGACTCAAAGAATCTCCTTTATATGGTTCTCAGAAACCGACAAAACCGGAGACTAAAATGAAAACATACAAAAAATTTCTAATCACACTCAGCCTTTTTCTTTTCCTATGCAGTGCTGCCTTTCCGGGAGAAGATATCATCATAGAATCTCGTTTGTTCAAAGGCATTAAGCATGAGAGGCTGTCCCAGGAAGAAATCATCATCTCATCGCTCTCAGAACCTTTTATCGTTCCTGTTCGATCCTCAGATATCGAAAATGAAAAATGGACGGTGGAGTCCATGCAGAAAGAATTACGCAATCTCTATCAATTGCAGCAGGTCGATCATCTCGCATCCGCGAATATGATCTGGGATGGGAAAAAGAAAAATTTGACTAAAACAATTCTGCTGGAGAGTTCTCTTTTACCTATTGAGTTCTACCCTGAAATCGTTTCAGATCAACGTACTAATTTAAGGATAAGAGTGACTCAAATGTTCGGCGAGGGGATGAAACTGTCGGCTGACACAATACAGCTAGAGAAGGAAAGGATGGCGTGGATCATCTCGGGGCCATTGGAGATAACGTCATCAAAAATGAAAATCAGAGAGCTTTTGGATACGGAAATAACACTCAACTTCAACCAGACTGTTGTTTTAGGTTTTCCTATAAACGGAACCTCTTATTTCTTGGAAGTCCGTATCAATTTTAAGGAAGAAGCCAAAAATTTCAGCGGGATCAAAGATAAATACAAAGAATACACTGAGATGGTTAAAACAGATATGGACTTTTTGCAGCCCCCGAATCCAGTTCGAGAAGTTCGTCCGGTGTATCCCACAAAATGCAGGGAAAAAAATATAGAAGGAGCAGTAATTCTTGATGTGGGAATTGATGAGGAAGGAAATGTGATAAATGTCGAATTGTTAAAAGGTGCCCATAAAAACCTGGACCAGGCGGCTGTGGAAGCCTTGAGGCTGTGGAAATACCAGCCGGTAAAAAAAGACGGGAAACCTGTTCCTGTCACATTCACCGTGACCGTCGATTTCAAGCTGAGAAAGGCCATTGATAAACAAAATTCTGAAATTCTCTCTGAAAATCAAACAGAATTAGAAAAAATACTAGAGAAATGCGCTGAGTATTGTGAAAGATTAGGGAATTCATCTCTATATTTTGTATGTGAAGAAGTAATCACGGAAGAAATGCGCCAAAATGATCCAAGTTTGCCAGCTATAGAAAGAAATATGTATATTTATGATTATCAATTAATAAGAAAAGGAGATACTATTGAAGAACAGAGGATTCTTAAAGAAGAAAATGGGCAGAAAAAAGATATTTTAGATGCACAATTAAAAACAAAACGTTTCCATCATAAATATATCGTTTTTGGACCTATAGGTCTTCTTGGCCGGAGCCAGCAAAAGAATTATGATTACAAAATTCTCAAGAACGTAATTTATAAAAGAGAAAAAGCAGTAATTTTAGAGGCATCACCGAAATTCCCGCATGAATTTAATGCCTTGTACGGAAAAATATGGATAGGGAAAAAAGATTTTAATATATTAAAAATTGAGTGGGAGCAGGAGTCATTGGAGAATTTTGAAGAAATAAAAAAAATTGCCGAAAGGGTAAACGCTAAACCCAAAATTACATTTGTCTCTGAATTTGGTTTTGAGACAAACAAAATTAGATTGCCTAATAAGTATTTTGTTAAAGAAGTTTACATTTTACCTAGAGGAAGGAGATACAATTGGTCTGAAACAACTGTCGTTTATGATAACTACAAATTTTTTCCTGTTGAAAACGAAGGGAAATATTAGTCACAACAAAAAGAAATGAAGAAGGTCATTTTTGTTCTAACATTTTTTGTATTATTTTGTTCCCACCTTGCTTTGCTGCATGCAGAAATCCGCCAAGAGAAAATGAATCAAGAAACACTCCAGCATGAAGTAACCGTTACCTTAAAGTTAGTCCAGGTTTATGTAACCGATAAGGAGGGGAATCCTGTTACGGACCTGAAAAAAGAGGACTTCATTCTATGGGATAATGAAAAGCAACAAAAGATCACGGATTTTGAAACTCACGTATTTGTCCTTCCAAAAAAAGAACTTGAACCTGCTCAAGCTGTAGTGATTCCTGAAAAAAAAACAGCACCTTCACCATCTCCAGCTCCATTGAATCGGAAATTCTTTATATTTCTAGATATTCAAAGGAATGATCCCATAGGGATTATCAAGTCCAAGCGTGTGGCCCGCTATTTTGTGGAGACGCAGATTCAACTAGGCGACGAGGTAGGAGTCATGACTTTCCAACCTTCGGCTGGATTTGTCCTTCATGAATATTTAACGACTGATATGGAAAAAGTGCTTAAGGCGATCAGAAAAGCTAGAGCATTGTTTGTTGGTCTTAACTATTTTATTCCGATGGATACGGGTGGACCAAGTTGGGGTGCACTTGCGAAACCTTTAACTGTGTTTTTCTATGCTCTGGAGGATTTGTCCATATCTCTCCAGTATATTCCAGGAATAAAAAATATTGTTCTTTTCTCAAGGGGTGCAGGAGGAAAAACAACATTCGATATGCTGGGCAAAAGACTCGCTTCTGCAAACTGCCGTGTCTACACTGTGGACACCAATTGGAAACGCCACTACCTCAAAGGCTATTTCGAGACAGGGCCCGGAGCGGCCTTAAAACAACTGGCCTTATCATCCGGGGGAAAAGCTTTTGAAGACCCGGACGATGTTGAAACGATTGCTTTGGACATCCAGCAGATGACCAGCAATTATTATGTCCTGGGATACTATGTCGAGCAGGAGTGGAACGGCGAATATCATGAGATCAGAGTAGAGGTCAATAGAGAGGATTGTGTGATATATGCGCAGAGAGGTTATTTTAATCCAAAGCCCTACATGCTGTATTCCGAAGCCGAAAGAAAGCTCCATCTGGCCGATCTTGCGTTTAGCGAAACTCCCCGTTCTGAAGCTCCAATGCCTTTTTCTTTGGAAGGGCTGCCGATTTCGGGGGAGGAAGGCTCAAAGCTGGTTCTTCTTTCTGAGATTCGGCCTGAAAATCTGGAAGAAGTCTTCCTGAATGATACAGAAATCATTACGCTTGTCTTTGATGAGGGGAAAAACATCATCGATTCCGGACGAGCGGTCCTCAAATATGAATCTATAAAACACACTCCCATTCATCATTACTCTATTACACAATTAATTCCCGGTTTGTATGAGGGCCGCGTTATCGTCCGTAATCTTGTCTCAGGAAAGAGCGCTCTTGGGACATCCACTGTCGAGGTGCCGGAGTTTAGTGAATCTGGAATTAATGTCTATCCGCCCTTTCTGCTCATTCCGGGAAAGGAAAGTATCTATTTAAAGGCCGTAAAGGAAGAAAAGGGAAAAGAGATCGAAACCCTCTCTTTAAATGAACTCTATCCTTTCCTCTCTAGTCAACATTCACCTCTTGTAAATGAGGTAGATCGAAGTGAAAAGAATCTATTAGCTGTTTTACGCTATTCCGCTGGGAAAAGTGAAAACCGAAAAATTAATTTAGATGTTGAACTTTTTCATGCCCCCAGCGGACGAACGATTCCATTGGAATTTTCTATAATAGAATCAAGAGAAATAGATCCGGATGAGATATTGTTGATGGAGATAAAGTTTCCATATCTTGAACCGGATATATATACACTCAATATTATTGAGATATTGTCAAATGTTGTGGATTGAGCGTACCCTTCAACAAGCAAATCTTATC
>CAZWHQ010000054.1:0-24282 GCA_964633715.1 uncultured Eubacteriales bacterium
TTCTATATAATCAAAGCATCGATTTTGAGGAGGAGTTCATGCTGAAAAAAATGGTCTTTATTTCATGTCTTCTTTTTTTATTGATAGTGTCTCCGTCATCTCTCTTGAGTCAACAAGGCACAAATATCTTCCTGATCCAGATTACGTCTGACGGAGAGAAACTAGTTTTTGTCCATCCAGTTAAAATCAATAGAACTGATGGATATAACAATCAGCCATTTTTCCATCCAAATGGGGAATCGCTTTTTTATTCTTCAGGACAGGGATCGAATACAGATATCTATCGTTATACGATCGAAACAGGACAGACGACCCGTCTGACAGACACACCAGATGCAGAATACTCTCCAATTGTGATGCCCGGAGGAAAACAGTTTTCAGTTATCCAACTGATAATTAGCGAAGGGGAAAGTAAAGGGGCTCAACCGTTGATCGCATTTCCTCTGGACGGTGGAGGAGAGCCCAGCTTGATCTATGAGGACGGAGAAAAAGTGGGATATCATGCCTGGATAAATTCAGAAAAAGTGGCCGTGTTTTTGCTTGGATCACCCAATTTCCTTCAAGTCGTGAATCTTAAAGAAAAAACCTCGCTTCGTATCGCAGAAAATATAGGACGTTCCCTCTATAAAATTCCTAACCAGGAGGCTGTCAGTTTCTCGAAAATCAATGACGACGGTTTGAACGTCATTATGAGTTATAACCTGGTTACTCGGAAAACGGAAACGATCGTACCTATGCTGGATGCTAACAGCTTTTATGCCTGGGGTTCCCCAGAAATGCTTGTTATGGGAGTCGGATCAAAGCTCTATGGATTTAGACCTGCAGTAGACAAAACCTGGCAGCTAATTTGGGACCTCAATGAACTTGGCATACAAAATATCTCACGGATAGCCGTGCATCCAAAAATCCTTTGGATGGCTGTTGTCACCTCCAATTAATTCCCTTTCTGATTATAGGAACCACAGATAACAAGGGGGACATCAACCTTATTTTTATGGTCCAATAATTAACCTTATGAATAGATCAGGTTAAGTATAGTGTCCCTCTAATAAACTACTTGAAGGTGTACTCTATTGGGGGTTCCGCACCAAGAAGGTGTCTGACAAAGTAATCCCAGCGCCGCCTTTGCCAGTAGGCCCCTTGCCTATAACCGTGACGACTGTTCGGGAAGAGAACAAGATCAAAATCTTTGTTGGCCTCGATGAGCTCGTTGACAACAAGGAGAGTATTGTAGGGAGGCACATTCGAGTCCATCGTGCCGTGGGCCAGAAGCAGCTTGCCCTTGAGATTTTTGGCTAAAAGCTGGTTGGCCTGATTATCATAATTTGTCGTCCCGTCCTCATTTTCTTCCAAAAGCCCCTGCCACTTTTCCCCCCAATCGTCTTCGTAGTTCCGGTTGTCATGATTTCCGGAACCGCTGACCGCGACTTTAAAAAAATCAGGATAGCGAAGAATTGCATCTGTCGAGGCAAATCCGCCGCCTGAATGTCCATAAATTCCCGCTCTATCGATATCGATCCAGGGGTATCGTACTGCAAGCTGCTTCATACCTGTAATCTGGTCGGGGAGTCCGTTGTCGCCCATATTTCCATAATAGGCTTCATGGAAAGATTTTGATCTCCTGGGAGTCCCCATCGCGTCCAGAGAAACCACGATAAATCCCAATTCGGCCAAAGCCTGCCTGTCACCCCTTGCTGCGGAAAAACTGCGGCTGCCAACACTTCCTGTTTGTGGACCAGGATAAATGTAGTTAACAATGGGATATTTCTTATTGGAATCCAGATTTGTGGGCTTGAACATAAGCCCGTAGAGGTCGGTTTTGCCATCCCTCGCCTTTACGGAAAAGGGGACAGGTGGTACCCATCCGGCTTCGATAAGGCGGGAAATATCGGCTTTTTCAATATTTAAGAGCTTTTTTCCATCCATATCTCGAAGCTCGGTGGACGGGGGCTCTACAGGAGTCGAGTAACTGTCAACAAAGTATTGTCCTGATGGAGAAAGATAGACAGTATGATTGGCATTGTTTGGAGTGAGAAGCTTCAAATCTGTTCCATCCATATTGATGCAATAAAAATACTGAAAGTATGGATCCCCCGGCTCTCGGCCCGCTCCTGTAAAAAAGAAAACCCGATTGTCTAAGTCCATATGCACCAGCTGAAGCACATTCCAATTTCCTTTTGTTATTTGATTCTTCACCTGTCCCGAAATCAAGTCATAGAGGTATAGGTGTCCCCAGTTATCCCGCTGTGAAAACCATATCACTTCATTTGTTTCCGGCAGAATATGCCAGTTGATACTCCCAAATCCAGATTCAAAAAAAGTGTCGACCTTCTCCTCGAGCACATCACGGACCACTCCAGTCTCTGGATTTGTCATCCGAAGCACAACATGCTTGTGATCACGTGAAACAGAGACAAAAGCCAGTTGAGAGGAGTCAGAGCTCCATTCAGCATCGGCCAAGGCTCCACGGTAGGCAATGTGATCGGTGATGGTAGAACGGTGCTGGTCAGGAGGCATTTGAAGCCTCACGACTCGGGGGCCGTCGACATGAATCACAACTCTATGGATGCGGAATATCTCTTTGTCTTCAGGAAGGGGATACTTCCATGCCTCCAAAGTGGGATGCCCCACATTGGTCGACACAAGGTACATCTCGCCTACACCGCGGCCGTCGTGCTGGAATGTGGCAATCTTTTTTGAATCGGGCGACCAGAGCAGCACGGGGCGAGTACTTTTGGTCCAACCGGCGTTGTTTGTTCCATATCCAAAATCTTCCATTCCATCAGTGGTGAGCTGGATTTCCTTCTCCGTCGTAAGATTTTTTATCCAGAGATTATTATCTCGGATAAATGCACCAAGTTTTCCGTTTGGAGAGAGAATTAAATTTCGGTCAGCCCGTTGTATCTTTTCACCTTTTGTGCAAATATCTTTTTTGATCAAATAGGTATACTGGATGGAATCAACCTCAAAAGTCAAAGAATCCAGCCTATCTGAAAACTCAATACTCTGAAATGGCAGCTTGAAGGATTCAAACTCTTTTCCGGCCGCTTTTGACAGAGATATGGCCAGCTTTTTATGATCGAACGCTCTTGTCCTTATTTTCTTTTTCATATCGACCAAGACAAATTCAAAGCCTTCTGGTATTGTATTGCGGTACCAAAAAAAAGAATCATCGATCCAGTTAGGTCTTACACTTGAACCAAAAACAAGAGGGTTCATAAATTTGCTCAGGAATTTTTCGGCAAAAGCATAATCTTCGGCTGTGACTTTTTTTATATCCGGATGCTGGGCAGCCGATAAAGGAAAGGGTGTCAGCAAAAAAGTCCCCAAAATTAACAAAAAAAGAAAATTTCTAACTCTCCTCACTTTATCCCTCCTATTTAAGAAATTTAGTTGAAAACATAAAATATTTTCGTTACTTCTCTTCTGTCAATTGGACCCATGTCATGCTGGAATCCAGGGGAATGACATAGGCTCCACGCTCTTTTTCCATGTCCCCTTCGAGATTGAATCCGCCAACGCCGTCAATTTTGGAAGTTTGTTCGATTCGTAATCACCTGAATAGGCATCCCAATCGAGTTTCGAGGGAAAATCGTCAGGATTCTCGCGATATTCACTTAAAACGGGAATGGCATTGAGTCCAGAACCGTAATGGTGCAGTTGTCGTTCAATCCTTCTGAGTTTGCCTCCGTACAAAAAATCCCAGTAGCGCCGGGCATTGCCGTTATATCCCCAATGAGGAACGGTTGGCATATAACCCAAGATGGAGTTGAGTGACACTTCAGCCTTTTCATCCGCTCCAAAATACTTGCACCAGGCAAAAACCTCCTCCTGGCCTGTTGAATCCCATGCCATTTCACTTCCAAAAGGATAGGCCTTTTCTGCGGGCTTGATCACATAATAATGGATGGACTGTTTAAGACCATCCTCATAGGTTACTGTCAACCGTGCACGGCCCCATATCTGGCCTATCATATTGAAGGCCTCCCAACCTCCATCTGTTTTTGGCCGTTTGACAATATCAATCGCTTTCCTGGGTTCGACAGTCATTGAAATCACAGGGCTTTTATATTTTAGAAATAGTTTTCCATTCAAACGATCCTTCAAATGTCTGCCGAGGCCTCATAGGTTCACTGAGTAACCGATAGGCCTCAAGGGATGTCTGTCCCTCAGGAATGACGAGAAGGGCCGGCCCATGCCCGCTCAGGCGCGTGACCTGCAGGTATCCTGCATCGTGTCCGATGTATGGATCGAAAAACGAACACACTTCGTGTGCTTGTTCGAGAGAACGACGCGTGAGGAGGTTGTTGAAGATCATGGGAATCCCAAGCGCTCCAATCTCTACAGGAAGGTCGGTTATGTTTTCCAGCATAAATTTTAAGACAAGTTGTCCCTTATCCAGATCCCAGGACCGTATAATACGAAGCGGGCAATCTGGAGGAAGAGTGGGAGTCAAGTCAGATCACCCAAATGATAATATCCGTCAGAATCCCGACTTTCCAACCTATCAAACGGTGTGAAATCAAATCCACCTGCTTCTTTAGGTATAAGTGCGGCGAGCGTCTGCGAAGCCTTTACTATTTTGACAAGAAAATCAGGGGTATCGAATTCAATGAAACCCTGGTCCAATCCAAGCGTTGAAGGCAGTTCGGGACGTTTTTGATTTTGTGTAAAACTATAAGATACAACCATAATAAAGAGAAAAAAATATACAAAATTACGGATTTTGCTTTTCATGCCCTCATCCTCTTTATTTGTGGATTTTTTGGTTTTTTTGCCCGATGCATTTTCGGATGAATATATCATCTAATAAATGACCAGTCAATCCCGTCCCCAATTCAATACAATTAGAGGGACATCATACATAATTCGCACATTAAATTATACAGGGATTGCTATAGATAACTCATTGTTTTATCTTTACTAAACAGGATAGAGACATTGCGTATATATCTTATTGAACCCTACTTTACAGGATCTCACCGGACCTGGGCAGAAGGGTTTAAACAGCACAGCCGGCACGAAGTCAAAATCCTGAGCCTTGAAGGACGATACTGGAAATGGCGTATGCATGGAGGGGCTGTATCTATGGCAAAAACATTTATGGAACAGGATTCTAATCCTGACTTTATTTTAGCCACAGATATGCTCGATTTGACCACTTTTTTGTCATTAACAAGGGACCGTACAGCCCGTATCCCAGTGGCCATATATTTTCATGAAAATCAGATCTCTTATCCCTGGTCAGCCGGGGATAGAGATGTCTTGTTTAAAAGGGATAAGCATTACGGTTTCATCAATTATGTCTCAGCTCTGGCCGCAAATGCCGTGCTGTTCAATTCCTCCTATCATCGTGAATCCTTCTTCAATGAACTTCCCAACTTATTAAAGCACTTTCCCGATTATCGGGATTTGTTTAATATCCCGGCCATTGAATCGAAATCGTTTGTTCTGCATTTAGGTATGGATTTATCCTTTCTTGAAACTCAGAGACCAGATTCAGGAAGCCACAAAAGAAAAAACAAAACGCCGGTTATACTCTGGAACAACAGATGGGAGTATGATAAAAATCCAGATGATTTTTTTAAGGCCATCGATATTCTTGACGAGAGAAAACTCGATTTTCAATTGGCTGTTTTGGGTGAAAACTTTATGCAGAAGCCAAATGTCTTTGAAAAAGCTAAAGAAAAGCATGGAAAACGCATTTTACAATTCGGTTATGCCGAAAGCCGGAATAGATACATAAATTGGCTTTTTTCCTCGGATATCCTTCCTGTCACGTCCAATCAGGATTTTTTCGGACTGAGTCTTGTTGAGGCCGCCTACTGCGGAGTCTATCCTTTACTCCCGCGTCGTCTCAGTTATACCGAGATATTTTCTCCCGAGTTGTATCCTTTGCACTATTATGAAAATTTCGATAATCTTGTCGAAAAATTAACTGAACTTCTATCCAATCCGAAATTAATCCGAAATATCGATTTTAAAGATCATCTAAAAATATTTGACTGGGAGCAAAAAGCCTCGGAATATGACGACTTTTTTGAAACGCTTCTCTAAAATTTAGACTCTTTTAAGAAAAATTGAGCACTTTTCCAGGGAGTTTGTCTGTGTGTTTTCCGTGATCCACAACAACTGTCCCATTTACGATAACATAGTCAATTCCTATTGGATACTGATGGGGATCTATAAAAGTGGCCTTGTCTGCGATAGTCTTTGGATCAAACACTACGATATCTGCATAGTTGTCTTGTCTAATAGAACCTCTATCTCTAAGCCCCATCTTAGCGGCGGGCATAGAAGACATTTTTTTGATCGCTTCAGCGAGAGGAAGAAGTTTCCTTTCACGAACATAGTGTCCAAGGAAGCGGGGAAAAGTTCCATAGTTTCTGGGATGAGGTTTTCCACCGCTCAACGGGCCATATGGCGCAAGCGAAGATCCGTCAGAACCGAGCATAGCCAAAGGATGTTTAAGAACGGCTTCGGTTGTCTCTTCGTTCATGCCAAAACCAATATGAGAGACATCCCGCCCCTCATCAACAATCAGATTGCAAGCAAATTCATACGGATCCGAGCTGACTGCTGCAGCCGCTTCGCCAATGTTTTTCCCAATCAAGTGGTTGTTATTTTCTTTTTGAACATTGGAAATAACGATTTTTTCCCAGCCATACCCTTCAACTTTTTTGAGCGTTTCAGCCTTCATGAACAACCTGATGTCCTGATCCTTAAGCCTTCCTATAAGTTTACCCATGCCGCCGTCTAGAGCCCATTGTGGAAAGATGATGCTCAATCCGGTACTAAATGCAATATAGGGATAACGATCTACTGTAACAGGGAGTCCTCTGCTTGCAGCTCTTTCTATAAGGTCAAACATTTTTGGCAATTTCCACCAGTTGTTACTTCCGACTGCCTTGAAGTGGGCAATCTCTAGAGGAAGATTGGCTGCTTCTGCGATATAGATCGCCTCACCAAGAGCCTCAAGGACAGTTTTGTCTTCACTTCTCATGTGTGTGGCATAAAATCCTCCATAATGAGAAACGATCTTGTTGAGTTCGATAAGCTCTCCCGTATCAGCAAATCCACTGGGTGTGTATTCCAAACCAGAAGAAATGCCGAATGCACCCTGTTCCATAGCTTCAGCGACATTTTTTTTCATCGCTTCCAGCTCTTCAGGAGTGGGTTCGCGCTGGTCATCTCCCATCACAAAACTGCGTACAGTGCCTTGGCCAATAAGGGTTGCGTGATTGACAGCCGTTCCTTGGCTTGTTATAGCTGCATGAAATCCCTTTAAATCGGTCCAATCAGCAGAGCTGCCGCTGTTTTCTTCAGTGTCTTGGGTGGTGTCTGATTTTCGCAGTTTTTTAGGGAATGGGGAACCTCCACAGTTGCCGCCAAGTTCTGTTGTGACGCCCTGCCGTATCTTGCTTTCAGCTTTGGGATTGATCAGAATTTCCCTATCCGTGTGCGTGTGGATATCGATGAATCCCGGGGAGACGATACGATTGGTTGCATCGATGACAGTTTCCGCATTAGCCTTTTGAAGATCTCCTATTTTTTTAATATAGTTTCCTATAATGCCTATGTCGGCTTTAAATTCTCTATTGCCGATTCCATCTACAACAGAACCATTTTTGATTATTAGATCAAAATTTTCGTCTAAACTTCCTCTCAATAAATTCGTACTTAAAAGCCCGACAAATAAACCTGCCTTAGAGGTTGTCTTGATAAATTCTCGCCGACTGATTTCTTTTTTCATAGCCATCTCCCTAGCTAATCTTATCAATTTTATTTGATTCACTCAATGGCCCGAAGAATAAACAAGATCAATATGATTTTCGCATTTAAACAATTAGAGGCAATTAGTGGGACATCAACCTTAATTTAACACTTAGGGTGTTTCAGGCGTATTAACTATTGAAATTTTAATAAATGTTAAATTATGACTTGACAAAACGACAATTGTCGTTTATCATAACGACAGATGTCGTATTAAAAGGAGATGAGCCGATGAAAAAACCTCGTAAGCACAAACTTTCTCCTGCAAATCTCGAAATCATGAAAATTGTTTGGGAAAAGGGTCACGTCACAGTTAACGATGTTTTTGAAGCGATCAACACCAAAAGAGCTGACAAACTGCGACGGACAACTATCCAAGTACAGATGAACAGGCTGGAGGATTATGGGTGGTTGAAACACAGGAAAGAAGGACGAACATATATCTATTCATCTGTCGTTGAAAAACAGAAGACACGACGGGAGATCTTGGATGACATCACACATCGGGTTTTTGGCGGATCTAGAGCAGAGCTTATGAAGTGCCTTCTCGAGGATGCGGATGTATCCAAAAAAGATATAGAGGATCTTCGGGATCTTCTTAATAAATCCTAGAGTGAGAAATGGCTATGTATATTCTCAATAACTCTTTATTGGCCGAATGGATTATCAACATTTCCTTTCAATCAATGATCATTCTTTTTCTTGGATGGGGGATTGTTTGGACATTAAAATCTAAGTCTGCCCCAATGAGGAGCACGATCATTTTACTGACTATGGTTCTTCTCCTTGCTTTGCCCATGATGAATGTGTCCAGGTCTTCGATCTATCCCCGCATTAGATAAAGCAGCTATCGATGCACTCAGGCAGTGGGTCTTTGAGCCAATGGTGATTGACGATGAGCCAGTGGGCGTTATCTTCACTGTGACAATCCAGTTCAAATTGGATGATGAAAAAAAGGATAAAGCCAAGATAGGTGGAGTTGAAGGAGGAGTTCAAGGGGGTGTTGAAGGAGGCGTTGAGGGAGGCGTTATTGGCGGAATTCAAGGTGAAATAGAAAAAGGAATTTTAATCCTCACGGAGGAGGAACGTCCCCAGCTCACAAAAAAAGTGGAACCAATTTATCCTGAATCCGCCAAAAAAAATGGGATAAGCGGAGAGGCTGCCCTTCAAGTGATTGTGGATATTGACGGTCGGATTGAGAAAGTGAGAATTTTAAAATCTATCCCTGAACTCGACGATGCCGCTGTTGAAGCCCTTAAGCAGTGGATTTACGAACCTTATTTAGTTGATGGCAAGCCTGTTAAAGTGGCTTTTAAGGTTCAAATTATATTCAAATTAAGATAACCCTATTCTCATATGATTGGGATGCGGGTGTAAGTCATAGCAAAGAGCTGATAAAGTGGGCGCCCACTGAGGCTCTTGAAGAAAATCACGCCTCATTCGGGGTCATTTAGGGGACATCATACATCCTCAATTTTTAATCCCTGAATTTTGTTGTGTGGATACTATTTTTTCGAGATTGATCCTCTTCCTTTTATAATCAAAAATGACGTTAAAATTTTGAAAAAATTCAGTCCCGACTATACCTGCATATTTTGTTACAGCGAATAAACTGCCAGAGAAAGCAAGGTCCAAAGTTACGCTGGAAACTAAAGCATTCACTTCAATTTCAATTTCTTTCCTCTTGGATTTGTGACAAAGTCCTGATTAAAAAAGAACATGAAGATCTTTCTACTGAAATCTATCGCAAAAAAAACCCGGCATTACAAAATATTGGTCCCTCTGGCGAATCCAACCCGAGTGGTGCCACTTATGCATTTGGCTGGCAAAATCGCGCAGTCCATCATGACCAAAGCCCAGAAAATCGCTTTTGATCTACATGTGCCGCACTCCTTTTTGATGAAAGTCGGTCGTTCCATATCAGGAGAGATCGTTCAAGTGGCCAAAGAGAACGGATGTCAATTAATTTTGCTTGGCTATAAAATGGACGAGGATCCACTTAAAAACAGCGTCATCCACCGTGTCATCAACAGGCAGCCCTGTGATGTGGTCATTCTCAAAAGTGATTCAGAGGAGAATGAGGTCACTTTTTTGAGAATTTTGGCTGAGGATTCAGGACAGGTCGTGTTGAAAAAAACAGATGAAGCGCTCAAACGAACAGTAAAAATGTACAATATTCAAGGCGCGAGAACTGAAGTCCTGAAGCATTCACGAATTGCAGAAGCGATAGCTGAAATCTCCGGTCAACATGATTTTCTTATTTTGGGAATGAGGAAGGGGGCCTGGTTGAAGTCGTTTTTCTTCGGATTGATTGCCCAGCAGATCACTGGGCAGGTCCGCTGCCCTACGCTGTTGACAAAAACCAAGTCCACGTCTCGATCGGGTTTTATAAAAGGTTCCGATTCTTCAGAAGACGATTCCTGTGCACTGGATTGACGAATTCATCACTTTTCCTTTCTTTTTCAACTATTCAATTTCTTTACTATTTTAAAATTTTTATATAGTATGGCATTAAAAAAAATCGGAGGAAACAATGAACAATTTTAAACGTCTTCCAATCTATGTTGTTATGATTTTTGTTGCCCTATTTTCAACAACAATTTGCCTTGGACAAGTGACTCCCCCAGAAGAATTTTTGGGATTTAAACCCGGAGCAGACTTTCATCTGGCAAATTATGAACAGGCCATAGGCTATTTCGAAAAAATTGCCTCCCAATCGGGGAGAATGCTGGTCATGGATATGGGCCCCACCTCTATGGGGAGAAGGATGAAATATGCTGTCATTTCTTCTGAAGACAATATTGCCAAGTTGGATTATTATAAAGAAATCAATAAAAAACTATCCCTTTCGAGGGGTGTATTGGACGAAGAAGCAAAAAAACTGGCCAACGAAGGAAAGGCTGTTGTCTGGATAGACAGTGGCCTGCATGCCTCAGAGTGTTCCCCAGCCCAACAGGCCATCCAATTGGCCTACGATATTGTCACAGGAGAAGACCGCTCAACCCGATTAATCAGAGACAACATTATTTTCCTTCTTGTTTTTGCCAATCCTGATGGATTGACCCTTGTCTCAAATTGGTACATGGGCAATGTCGGAACCAAGTATGAAATGAGCCGCATGCCCGAGCTCTACCAGAAGTATGCCGGACATGACAATAATCGCGACTCATTCATCGCTAATCTCCAAGAAATTAAGAATATGAACAGAGCGACCTGTAAAGAGTGGTTCCCGGAAATCCTGTATAACCAACACGAAACCGCCCCATTCCCAGCCCGAATCTGGATCCCGCCCGAGTCCGAACCTATGAATCCTAATCTACACCCGATTATTGTCCGATGGAAAAACCTGATAGGGGCTGCAATGGGGAAAGCTTTTGAGGAAGCTAACCAACCCGGTGCGATTTCCCGTATTAACTTTGACAGCTGGTATCCCGGTTACGTCACCCAGTTTGTGGACGGACACAATATCCCATCTATTTTAACCGAAACAGCTAATTTCAGATACGCTACTCCAAATTTTTATTCCATCAGTGAATTCCCTGAACGCTACAGAGATCTGACTAGAGGTGTCTTTTATCCCAATCCATGGGAAGGCGGATGGTGGCGCTTGGGTGATGCCGTAGCCTACGATCTTACCGCCTCAAAAGCAGTGCTGGAAGTTGGCGCTAAATATAAATATGAATTTTTGTACAATAAATGGCGTGTAGCCAAAGATGTGATTGAACAGTATCAAAATGAACCTCCATATGGATGGATAATTCCCCGAGACCAAAAAGATGAGCACACCACCACGTTGATGATCAACCGATTTATCCTCAACGGCATAGAGGTCTATATTGCTGATGAAGATTTTTCTCACAATGGAATCGATTATGCGAAAGGGACCTATCTTATTCCCACCTCACAACCTTTTGGATTGTTTACCAGAAATATGATGGAAAAGCAGGACTATCCTGACCTCAAAAAGTATTCTCATCTCTGGCAGGGGATTGTCGGGACGGCCTCGCTCGGAGAAGAACCTTTAAGAGCCTATGACGGGGCAGGGTGGACTCTTCCCATTCAGATGGGGGTGGAATATTTTGAAATGAGCAAGCCCTTAGCTGTTCCAAAAACTCAAATCACGGAAACAGAGCCTTCACCTGGTACGGTTAGCGGAAGTGGAACTTTATATGCCTTTTCCCATGCGGACAATGCCAGTTTTATCGCTGTTAACAAGATCCTTAAAGCCGGAGGAAAAGTCAGCTGCGCTCTTGCAGAATTTACTGTTGGAGGGAAAACATACCCTGCCGGGACTTTTATTGTAGAGGCCAACAGTCTTGGGATGAGCAAACTCAAGGAGATTGCAGCCCAAACACAGACAAAAATGGTGGGGGGAAGAATTAGCGTAAAAACAAAACCTCTCCGCAACAACAGAATAGCTCTCTATAAATCATGGACAGCTAGTATGGATGCAGGGTGGATTTCCTATGTTTTTGATCAATATGAATTTGAATTCAACTTCCTCACAGATGCCGAAATAAAAGCCGGAAGCCTCAGAGAGCGTTTTGATGTCATTGTTCTAGCAGATCAGGGTTCCAGATCCATCATCAACGGAAATTCAAAAGGCACAATTCATCCAGATTATGTGGGCGGTATAACAAGGGATGGAGTGGAGAACATCAAAAAATTCGTTAAGGAAGGCGGCGTGCTTGTTTGCAACAAAGGTTCTTCATCTTTTGCGCTCCAGGAGTTTAGGCTTCCATTTAAGAATGCCCTGACCGGTGTAAAATCCGAGGAATTTAGCTGTCCGGGATCCATACTGAAAATGAATTATAAAACAGACCATCCCTTGGCATTTGGTTTTCAAGAAGAAGGTGTCATGTATTTTTCAAGAAGCATGGCCTTTGAATATGAGACAGAGCCAACAACACCAGAAGTGAAAAAATCGCCTCCGGAAAAGAAAATGGGTACGGAAACTCAGGCTCCTTCAGAGAAAAAAAGCGCTCCAGAAAAGAAATATGTTCAGGCAAAAGCAAAGGTCACTTATAAAGTTGTTGCGGATTTCCCTGATGAATCTCTGCTTTTAAGCGGATGGATTTTAGGAGATGAACTGCTGAGAAAAAAATCGGCTGTTTTGGATATCGACTTTGAAAAAGGGAAATTGATCTTGTTCGGTTTTAATGTACACAACCGTGCCCAGTCCTACTCCACCTTCAAACTCCTGTTCAACTCACTTTTGTATTAGTTCCATAAGGCGCTGATAGCCCGAGCGGCTGATAGGGAGTGTTTTTCCATCCTTAAGCACAGCGATCTTGCTGTCCTTGGTATAGGGTTCTATTTTGCTCAGATAATCGATATTGAGAAGATAAGAGCGGTGGATACAGACAAACCGCCGGCCGTCTAAACGTTTCCCTAATCCAGAAAGGGTCTCCTTTTTGAGAAATGATCTTTCTTTTCTAAACAGCTCGACATAGTCGTCCTGAGCCTCAATATAATAAATATCCTCTACTGGAAGGATGTGTATTTGATTGCGGTCCCGCACCAATATCCGTTCTAAAGGGGTATGGATCTGTTGGTGTTCTAACATAAATGCGGCCACAGGCTGTGCCTGAGACTCTCTCAGGCGATTTTCGACCCTCTTTAGGGTTTTCTCCAGTCTTTCCTTTTTAACGGGCTTGAGAATGTAATCAAGGGCATGGGCTTCAAAGGCTTTCAGCGCATATTCATTGTAAGCTGTCACAAAAACAATAAATGGAGGATTTTCGAGGAGCTCCAGCACGTCAAAACCATCAAGTTTTGGCATCTGTATATCCAAAAAAACCACTTCTGGCTTTTCCTGATTGATTTTTTTGACCGCCTCAAATCCATCGGCACATTCGCCAATAATTTCTATCTCCGGAAATTCAGCCAGTGCCAAGGCCATAGCTTTCCGGGCAAGCGGTTCATCATCGACAATCAATACACGTCTTTTACTCATTTTCATCTCGGAGATCCAGTGGCAAGCGGAGAGAAACAGAAAATATATTGTCTTCTTTTCTCACAACCACAGCCGATCTGTCTTTATACACATTGGCCAGGCGTTTTTTTAATCCTTTGAGACCATGACCACTTCCCTTGACAATCCGGTTTTTTGGATCATAGGAGTTTTGAACATCAATTAAAAGCCAATCCGTCATTTTCTGAATCTTGAGAAACAGGGTTTTCTTCTCAAGTGATTGCTGGAACGCATGTTTCACAGCATTTTCTATAAGGGGAAGCAGCGTAAATGGAGGAAGATTCTCCTCAAGCACTTCAGGCTTAACATTAAAGTCAAGTTTAAGGCGCTCTCCCAGTCTGATTTTTTCAATGTTCAAATAGTTATTTATATTTTCGAGTTCATCTTTAACTCGTACCCAGTCCTGTTGGCTGTAATCCAGACTGTAGCGTAAAAAATCAGACAGTTGGAGGCACATCTGATGGGCTTTTTCAGGTGATGTCTGTGTTAGAGTGCTCAAGGCCGTCATGCTGTTGAATAAAAAATGTGGATGGATAGAGGTTTTAAGCGACATCAGTTCAGCGCGGCTGGCATCGAGGCGATTTTTCATGGCCTGCTGCTCGGTTTTGCGGCTTTTTTCTAATGTGAGAATGAAATAGTAGATCAGACTGAAAAGAGAATATAAAAACAATCCTGTGCCTAATAAAAGCGGGAAGGCTTCACTGAAACGCACTCTCCAGACTTCGGTTTTAGTTGCTGCATCGAGGATTTCACTGTACATACCTGAAAACAACAACCAAATCGATATCAATAGGGCCACTGAAAATCCGTGCCGGACGATAAATCGAACCGTGCTGTATTTCTCAAGCGAGATCGCCTTGCAGGGAAACCATAACGAAAGGATCACAAATAATTGCAGCACCATGGCCGGTCCAACAAGAATTAAAGAGTCGAGGAAGGAGAGACCGCTCAATCCTTTTTCAAGCAGCACAACACAAAGAACAATGGGGCTCCAGAAGAGCCCCATCAGCCCTATCAACCATGGTGATTTCAAAAATGGATGCATATCAGTTTTTAATCTCCACTCCTCCCATAATGGCCGTGCCTTTGATTGTCAATCTTTTGGTTGCATGACCAGGGCGTGAATCCTTGTTGTTTTCAGCATGAAAAGAAGTTTTGTTGTCCATGCTGCCAAGTAGAGGAGTGCCCTGAACATTGACTTCCCAGCTCGTAGGAACTTTTATTTCAATTCCACCCATAATTGTGAACGCATCGATTACGATTTCAGTCTCTTGCATATCGGCTTCTCTTAAATCGATCGTACCACCGCCCATAAAGGCTGTGATTTTTCCGCCCTTCAGGTTTTTAGTGTTAAACTTAAAATCTCCCCCTCCAAGTATAAAGGATAGATTAATAAAATCTTTTGAAGACGGAGCCTTACCAAATCCCCAAAATGCATTTTTTAGGATCAAGATACCCACGAGAATCAATATAACAGGCCAAAAATCAAAAAAACCATAGGGAATGATAGCCAAATTGGACAGCAAAAACAACACACCGATGATGATCAGAATCCATCCGCCTAATGACTGACCGGTATCCCTTGTCCGGGAGATTTGGCTTAAGCCGATCAGGATAAGAACAACAGGCCAAAGTTCCCAAAAATTGAACGATATAGGAACTCCCAAATTTTCCAAGAGGAACAACACTCCAATAGCGATAATGAAGAGTGCAATAATAACTCTTGTATCGAAGTAAACTTTGCCTTTTTTTTCCATTTTGTCCTCCAACATTTTAATTTCGTGAGTTTTGGTTCACATTCACAAGATAAATGCCTTGCTGCAAATATCAAAGCTTTTTTCGGCGAATACCCATCCTGAGTCGGTCAACGACAGCTCCCTCTAATTACCTCTAATTAAGGCTTTATTCATACTTGAGGGCTTCGGCAGGATTGGCAAAAGCCGCCTTAATCGACTGGTAGCTGACAGTTAAAAGGGCAATAGCAACTGCCAGAAATGCCGAAACAGCCAAAATTCCTACACTGACATTGATGCGATAAGCAAAATTCTTCAACCATACGTTCATTGCGATGTAGACCACAGGCCATGCGATCAGATTGGCAAGCAAAACCCACTTAACGATTTCCTTAGAAAGAAGAAGAACGATCTCTCCAGCAGTGGCTCCCATCACTTTCCTGACACCGATTTCCTTGGTTTTCTGTTCCGTAGTAAAGGAAACAAGTCCAAAAAGTCCCAAACAGGCAATTGCGACTCCAAGCAGGGTAAAAACAGTGAACATTCTCCCGACTCGGTCTTCTGATTGATACTCTTTTTCAAAATTAGAATCGAGAAAGAAGTACTCGAAGGGATAACCGGGAAATATTCCCTCCCACTGTTTCTTCGCAAATGCCAGAGTTTCAGGTAAATTTTCCGTATTCAAGCTCAGTGTGATCACTTCAAAACTATCGGGTTCCCAGAATAGGGCTAGGGGTTCAATATCTGTCTGAAGCCCTTGATAGTGAAAATTATCAATGACACCTATCACTTCACCCGAGACAAGGCTTTCGAGCTGTTTGCCCAGTGCTTCCTCTGGTGACCAGCCAAATTCTGCTGCAGCACTCCTGTTGATGATCATTGCGTCCTCTTTATCGGTCGAAAACTCACGGCTGAACTCTCTGCCGGCTACTAACCTGATATTGTATTCCTTAATAAAATCAGGCCCAATATAAAGGTGATTTAATACACGGCTGTCTTGTTCTCCTTCTCCAGCCAGATCTGTATCCCAACGACCCAATCGCTCACCGAGGACATGGGAGGAGACCGCAGCTCCAGAAATGGAGGGATGCTGCATAAATGAAGCTTTTACAGTCTCGTAATTTTCTTCTATCGATAATATGCCCCGAACTGGAATAATGAGCTTTTGTTCTTTGTCGAATCCGAGGTACTGGTTTTTCATGAAGCTGATCTGACGGAACATCACCAGCGTTCCAGCGATAAGTGCAATCGAAATGGCAAACTGGCAAACCACCAATATCTTGCGCATGGATGAGCCTTTCTTTCCTGGGAGAATATTCACTTTTAGAACTTTGGCAGGTTGAAACATGGAGAGATAAAATGCGGGATACGCGCTGGCTACCAGGCTAATGAATACAGCAGTAAGAACCATGAATAAAACAACAGGTAAGCGCATTAGATCGGACTCGGCAAAAGATTTTCCCGCTATTGTGTTGACAAGAGGCAAGACCAAACTGACAAAAACTAATGCACAGAAAAGTGCCAGTACTATGATTACCGATGATTCACTCATAAACTGCCTTATCAGCTGACGGCGATTTGCTCCGACAACCTTTCGGACTCCCACCTCTTTGGCTCGTTTTGTCGCTCGAGCCGTACTCAAATTGATGAAATTCATGCAGGCTATTAACAGCACAAACAACCCGATCGCAGAAAAAAGATAGAGATAAAGGGGATTCATTCCTGGTTCAGCTTCATTTCTCAGATGGGAAAAAATGTGAATATCCTTTTTATGAATGTGAAGCCTTTTTGACGGGAAAAATGCCGAACAGCTGTTTTTAAATAGTTCTTAATCATCTTTCTGCTCCAAACAAATGTTTTTTGTCTTCATCAAAATTTATATTTTGCAAGAACTATGCCAATTCGCACCTTAGGGATATTTCATAAGAGGAAAGCAATAAAATGTACATTTGTGAACAATTTCTATTCAAAAATGAACAATTATTAATTTGGAAAAGAGCACATCGTAGCGAATATAATAGTATATTGAGTCAATCCACTTGAATGTGAATTATTATGCAACCTATCTAAAGATTTTAGAGTCTAGATAAACATAAGGTGATCTCATTTTATTAAAGGAGGACCCAAAATGACTCGACTCAAATCTGTTATTTTTGTTTTAATTATTATTTTGGCTTGTATGGGCGGGTGCGATACATCTTCAAACATGCTCAAGGAGCCCTCTTTTTTTGTCCCACAAAATCCACCCTCTTCCAATTATAACCTTGAAGCTGAATGCCGGGTAACTGAAAACATGGCTTTTGTTAAAGGCTCGGGGACCATTCAATTTACTCATTCAACTGGGCGGCCACTCTCTGCCATCGCCCTGGAATGGAGAGGTAAATCCGAAGACAGCCTCGAAGTTTATGTTGAGGGAGAAAAGCTTAAAAGAATGTCTCTTAATTCTTTGAATCCTATTGTACACTTTTTTGCACTGTCAAAGTCGCTGAACATGAATAAAAAGGTGACATTGGATATTCGGTATTCCAATGGGTATCCAATTCAGGATAATGGAGATATTTCTCTGCAGGTTTGGTACCCGAAACTGTGGTGGGATGGTCTTCCAACTCGTGATGCCTTCCAAGTGAACTTTGATGAGCCCAATGGTTATGTAACAGCGTCGAGTGGGCGCCAAAACAATAATACAGGTATTTATGAAAGTCCTGGAGTCACGACGCGTTTCGCTTTTTGGCTCTCAAAAAATGTCCAGGTTGAAGAAAAAGAATCTGCAGGTGTTTTAATTAGAGTCTTTTTTACGGAAAAAGGAAAGGAGTGTGCTTTACTGTGTTTGGAAACCGCTGTTGATGTGATCAATTTTTACACAGAGATTTTTGGTGTTTATCCTTCCGACTCCTTGACCATTATACCAGGAGCATCCCGGCCTATGGGTGGATATCCCTATGCATCAAGTTTAGTTGTTATTCATGGTCAACAGGCATTTGCAGATCGTTCAGAACTTCATTGGAAATGGATCACAGCTCATGAAATTGGACACCAGTACTGGGGGGAATTCATCATGTCTGACGATAATCCTGAAGATTACACCGAATCCTGGTTTATGATTGGGATGGGCATACTTGCAGACAGGCTGTGGGTGGAGGCGAGAGACCTTGGAGAAGAAAAACATCAAGGTTTCAAGAATAGATTTATAGAAGGATTGCAGGGCCATTATGACACAACTGCAGATGCGCCAGAATCTCTTAAGGCCCAACAAAAATATGACCGCAACAATGTGCTGATTCATGGTAAAGGATACAGCATTGTCAGTGCCCTCCGAAGTGTTTTGGGAGACGAGATTTTTATGACAACCTATTTACGATGTATCGACGAGTTTAAAGGGAACCGGATGGGATACAGAGATCTATGGACTTTAGCAGAGGAAGAAAGCGGAGAAAACCTGGATTGGTTTTTTGAACAATGGGTGCGGTCACCAAAATATTTATGCTATCAGATCACATCGGCAAACAGCTGGCCCGAAGCTGAAGGGTATATTACAGAAATTACTGTAGAGCCGCGTGGAGAATCCATCATAATGCCCCTGGATCTTAAAGCCACTTTTAAGGACGGATCCTCTCAGATCGCTCAAATTGACAGATATTCAAGCCAGTCAAAGATTGTTTTTAGGAGCAGTTCTGAATTTGAGGAGGCCAAACTTGATCCTCGTTTAAGGCTGGCTATGTTGGAAAAGCCGCTTCCAATTCTTCCTAAGGAGCTTCCGTCTAAAGTCCGCAACCTTCCCTATAATGGGAAGTGGGACGAAGGGATGGAATTGTACAAAATGGCTTTAGAATCAGATGTCCAGGATTATCAGATCTGGTTCAAACTGGGAATGGTCATCTTCGAAGGCGGGTATTTGGATGAATCTTTTATCTGTTTTGAAAAACTGATAGAACTGAAAGCCCCTTTAGACTATATATTTATGGCTAAAACTTGGTTCGGCAATATCCGCGATGCTCAAGGGAGGAGAGAAGAGGCCGTTGAATTCTATAAAATTGCTCTTGACGCGGCTCCTGATGATAGTGGTTGGAGACACGACCAGTTTGGTATTCAGTCCAATAGAGAATGGATAGAAAACCGGATAAAAACTCCGTATGACTGGAGTACGATTATAAAAAAATAGTATGAAACCCCTCTAATTAAGGTTGAGGTCCCTCTAATTGCTTCTAATTCGCACTAATTAAAAGTTTTTGGCAACCTTTTTTACTAAATTTTCGTAGTAATAGACAGGAGCTTATAAAATGAACATTCTGTCGAGATCAGATGAAATTCTTCTTTTAGCTATTCTCAGACTAAAAGACGATGCTTACGGAGTCACGATCGTGAAGGAAGTTGCCAGGAGCACAGGGAAAAAACTTAAGCTTGGAGGCCTCTGGGTTTCTCTCGATATTTTGACCAAAAGAGGCCTTTTGGAAAAACATATGGGAGAGCCAACTCCCAAGAGGGGAGGAAGAAGTAAAATATATTATTCGCTGACACCCGATGGTCTTGAAGCTTTGGAAAGAGTGAACGAATTCAATCTTTCTCTTTGGGAGGGAATGAGGGATCTCATAAAGGACTCGATTTCAGGAATTGACTCTGCAAGCCCAGCAGCCAGTCAGGGGGCACAAAGGCATAGAGTCTTGTTGTTGTTCCAATGGAACTGATCGCATTGATTCTGTAAATGCGGTCACTTTTTTCATGGAACTTGTCATAGCTCAATTCATCTGTGACATACATAAGAATCAGTATGCAGCAGGCCATGCCTATGGCCAAACCGAAAATATTGATAAAGGAATATCCCTTATGTCGATTCATATTTCTGAGTGCGATTTTAATATAGTTTCTCAGCATATCTTGCCTCCAACTAAAAAAAATGACCTATTCTAAGATATCTTGATATTCTTAACACGAACTTTCTGTAATATTCGTTTTTACCCGGCATTTTTGTATCTGCCTCATTACATCGTGAGTGGAATGCAATAAATATACCAAAATTCGATCTTGGGGATGTCTCAGTCAATCGTGTATTTAATGTTTATTTTTGAACAATAAATGTTCGCATTTGAACAGTAAATTAGGGGGACATTCCGATGTATAGTGAATTATTTTAAAAACAAGAAGTTGTCAAATGGTCGAACAGCTGAAGGTTTGAATGAACTTACAGATTATGATACTTGTTCATAGAGCAGAATAATAAAGTATTAGGTATTATAGGATTGGATAATGGAAAATAAAAATAATCAGGACATAGCGGTTGAATTATGTACTGTTGTAAAAAAGATCAACATTGCATGGCAGGAGGGGCGCTTCGAAGAGTTAAATAAATATTTTCATGAAGAGATAGTCATCGCCACTCCAAATTTCGAAGGGGGAGGACAGGGGAGAGAAGCCTGCATAAAAAGTTACAAACAGTTTGCAAAAATGGCAGAAATTTATCAATACGACGAATCCAATTTCAACGCCGTCGTCTGGGAAAACACGGCTCTTGTGCACTATTCCTTTGACATGAGTTATACCCTTCAAGGTCAAGAATATAGAGACCAAGGTTTCGATCTCTATGTTTTTACAAAAGTACAGGGCGAATGGAAGGCCGTTTGGAGAACACTCCTTCCCAAATCCGTTTCTGCGTAGATATTCGAAGTCCAATGAAAACACAAGGTCACGTATCCACCTATTATCTGAAGATGTTTTCTATTCATATCACTTACTTATCGATGCCTTCCCAAAATCAATAAACTCATTGCCAGGAATACGGGCGGTCGGGGACTGGATTAAAATGACGGCGATCACCTCGGTTTTTGGATCGACCCACATAAAAGTGCCCGCGGCTCCCGCATGTTCGTATGTGCCTTCATCTGACAGTGCCCACCCATAGCCATATCCGTTGACAATGCCTAAACCGCGGGAATCATGCATATAGTACCAGCGGGGGACGGGTCCTCGGCCTCCTCCAAACCATAAATGGCTGCGATATTGGGATGATTGAGCGAAGCAAGGACTTTGGCTTCCCGTTCGAACCGGGCCAGCATTTCTGGATCAACCGCAAATACATCCGGCGCCACAGTAACTTTGTGTGACTGGATTTTCAGAACCGCATTTCGGACACTTTACTGACAATGGTTTCCCTATCCTTTATTGGGGATAGGATATATATTTGAAGAAAGAGTGTCAATGGACACATATAATTTCCGTTTTATCTGCATGAAGCGGATTATGATTATTGAGAAATTTATCGGCATGAACACGTCCATTAAACTAGAAAAGACATAAAGTGCAACTAATTATCAGTTGCATCTTCAACTTAAAACTGATATATTTATCATGACAAAGCACGATAAATTACTTAAAAGATTTTTGTCCAAGCCGAAGAATTTTTCATATAAGGAAATGAAAAAACTGTTGAACGGTTTAGGGTACAATGAAGGAAAAACGGGGGAATCTTCTGGATCGAGAGTTGCTTTTATAAATCCATCAAACAACCACATTATTCGTCTGCACAAGCCTTATCCACGAAATGTTCTAAAGAAATATCAGCTTGATATAATTGAAGAAGAATTGAAAAACCTGGAAATGATCAAATGAAAGATATTTTACGGCATAAAGGATTCATAGGATCAGTCCATTTCAATGAGGCAGAAGTTAAGAATCACTCAAAAAATATTCTCCGGCAATGAGAATTTCTTTGCTCTTTTTGAGCTCGTTATATGAATTTCTAAATCTGGATTTAATTAAGATATAACAGCTAGATTATCAATGATTTTTTGCAGACAAAGTATTTCAGCAGTAGGTCGAAGGCCATTTATCGAATCTTTTTGTCGCCAAATTGGCGCAGCAGCCGACATCAAGACAATTCATGCCTAGCTTGGGTTGGAGAAAATCCTTTATATCAGGGGCACTGCTTCCAGTTACAAATGGATCTGTTTCTTTTAAAAATGATTTAAATGCCTTGCTTCTTTTAAATTTTTTTGGAACTGTGGACAAAGGATTGATCCCGGCTTTAAAATTGTTGACTGTTGAATCATAGGCATCTCGGATTCTATTGAATTGTTCTTTATCCATGATGTGAATACTCACTGCTTGGTTTCAACATATTATGTTCGAAAAGATAACAGGGATCAATCATCAAATTGATCCCTGTTGTTGTGATTGAATAGATGTGCTTTTTTTACTTGATGTTTTTGAGGACATCTATTTCCAGGGCGGCAAGGTCTAGTTCGGCTTGAGCGGCATTTAAGGCATATTGCATCTGAGTGAGTTCCATTTCATAGATCAAACCTGCGGCTACACGGTCTTCTATATATTTAATCTGTTTAACTATATTGTCCACTTTTGACTGCGCTAGACTGAAGTTCTTCTCAGCAATTGTCATCCGCTCTTCGATTTCAACCTCCTGGGCTGTGATGTCGCCAGCGACAAAACGCTCTCGTAATTGCAGCTTTTTGTTGATATTTGCAATTTTTGTTTTTTGATCCTCAATGGTTGACTGAAGGTAATCCAGCTCGTTTTCGTTTAGGACACCTGCTTCGACCCTCTCTTTGGCCCGCATAAAATGATCTTTATGCAAATCCTGATCCAGTTCCAGTTCCTGGATCTCGAGCTTCAATCTCTCGCTGACATAATCTGTCCCCCGAACGACAGGTGCATACAGCTCATCTCGGGGAGCTTTTCCAGAAGCCGAGACTTCCTCAAGCTTCAGCTGTGATTTGCGAAGATCTAGTTCGGCTCTTCTTAATGAAATTAACATCATTTGATATTCTTCTTCTTGAATCAGTCCGTTTGCGAACTGTGTTTCGATCCTGGATACAATGGCTCTGGTGGATTCCAAACGTGTTTGTTTCAGTTTGACCTCTGTTTCGATCCTCGCGATTTCTATCTTTTTACGCCATGAATCCCTGATAACTTCGGTTGCTTTAATCGCCGCAACTCCTGTCATGAGGACACCTACCATAAGGCTTACGGCCACCATCCTGCGGGAAACAGCCACTTTCCCATGTGCTGGTTTTAAACGGTCTGTTCTTCGGTATTCCGAGGACAACTGCCATTCCAGTCTTTCAAGAAACTGATTTTCTGGTTCGTAACTCTTACTCATTTTTACCTCCATTTTGATTGGTTTGTGGAAGCAGTAAGTTCAAAGACTGGCGGGCCCGCCTTAAATGTCCTTCAACTGCCCTTTCCGAGATAGACATCTCGGTTGATATATCCCTAACAGTCTTCCCTTCATAGTAAAAAGCCTCAAGAATATTAGCCTTTTTTTGTCCTAGAGAAGAGATGGCCATAAACGTTTCTAATGACTTGATCTGATTTACTGCTGTTTTGTTTCCGGTGCCTGATTGAATATCTAAATCTACTACATTATTGTCCCATCTTTTTTTTCTGAGATAATCGATGAGGATATTTCGTGCCACACGATTTAACCAGGCTAGGGGGGAATCCGGTGTTTTCTTTCGTTTCCAGCTATTGAGAGCTCGCAGGTAGGATTCCTGTACAATGTCTTCAGTCAATTCCTTATTTCCCCCTGTGCGTTTAGCTATATACCTGTAGAGAGGCTGGATTGTTTCACGGTAAATCTCTAACCACTGTTGTTCTGTCACTGAATCAAATTCCTTGTATTTGACATTCTACTCTTTTGACGTTTAATTCAAGGGAAAACCCACAATATATTTGTCGAAAATATAATATTACAAAAATATTTTAAAATACATGTAACAATTTTTATACTTCTGCGTATTACTTTATATATGTATCAATTATTGATAGAAATCGAAAGGGAGTGAGAAATGAAAT
>CAZWHQ010000055.1:0-24253 GCA_964633715.1 uncultured Eubacteriales bacterium
GATTATAAAATAGGCTAAGGTGCATCTCTTATAGGACAATGAAAGCCAAAAATTCTTGCTGCAACGTTTTTTCTCCAATTTGAGTTAAAATTTGAGAGACGACTCGACTTAGTTTCGTGAGAATCAATATCCACATCCACAGAAAAAAAAGCCCGCGCAATCTCACTCTCCTTCTCTTCCTGCTGTTTTCAATGATTCTCTTTTTGATACTGAACTTCATGCCAAAAGAAAAGCACAGTCATGCGACATTTGTGTCATTTCCGGAAGAAGGAGAAGAACTCATAGAATCCAATCCGATTCGAGAACACGAGGAAACCATTCAAAGGGGAACCACCTTATCAGATATATTATTTGCCTATAATTTTTCCTCGGTAGATATCCACAATCTTCGACAGGACGTCAAGCCCGTTTACGACTTGGCAAAGATCCGGGCCGGCAACAAATTTAGAGTGTTTACTTCAGAGGATGGAGAAGTTCAGTCCCTGGAATACAACATCAGCAACGGAAAATACTTGACAATTCAGAAAGATCAAGACGTTTACAAAGCCGAAATCAAAGAATTCGAGTATGAACTGAAGCTCAAAATGATCTGGGGAAAGATAGAGGATAACCTCTACTTCGCCGTCAAGGAACAGGATGAAAAAGACAACCTTGCCCACGCTTTGGCTGAAATTTTTGCCTGGGACATTGACTTTTATGTGGATATCAGGAAGGGAGATTCTTTTAAAGTCCTCTTTGAGAAAAAATACCTGGATGGCCAGTTTGTAGGATACAGGAATGTCATTGCCGCAGAATTCTCTAACCTAGGAAAAACATTCCAGACTTTTCGTTACACCTATCCCGACACAAAAAAATCAGACTATTTCGATTTCGCAGGAAATTCATCACGAAAAGAATTTCTCAAATCCCCTGTCAACTTCACACGCATCTCCTCACGATTCAGCTACAGCCGTCTTCATCCCATAAGAAAAGTCTACCGCCCTCACATGGGAGTGGACTATGCCGCAGCTCTAGGCACCCCTGTCCAGGCCACAGCTGACGGCACGGTCACATTTGCCGGCTGGAACGGTGCTTCCGGCCGCATGATCAGAATCCAGCACAAAAAAGGCTACGAAACCATGTACCTCCATTTGAGAAGTTTTGCCACCGGAATACGGAAGGGAAAACAGGTCACACAAGGACAGCCGATCGGCAGAGTTGGTTCATCAGGAGAATCAACAGGGCCGCACCTTGACTACAGGATTAAACACAGAGGAAAATACATCAATCCTCTATCAGCCAAATTTGATCCGGTTGAACCCCTGCGTGCGGAGTTTAAAGAGGATTTCCAAAAGAAAGCCGGGCAATCCTTGTTATTCCTTCAGGCACCCCTCATCGTTTTTTCGAGATTCAGCAGCCCCCTTTCATCTATTGGTCAATAGATTAAAATTTTTTGATCGTTGTAGTCGAACTGCTGGATGAACTGGAACTCGATGAGCTGGAGCTGCTTGAACGCGATCTGCCGGATGATGAAGACGAGCTTGAGGATGATGAAGATGAAGATGTGCCTGAAAATGAGGATGAACTGCTTCGAGACAGATTGAATCCCCCCACTCTTCCTGTACCGGAAGTCCTTTCCAATTCTGGAACATGAACCGCATTTTCCAGGGAAGAATATGTCAATGTCACTCCACTGCGAATCGCCACTTTAACATCGGGATTCCAATCTCTGAATCGATTAGAAGAATTTTTAAGATCAGAAAGACGACCGGCCTGAAGCTTAAATGCTCCTGATCCATTTTTCACACTAGGCTGCCGGTTGTTGACCGGATCTATAGTCCTCCCCGGATTCCAGACAAAAGGCTGAATCGATCGACTCTGCGCGGCCATCCCACCCAAAGAATCCGGCTCTGCGGCCGTCATGTTCAAAGCAAGATTAGCGATATATTCATTGCGTCGAAAAGCCATATTGGCATAACCAAGAGGATTCACCAAAGGATCGCGGATCTGCAGTCCACCTTGGATGATGGCTGACATTTGATCCATTTCCAGCATCCACCTCTGGATGGAAGAAGAGCTGAGCTGATCTTTTCGTACAACTATCATCGTTTTTGGCGTCTCCTTCATAGACTCTATTATGTCCATGTCTCCCTTATGAAAGGCATCGACCAATTTAGCCAGAATCTTCCGTATATTTTTTGAAGGAACGACAGGGGCCGTACTTTTTTTCTGCAGCTGATTCTTATTGATCTTCTTAAGGATCGGGTTTTTTACTACACTGCTGCCGCCACCGCTGTAACCGCTGCCGCCCGAATGATCATTGCCCATTCCCTCTCCACTTGGAATGGAATTAGAAAGCCACGGCATATAGGCAGAGTATAGACCCTCATTAAAAACAAAATCCCAGAGGAGTAGGGGTCTCCAGGAAAAATGCCCCATATAAAAATTCCAAGAAACCCAGGCCGGGGCAAAAGCCCCCCCCGGAATCCATAGCCATCCCTTTTTTTTATCCCAGGTCCAAATACCGAGATGGTAGGGCACCCATCCCCAAGATTCCTGGGGCACCCAAAAGAAATCTTCATTAATTTTTCTCCATTGTCCGAAATAATAAGGCTGCCACTCACCCGATGGGTACCGATGATCGTTGATGAAAGGACGCCACACATAACCGTAGATATCGTCCCACAGCCACTCACCGAATAAATTCGAAAATTTCTGAGCAAAATTAAAGATCGCGGGAGACATTCTCTGGATGGGTTGAGGAAGATTGGACATCCCTTTATGGAGAGACAAAAAATTCTTGTTCATTTCCTGGTTCCACAGGCTAAAATCCACACTCCCTTCATATTTGGCATACAGAATTTTATTGTGAACCGATATGGTCGCTTCTTCTGACCTTCTAAGATCGGTCTTTTCAAGATCCCTCTCATTTGGACCAAAAAGCACTGAAGCCTGTCCAGCGTCGACTCTAATATCTGTACTGCCATCCTTATTGGCCCTCAACATCAAGACAGAGTTGTGTTTAAATTTCGCTGAGGCATTTGAAAACAGAATTTGAAGAACCTCTGAGTGAGAATACTCTTTGTACATCACATAGATCTGCCCCTTCCTGAGAATTAGATTTGTGAGTTTGGACGGGGAGGTCAGGCTCAAGGCAAGAATGGTTTCGACTTTAACTTCGGTGTCTGTATCCAACCGGATAATTGTTCCGGTGTCAAACTGAATCTCACACCTTCGATCGCCCGGAGTTAAAACCGTATCCCCCGGTGCAATTGGGAAGTTGAGCACAGCGACTTCCGGTCTTGTTTTTCCCTCTCTGAGTACGACCGGATCCTTGCCATCCATCTGAGCCTCTGTATAACTTATATGGCCGAAGTATATCGCGCTTTTGGGATCTCGAATGTATCGATAGTGAGACTCTGCAAAAATTGAATTCGAGAAACTCAAGCAAATAATAATCAGACAGAAAAAGAAAATTGATATTTTTTTCATAACTCAACCCCCTTGGTAATGTTTGTTTCTGTCAAGAAACTCCCCCTCTGTTCGCTCACGACAATTTCCCGTGCGCTGCTGGAATAATTACTTCTTAACCCTGCGTGAAGAGCTGCCTCTGGAAGAGGATGAACGCGCCCGCGATGACGCCGATCTGCTGGATCCGGATCGAGATATCGTCGATCGTGTACCACTTGACCTTGTTCGGCTGGAGCCAGACCGGGAGATCGTCGATCGTGTGCCACCAGAGCGGACGGTTCGGCTCGTGCTTTTAATGATTCTCCCATTGGAGAGAGTCCGCGTTGTCCCTTTGCTCAACTGTCTTTTTGTGATGACTGATCTTCCGCTGTATCCACTTCTATATCCGGACGAATACCAGCCCCAGAAATAGGGATTGTAAGGGCCATAGTAGTTGTAGTACCCGTAAAGCCAGAACGGATTCCACCACCCATACCAACCTGACCACATGTAGGGGCTGTAATAAGATCCATAGTAACTGTAGGTGGGAGAATACCCATAATCATCCCTAGGTTCTGTGACAATCCTTCTGCCCGTAAGGCTGGGATCGATTACAGTACAACTGGAGATTAAAACAATCAAAGCAAGGAGGGAAATTATTTTTCTCATTTGTCCATCTCCTTTACGTATATCTATTATACTCTTAAGCAATCTTTATGCCAATTCTTTCATGGGGACAAGTTAATTCTTTTTCTTTTTTTTGTCACATTTGATGTACATCTGTCCCATTCCTGTGTCAGTTCAACAATCCGTCTCCGAGCCATTTCCACCTCCGTGATTTAAAGAACGAACCTATCTTCCCGTCGTTCGATAGGGATATCTCCATCTTGTTTAGTTAGTTCCCAAAGCTCTAAATATAATCATGAGAACGAAGATTCTGATATTTTTTGTGAAAAAGTTGACTTTGTAAAAACGTCCATTTAGAATAGCGAAGTCAGTTATAATCATATTTATTAGGAGGATCGTATGAAAGTCACTCTCAGTGTCTTAAAGGCAGATATTGGAAGTATTGGCGGTCATATCATTCCCAGCAAGGCCCTGCTGGATGAAGTAAACAATTTTGTCAAAGAAGAAGCAAAAGACCTTATAATCGACTTCTACATCAGCCATACCGGAGACGATGTCGCCATCTTGTGCACACATGATAGAGGTGTCGAAGATGAAAAAATACATAAGATGGCATGGGATGCTTTTCTCGCTGGAACAGCAGTCGCAAAAAAACAAGGTCTCTATGGAGCTGGCCAGGACCTGCTTAAAGATGCATTCAGCGGCAACATCAAAGGAATGGGGCCAGCCGTAGCTGAGATGGAATTCGAAGAACGCCCCAACGAACCATTTATCTTTTTTGCGGCAGACAAGACAGATCCCGGCTGTTACAGCCTGCCATTTTATCTTGGATTTTCAGATCCAATGTATTGTGCTGGATTGATTCTGAGCCCTAAGATGAGCGATGGATTTACTTTTCGTATCATTGATGTCGAACACACAGAAAAAGACAAACTCATCGATCTAAACTCTCCTGAAGAAATTTATGACATTGCAGCACTCCTCAGAGATTGTGAAAGGTACGTCATCGAAAGCATCTATGCACGCGGTTCAGGAAACCAGGCCGCATCCATATCTACGACCCGTCTCCACAACATCGCAGGAAAGTATACAGGGAAGGATGATCCCGTCGCCTTAGTCAGAGTTCAGGGAGAATTTCCAGCGACTGGTGAAGTGCTCGCACCATTTCAAATTGGACATCTTGTTGCCGGTTTTATGCGAGGAAGTCACAATGGCCCTCTAATGCCATGCAAGTTGAACTCCACAATTTCCTATTTTGACGGACCTCCTGTCGTAACTGGTGCAGCATTTTGCGTCAACAATGGAAAACTCACAGAGCCGGCTGACGTTTTCGACCATCCCTTTTGGGATTATGTCCGGTTTGAAATTTCTAAAAAAGCTGTAGATATACGACAACAGGGTTTTTCCGGACCAGCCATGCTTCCTTACAGTGAACTGGAATACGGAGGAATCGTCGAAAAACTCGAGAAGCTCGAGAAAAAATTCATCTTCAAAGATTAACAGCGAGAAACATCACTCTCGATATCAATTCGCAGTTGAGAGAGATAAAACGTCTGCCTTCTCATGAAGAAATTTAATAATCCGCTTCCGACTGTGGATATTATTATTGAAATGGAACTCGCCAGTGGACAAACAGGAATCGTGCTCATCAAAAGAAAAAATCCTCCCTATGGGTGGGCCCTGCCCGGAGGATTTGTCGATTATAATGAATCGCTTGAACAGGCAGCCAAACGAGAAGCCAAAGAAGAAACATCTCTGGATATCCAACTTGTCAAGCAGATGTTCACTTACTCAGACCCCAAAAGAGACCCTCGGTTTCATACGATCACGACGGTTTATGTGGCCAGGGCCAAGGGGATTCCTGAAGCAAGAGATGACGCCATTGAAATTGGTGTCTTTTCCCGGAAGGACATAAATTTTCCATTAGCATTCGACCATTCTAAAATTTTGGAAGATTATTTCAAAAGCAGAGATAAAATCAGAGAAAATGACAGACCAAGACAATAACGATAAAAAAATCAAATCGGAATCAGACCTCAAGCTTGTCCATCAGGTTTGGGGCCCGGTCGAAGCAGAAGTGATCAAAAGCCTTCTCAAAAGCCAGGGAATCGCTTGCATCCTCAAGGGACTGGTTGTCCAATCTATCCACGCATTTTCTGTAAACGGTTTGGGAGAAATTAAAATTTTCGTTGATGAGACAGACTACGAACTCGCAAAAAAGCTCATCGAATCCCACTAAAACCATTTTCACCTTCTGGAAAATCGGATCCGTGATCCCTCACGATTTTTTACGGTATTTTGTGTCTTTTTTTGAATGCCCACAATATGCAGAAAGATGGTGAAAACAAAAAAAATAAACCCTATTTTTTTTGAGTTTTTCCTTGACATCAACAGCTGATTTAATATAATTTTAAGAAGAAATGGGACAAAACGGGACAATATGGGAAATTTATTACTAGGAAGCTATCTCGCCCGCATCGGGAAAAGCGGAAGAATTAAAATTCCTGAAAAATTTCGCAGCACTATTGAAGAACAATATGGACGGGAATTATTTATCACTTCCCTAAGCGATCAAGCTGTTCAGATCTATCCACTCCCTGTCTGGGAAGAGCTTGCTGGAATAACAAAGTCAGGTCTTCTTCACCTCAAGCCTGATGTCAAAATGTTCATGAGAAGAGTCAATCTAAAAGGAGGACTGCATGAGATTGACTTAAAAGGACGCGTTTTGATCAATCCTGTTCTGAGAGGAAAAACACAGCTCGAGGGAGAGGTTGAAGTTATCGGTCTTAACAACCACCTCGAGGTATGGAATATAAATATCCTCAACAAAATCCTCGATAAGAATCCTTTAACCGATGAAGACTTCGAACAGATTTCTAATCTTGCCAACAAGGTCAAAATGGAATGAGCAGAAATGGACACACTCCCGTACTTCTCAAGGATGTGCTGGAATTCTTGGGTGTTCATAGGGAAGGAGTATATATTGACTGCACACTAGGTCTGGGAGGCCATTCCCAAAAAATACTCCAAACCAATCCAAAAGCACATGTTATCGGCTTTGACATCGACGAAATATCCCTTATCCTAGCGAAAGAGAGACTGCAGCCTTTTGCTGAGCGTTTGAGCCTTTATCATTCAGACTACCGCTACATCCCTGATCTCAATATTAATTTTTCAGAAATCAAAGGGATATTGATCGATCTTGGGATGTCTTCCTTCCAACTTGATTCCCCAGAACGGGGATTTAGTTACCTCCATGATGGTCCCTTGGATATGAGAATGGATCAGAGGAACAAAATTACCGCCTCTAAGGTCATTAACAAATATTCAGAACCAAAATTAATGCATGTCTTTAGAGACTACGGAGAGCTCAGGCAGGCTAAAAGACTAGCGCATGAAATCGTCTCAAGAAGAAAGGGAACTAAAATCGAAACAACCCAGCAGCTATTTCAGGTTATAGAGGACGTATGCCGATGGCGCCCCCAAAAGGGCAAATCTCATCCCGCCGCGCGTCTCTTTCAAGCAATCAGGATTGAAGTCAATCAGGAACTTAAGAATCTTTCGAGTTTTCTTGAGAGAATTATTCTGAAATGTCCCAAAAGTGCACGTCTGCTTGTCATTTCCTTCCATTCCCTGGAGGATAGAATAGTCAAACAAACATTTGTCCGTTTGGCAACCTTGAACGACCACCCTGCAACCATAAGAATACTGACAAAAAAACCCATCACGGCCTCTGAAGAAGAAATCGCGGCTAATTTCAGGGCAAGATCAGCCAAACTGAGAGTGGCAGAAAGAATCTAAATGATCACAAAAAAGGTCAATAAAAAAAATTTAGCGATGGGCATCTTCGCGGGTTTCTTTGTCATTTTTTTTCTGACGTTCTACATCTGGCATCAGGCCGAATCAGTTAGCATTGGCTATGAGACTGAAGATTTGGGGAATGAAATCGAGCGTCTTAAAGAAGAGATTGAACAATTAGAAACACGTAAAGCGGACCTTCTGTCGCTTGATAGAGTCGAACAGATGGCAAAGCAGGAACTGGGGATGATCCTCCCCAGTGAAGAGCAGATCATCTTCGAAAAAAGCGAGAAAGATTTAAGGCAGCAGAACCGATGAAAAATTCTCTGCAGAGACGCATAAAAAAAAGAACTATTTTTCTGGTGATGTTTTCACTCGTGTGGTTGGGAGTTCTTGTTCTGCGTCTTGTACAGCTCCAGGTTTTAAATGCCGATCAATACAGAAGCCGTGTCAACAACCAAAATCAAAACGTCATCAAAATCATACCCAAGAGAGGCACCATATTCGACAGGAACGGCACAATTCTGGCTCGAAGCATGCCGAATCCTTCCCTATCTTTTCGACCTCCTCAAGGAGAAACCATTAGCTCTCAACTGGATAAAATAAATAAAATATCTTCTATATGCGGCTTGTCCCCAGGAAAATTGAAGATCATCCGCAGTCAAATTGAGCAGAAAAGTTCCTTTATCTGGGTCAAGAGACAAATCGATCCTGAGAAAGCCGACAAGGTCATGAGTCTCCAATTGAATGGATTCTTCCTAGAAGAAGAAAATAAAAGATTCTACCCCCAGGGCAAGCTCGCATCTCATCTTATCGGCAGAGTCGATATCGATGACGGTGGACTGAGCGGCATTGAATACAAATACGATTCAGTTCTCCTCGGATTTGAGGGAAAGCGGCTCTTGCTCAGAGATGCAAATAGAAGAAGCTATCAAGATGAAATCATAGAGCAGCCCATTCCCGGAAAAGACCTATACTTAACTATTGATGAAACCATTCAATACATTGCCGAAAAGGAACTGGCTAAAGCTGTAACCACTCACAGCGCAGACTGGGGAATTGTCATTGTTTCTCATCCAGGCACCGGAGAAATTTTAGCACTGGCCAATTATCCCGATTTTGACCTCAATCATCCCCCCCCTGAAAGTGAAAAGTGGAGCAAAATCAAAGCCATCCAACACCTATATGATCCTGGATCAACGTTTAAAATTATTACGGCATCAGCAGCTATTGAGTCCGGGCTTGTGAGTTTTTCCGATGTTTTCGATTGTTCCGAACCTCCGGAGCATGGCGGAAAAATGTTTACAGACCATGAGGAATTCGAGATCCTGGCATTCCCAGACGTCATCATCCATTCCTCCAATATCGGCACTATTCAGATCGCCCAACGGATTGGAGAACAAAACCTTTACGACATGATCCGAGCCTATGGCTATGGCAAGAAAACCGGGATTGATCTTCCTGCCGAAGAGAATGGGATATTGAATCCAATAAAAAAGTGGTCCTCAAGATCACTGCCCGCCCTTTCGATCGGGTATGAAATTTCCGTGACAGCTATTCAGATGCTGCAGGCTATCAATGTCATCGCCAATAGAGGTATAGCTACTAGACCGATGGTTGTCAAAAATATTGTTCTCAATCCGGAAAAAATTCAAAAACAAGCCTATGAATACAGAAGGGTTATCTCAGAAGAGATCGCTTCTCAACTCATCGATATCTTCCAGCAAGTCACAGAGGTTGGAACAGGGACAGCCGCTCAGATTGAGGGATATAGCACAGCCGGAAAAACCGGTACGGCACAAAAATATGATCCTGAAATCGGCAGCTATTCCTCGAGCAAACACACGGCCTCTTTTATTGGATTTGCCCCAGTTGAAATACCTCTTTTTTCCATTGTGATTGTCATTGATAATCCTAAAGGATTGTACTACGGTGGTCAGGTCGCAGCCCCTGTTTTTCAAGAAATCGGTAAACAGATTTTCCGATATCTCCGGATTCCGCCTAAACCGGTCTCACCCAAAACATATATTACGGCCGAAAATAGGAGAAACCAAGATCGATGAAACTTCGTGAAGTTCTCACTGGAATCTCTGATCTGGTATTCGAGGGACCTGGGGATATTGAGATTAGCGGAATCACTCATGATTCCAGAGAAATTAAAAACGGTTATATTTTTGTGGCTGTACAGGGGGAAAAAATGGACGGCTTTGCCTTCATCGAGAACGCCCTCCAGGGAGGTGCGGCTGCCGTCATTTCAAAGCGCAAAAAACCTGCTCTTTTTCCAAAAGCCTGGATACAAGTTTCTGATGAAAGGGAGGCCCTTGGTCTCTGTTCTGCAAACTTTTACAACCATCCATCCAAAGAAATAAAAATCGTGGGCATCACTGGAACCAAAGGGAAAACAACTGTTTCCTACATTTTGGAGGAGATTTTAAAAAAAGCAAACTTTGTCCCTGGAGTTATTGGCACGATTTCCTACCGAGGACCTAATATCGATATAACCGCACAACGCACAACTCCAGAGGCAAGCGACCTGCAGAAAATGCTCAGACAGATGGTCGACGGAGGAGCTACGCACTGCATGATGGAAGTCTCCTCCCATGCCCTAGAACTCAAAAGAGTCACCGGAATAGAGTTTGATGTGGTGGTGTTCACCAATCTGAGTGGGGAACATATGGATTATCACCAAAACATGGAATCCTATTTTAAAGCCAAAAAAAAACTGTTCTATGGTTTAAACCAAAACCATCGGACCGCCGTTGTGAATGTAGACGATGACTGGGGAAAAAAATTGATTTCAGACACTTCTATGGAATGTATATCTTTCGGCCTCCATTCCCCTGCAATGGTGCACACAGAAAAATTTGAATTCGATACGACTGGTACAAAATTGACAGCTAAATACCCATCTGGAAAAATGAAGATATCGTCCCACCTTCCAGGGAAACCTAATGTTTACAATATTCTGTCCTCTCTAGCTGTCTCTCTGGCCCTTGACATCCGTACAAACGCCATACAAGAAGGAATCGCTGCACTGCAGGGTGTTCCAGGCCGCTTCGAAAGAATTCAAAATTCGCTGGGGATACATATCTATGTTGATTACGCTCATACGGATGATGCTCTTAAAAATCTTTTAGAGACAGCTCAGGAAATGGCGCGAGAAAAAATCATCCTCGTTTTCGGAGCCGGAGGCGACAGGGATAAGACAAAACGGCCCAGGATGGGAGCGATTGCAGGAGAACTGGCCGACCTCATTATCCTGACTTCTGACAATCCAAGAACAGAGTCTCCATCGGCTATCATTTCAGACGTTGAAAAGGGCATAAAAACAACCGGGCCAAAAAAATATTTCATTTTCCCTGACAGGAAAGAAGCTATTAAAAAAGCTCTTTCTCTCGCCAGAAAAGGCGACATGATTCTGGTCGCGGGAAAAGGCCATGAAAACTATCAAATTTTAGGAGACAAAATCATCTCCTTTAGCGACAAAGAAGTGATTAAAGAAATTCTCAAATCCAAAGGAGGCTGTAATCTTGGCTGAATTAAGTGGGGCTGAACTCGCACTAAAAATGAATGCACGTTTAGTGCAGGGGTCCCCTGCCAAGGCCTTCAGCTCATTCAGCATCGATTCCCGAAACTCGACAAAAGGGAGCCTCTTTTTTGCCTTATCGGCAGAACGGAATGGGCATCAATTTATCCCTGATGCCTTAAAAAATGGAGCAGAAGGAGCTGTATTATCAAAGGATATCCCTTCTGTTGACAAAGATTTTGTTCTTCTCCAAGTCAAGGACACCACTTTAGCTCTGCAACTGCTGGCTCATAAAGTCCTCGCAGAAAGCGATTGTCAGGTGGTGGGCATCACCGGCAGTATCGGAAAAACGACAACAAAAGAATTCACCTCTTCGCTTCTCGCAGAAAAATACACGGTGCTCAAATCAAAAGGAAATTTTAACAATCATCTGGGTCTTCCCCTCTCTCTACTCAATCTGACTCGTAAGCATGAAATTGCAGTTCTTGAGATGGGCATGAGCCATCAAGGTGAGATTCAGGCGCTGACTCAGATCGCACCTCCTGATGTGGCCGTGATTTTAAATATCAAACCCGTTCACCTCGAATTCTTTGAGAGCATTGAAGACATCGCTTTAGCAAAAAAGGAAATACTGCAAGGGACTCATTCATATGGAACAGCCGTCCTCAATGCGGATGACCAACGTGTTTTGGAAATGGCCAAAGATTGGAACGGAAAAAAAATCCTCTTCGGTCACACAAAACAATGTGATATCCGTGCCCAGAAGAAAAAAAGAATGGGAATGGAAGGGATTATTTTTCAACTTTCTTACGGACCAGAATCGGCTGAAGTCAAGCTGCCATTTCTCTACGACAGTTATTTGGAAAACTTTCTTGCAGCCCTAGGTGTGGCCTATGCCTATTCCGTCCCCTTTAAAAACATACTCGATCATATACCAAACCTCGAACCCTTCCTCCAAAGAGGAGTTCATCACAGGCTCGAAGGAAACATTCATCTGATCGATGATTCCTATAATTCCAATCCGGCAGCTCTAGAAAGCGTCCTCGAGAGCCTGGGTGTTTCACCCTGCGAACGGAAAATCGCCGTCCTTGGAGACATGCTCGAACTCGGAAATTTGGAAGCTGAATTTCACCGTCAGGCAGGAAGGGAGGTTGCCAAAAACAACTGGAATCTGCTCATCACCGTCGGCCCCCTAGGCCGATATATGGCAGAAGGCGCGCTTTTAGAGGGATTGAAAAGAGACAGCATTTTCTCTTTCGACAATTCCTCAGAGGCTGCCGCAAAAATAGGTGAACTCATCCAAAAGGGTGACCTCATTCTGATAAAAGGTTCACGGGGAACAAGGATGGAAAAGATAGTAAAAATTTTACTGCAGAGGCAATAATATGCTGTATTGGCTTTTTCTCTCTTTGGAGAATCAGATTTCGGTCTTCAACGTATTTAGTTACATCACAGTCCGAACCGCATTGGCAGGCATATCAGCTCTTTTAATCAGTCTTTTACTGGGGCCGTTCATGATTAGAATCCTGAAAAAATTCCAGATCGGAGAGGAGATAAGATCTAATGGGCCAAAATCTCATCTCAATAAAAAGGGAACGCCTTCGATGGGAGGCATCTTAATCATAGGCTCCACAATCCTGCCAACACTTCTCTGGGGAAATCTCAACAATACATATGTTTTGATTGCAATGGGTACCATGCTGTCTTTTGGAGCAGTGGGATTCTGGGATGACTTTCTCAAGATAAAAATGAAAAAATCCTCAGGACTCATTATGAGACATAAATTGATCCTTCAGATCGTCCTCTCTGCCGCGATAGGTCTGGTGCTTGTTTATCTTGGTATGAAAGGAGAATTTAAACTTTTACTCAGCGTTCCCTTCATTAAAGAGTGGACCCCATATCTGGGCTGGTTTTATCTCCCATGGATTATGTTTATTATCATCAGTTCTTCGAATTCAGTCAATCTTGCCGACGGCCTGGACGGATTGGCCATCGGATTAACTTTAATCAGCGCCACCGCTTTTACTGCATTAGCTTATTTCATTGGACGCGTTGACGTCTCCGAATACTTGGATATCTTCTACGTTCCTCAAGCTGCAGAATTGACAATATTTGTGGGGGCAATGGCCGGTGCGTGTTTGGGATTTTTGTGGTACAACACCCACCCCGCCCAGATTTTCATGGGAGATGCGGGAGCACTGTCCTTGGGAGGGACTATCGGGATCATTGCTATTATGATCAAACAGGAGTTTCTCCTGTTTATGGTGGCGGGCGTATTCATTATAGAAGCCCTCTCAGTTATGCTTCAGGTGTCCTACTTCAAGTTTACTGGAGGAAAACGCATATTCAAAATGGCACCGCTCCACCATCATTTTGAACTGATGGGATTGTCCGAACAAAAAATAGTGGTTCGATTCTGGATTGCCGGCATCATCTTTGCCCTCTTTAGTTTGACCACGCTAAAAATCAGATAAAATGAATTTAGAAGGAAAAAAAGTTCTCGTCATTGGATTGGGAAAAACGGGAAAAGCCGTATCTAGTTTTCTGCTCGAACGGAAAGCTATCGTTTTAGTCAGCGAAAAAAATCCACCGGAAAATCTGGAACGTGACATGGGATTCTGGGCAGGAAAAAGTATTACAGTTGAAACTGGACCACCTAATCGCTTGAGTTTTTTAAATTCTGATCTGATCATTCCCAGTCCCGGCGTCCCTATGATTCCAGAGTTGGAAGAAGCTCAGAGACAGGGCATACCAATATTATCAGAGGTAGAGTTCGCTTCGAGGTTTTTAAAGGGAAAAATTGTAGGCATCACAGGATCAAACGGGAAATCAACGACAGCCACCCTCACACACAAAATCCTCAAAGACGCCCATCGCGAGGCTTTTTTAGCCGGTAATATTGGGACTCCACTCATTTCTTTTGTCGACAACAGCGCAGATCATCACCTTTATGTCACAGAACTATCGAGTTTTCAGCTGGAACATATCGAGCACTTTTCAGCAGCCGTATCCGTATTCCTCAATCTCTCCCCTGATCATCTCGACTGGCATAAAAAATATAAAAGCTATTTTAATGCCAAAAAGAAACTTTTCTTTACCCAGAAAAAAAGTGGTTTTGCCATTCTCAATAGAGACGATTCAGCAGTCTGGGAACTGGCGGGGGAAACACCAGCTCGAGTTATGGCCTTCAGCCGGCAAAGGCAGATACAAAAGGGCTGTTTTATCCAAAAAAATTGGATTGTTATCAAGAAAAATGAAGAAAAAAAGATAATCAAGGTCGCTGACATCCCTCTTCTTGGTGCGCATAACCTGGAAAACGTCATGGCCTCAGCCTTGGTGGGACATCTTTTTTCTATTCCTATTTCTTCGATCAGAGATTCTATAAAAAACTTTCAAGGATTGGAACACCGTTTAGAAAAAGTTTCAAAGATCAGGGGTGTAGAGTTTTACAATGACTCAAAAGCCACAAATGTTGAAGCAACCATCACATCCATCAGCTGCTTCCATCAACCCATAATACTTATCCTGGGAGGGAGAGACAAAGGAGGTGATTTCAAGAAACTCAGAAAACCGATTCAAGAGAGAGTGAAAAAGGTTTTCCTCATCGGTGAAGCGAAGGAAAAGATCAAAAGTGCTCTGAAAAATTTTGTCGATATGAATTCTGTGTTTTCTCTTAAAGAGGCTGTTTTAGAAGGTTTTGCCTCGGCTAATCCAGGGGATATTGTGCTCCTGGCTCCCGCCTGCACAAGTTTTGATATGTTCAACAACTTCGAGGAAAGAGGAAAAACCTTCAAAGAGGAAGTTTTTTCACTTGAGGAAAAAATCCACAATGCCTAAAGAACACCCTAAAGAATTCTTCAAGCCATATAGATTCGACAAGCCTATGTTGATCATTGTTCTGATCCTTATTGCCTTTGGTTTGATCATGGTTTTCAGCTCCTCAGCTGTTTTAGCCAGCGAAAAATATCAGAATTCCTTCCATTTTTTCGTCCAACAGCTCCTTGGCGCAGGATTAGGAATTGTTCTCCTCATTTTTTTACTTGCGGCCACGAAATTTTTCTACCAGGATCCCTATTTCGTTTACGGCCTCCTCCTCGTGTCCATCGGGCTTTTAGCCCTCTGCTTATTTATGCCTGCAATAGGAAACACCAACCGTTGGATTTTCTTTTCCGGATTTCGATTTCAACCATCAGAGATCGCAAAAATCAGCCTTATCTTATTTTTTGCACTCTATTTTTCCCGAAGGCAGGACAAAATTGGAGAATGGCAAACTTTGGTCCTCCCACTCACCGTCCTTGGTGTTTTTGTCCTTCTCATTCTTAAGGAACCCGATTACGGTACGGCTTTGCTTGTGCTCGCCTTGAGCACCGTCATGCTCTACATCGGAGGAGTGAAGCTGAAACATTTGATTTATCTGGGGATTACATCGAGTTCAGTCTTTGTGTTTTACCTCTTCCAAGCCAGCTACAGGATGGAAAGAATTTTTTCCTTTATTTCTCCAGGGCAAGATCCCCTTGGCAGTGGATTTCAACCCATTCAATCCAAGCTCGCTGTCGGATCCGGCGGGCTGTTTGGTGTGAGCTTGGGTGAAAGCACACAAAAACTCTTCTTCCTCCCCTGTGCACATACGGATTACATTTTTGCCATCCTCGGCGAAGAACTCGGACTTCTTGGAACCCTCTCCATTCTTGTACTATTTGTTCTTTTTCTCTGGAGAGGCCTTCTCATTTCATGGCGAGCGCCTGATCTATTCTGTCAAATAACTGCGGCAGGTCTCACTCTTTCCATTTTTTTGCAAGCTCTCCTCAACATCAGCATAGTCCTCGGACTGGGACCTTCAACAGGACTTCCTCTTCCTCTCATTAGCTTTGGACGATCATCACTTCTCACCACAATATTTAGTGTCGGAATTATACTCCACATTTCTCAACGGAAAAAGGCATTTAAAAAGAAACGATGAAAGAAATGAGATTGATTTTTAGTGGTGGAGGCACAGCTGGACATCTCTATCCCGGTCTGGTGGTGAGCGAAAAATTAAAAGAAAAAAATCCAGGTATTCAAATCACATTTGTGGGAGGAAACCGCAAACTGGAAAAAAATATAATGGATCACTATGGGGTTCATTTTATTCCGCTTAAAATCGAAGGTTTAAAAGGAAGAGGAATAAAGATTTTCAAATCTCTTTTTATTCTTCCCTTTGCGTTTATTAAATCTTTTACCCTTCTTACACGTATAAAACCAAACTTGGTGATAGGTCTCGGCGGTTACAGCTCGGGGCCCATTGTTCTCCTTGCTTCTCTAAAAAAGATACCGACACTTATTTTGGAACAAAACCTCTTCCCGGGTTTAACAAACAGAACCCTTCTTCCTAGGATTCAAAAGGCCGTTGTCGCTTTCGAAGATTCACTTCCCCACTTTAAAGGAAAAGGGCTCTTCCTCGGCAATCCAGCAAGACCTGAATTTTATGCCCTTCATCCTAAAAAGAGAAACAGCAAATTGAGCCTTCTCATTTTTGGAGGGAGTCAGGGCTCACATTTCTTGAATACAAATATCACCAGCACTCTGCCTCTTTTAGAAGACAAAAAAAATGAGCTCAAAATTTATCACCAAACAGGCAGCAGCGAATTTGAATGGGTCCAGCAATCCTATTCCAAACACGGTTTCAGTGATGTGGAAGTTGCGCCCTATTTTTATGATATGCCAAATTATTTTCAAAAATCCGATCTCGTTATATGCCGGGCAGGTGCCACAACTGTCGCCGAACTCATAGCCTCTAGCAAAGCGGCACTGCTCATCCCATTTGCAAAAGCAACGGATAATCACCAAGTTCAAAACGCCTCGATGCTGAAAAAAGTTGGAGGTGCAGAAATTATCTTGGAATCAGAATTTAAGCCTGAGGTTTTCGCAAAAAAAATCATCGATTTTATGAATAACAAGGACAGTTTGGACCGAATGGAAAAAAACATCGTTTCACTGAAAAAAGAAAATTCAGCTGAAAATATATCAAAACTGTGTTGGGACCTGATGGATAATGGATACAGGGAGGCACAATCGTGAAAAAAAGAAGTTATTACAAGCTTAAACATATTCACATGATCGGTATTGGCGGGACCGGGATGAATGGAATTGCAGAGGTGCTTCTGAACAGGGGATACAAAGTTTCAGGTTCAGACATGAGCGAAAACCAGGCCACTCGCCGCTTGAAAAAACTTGGAGCCCATATTTCCATTGGTCACAAAACAGACCAGGTCGAAGGAGCAGATGTAGTGGTAACCTCATCCGCTATCGATGAAACAAACGTTGAGGTTATGGAAGCCAAAAGGCAAAAGATTCCCATAATTCCCAGGGCAGAGATGCTGGCCGAATTGATGAGAATGAAAAACGGAATCGCCGTAGCAGGTTCTCACGGGAAAACATCAACAACCTCCATGATCGCTCAGGTTCTAGAGACGGCCGGCCTTGATCCAACGATCATTGTTGGGGGGCGGCTGAACACCATTGGAGCGCATGCCAAACTTGGAGAGGGAGACTTTATCGTAGCCGAAGCCGACGAAAGTGACAGATCCTTTCTCTATCTCTCCCCTTTTATTGCCGTCCTGACCAACCTGGATGAGGAACATCTCGATCAATATAAAAACGTCGAAGAAATCAAAAATACATTTGTCAATTTTGCCAAAAAAGTGCCTTTTTACTGTCCAGTTGTTCTCTGTTTGGACGATGCCAATCTCCAGAGCCTTATCCCAATGCTGGAGCGAAGAATTATCACTTATGGATTTTCCGCGCAGGCTGATATTTATGCTAGAGATTCGGTTTTTAAGAAATTTTCCAGCACATCGACACTTTATTATAAGGGAGAAAAAATCGGTTTGCTTAAATTGAATGTACCAGGCACCCACAGCATCCTGAATGCCATGGCGACAGTTGCCGTTGGAATAGACTTGGATATTCCTATAGGTTCAATCCTTGAAGCGCTGGAAAAATACAGCGGAATTGGCCGTCGTTTCGAACTTAAAACGACCATTAACGACATCATGATCATCGAAGATTATGCCCATCATCCAACTGAGATCAAAACAACTCTTGAAGCTGCACAAAACGGTTGGGAAAGAAGAATTGTGGCTATTTTTCAACCTCATCGGTATTCCCGACTCCATTTTTTAATGAAAGAATTCGCGACTGCTTTTAATCAGGCGGACATTCTCATTATCACAGAGATTTATCCTGCGGGAGAAAAACCCATTCCAGGAGTTACAGGAAAAATCCTATACAAAGAAATCCAGGAATTTGGACATAAACACATCCACTTTGAAGCGGAAATGAAAAATATTCCATCTCTGGTCAAAGAATTGGTTAAACCTAAAGATCTGATTCTCATTATGGGAGCCGGGAGTATAAACTCTATCATTCCGGAGATTATCAACGAATTGGGAGAGACGCGTAAATTATGACCACTTCAACAAAACGGACGGCAGGATCCTTGCACTTCAGACGCAAAGAAGGCCAGATTCGCATTAAAAAATTACACAGAAAAATTAAACTGCGGTTCAGACACATTGTTTTGAGTTTTGTTTTCTTGGTGGGTTTCTTCGTTGTCCTGCAACAGGTTTTCCTTTTTGCCATCTCCTGGGATAAATTGGATATTCAAAATGTCACCATCTCCTGTGAAAATGAGGCCATTAAAAACGAATCTCAGGACATAATTGAAGATTATACTTTGGGAAATATTCTTCTTTTCGAAAGCGAAAATCTGCAGGAAATCATAGAATCCTTCACAAGAGTAAAAAGTGTGACAATCAGAAAAATATTTCCTCTCTCCCTTAATATTTCAATCGAAGAAAGAAAACCTTTTGCCGTTCTCAGGAAAGAGGTTTCGTTTTTAATTGATAAGGAAGGAGTCGTTGTCAGCCAAGTCAACACTCCCAACATATTACTGCCTCTTCTCATTGACAAGAACAACTTTAAGGATTATTACAAAGAAAAAATTGAACTGGCCAGAGATTGCCTGAAAAAAATGACCCCAAAAGAGATACAAGACATTGAGATCCTGGATCTATCAGAAAATTTAAATGTCAAGGTTAAAACGAGAGATTCCTCCACATGGCTGGTTCTTGGAAATAACCATTTTGAAGAAAGATTCAGAAGATATCTCACTGAAAAAACAACTCTAGAAAGATATGGAGATTTAGAGTATGTGGACCTTCGATTTAAGGATCGTTTCTTCATCAAACCCCTTGAAGATTATTCAATAAAAGACATGGCCACCACTGCCAAGGAGGCAAATTGATGCAAAAAAATAATTACATCGTTGGTTTTGACATCGGAACAAAAAAAACGACAGCTATCATTGGCGAAATTACTGATGAAAAGAAAATCGAAATCATTGGGATTGGATCTGCGGATTCAAGAGGGCTGAGAAAAGGAGTCGTTGTTAACCTGGAAGCCACCATTGAAGCCATCAAAAAAGCGCAGGAAGAAGCCGAGCTGATGGCAGGAGTGGCTATTGATTCCGCATTCATCGGACTTTCCGGTGCCCATATCAAAAGCTTTAACAGCCGGGGAGTTATTGCTGTTTCTGGAAGAAATAAGGAAATCAGCAGCGAAGACATCACTCGAGTCATCGAGCAATCCAAAGCTGTCTCTATACCTCCAGATCGGGAAATTATTCACATCATCCCTCAGGAATTCGTCGTGGATGAACAAGACGGAATCAAAGATCCACTTGGTATGAGCGGAATTAAACTCGAAGTGAATGTTCACATTATCACTGCAGGAACAACTTCTGTTCAGAATTTAAAGACCTGCCTCACACGTTCTGGAATCGAGATCGAGCAGATCGTCCTCAATCAAATAGCAACAAGTTTCTCTGTTCTTACGCATGATGAAATGGAACTTGGAGTGGGATTGATCGATCTCGGCGGAGGCACGACTGAAATTGCTATATTTGAACGAGGGAGCCTTTGGTACACCTCGGTCATCCCAATTGGAGGAGACAATTTCACAAATGATATTGCTGTAGGGCTGCGCACACCCATCCCAGATGCCGAAAAAATCAAAAAGAAATTTGGCTGTGTTGCCAGCCCTCTTTCAGATGAAGAAGAAACCCTTGAAGTCCCCCCTGTCGGTCGTGGGAAAAAACCAAGAATTCTGTCCCGCCAACTGCTCGCCGACATCATTCAACCAAGAGCAGAAGAAATTTTCCGTCTCATTGATAATGAAACAAAAAAAATGGGTTATGAAAAATCTTTAAATTCTGGTGTTGTGGTTACCGGAGGCACAGCTCTCCTGGAAGGTCTGGAGGAGGTGGCTGAAGAAATATTTGACTTACCTGTTAGACGGGGAGATCCCACAGGGGTCGGCGGATTAATGGACAGGGTCAGCACCCCTGATTTCGCCACGGCTGTGGGACTTATCCTATATGGATATAACCAATGGAAAGAAAAAGGCATATCCAAAGATAGAAAGAGAGGATTCTGGATCAAAATGAAAGAATGGCTCCGAGAAACATAGGAGGAAATTATGAATGAACAACCAAAAGGGAAACTGAAATTTCATCTTGTCGAAGAAAAATCAAGTGCAAAGATTAAGGTGATCGGCATCGGGGGCGGTGGAGGGAACGCTGTAAACCGCATGATCGAAGCCGGTATAGAAGGTGTTGATTTTATCGCAATCAACACAGATCTCCAGGCACTTGAAACCAACCTTGCTCAAACAAAGTATCAAATCGGAAAACAACTCACCAAGGGATTGGGTTCGGGTGGAAATCCGACAACAGGTAAAGAAGCGGCCGTTGAAGATATCGAACAACTGCGCAACCTGATCGATGGGGCCGACATGGTTTTTCTCACATCAGGACTTGGAGGTGGAACAGGAACAGGTGCCACTCCAATTTTGGCTAAGTTGGCCTCTGAAATGGATATTCTCGCCATCGCCATTGTCACACTTCCATTTAGTTTCGAAGGCAGAGTCAGATCAAAACAAGCTGAAGATGGCCTGTCTGATCTTAAAAACGGAGTAGGTACGGTTATATCGATCCCGAACGAACGCCTTTTAGAAACGGTCAATTTAAACACCTCTATTCAGGATGCATTCAAGTTGGCTGATGATATTCTTCGTCAAGCTGTGCAAGGAATCTCTGATCTCATTACAAGGCCTGGATTGATCAATCTGGATTTTGCAGATGTGAAATCCATCATGACGGGAATGGGAATGGCTTTTCTTGGTACAGGAATGGCCGCAGGTGAAAACAGAGCGATCGAGGGTGCACAAAGAGCTATTTCAAGTCCGCTTCTTGTCGACAACTCAATCGAAGGTGCACATGGAGTCCTCATCAACATCACTGGGGGAACAGATGTCACTCTCCATGAAGTTTCAAAGGCGTCGGACCTTATCTATAATCTTGTCCATCCAGATGCCAACATCATCTTTGGAACAGTGATCGATGAAACAATGAAGGACACCGTCAAGGTGACGGTGATCGCCACTGGATTCGAGCCACAAAATGAAGAAGACGCCACCAAGATTGATGAACTGCCCCCCATCCGAAAACCAACACCCCCTTCCGTTCATGTACCCCAGGAAACACCCCCCTATCTTTTCGAATCTAAAGGTAACGACTCTCTCTGGCAAAGACCAGCTTGGGAAAAACAATGGGATCCTTATGAAACACCCTCTTTCATCCGGAGAAACAAAAAGTCCTCTATAAGAAAAATTGCCCATGAAGTCAGCTGATCTGGTCGTTACAAACTGCAATCAGCTTCTCACCTGTAGAGGGCCAATTCCGAAACGAAAAGAGGCGCTCCAGGAGATAGGTTGTATCGAGAATGCATTTATCGCATCTTTCAATGGGAAAATTATTTTTGTCGGTACGGAAACGGAGTATCACAATGAGGTATCTCTCGAGAAGAACTGCGTGCAGATCGATGGGACAGGCAAAATTGGGCTGCCGGGTTTTATCGATTCTCACACACATCTGCCTTTTGCGGGGAGCCGAGAGGACGAATTCCTCCTTCGTCTAAAAGGCTTCACATACCTGCAGCTGGCAGCCAAGGGTCTTGGTATTCAGACTACCGTCAAGGCCACACGAGAAGCCTCCCAGCAAGAACTTCTCTCTCTTTGTCTTTCAAGATTGGACAGCATGCTTCTCCATGGGACCACAACTGCCGAGGCCAAAAGTGGATATGGACTTAATACAAAGGATGAACTCAAACAGCTTAGAGTCATTAAAGAGGCCGACCAGAAACACCCTGTTGATCTTGTTCCCACCTTTTTGGGAGCTCACGAAATCCCCATGGAATACAAAACAAAAAAAAGCGATTATATCGCTTTAATCATCCAGGAGATGCTTCCGGAAGTGAAACGTCTTAACCTGGCAGAATTTTTCGATATATTCTGTGAAGAAGGGGTCTATTCATTAGAAGACACCCGCAAATTAGTCAATGCTGCTTTGCAGCTTGGACTGAAAATTAAAATTCACACTGACGAATTCTCATCTCTTGGAGGAGCTGAATTCGCAGCAGAAGTGAAGGCTGTTTCAGCCGAACATCTTATTGCTATCACTCAAGAGGGCATTGCCGCCCTCTCAGAAAGCTCCACCGCTGCTATCCTTCTGCCGGGAGTTTCATTTTTTCTTATGCTGGGCAAAACAGCTCCTGCCCGGCAACTCATCGATGGCGGAGCTGTTGTGGCGCTGGCCACCGATTTTAATCCTGGAAGTTCCATGACAGAATCTATGTTTTTTATTCTCCAATTAGCCGTGTTCACTTTAAATATGGGAATTGAAGAAGCTATCAATGCCACAACAGCAAACGCAGCCTATGCCATCTCCAGACAAAATAGCTTGGGAAGCCTGGAAGTGGGAAAAAAAATGGATCTTTTACTTTGTGAAATCCCCAATTATGCCTATTTAAGTTACCATTTGGGGACAAATCCGATCGCTCATGTGATAAAAAACGGGAAGATAGTCGTCAAGGACGGACAGGTTCTACACTAACGGCCATTTATTCGGTCGGCTCATTAAAATACCCGGTTAAATCCTTGGTATTCAACCCTAAATTCAAGGCTGTGCGTGCAACTTCCTGCTCTTGAAAAAATTATTCAAAGCCTTATTTTTTGGAAAATGCCATGAAATAAGACTTAAACTGAATAAGTCAGAGGATTCTTTACAGGCCTTGATCAAGGGACATGGATGATCCTGAGGACAGCGTTCTTTAATGGCCGTGATCAAAATTCTTCTCCTAGGATGTTGTGATAAAGTTTTTAAGGTGCTCTACGAGCTGTTCTTCTGGCTTAAATCCTACAATCCTATCCACCTCTTTTCCCCCTTTAAAGACAAGCAGAGAAGGGATGGCCATAATGTTATATTCTCCGGCTGTATTCTGGTTCTCGTCTGTATTGAGCTTGACAAATCTCATTTGACCATCGAGTTTTTCAGCGACGGCTTCAAGGACAGGAGCGACCATCCGGCAGGGACCACACCATGGTGCCCAAAAATCGACGACCACCGGCACTTCAGATTCTAAGACATCGGAGTTAAAAGTGTTTTCTGATGTTTCTTTAATTTTTTCCATTTTAAACCTCTTTTTTAAATAGTTTGATAGTTTGAACAAGAGCCGTATCCGCAATTCTGTAGCATATTTTGTTCCCTTCTCGTCTCGCATCAATAATTCCTGCCTCCTTGAGAATTTTAAGGTGCTGCGACGCATTGGGCTGAGATACCGAAAGGCCTTTCTGAATTTCTCCCACACAACAGTCCTTTTTCATCAAATCTTCCAGAAGCTTAATTCGTACAGGATGACCGAGAACCCGGAATTTTTTTGCTAATCTTTCATGCGATTGATTGACAGCTATCATTGTCCACCTCAGTGTATATAAATA
>CAZWHQ010000056.1:0-13609 GCA_964633715.1 uncultured Eubacteriales bacterium
TGATAGGTTTTACTGAATCCGGCATACAATTTTCCTCTTGGATCTAAGGCCCAGATAAAACGTTCAGAACTTGAGCTCGTCGCAACAGATCCTCCTTCGACTGCTCTTGACCTCATCGTTTCAGTTTCTATATCGATTAAGTTTTTTTTGTTTTGCCCCTCGGAGTCCATGGAAACTATGCTTGTGATCATCTGGATATCTTGGAATTCACTTGTCAGTTCAACTTCGTTTTTTTGTGACTTTTTCTGAAAATAAACACGATTTTCGCCCGCAAAGAGCATTCCATAATAGAAACCATCCAGCTTAAAATTTCCGAGGATATTTCCTTCACGGTCAAAGGTGATTATTCTCACTTGTCATCACAAACAGATGGGCTATCCGATTGGCTGGCTATCGACAGCCACACATCTGCTGATCTGGTTAACAACTCCATTTACATTTATATGATGGAGGTAACGGCCATCATGGCGGCAGCCATTGGGGAAAATGAATATGCGGTCATACTGAAAGACCGTCATAAAAATGCAAAGGCCGAATGGAACGAGGTATATGTGGATCCAGAGTCGGGAAGAACAAGGAATGCCGAAGGCATTATTGTTCATTCACAGACATCTTATGCCACCCCTCTGAATTTCAATACCTTCAGTGATGAAAATATGAAGCAGGCACAGGATTACCTTGCTGAGCTTGCTGCTAATCCGTCATCAAGCAATACAAATCCCGACGGTTCCCCTGTTATATATCCTACGCGGCAGGGAAGAGGAGGTTTTGGCGGAGGAGGCGAAGGCAGTCCTGAAGACACTTCGAATGATTTCCTTCCTTATACGATTACAAATGGTGTAATTTCAAGCAGCTGGACGGCTGATGGAAACGGGAACATGACTTTATACAATGCTGTCGTTCCAGCCAATACAACAGCAACTCTTTATCTTCCGATTAATGAAGGATTAGATAATATGGGCAGCGTAAGTGGTGCCTTCTTTGTCGAGACAACACTCCACAATAATATCCCGGTTGCCAGATATGAACTCTCTTCTGGGAGCTTTGACTTTACGATTGGGGCCAATGGTGTCACAGTAATTACAGCGAATTATGTAAAGTGAGCTCAAATTTTCGGCTCTCCCTTCTTATTGTGCGCCCACGGTAGAAGTCACAGGTTCAGATAAACATACTCTTTTTGAATTTGATATTCTTGCTTCCATTAAGATCCATTCTAAAGTGGACAATTTAAGAGTGGCAGCGCTACGGGGATTCGAACCCCGGTTTGATGGATGAGAACCACTTGCCCTAGTCCCCTAGACGATAGCGTCACCCATGAATTGGAACAACAGGATTTTTCTTATTTGATGATCGCGTCCCAGAGCTTCCTTCTGTAGTTCTCTCTGTCCACCAGCTTGCATTCGTCAAGAGTTTTAACCTGCTTGGAGGACAAAATGAGTTTAGACATAAAACTGGGGGCTCTTCTGATCCCCTCTCCGACATTGATTAAAACCACATCTCCATCTTTCAAATTTCCATCCGCCAGGGACTTAAAAAACCCGCCGACAGCGATGGCTGCAGCCGGCCCAATCCTGACAGCGGATTCATAGGCGACCAGCCTCGTCACGGCAAGAGTGTCATCTTCGGGGAAAATATTGATCTCTCCCTTGCTTTCCCGAACGAGTTTGGATATTACCGGATAGGTCTTTGGATAACCTGTCGCAAGTGTAGGAATCATCGTTTCTGGATTTTGATAGATGGGGAAGGATTTTTCCCACCCATCGGGAAAGTTCTTTTGTTTTGCTTCAGTCCATGCATCGGCCATAGGCGAACACTTGTCCGTCTGAGTCAGAATAAACCGGGGCATCGTTTCGAACAAGCCTAAATCATTGAGTTCTCTGCATGCCTTGGCGATACCTAAAGGACCGGTCCCACCACTGAGCGCCTGAATATAGACCGTGGGGAAATCGAGCAAAAGGCGCAGCCATTCGTAGACCAAGGTTTTTTTAGCCTCTATCCGCATTGGATCAAAATTTCCTGCGGCCAGCAGGATGCCGTGTTTTTGAGAAAATGCTGATGCTAAATCTTTGGCAGCTTGGTAGTCTCCGTCGACCCGGAATACCTTCTGACCAAAACAGGCAATTTCTGCTTCTTGCGATTTTGAAGAGTTGCTGGGAATAAAGGCATAAAGAGAGATCCCGGCTGCAGACAAATATCGCGAATAGGCAACGCCAATATTGCCGGTGGATGCAACCGCATATGTTTTGATCCCGGCCTCGTTCAGCACGCTGGCAACCATGGAACCAGCCAGGTCCTTGAATGTTCCTGTTGCAAAATTGTCATCGTGCCGGTGGGCAAAAACCTTGAGTTCAATTCCATATTGTTCTTTGGCGAATTCCTCAAGAAATCGCCACCGGTCGATGGGAACAATGCCCTCACCGCAGCTAGCCATGTGTTCCTTATTGTTTAGGGGGAGATAATCGAAATATCTCCATAGGCCGGAATCGGCAGCGGATTTGTCGTTGAGAAAATCTTCAATCCTCTCCATCCCGTTATGATAGACGACATCGGCTTGATTGCTTCCACAAGCGGGACAGCATTGCCCGCTGTCGAACCATATATTGAACGTTTCTATTTGTTTCTCGCACCCTCTACATTGGAGGGAAAATTTTAAATCTTTATCACTCATTTCTTCTTCTCCTTCAATTCGTGCAAAACCTATGCATGTTTTTCCGCTCGACCCTATTCATCTTTAGGCCGCACTCTGACTTGGATAGGTTTACGCCTTTGAAAAAGTATTTCCAAGTGGATTATCGAAACTGATAGTTTAGTTTTTTCAAATCCATATTAAACAATTACTGGATTAAAATGATACACTTTAAGTTTTTTTTTCTCAAGAGAAGATATATGAACACAACATAAATTTGAGTTTTGTCCAGCCTGATTGATGGGAATGAGAAGGAATAAAGATTCGATGGGTAAAACAAGGCAATAATTCACTCCTCCCAATACCCTTTCATAAAAAAAATTAATAAAAATGGAATAATTTAAACAGAGGAGTAATCTAATAGACTGAAATGAACATAAAAATTAAATCCATATTGGCAACAATCGCCACAATTTTAATTTTGACTGCAGCTCCTTTCGCCCAAAATCAACCTCAGGAAACAGGCCTGATCCTGAAGAAAGACACAGCCTTTGCGGGATACACTCTGTTCGCTCCCCTTGGGGCCACAGTAACTTTCCTCATCGATATGGAGGGCAGGATTGTCAACGTCTGGGAGAGCGATTATCAACCGGGGCAGTCTGTCTATCTTCTCGACAACGGCCATCTTCTCCGCACAGCCTCTGTTGGCCCCTCTTCCAACAGGACGTTTCATGGAGGCGGCGCAGGAGGGCGTGTCCAGGAATTCACCTGGGAAGGAGAGCTCGTGTGGGATTTCGAATTCAACAGCGACAGATATCTTCTTCACCACGATATCGAAAAACTTCCCAGCGGAAATGTCCTCATGATCGCCTGGGAGAAAAAGGAACCCCAAGAAGCCCTCGCGGCTGGAAGAAATCCCGGCTCTCTCGGACAGGAAGGGCTGTGGCCCGATTTCATTATTGAAGTAAAGCCCACAGGAAAAACAACCGGAAAGATCGTTTGGGAGTGGCATGTCTGGGATCATCTTGTTCAGGATTATGATTCATCAAAGAACAATTACAGCGATGTGGCCAAACATCCCGAACTGATCAATTTCAATCCCGGGGACTGGACCAAAAGGCTCTCCAACAAACAACTGGAGAAGCTTGAAGCCCTTGGTTATCTCCGAGCCTCCCGTTCACAAAATCCAGGAGAATCCCATCCCGGCTGGACGCACATCAACGCAGTCGACTACAACGCCCCATTCGATCAAATTTTGCTGAGCGTTCTCGGTTTTAACGAAATCTGGATTATCGACCATAGCACCACAACCAAAGAGGCCTCTGGACACACAGGAGGCCGAAGCGGCAAAGGAGGGGATATCCTCTATCGATGGGGCAATCCCCAGCTCTACGGAGCGGGCACACCCGAAGACCAGACACTCTACGCACAGCATGATGCACAATGGATTCCTGAGGGAATCCAGGGGGGAGGTCATATTTTGGTCTTTAACAACGGCATGGGCAGGTCGGATGGAGACTACTCATCCGTTGATGAAGTCGTCTCCTCCAAAGACAAAGAGGGAAACTATATACATAAAAAAGGGCAAACTTACGGTTTGGGAGAAACAGTATGGTCCTACTCGGCCTCCCCAACAACGAATTTTTATTCGAGTCACATATCCGGATGCCAGCGTCTCCCCAACGGAAACACACTGATCTGCTCTGGAGAGAACGGCATTCTCTTTGAAGTGACACGGAAGGGTGACATCGTCTGGGAATATATCAATCCGGTATCCGGCGGCTCTCAACCTCAGACAAAGTTCCCCCCGCCGCCTAAACCGAAACTCAAAAGACCCGCTGTGGGGGGGCCGAACAGCCCTGGGCCTCAAAATTCGGTTTTTAGAGCCCTCCGTTATGCCCCTTCATACCCAGGTCTTCAGGGCAAAGATCTGACACCTGGCGAAACGCTCGAACAGTTCGTTAAAAAAGAGGCAAGATAAGCATTAAATCCAAAGTGTCGAGATTATTTGATGTCAGCACGATGTGGATATAAATGCTAGTAAGGAACGGCAAATATAATCAAATTCATGTTGAAATGCTGTGATAACTAGTTGTTGAAAAAGGCCTTCTTTTGGTATAGAATTATAAATTAGTTACAGCAGAAAGCTGAACTTTAAAAAAATAGTACCCAAGAGAAATCATTCACAACTATCGATTTTATCCAACATGTTTGAGAAAGATTTAGGAGGCACAGGAGTTTGAAATCATGAAAAATAATTTAAAACCTTTCATCCAAGTCTACTGCCCTGAATTAAAGGAGATGATTAAACCAGGTGAATGGACCGCATGCCCTTTTTTCGAAGGAAAAAAGTTGGGTATCGATGATGAGGAGGATGTCTTAAAACAGATATTCCGCTGTCATGTCCAGTGTGGCTGCAAGATTGAGTATCAATTCTATGACGGGGACAAGCTCGTCTCCAAACTCGAAGATTCCATTGAAGATCAAGATTCACTACGGCGGATTTTAAAGCTTGTCTTGAAGAAGTCAGAAAAACAGTCCGTGAGTCAGACAAAGAAGGTCCTTCTTGTGGATGATGACACTGATTTTTTAGAGATGCATGCGGCTGTTTTGGAAAACAGAGGATACGAGGTTATCACGGCTCAAAGTTCAAAAGAATGTATGGAAAAGCTCGAGGAAATGAAGCCTGATATTGTCGTTCTTGACGTCATGATGGAGCAGTTCGATTCAGGCTTTAAGGCGAGTGAAAAGATAAAGAAGAAATACAAGGATTTACCTGTGATGCTTCTTACATCCATAAGTGCACAGACAGGCTTAGACTTCGCCTCAAACGAGGATGTTTTAAAGGTCAGTGGCGCCGATGCCCTTCTTGATAAACCTGTAAGCCCAAAAATCTTCATCGAACAGATTGAAAAATTAACAGGTAACTAAATAGTTTGAATTTTCCAAAATCCTATGAACCTCCTGAGCATTGATAAGAAGAAGTGCCGCCGCTGCTACCGGTGTATACGTGAGTGTCCAACAAATGCTCTGAAAAAAGATAGGGGTCAGGTTTTAAGGATTGAAAACCGTTGTGTTCTCTGTGGTTCCTGTTATAAACACTGCCCCCATGGTGCCGTAGTCGCTCAAACAGGGGTAGAGGATGTGCTTCAACTTTTGGAATCAGGTGAAAGGGTCATTGCCCTTTTGGACCCTACCTTTCCTGCAGTTTTAGATAAAGGAACACCGGGTCAGTTGGTATCAGCCTTAAAAAAATTAGGATTTGATGAGGTTTGGGAATCGGCTGTAGGAGGAGACCTCGTTACTCGAGAATACAAGGAGTGGCTTTCAAAGAACGAAAAAACTCCCTCAATCTCATCATTCTGTCCCTCTCTGGTTCTCTATATTGAAAAGTTTGCCCCTCAACTCGTAGATCAATTGGTGCCTTTGGTTTCTCCCATGATCACAGCGGGTAAACTTGTGAAAAAACTCAGGGGAGAAGAGACGAAGGTTGTCTTTATCGGTTCATGTATTTCTCGAATATGGGAACGTCAAGATCATCACGTTAAAGGATTTGTGGACTGTGTGTTGATCTACAGTGACATCTCAACGGCTCTTGATGAGAAAGGTATCGACCGAGAGAAGCAAAAACCTTCGGATTTTGACGGCCCCCCTGCAGGATTGGGGAGGATTTTAGGTATTCCTGGCGGGATGTCCAAATGTATCGGCATTGACCAGGATATACTCAATTTGGATCGTGTCATCCTAGCCGGCCATGACAGGGCCATCCGGGCTCTCCAGCAGCTGCAGGATAAAACGATCCGTTCAAAATTCTTGGATCTTCTTTTCTGTCAGGGCTGTATCGATGGTCCTTTCGTTGATAAAAAAATCTCAGGTCCCAGTCGGAAACAAATTGTTGTCGACTTTATCGAAACCCAACAACACAAATCCATATGCATGGAATGCCGGGAAGGGAAGGAGGCAAAATCACTCGATCTGAAACGAACTTTTTCTCCCCAGGATATCTCTTTACCGGAGCCAACAGAAGAGAAGATCCAGGCTGTCCTCAGAAAGATGGGCAAGGTCTACCCGAATAAAAACCTGGACTGCGGCAGTTGCGGATATAATTCCTGCAGGGAGAAAGCCAAAGCAGTTGTACAGGGCCTGGCCGAGGAGGAGATGTGTATGCATTATCTTCTCAGCCGGTCCCGGAGTTTATACGCCAAGCTGGAAAAATCTCATAAAGAATTGAAGAGTTCTCACAATGAGCTGGAAAGGGCTCAACGGCAGCTCATCCAGACAGAAAAAATGGCTTCTCTTGGCCAACTGGCCGCAGGTGTCGCTCATGAATTGAACAATCCCCTGGGAACAATCACACTCTTCAGTCAGTTTCTCAGAAAACAAATGAAAGGTCAGGAGAAACTTGAAAAAGACCTTGATCTCATCGTCCAGGAAGCCAACCGGGCGGCAAAAATTGTCAGCGATCTGCTAAGCTTTTCGCGTGAAACCAAGGTCAAACCAGGACTTTTAAATATCAACAGTGTTATAGAAGAAGCCTTGTCGCTAATGGAAAAACGTGTTCTCTTTCGAAAAATCGAAGTGAGACGGGAACTTGAATTGTCTCTCCCCTCTACCTTTGCTGACCCAGATCTTCTCAAACAGGTTTTTTTAAATATCATGCTAAACGGAGCCCAAGCGATGAATGGGGAAGGCGTCCTTACGCTGAAAAGTCAGGGGCTTAACGGCGGAAAGGAACTTCTCATTAAAATTAGTGACACAGGAAAAGGCATGGGGGAAGAACAACTTTCCCGTCTCTTCGATCCTTTCTTCACGACCAAAAAAAAAGGTACAGGCCTTGGATTGGCCATTGTCTACGGCATTATATCCAAACACAAGGGATCCATTAAGGTGGACAGTCAATTGAATAAAGGAACGGTTTTTTCGATTACTCTTCCTGTTTTGGACCAAAAAGAATGGAGGGAGAGTGGACAGACCAAATCCGATATGAGAAGGCCTGAAGGAGGACAAAATGTCAACTCTCAAAGAAAAGATCTTATTGGTTGACGATGACCAAGATTTTCTTGAAATGCATAAGGCCGTATTAAAGCACCGGGGTTATGAGGTTCTTACTGCCACGAGCAGCAAGGAAGGGATCGAGCGAGTCAGAACAGATTTGCCGGATTTGATCATCCTGGATTTAATGATGGAAAAACATGACGCCGGATTTTCCTTCAGCAAACAAATAAAAAGCGATCCACTGTTCAAGAAAATCCCCATCCTTATGGTTACGGCCGTGGCAGAGGCGACTGGCTATCGTTTTTCCATGGAGAAGGATGGATATTGGATGAAAACCGACGATTTCTTGAATAAGCCGGTCATGCCCGAAATCCTCATCCAAAAAGTCGAAAAGCTTCTGAAGGAAAGGAGTGAATAACAGTGGATGTTGAAGCTTCCATTCTGGTTGTAGACGATGAAATGGGGATTAGAGAAGGGTGCAAACGTGCTCTTTCCGAAGAGGGATACCTTGTTGAATGTGCTGAGGATGGAAATCTCTGCTTACAAAAAGCAAAGAAAAAACCCTATGATCTCATTCTTGTCGACCTTATGATGCCAAGTATGGGTGGACTGGACCTCATTCAGAAAATACATGAAATTGATCCGGAGATTATTATGATTGTCATCACGGGATATGCCTCGATCGACACCGCTGTCGAAGCCACTAAACGGGGCGCCTATGACTATCTCCCCAAGCCCTTTTCTCCGGAAGCTCTTTCTGCTGTGGTCAAACGGGGACTCGAGAAGCGATGGCTCAGACTCGAAGCCCAAAAGCTTTATTCTGAAAGAGATCAGAAACTCCTTGAACTGGCCAGTGAACAAAGCCGCTTGAAAACCATTGTTGGCTGCATGGCCGATGGCGTCTTAGTGACAAACATGGAAGGCTGTCTGGTGTTATGGAATGCCTCAAGTGTAAAGATGCTTAATTTAAAGAGCCACGAAGTCTCTGGTGAGGCCCTCGCCTACTATATCAAAAATAAAGATATCATCGACTCGATTCAGGGAGTCCTCTCTTCCAAGGATGAGGAAGTCTCGAAGATCAACCGGGAGATTGAGGTTGATAACATGATGACTTTGATGGCCATCAATGCCCCAGTAAAAGATGAGGAGGGGCAAATACTGGGGGCTGTGACAGTGCTCAGGGACATCACTCAGCTCAAAGAGATCGAAAAGATTAAATCTCAATTTGTTTCAATGGTTGCCCATGAACTCCGGGCGCCGGTCGCTGCCATAGAAGGATGGTTAGAAATCCTGCTTTCTGGAGAACTGGGAGAAGACGAGAAACAACGGAAAAAATGGCTCGGTCGTGCTAAAGATAGAGCGCACTCCCTTCTCATCATGGTGAACGACCTTTTAGAAATCAACCGAATGGAAGCCGGTCGAGTCGCTCAAAAAATGGAGACAGTCGATCTGTCTCAAATCATCCAAAAAATTGTCGATTTTGTGAAGCCGGAAGTGGATAAGCGGAATATCACGATTAGTTTAAAATTGCCCAGTAATATGCCTTCCGTTCAAGCGGATGTCAAAGATATGGAGAAGCTCTTCACAAATTTGATCAACAATGCAATTAAATACAATAAAAAAGAAGGCACTGTTACTGTGGAAGGGGAAATGGAGGGGAACTTTCTGTGTATCCGTATAACAGATACAGGTTTCGGAATTTCCCCGGAAAACCAGTCTAAAATCTTCGATGATTTCTACCGGGTCGAGGATGATAAAACAAAAAAAATTACAGGGACAGGCCTGGGTTTGACTATTTCGAAAAAGATTATTGATTCGCATTTCGGGCGGATCGAAGTGCAAAGCCAATTGAATGAGGGAAGTACGTTTTCGGTCTATCTGCCGCTTTCCAAAAAAAAAGATGGAGAAGAATGATTCAATGAGCGAAAAGAACGAATATAAACTTAACGAGATCCTTTTTAAAAAACAGATTGCTGATTCCATCACACTCTTTAAAATCTATACGCCTGTGGTGGCAAAGAACGTAAAGGCCGGACAGTTTGTTGTTGTCAGGACGGATGATTACGCCGAAAGGGTTCCCCTCACAGTGGCTGATGTGGACCAGGAGAGTCAGTCTATCACCCTGATTGTTCAAGTTGTCGGCATGGCCACACGAAAAATGGATGCCCTGAATACCGGTGAAGTCTTTTTGGATGTAGTGGGCCCTTTAGGTACACCCACTGACATCAAGAGACTCGGGACAGTGGTGAGCATCGGCGGAGGAGTGGGGGTCGCCCCGGTGTATCCAATAACCAAAGCCCTAAAAAAGGCTGGAAACAAGGTTATTTCTATTATTGGGGCCCGAACTAAGGAGATGATCATCCTGGAAGAGGAAATGGGTGCTGTCAGCGACGAACTATTCATTGCAACCGATGACGGCTCGACTGGTCATCACGGATTTGTCACAGATGAGCTCAAGCGGCTAATGGATGGCGGGGAAAAAATCGATATGGTTGTGGCTATTGGCCCCGCGGTCATGATGAGGGCGGTCTCCAACATGACAAAGGAATATGGGATCAAAACCATCGTGAGCCTCAACTCTCTCATGGTAGACGGGACAGGTATGTGTGGAGGCTGCAGGATCACCGTTGGAGGGGAAAGAAAATTTGTCTGTGTCGACGGCCCTGAATTTGACGGCCATCAAGTCGATTTTGAAGAACTTCTCCATAGATCAGAGATGTATGCCCGCGAAGAACACCGCGCCATGTGGGATCATGCATGCCGGCTTATGGCCCAAGAGAAAAACCTCAAGAGGGCAAACAAAAGGGAGCCCATGCCTAAGCAGGATCCAAAACTGCGGATCCAAAATTTTGATGAAGTGGCTCTCGGGTATTCGAAAGAACAAGCCATGCGGGAAGCCTCACGATGTCTTCAATGCAAAATCCCTTTCTGTGTGGAAGGGTGTCCTGTTGGAATTGATATTCCCGGCTTTATAACACTCATTAAGCAGGACGATTTTATGGGAGCGATCCACCTGATAAAGGAAAAAAATAGCCTTCCCGCCGTATGCGGCCGAGTCTGTCCTCAGGAAGAACAGTGCGAGATCAAATGCATTTTGGGCAAAAAAAAGGATCCGGTGGCCATCGGCCGTTTGGAAAGATTTGTCGCAGATTATGAATTCAATCAAGGTGAGGTCCGGATTCCTAAGATACCAAATCCTACAGGGAAAAAAGTGGCCGTTGTCGGGGCAGGTCCTGCCGGATTGACTGTTGCCAGTGAACTTATAAAGAAGGGACACGCTGTCTCGATTTTTGAAGCTCTTCATTCACCAGGAGGTGTTCTTGTTTATGGAATTCCGGAGTTTCGGCTTCCCAAGCGGATAGTTCAAAGAGAATGTGATTACATCCAAAAAATGGGAGCAGATATCCACCTCAGCTATATTGTGGGCAAATCCAGCACTGTCGATGAACTCATGAAGTCCGAGTACGATGCGGTTTTTATTGGGACCGGCGCCGGTCTTCCCTATTTTATGAATATCCCCGGAGAAAACCTGAATGGCGTTTATTCGGCCAATGAGTTCTTAACGAGAGTTAATCTGATGAAAGCCTACCTCTTTCCTCAATACAATACCCCTATTCGACTTGAAAGAAATATCGCGGTGGTTGGGGGTGGAAATGTGGCCACCGACGCTGCTCGGACAGCTCTCCGTCTGGGAGCGGAAAATGTTTATCTGGTTTACCGCCGGGCAAGGGAGCAGATGCCTGCTCGCGAAGAGGAGATCGTGAACGCATTCGAAGAGGGAGTCCAACCCATGCTTCTTAATAATCCTATCAAAATATTAGGTGACGAGAAGGGATGGGTAAAAGGCCTTGAATGTATCAAGATGGAATTGGGGGAGCCGGACACATCTGGAAGGCAGCGTCCCATTCCAATAAAAGGATCTGAACTTATACTGGACGTCAAGATGATAGTTATGGCCATTGGACAAGGCCCAAATCCCCTCTTGACTTCAACGACACCTGACCTTGAAGTGAACCGATGGGGGAACATCATTGCAGATGAAGAGACCGGAAGGACCTCTAAAAAAGGGGTCTTTGCTGGAGGGGATATTGTTACAGGGGCAGCGACGGTTATCTTAGCCATGGGTGCGGGGAAACAAGCTGCCGCATCCATTGACCAATATCTTAAAGACAATAAATGGTGATCTCTCCCGTGTGATGGTACGAGCAGAAAACGGGTGGAAGAAGATTCCACCAATGATTACAAAAGGCTGGAGTTTACTCTCAACAGCCAAATGAGAAAAGAAGTCCTGCCTATTATTGAAACCGTCGCTAAAGAGAGGGGATTCAAACTTGTCCTTGATCTTTCCATGACAGGCGTGGCCTACTTCGACAACACCATTGATATCACGGAAGAAGTCGCAAAAAGATATGACGCGTCAAAAGTAACTCAAGAAAGCGGCACCTTAAGTTCAAACTTTGATCTTACAAAACATCTATTCAAAGTCTGGGCTGCTTAAATAAATTTATTGTGGTATTTATTACCTTTTTTGTGGTAATATAGACCTCAAATGGACGATTTCGCAGTACTGTGTAGCCTGTTTTCTTCCCGGGTGAGGACAAAATTACTCAAATTCTTTCTCACGATGCCCGATTCGAGCTTTTATATACGCGAATTAGAGAGAAAAATTGAAGAGGACGCAAAAAATATCAGCCGAGAATTGGATAATCTTGAAAACATCGGCTTTTTAAGGAGTGAAAAGAGAGGACTGCAAAAATTCTACTCCACAAAAGCAGATTTTCTCTTTTATTCCGAATTAAAGGCCGTGTTTTTAAAGTCCTCAGGGGTAGAAGGGCTTTTTAGAGAGGTTATTTTACAGCTTGACGGTATAGAGAAGGTATTTATGAGGGAGCTCCTTGCCTCTAAAGAGGATGAAAGGGCCCAAATTAAGCTTATTTTTGTCGGAAAACCGGATATGGCCATCTTGAACAATACGATAAACAGCCTTATCGAAAAGAGCGGCCGGGAAATTATCTACAGATGTTATGATCGAGACGAGTTCGATGAACGAAAGAAGATGGGAGACGCCTATATTGCCGAAGTCTCAGCCGGAGAAAAAATCATCTAAAACGGTCTCTTAACCCTGTTGCCAATCTGAACATGGCAATCTCATGAAAGGAATAGGGGAGATTAAGATGTGACTGATGGAGTTTATTTTTTCGATTTGGATTGAGGAGCTAAGAGGATCCCCTTCGCTTTTCTTGATCTCCTCATGACAAGGATAATCAATTCCATGGCCATCAGGAGTAAGATTCCTGCCAGGAAAAGCTCGCTCAATTCGAGACCGACTGTTTCCTTCAACCATTTGGCAAAAGGATTCAAATCGACTCCTATTGTCGTTTTAAGCCAGTTTATAAAGTCTGACATCTCACACTCTCTATATATTTAGTCGAGATCGAAGGGATTTGTGTGAAATAAGGAAAAAATTGAATTGAGATGAGAGTCTGTTTAAATTCTCATTGAAGGGGGGAAAAGCTTGCTCTGTTCTCCACTCCACTACTTTTTCTTGGGCACTTCGTACGAGGTCGCCCTGACCCACTGGTAATTTTTATTTCCTGGAATTACGATCATCCTATTGGAATGAGATTTAATATAGGCTTCTGCATTGAAATAACGTGCAAAAATACTAGAACGCAGTGGTGCAATATAAAATGAATCAATTTTTTTCTGAAGCGCTTCTGATATATCACTCGATGAGTCACCTTCAATTTCCCTTACGAAAATTGTCTCAGCCTTGTTCTGTAACAGGACTACACCTAAAGCTGCAGCTAAAACCACAACGCAGATTGATAAGCCGATGATGGCCCAGGTTGTTTTCTTCATGTTTCCCTCCCTTGTCTTCATTGTATACAACTCAGATTCAGGAAACAAGGTTGCATAAGCCTCAAATCGCCAAGGAGGAATTAATCTATGTGATCTTCACTCCCGGGCTGAAGAGACCTAAAAGTC
>CAZWHQ010000056.1:13709-23022 GCA_964633715.1 uncultured Eubacteriales bacterium
AAGGAGGAATTAATCTATGTGATCTTCACTCCCGGGCTGAAGAGACCTAAAAGTCGAGAGATGAGGCTCCTTCTGCTCTTTTCTAGTACGCTCCCGAACACCTTTCGCCTTTGGTGTAAACCGACTCGATGACAAATAGGTTGACAAAGAAATATATATAATTATAAGTAATATTTACAATCACAAATGGGTTTGCTTTTGGAGGTGGCATACGACGCATTAACCGGGGTGATTAAAAATTAATATATTTGAAACAAAATCAAAAATGGAGGTTTGAAAATGAAGAAAAAACTAATGATTTGTACATTGATCATTTTAGCGGTATTCTGTTTCAGCACGCTGGGTTCTGCACAAGGTTTTCTTAAAAAGTTCAGCCTTAAAGCTTCCGGTGGAATCGGGACCATGGCCATCGGAGACACAAATGATCTATTTGAAAGCAACATGGAATACTTTGAATTTATTGCCGACTGGTACGAACTTATAGGAGGCAGTGGTTCTGTGACTGGAGACACGCCAAAGCTTAATGGCGGATTCGATATGTTTGCGGAGTTCATCGCTTTTTTGACTGAAAAGTTCGGCGTGAGCCTTGGAGTTGGAATCATAAATAGGACTGAAAAGGGGGATGTGAATTTAAATCTATCCACTCCTGATTGGGGGGATGAAAATGTAAATTGGAAAGCCGAACCAAAAATAACGGCTGTTCCCGTTCTTCTGTCCCTCTACTACTTCCATCCCATCGCAGAAAAATTGAATGTTTTTATCAATGCCGGAGTTGGACTCTATTTTTGTACTCAATCCTGGGAAGGAAGTAACACGTATACAGGATTAGGAGAGACGGATGTGACTACCGATGTGGCCGATATCAGCGGAACCGCCTTTGGTTTCCATGGAGGCCTCGGCTTTGAGTATGCTGTGAACGACAGCATTACCCTTTTTGTCGAAGGAAAAGGGCGTTCCGCAACTATTAAGAGTTTGAAGGGAGATCGAACTGTCTCCTGGGATGGTGATTCAGATACAGAAAGTGGGACTATTTGGTACACAGAAGAACCTGCAGATACAACCTTAACTCTCTTGGGGTACGAGTTCGGGGATACAAAACCGGATGATTCTTGGTATACCTTAGTGAGGAAATGGGAGGTTGCTCTTTCGGGAGTTTCAGCGGTGGTAGGTATCAGAATTTCGTTCGGGGAAAAAAACTAATAGACCTTTTTTAAAGAATAGAAACAAGAACCACTGGTTGGGAATATAACCTATATTTGAGGGAATCTGCACCTATCAAAAAGGATGTGTATTGCCTTGTCCACATTTTCGTATAAACTCAGGTATACAGTATGAGAGAGAATTTTTCAAAAATGCAGTATGAAAAAGAGGAAGATAAATGAAAAAAATAATTCTCTTTATTTTCCTCGGGATTATTCTAACAATGCCGCTTGTCTTTCTCCGGGCTTCAGACCCCAATCTGGAAATCAGAACAGAGAAAATCTTCGAATTGGGGAAAGACAGCCTTCTCTTTGGCAGCATAGATTCTGTGTGTGAAGATACTCAAAGTAATGTCTTTGTTTTAGATCGGATGTCGGCAAAGGTCTATAAATTTTCTCCCGAAGGCAAGCTTCTATTGTCCATTGGCAGCAAAGGGCAGGGACCGGGGGAGTTTCAGGCCCCACACGATGTTTTCATTGTCCAAAACGGAAACATTATTGTCAGCGAAGATATGGCCTTTGTCTCGATTTTTGATTCTGAAGGGCAATTTATCGAACGCCTAACGGCTGAGAGAGGTTTGATGTTGACCTATTTAGAGAAAAACATCTACTACGCATGGGTCTGGGCGGAAGGAGGGCAGACTCAGCATCTTCTTGATAGGGAAGGGAATGTTTTAAAGACGTTTTATTCGGTTTCCAATGAAGAGTCTTCCATCGGCGCTCCAGATGAGACTGGACGTTTGGTGAGGTTTAATTTTGCCACTCCTGAAATCGCCCCATCCTTTATGTTCAATCGGTTTAGAGACCGTTTTGTTGTCGCCAAAAATGATCGCTATGAGTTTTCTCTCTACAACACTCAGGGAAACATTGTCTCGACAATAAAACGAGACGTCAAACCTTTGAAACTGTCGACAAAGGAAAGGGATTTTCTCCTCCGCGAAATGCAGGAGACAAGGGACTGGCCTGATTGGATTATGAAGGATATCCGGAAAAATATGTCCAAAACAAAGACATTTTTCGATAATATCCTTGTCTCTGAAAAGTTTATTTTTGTCTTTAGGATTCATGAAAACCTCACCGACATAAACAGCCCTTTTCCTGTGGATATCTTCAATCTCGATGGTAAATTTTTGGGATCAACTGGGCTTGTTAACCAACCTCTTTTTGTTTCGAATTTGTTCATGTATGCTGCAGTTTATGATCAGCAGGACAACCTCCTTCTACAGAAACTCCAATACAAAATCGCCAATTAGGGGGGTGAGCATGAAAATAAGAGCACGGCTTGTCGCAATGATTTTTCTGGCCTTTTGCTTCGCACTTTCTTATGCGTGTTCAAAAAAAGCCCAAGATTTACGGTGGTCGGCAAATATCGAGATCGTAGATGGGATAAAAGTTATTACAAATCCAGAGGAACCCAAGTTCGGAGTATTTGCATTTGACCTCGAAGAAGAACTGTCTATTGGAGACGTAAACGATGAAGATTATTTTTTCCCAAGACGTGTGACTCTGAATGTCGATGACGATGGCAACATTTATGTATGTGATGGAGGGAACATCCGTGTTCAGAAATACGATAAAAACGGCACATATTTGAGAACGATAGGGAGGCAGGGCCAAGGACCGGGAGAATACATGTACCCAGCCCACACGGAACATTCCTCGGAACGACTCAGCCATCCGCTCGTAGGGAAGAAGAGGCAAAATTGTCTATCATCCAGGTCGGAGGAAAGGGAGAACCCATTCTTACAATCGCCGAATTCCCAATAAGTTATAACAAAAACCTAAGAAATATTGTCATGCATTGGTACTCCCCTGACGCTGCTTTTGCGCAGCGATCACACGACTCTTTCTATTATGGTTTTTCGAGAAAATACCAGGTCAGCGTTGCCGACAGCGACGGCCGAACGATTTTTATTTTTGCGAAAGATGAGAAGCCTCAATCCATATCGGGAGAGGAAAAAGAGCTCACGAAGAAAGAGGGGATTTTTGCCTGGACCGGATCAAATGATTTTATGAAAGCCATTGTTTTCCCGGATCAACGGCCGTATTTCACAAGATTCATGAGCGATGACACCGGACGTCTCTATGTTATCCGATCTAAGTCAATCCTTGAGAAGGATGAACAGAATTCGCTGATTGATGTTTTCTCCAAAGACGGACTATACCTCTATGAGATGACCTGGTCCTTTATTCCGGCCCTCATCAAAAACGGATTTCTTTATGAGGTCAGAGAGGACGAAGATACGGGAGATATCAAAGTCATCCGCCATAAGATTCGCAACTGGGACAAATTCCAACAAGAATAAATTGTGAGAAAATATCTTTTTCTGGCTTTACTACTGTTTATCTTAACATTTCTTATCCTCTGTCGGGAATCCCGGGATAACAGACAGGATATGCGCGATTTTGTCCAGCGCATCAGTTCCTATGCCAAAGCTTTAGTGCCGGACTTTTTAATCATCCCTCAAAATGGAGGTGAACTCCTGACCAAGGATGGCAAGGAATATGGACTGCCCGCAGAGGTTTATATAGCCGCACTCAAAACTTCGTCTTTTGGAGCCTGTTGTTCCAGGACCCTTTTGGCTGATTCGAGCTGTTCTTTGCGGCAGTTGATCTTTCACAGTTGATTGACAACTTCGTCAAGATTGTCTTCAATCTCTTCAAGAGAGAGCTTTTCGACCTGCCCTGACTGTGCTTCGGAAATCTTATCTTTCTCCAATCCGACCTGAACAGTTTCATCTTGAATTCCCCTGCTATTGGAAGACAAACGTATAGGTTTGCGTCCCTCCAAATGAAAATTCCCAATGAATCCTGACAAGATTTTTGTTTTTATCAAAGCTAAACGATATGTCCGCATCAAACTTTTTCTCGCCGCTCCTGCCATCCGCATATCTTCGCAGGGATTTGATCAGTTTGTTGTCCGCGTCATAGAAATAATCGGTGACCGTTTTAAGCCCATCCGATCGCGTGAATGTTTTTCTCGTCAATTTCCCGGATTGGTCATATTCGTAAAATGAGGGGCCACCCGATTCTTTATTGAAGTTATAATCCTCTTTGATCACCCTATTGCTGGCGCTGAAGGAAAGAAATATATTGGATGATGTATAGGGATTTGAGCTGTCGTCTGAATACTTCTCATATTCATAAGAGAATGTCTGGTTCCACTGTCCGGAAAGATCCCAGTATTCTTCAGACAAGTTATTGTTTTTGTCGTAGTTGTATTCGATTGTTCCGATTTCTTGCCCATCTCTGTCTATGTCCGCTCCTGTTTTTCTTCCAGAATTACCATATCTGTACTTGATCACTCCAAAAAACCATCCATTCAAACCGCGGCAGTCCGCTTCAAGAAGAATTCCCCTTGCATCATATACATAGGAAACGTCCCCCTTTACTCCATCCGATCTGTTAAAATCTTCAAAAACCAAGTGGCCGTTTTTATCGTATTTAAATGTTTGTGTAGAGGTTGTCCCATCAGAAAATTCCCGGTATTTTTTTGTCAAATTTCCATTCTGGTCATAGGTGTAAAAATTAATCGAATTTCTGCTTCCATCCAGCAGCTGCCAGAGTGCCTTGTACATTAACCCGTCATGGTTATAGTCAAATGTGGTCACTCCTTTTTCACCACTTGAATTCGTGTAGTGCAATCTAAGAAGTCTGTATTGTTCCTTTTTTTCATTTTTTAGGACTGTACTCTCCGATGCTTGAAAGGGGATACTCAGCAAAAGGACAAAAAAACAGAAACGCCAGAACAGCAAGTTCTTTCTCCGCATTAAATAAATCACTTTCACCTCCCCGTTCTCACAGATTCTGGAGTCTGTATTTCTTTATAACATAGGTGTCCTCATCCGTTGTCTCAATAAAATAGAAATATCCGGCGGAAAATGTCACTGGCTGAAATTTGTATCGCTGGGGGGAGAGGTTTTTTGGCAGATCGAGATAAAAATTGTCGAGATAAGTCCCTTTAAAATCAAAGACATCGATAAGAGTTCGGCCTTCCTTGTCATCGGTTGAAGTGAATACCCAGATTTCATCTTTATGGACAAAAATATTGTCTATGTCGTTGAGAAATTTTGGGCGCGGCGGGACGACGGGTTTCCCGTCAATTATGGCTCCCCCCATCCCTTCATAATCCGGAGGTGTTTTCGCACGTTTGTATTTTCTAGCAAATTCAAAGGAGATGTGCTTCTCCTTTAAGTCGAACAATTTAAGCCGGTACTCAGAGGTATTATTGATAACCACAAACTTTTCTCCGGCTTGAGCTGTTATTAACGTATTCAGAGGATTGATGGCACCACCTCCCCCTTTTCCCCAAACCACATAATAGGAGATGGGAAAGGCCCCCCATTTTTCTAATTTTTCTCCTTGGTTGGAAAGTCCATACAAATTGTGCGGGATTTCGATTAAACCTGAAGTATCGCGGTCTCTAGGGAAATCAAACTGCGAAAAAATATATTCACCTTTTTTGTATCCTTCGAGTTTCATCCCTAAGAGATCCTGTTCTATTTTAAACTCTTCGATCAATTCCCCCTCTGGATCGAACCACACGATTTTATTGGGTGAGGGACAGTGAACGATAAGGCTTTCTCCTGAAAATGTATAATTTCTGATGGAGGAAACCTCTCCGGGCCCTTGGCCCCCTTTGAAGAAATTGCGGATAAAATGCCCCTCCCGGTCAAATTGAAGAAGCTGTCCGGCATCTTGAACAAAGATCGCTCCCACTGGATTGATTTTTACGTTGTATGGCGCTTGAAAGTAGAAGTTGTCTCCCACATCTTTTATCCGGAGGACCTCTTCGAGCTTCACGTTCCTTCCGGAATTCAGGTTCCCTGCAGGCTTTTCCGGATTATTTATAACTGTTTGTGAAAGCAGCGGAGAAAATAAAAGAAAGACGGCTAAAAAATATTTTGCGGCTCGATTCATATGTTTCAAAAAGTTTAAGCCTAAAATTCGTAATCTCCATAAGTGAGATTTTTCTTTTCGAGGCTCATTCCCATAGCTTTTTCCAGTTGGGAGACAGCAATCTTGTATTGGATAAGGACCTGAATCTCACTGGCCTTGGCATCAGCCAGGCTCTGTTGGTGTTGAAAAAGCCACTCGCTACTCTGGACTAGCCCCAGTCTGTATCGCTCTTCCTCTACTTTGACCTTTTTTTCCATCATCTCTCTGTACCGGGTTGCGGATGCCATTTCCTGCTCACTGTTCCGTAAAGTCTTAAAAATTTCTAAAAGTTCATAATACACGGCCTTTTCCTGTCTCTCCTTTTCGAGCAAGTTTTTTTCTTCTTCCAGTTTGGCCATGGCAAATCCTGCACGGGAAAATATACTTTCAAGTGGGATAGTCAATTGGAGCTGGATACTCAAATCCGGGTATTTCCCTTTTAATATTTCATTAAAGGCATCCCAACGCGTGGTTTCTTCCTGGCCGACAATAATGCCAGTCAGGGCATTGTCATTCTGGTAGAGAAACCTCACCCCCCCCTGTCCGTAATATGACAGGTTGAAATTCAGATCGAGCTGGGGGAGGAGCTGATTTTTTTGGTATCTGATGGCCAAATTCGAATTTTCCAGCTGCCTCTCGATCCTGACAATCTTTGGATTTGTTGCTAGACTGATTTCCAGGGCCTCTTCAAAACGAAGTGTGGGCCTCTCGAGAGTGGGCATATCGAGGGGAACAATCGTTTTTACAGAACCTGTTCCATCAGGAGGCAAATTCAGGAGGGCCTTGAGCTGGTCTTCGTATGTCTCCAGCTGCGTTTGTGCACTTAGCACCTGGCCTTCATAGCGTACAACTTCGGTCTCGGCACTCAGCAAATCGATGGCGGATTTTGTTCCAACCCGGACTGCATCCTGGGTGTTTTTCAGCTGCCGGTTGCTCTGATCCAGCGCCAATTGTCTTACTTTGAGGTTCTCGTGGGCTTTGACCAGATTCCAGTAGGCTCGTTCCACCTCAAACACTTTTTCATTAACTGTATTTTTTAAGTCCAGAACTGAAATATCCACCTGGTTTTGCGCCTTTTTGATTTCGTACCTGTTGATGTTTGGGCCAAAATTTTTCAGCAGAGGCTGACTGAATGAGAGCAAAACTTGGTTGTTGTACATGGGATTGATGGAGTTGAATCTCCGTGTTGAATCTGTTGTCGTGTTGTAGTAACGCAAAGAAAAATCGCCTCCTGTAATGATTTTATCGGTCATATAAAACTGATATATAGTCCGATCCTGGTTGTAATTAGTCCCTTCCAGCCACCAGCTTCCGACAATATTCGAGTTCTGATTTTGATAATTCAAATACAATCTGGGCAGAAAGACTTCTTTTGCCTGGCTTATGGACATCTTAGAGATCTCCGGATTGATAGCCTGGACTTTGATATCCAGATTGCCCTCCAGGGCTTTTCGGATGCAGTCATTGAGCGAGAATTCGAGTTTTTCCGTTTTAGGCTCCTGAGTAAAACCAAGAGAGACCAACATAATAAACAGGCATGTGGGGATAACTGTTCTCTTCATTTTTTCCTCCTAGTTCTCTATGACTCGGATACGGGCATCGTGGGCGAGGGTAAAATGGCCCTCAATAAGCACCTGTTCACCCTCCACCACACCTTCACCCTGCCTTTCAGCAGGCAAAATTTCTGCATAATCTTCATTTTCCAGGCCGGTCTGGACATACCGCCATTTTGCCAGCCCGTTCTCATGCACAAAAACGAGCTTCCGTCCTCCCCGGTGCAAAATGGCTTCCTGCGGGACAAGAAGACGTTTTTCATATATGTCAGCTACGATCTCCACTTCAGCGTGCATTCCCGGTTTGATCTCCTCATCGGGATTGGGCGCATCGATATAAACTGTACACGTTTTATCTTCAGGATTGACCACCGGACTTATGGCTTTAACTTCTCCTTTAAATGTCCGCAAAGGATACGCGCTAAACGTCAGTTCGACTTCCCTGCCCACTTCCATTTTCCCGATCTCACTTTCCAAAACTTTGGCGTGGACTTGAATCGTATCAATATTGACGAGAGTAAAGAGCTCTGTGGCCCCAGACACATACTGCTCAGGCGAAATGTTGACATCCGTGATGATCCCGGAAAAAGGAGCTCTGATATTAGTTTTATCCAGATTCAGCCGGGCCTTTTTGACATCTATTTCAGATTGTGTCAATCCCTTGGCCGCAGCAACAATCTCATCTTTTTTCTCTCCGGATTCGATCAAAAAAAGTTCATACAATCGGGAGGCTTCTGCAAATTCCTTTTCCGTGATCTGTCCCTGCCTGAACTGCTGTCGTTTTCCCTCATACTCTTTTTCAGCCCTATCGAGTTCTTCCCTGTCAACGGTTTGTTCAACATCCGCCTGCTCGGAAAATTGGCTCTCCAGCAGCAGTTCAGAAAGGTTTTTCAGCCGTTCTGCTTCGGCACTCTCCAGATTGAGAGCATATTCCCTGTTATCCAACACGACAAGCAGATCTCCCTTTTTGACATGCTGGCCTTCCTCGACATTAAGATTATTGATTTTGCCTGAAACTTCCGGTTTCATAACAATGTGTTTGTCCGTTACCGCCTCACCCGGTGATTTGAGCTTGATGATTAAATCCTCCAAAATAACAGGAGCCGTTTTTACGCTGACGAATTCTTCTTTGACCTTGTCCTTAACTTCTGCCGAGTTTCTGATCGATTCCGGATCAGAGGCCGCATTTTCACCCTGACAGGAGACAAGAAAACCAAGGGATAAAAGAAACACGCACACAGCAAGGAAATAAAAACAATTGTATTTATGCATAACTGGTCGTCTTTTCATGACCCTCTCCTTAAAAAACGAAATGGATCTGATTATTTGTATTTATTTCATAAACTATATTAACCGTTATTTAGATGCAAAATTATTGTGTTCCCTTAAATAATACGTCAATTTTACATGGATTGTTAACCCACATGAGAAATATTTCATATTATTATAAAACGACAGTACTTAAATTTCTTCTCATTTTCTCTTAAAGAAATAATTGGGGACAAGAAATAATTAGGGACAGTCCCCACTTTTTTTGCTGCTAAAAAAAAGTGGGGGCTGTCCCTAATTATTTATTGTTTCTAAATGTTCTTATTTTTTTTGTTTGGTGTTCTTATATGGTTC
>CAZWHQ010000057.1:0-22057 GCA_964633715.1 uncultured Eubacteriales bacterium
GTTTTTCAGATTTTCAAAGCCAGGCCCCGATTCATTTGACTGGATAGGGGACAGGGCATATAATTTACTCATGAAAAGAGAAGTGGAGGCCATCATAGAAAGAGCCTTAGAAGAAGATATGCCTTCTGGTGACATCACTTCAGAGAGCATCATCCCGCCAGAATCTCAATCAAAAGCCGTCATACTGGCTAAAGAAAACGGGATTCTTGCAGGCCTTTCAGTAGCGGAAAGCGTATTTGCCAAAATCGATCCTTTGCTTTCGTTTGTTGCCCAAATAAAAGATGGTCAGAAGATCAAAAAGGGGGATGTGCTGGCCGAACTGGAGGGAAACTCCATATCTCTTCTGAAAGGGGAACGGACAGCATTGAATTTTCTTCAGAGACTCTCGGGTATTGCAACGATAACGCGTCAATTCGTTATAGCCTTGGAGGGAGGTTCAACTAAAATACTTGATACAAGAAAAACGACACCTGGGCTGCGTGTGTTGGAGAAATATGCCGTTAAGATGGGGGGTGGGCATAACCACCGACAGAGCCTCTCAGATATGGTATTGATTAAAGATAACCATATTAAGCTTGTCAAGGGAATTTCTGAAGCTGTCCAACTGGCAAGAGATAAGGTTCATGGGGACATAAAGATTGAAGTCGAAACAACTTGTAGGGAAGAAGTGCTCGAAGCTGTCAGGAGCGGGGCAGACATGATCATGCTGGATAATATGACTTTGAACGAGATGAGAGACATTGTATCGATCGTCAAAGGGAGGGTTCCTCTCGAAATATCAGGAAATGTCGACCTGCAAACGTTAAAAGAATATGGCAATTTGGGGGTGGATTATATTTCTGTTGGCAGTTTGACACATTCCTTCAAATCATTGGACATCAGCATGGATATTATCGGATAACATAATGAAAAATGAAGAGGTTCTTAGTACAGATGTTCTCATTATCGGTTGTGGAATAGCTGGTGCAAGTGCTGCACTGGAAGCAGCAAAAAGTGGCCTAAAAGTTGTTCTCATCACGAAAAACTCGAAATTTGAGGAATCCAACACGTATTACGCACAGGGAGGGATTGTGTCTCGTGGCAAAGATGACCATCCGGGATTGCTCAAAGAGGACATCATTGAGGCAGGAGACGGGATCAACAATCCTGAAGCCGTTGACATCCTAGTCAAGGAAGGTAAAAAGGCGGTGGAAAAAATTCTAATTAAAGAGTTGAACATCCCTTTTTCCCGCAGCTCACCGGATTCACTTGACTATGCCCAGGAAGCGGGTCACTCACGCAGACGTATTCTCCATATCAAAGATACGACCGGTAAAACGATCGAGGAGCGGCTTGTTCGAATGCTGAAAGATTTTTCGAATGTGACCTTCTTATCCAATCAAACGGCCGTTGACCTCCTCACCATCCCTCATCATTCGAAAAATTTGACAGCTTATTATAAGGAACCTCAGTGCCTTGGCGCATATGTCCTGAATAACACGACCAATAGAGTTCATATTATTTTTGCACCCTATACAATTTTGGCCACCGGAGGATGTGGTTCTGTCTACCTTCACACATCAAATCCCTCCACAGCTATTGGTGACGGTTATGCGATGGCCTTTCGGGCAGGAGCCCGCATTGTCAACATGGAATATATCCAATTTCACCCCACATCTCTATTTCACAGAGATTCCGATGGTTTCTTGATATCAGAAACTGTGAGAGGGGAAGGTGCTCGACTGAAAACACGAGAAGGCCAGACGTTTATGGAAAACTACAACAGCAAAAAAGAAATGGCTCCCCGTGATGAAGTTGCCCGGGCCATTTATGAAGAAATGATAAACAGCAATTCTGCCTATGTTAACCTTGACCTATTTTCTTATGCCAAATTTGATATAAAGAAGAGGTTTCCCCACATTTACAAAACATGTTTGGAATTCGGAATCGATATCACTAAAGAGTCAATTCCTGTTGTCCCTGCCGCTCATTATTGCTGTGGGGGTGTTCTTGTTGACGGCTGGGGCAGGAGTTCCCTTAAAGGACTTTTTGCTGTCGGAGAGGTGGCCTGCACAGGAGTTCATGGGGCAAATCGCCTGGCTTCGACATCTCTTCTTGAAGGTTTAGTCTGGGGAACCAGAAGCGCCACACAAATTGTTAAACATTTTGATCCCGAGATTCCATGTGAGATCTCAGATATGCATGGCTGGTATTACTCTGAAAAGGAAGAAGAGGTTGATCCCGCACTGATCCACCAGGATTGGATGTCGATCCGGACAACATTGTGGAATTATGTAGGAATTATCCGGACAAAAAAACGATTGGAAAGAGCAAGGGCTGATCTGGATTATCTCCGCCATAGAATTGAGAAATTTTATAAAGGAGCAAAAATGGATCCCCTTGTTGTGGGTTTGAAGCATGGAATCCAGGTTGCATGGTTGATCATGTTTGCCGCATTAAGCAATCCAGAGAGTCGAGGCGCCCACTTCATTCTAGATTGAAGACACTCCTGCGTCACAAAACATTTACAGTGGAGAATTTAGGGAACTTATTTTATAATAGCTGTTTAAAGTTTTTTTTGGAGCGATTAATGTTCGAAGCAGATAAAATTAAAGACACACTTAACCTCCCCCAGACATCGTTTTCTATGAAGGCCAAACTTGCCTTAAAGGAACCTGAGATTCTAAAACATTGGGATCAAATTAAACTGTATCAGAAGATTCAGGAAAAAAACCAAGACAAACCAACATTTATTCTACATGATGGCCCTCCCTATGCCAACGGCAACATCCATTTGGGAACAGCCCTGAATAAAATACTTAAAGATTTTATTGTCCGAACAAAGTCCATGCTGGGTCATCGAGCTCCGTATGTGCCGGGCTGGGATTGCCACGGATTACCCATCGAAATCAAGGTCGATAAAATCTTGGGCAACAAAAAGCAGGACATGTCTATCATTGAAGTGAGAGAGGAGTGTAAGAAATACGCTTTAAAATTTGTAGACATTCAGAGGAAACAATTTAAAAGGTTGGGTGTCTTTGGAGATTGGGCCAAACCCTATTTGACCATGAATCCCGAGTATGAGGGAGAAATCTTGCGGTATCTGGCCGCTTTTTTTTCGTCTGGGAGTGTCTACAAAGGGAAAAAACCTGTCTATTGGTGTCCTGACTGTCAGACTGCACTGGCCGAAGCGGAAATCGAATATCAGGACCGAAAATCACCCTCCATCTATGTTAAATTCCCTATGAAATCCGATCTTTCTTTAGAGTTTCCGGCACTAAAGGGAAAGGATGTATCTGTTCTAATCTGGACTACTACACCTTGGACTCTTCCAGCTAACCTGGCCATCGCCTTTCATCCCGATTATGAATATGAGGCATTTGAAACAGAGGGACATGTCTATATTGCAGCCAAACGTTTGGTCCCGGTGCTTGTTGAAGAACTTGGATTTAAAGAGATCCATGTCCTAGCGACGTTTCTCGGAAAAGACATGGAAGGAAAAAAGGCAAAACACCCCTTTCTCCATAGAGAGTCAAAATTCGTTTTAGCTGATTATGTCACACTGGATCAGGGAACAGGAGCCGTGCATACCGCACCCGGACATGGTCATGAAGATTACATGACCGGAGTTGATTATGGACTTGATATTTACACTCCTGTGGACAGTGAAGGAAAATTTGTTTCTCAAGTTGAGAAATATGCAGGCCAGAACGTTTTTGATGCAAATAAGAACATCACTGGGGATATGCAGAAAGACGGCACTCTCCTGAAAGAAGACGAAGTCGAACATTCCTACCCCCACTGTTGGCGGTGCAAAAATCCAGTGATTTTTCGTGCGACGGCTCAATGGTTTATCTCAATGGATAAGAGTGAACTGCGGAAGAAAGCTTTAGAAGAGATCAAAAATGTCGAGTGGATTCCCTCTTGGGGAGAAGAACGTATCGCCAATATGGTCGAAGCTCGTCCCGATTGGTGCATATCCAGGCAGCGCTCCTGGGGTGTACCCATTCCTGCTTTCAACTGTTTGGATTGTGGATCAATCCTGGCGAATGAAACCATCACATTAAAGATTGCCGATGTCTTTTCTCAAGAAGGCTCCAATTCATGGTTCCTCAGTTCAGCAGAAGAACTTCTGCCTCCAAATACCAAATGTGAAGAATGTGGATCCACTAACTTAAAAAAGGAACACAATATTCTTGATGTGTGGTTTGAGTCGGGAGCCAGTTTTAATGTTCTGAATAGGCGAGAGGACCTTCAGTGGCCAGCGGATGTCTATATTGAAGGACATGATCAGTACAGAGGTTGGTTCAACAGTTCTCTTCTCATTGGTGTGGGAGCAAAGGAGGCTTCTCCTTATAAATCGTGCATCACACACGGTTTTGTCCTGGATGATGAAGGGCGGGGTATGTCAAAATCCCTCGGAAATGTTATTGAACCAGAGGAATTCATTTCAAAAAATGGCGCCGAAATCTTGAGATTGTGGGCAGCTATGCTCAATTACAAGGAAGACGCACGTTTCGGGAAAGAGACTCAACAACGATTGGCCGAGGCCTACCGTAAAATCAGGAATACTTGGAGATTCATCTTAGGAAATATCCATGACTACTCGCCGGAGACAGAAGAAGTTCCCTTGCAGGATATGCAAATCTTTGATAGATGGATAGGCGAAAAATGCACTAAAGTCGGGCGCAAAATTCTAAAAGCCTACGAATCTTATGAGTATCATGTCATATTCCATACTGTCTATAATTTTTTCACGGTCGATTTGAGTTCATTATACCTAGATGTGCTCAAAGATAGACTATACTGTTCAGGGAAGGATTCTTTGCTGCGAAAATCGGCACAGACCGCCCTCTTTAAGATCCTCAAATCGACTCTTGTTCTGCTGTCTCCTATTCTGCCCTTCACTTCAGAAGAAGCATGGGATGTCCTGCCGGATTTTAAAGACAAATCCGAGTCTGTTCACCTTGAATTGTTTCCTCGATTTGAGGAAAAATGGTTGCACGAGGATATCTATCAGGAATGGGAAAGTCTTGTGGCTGTTCGTGAGAACGTTCAAAAAGAGATAGAAATAGCCCGTGAAAAGAAACTCATCGGGAATTCGCTTGAAGCGCGAATCGTTCTGTATGTTCAAGGTGGTGATTTATATTCTGTGCTTAAGAAATTCGAGACAGAACTGCCCAATCTCTTTATCGTATCGGAGGTAGAGCTGAAATCTGGGCCGAATAAAGAATTGACTGTGGATGTTGAAAAAGCAGTTGGAGAGAAATGTCAGAGATGCTGGAACTTCTCGTCCTATGTGGGTACGAGTCAACAGTTTCCTCTTTTCTGCAAACGATGCGAGGATGTTGTAGAGAGAATAAATCTATGAGATATCGGTCAAAATATCTCGTTATCATTGCTGTATTGCTCTCCTTTGATCAGATCACAAAAACCATGATTTCCCGAAGCATAGAACCTTACGGTACACAGGCTGTTATTCCTGGCTTTTTCGATCTTGTTCATGTCCATAACAAGGGGGCAATTTTTGGTTTTTTTTCGAATGCCGGCAGCTCTTTTTTATTTATAATTCTGACTATTTTTTCCCTGGCTGCACTGGGTTTGGTCGTCTATTATTTTATTAAAACTCCGGCCTCTGAAAAACTCATGCATGTCTCTTTAGCTCTCATTCTGGCCGGAGCTCTGGGAAACCAACTCGATCGAATTGTTAGAGGGTATGTGATAGATTTTTTAGACTTTAGGTTCTGGGGTTGGCATTGGCCTTCCTTTAATGTAGCTGATTCCTGTATCTCAACAGGAGCGGTGCTCCTGATTTTTATATTTTTCTTCAAGAGAGGTCCTGAATAATGCTCCCAATACTTTTTAAAATTGGCCCAATAAATATATTCGGTTTAAGTCTGGGCACCATCACCATCCACACTTATGGATTCATGATGGCTTTGGGTGTGGCAATGGGTTTGTTGTTCCTCTATGTTCAGGCAAAAAAACAAGACCTGCCTGCATCTAAGCTCATCGACGTGGCGTTTTATACCATTATTGTCGCTTTGGTGGGTGCCAAGCTCATTCTGTTCTTTGGAGATTTGTCCTATTATCTCCAGAATCCCAAACATATTTTTAGTCTTGCCCGTTCCGGAGGTGTTTTTCAAGGAGGATTGGCGTTTGGTTTTTTCTTTGCTCTGTGGCTTCTTCGCAGAAATAAAATCCCTGCTTGGAAAACGGCTGATATAATCGGTCCGGCTCTTGCCCTCGGCCATGGGTTTGGCCGTTTGGGCTGTTTCAGTGCTGGGTGTTGTTATGGATCGGAATGTGCCGTTCCCTGGGGGGTAACGTTCCACAGTGAATATGCCCACAACCTCACGGGAATTCCTTTGGATACGATGCTTCATCCTACACAACTTTATGAGTCGTTCTTAAACTTTACAAACTTTCTTATTCTTTTTTTCATCTTGAGAAAAAAGCGTTTTGATGGTCAAGTCATCTCATTCTACATCATCAACTATTCAATCATCAGGTATTTTGTCGAGTTTTTCAGAGGTGACCATGAATCCAAAGTTTATCTTATCCAAAATGCCTCTCCCTATTTAAGTGTGTCCTATCCGCAATTATTCTCTTTCCTGAGTTTAATTGCAGGATTTATTCTCCTTTTTATCTTGAAAAAAAAACAGAAACTAAGTGCCTAAAACATCATTCTTGATTCATCCCGATTCGGGACAAGATCAACGAGTGGACATCTATCTGTCTCAGAAGTATCCTCAACTCAGCCGTTCATATATTCAAAGGTTAACACAGGACTTTCGCGTCAAAATAAATGGTCATAGTGTAAAACCGAGTTATCGTTTGAAAATTGGTGATACAGTTGAAATAGATATACATGCTTTGGTTCCTCCACAAGACCCAATTTTGGCCGAGAATATTCCGATCAAGTCTCTCTTTGAAGATGAATCTATACTGGTGATTGAAAAGCCCTCAGGATTGGTTGTGCATCCCGGAGCCGGAACCTCCAAGCACACTCTTGTCAATGCATTGCTCTATTTTTATCCATCATTAAGAGAAGTGGGAGAAAAAGAACGCCCAGGCATTGTTCATCGTCTGGATAAGGAGACCTCGGGTGTTATGGTTGTGGCCAAAACTCACCTGGCATATGAAGAACTTCAACGCCAATTTAAAGCCCGAGAGGTGGAAAAGCTATACATAGGGCTTGTATGGGGAAAAATACCTGAAAAGGAAGGGCAGATCACATGGGCTGTTGGACGTCATGAAAAGAAAAGACAAAAAATTTCGATCAGGACAAAAAAGCCGAAGGCAGCAGAAACCCATTTCACGGTTAAACAAGAATGGAGTGAATTTTCTTTACTCGAAATTAAGCCTCTCACGGGGAGAACACATCAAATTAGAGTTCATTTTGCGGCTTTAGGACATCCGATTATTGGAGATAATAGATACGGTCGGAAAAAAACAAGCCCCCAAATATCTCGTTTGTTTCTTCATGCTTTTCAGCTGGCTTTTAAACATCCAAGCTCAAAAGAAAGGGTGGAATTCAGTTCCCCCCTCCCGCAAGAACTTAGTAAATTCCTCGAAAATTTGTCTCCATAAATTCATCTTTTTTTCTTGAGTAACAGGGAATAATTGTTGTATTATACATCTTGTATTTTTTTGACCTGACGGTTGTTTTAAAAATAAAAATGAACAATTATTATGCAATGCTGGAGGCCTGAAGATGAAAGATTATCCTGTTGAAAATATCCGCAATATAGCCATTGTTGGGCATGGATCCTCGGGGAAAACATCTCTAACATCAGCCATGTTATTCGATGTAGGGGCCACTACGAGACTTACCAAGGTGGACAAGGGAAATACAATTACGGATTTTGATCCTGATGAGATTGAAAGAAAAATTTCTATCAATTCCGCACTGTGCCACTGCGAGTGGAAAGATTTTAAACTCAATATTGTGGACTGTCCAGGATATTCTAACTTCCTTTGGGACACACGAGCAGCCCTGAGAGCCGTGGATGCAGGACTCCTCTTAGTCGGCAGTGTATCAGGCGTCGAAGTGGGGACTGAGAAAGCCTGGGCGATGTTTGAGGAGTTCGGGCTTCCCTATATGTTTGTCATCAACAAGCTCGACAGAGAAAATTCGAACTTTCAGCGAACGGTAGAATCCATACACGAGTTCTTCGGAAGGCAGGCCGTTCCTGTTCAAATTCCAATCGGTTCAGAAGCAAATTTCCGTGGTGTAGTGGACTTGATTTACAAAAAAGCTTATGAATTTGAAAAAGACGAAAGCGGAAAGATGAAGGAGATTGACATCCCTGAAGACTTGAAAGATGAAGCACAAAAAAGAATGGAAGAGCTGACTGAAATGGTGGCAGAAAACGATGAGAAGTTAATGGAGAAATATTTCGAAAGCGGAGAGCTTTCAACAGCGGAATTAATCAGTGGTTTGAAAAAGAACATCCTTGACAGACAGTTTATCCCGATTTATTTGGTGTCGGCATTGGCAAATATTGGTATTCAACCACTCCTTGATGCCATGATAAACTTTCTTCCGTCTCCGTTATTTAGAAAAGAGATCAAGAGTGAAGAGGGGAATGTTACGCCCACTCAAGACGGACTATTTTCTGCCCTGGTTTTTAAAACACTATCCGATCCCTACACAGGGAGGATATCTCTTTTAAGAGTCTTCTCGGGCAAAGTGAATCCTGATGCGACAGTCACAAATTCCAGTAAAGACGCCAATGAAAAACTTGGCGGACTGTTCTTTCTCCAAGGAGAGCAGCAGATCCCAGCAGGACAGGCCAAAGCAGGGGACCTTGTCGCTACAGCGAAACTCAAAGATACCTCCACAGGTGATACACTCTGCACCAAGGGAGAGAGCTTTAAATTTCCTCCTATTAAATTTCCTGAACCCTCCATTTCTTTTGCCATCGAACCTAAAACACGTGCTGATGAGGATCGGATTTCTCAGGCGATTCACAGGATAACCGAAGAAGATCCTACAGCAAGAATAGAACGGGATCCCGAGACAAACGAACTTATTATTTCAGGGAATGGACAGCTTCACGTTGAAATCATTACAAATCGGCTGGAGAAGAGATTTAATGTCAATGTCGATCTGAAACCGCCAAAGATTCCTTACAAAGAAACCATAAAGGGAAAGTCCGATGTTCAAGGCAAATACAAGAAGCAGACTGGGGGCCGGGGGCAGTATGGAGATGTCCACATTAAATTTGAACCTCTTCCTCGGGGAAAGGATCATGAATTCGAAGATAAAATATTTGGTGGATCAATCCCCAGAAATTATATCCCTTCCATTGAAAAAGGGATTCAGGAAGCCCGTAAAAAGGGAGTCATTGCTGGGTATCCGACCATCGACTTCAAGGCTCAACTCTATGATGGGAGCTACCATGATGTGGATTCTTCTGATATTGCCTTTAAAATTGCTGCGTCCATGGCCTTCAAAAAAGGGATTAAAGCGGCCAAACCCACTCTTCTCGAGCCCATCATGACAGCTGAAATCTACACTCCCGAAGCCTATATGGGAGATATTATGGGGAATCTCAATGGCCGGAGAGGAAAAGTTCAGGGGATGGAGCAGAAGGGAAACATGCGGATTATAAAGGCGCTTGTTCCGATGGCGGAAATGTTGGATTTTGAGCCCACTCTGACATCCATAACGGGGGGGAGAGGCTCATTTCTCATGGAGTTTTCTCACTATGAGGAGGTTCCAGGGCAGCTTCAGCAAAAGATTATTCAAGATTCTATAAAGGAGGGCCGTATCAGACCCGAGGAAGAAGAAAAATAGAAATTAATCGGCAAAGTAGCCGGCACGGTGGGTGATGCGGTAATTTTTTCCTTTCACGCGAATTTTCACGTTCTTAAATTCCCCATCCTGTTTGTAATTAAGGGGGGAATAGTAAACTAAGTAATAATTCTCTGATGCATCCAAAGCTTTTTTAAAAGTCTCTGTGGCATAAAAAGAGCTGCCGCTGTATCCACCTGTTGCCTGGGCCATTTCCTGGAAGGTACTGAAAACATTTTCTGATTGATCGGCCATTGTGATCGACTGTTCGGTTCCAAAACGAGAAACGGTAGAATTCTGGAAGGGAGGTTGAGTTATATAGATAAAGTGCATGGAGATTGAAGAATCCGAAAATATTTTTTTTACGTTTTCGACATTGATATTGATGTCTCTTCTGAAAAAATCGAAGAGTTCGATCACACTCTGCCCGATATCCGGTCTATCCTGGTTGCCGGTGACAAGCTGTTCGATCGCTTTTGGTTTCAACTGTGGAACAACATCCTTTTGATAGAACATAAAAACGTTTTTTTGTCCTTCTTTATCTTTGAGAAATTGAGCAAAATTGATCAATCCCTCTTCATCAACAGCACGGAGGGATTCGAATCGACTCAAGACCTGTCTGTAAAGACCCATCTTTTCATCAATATCCAATTCTTCCATGGTGAGCACGTCTTCCAGTTCCCTCAACACATTTCTGTATTCCGAGTTTCCGGTGATAGAATCTGACCTGAGAGTTTCTTTGAGTTTAGTAGCGATCGTTTCTTTGGAAAACATCTCGAAGGCCTGGCTGTTGAATTTATAGGATTTGACAGGTGTAAAGATGGTCAGTTCGTCTCCGGGAAGTAAAATATTGTTGAAAAAATAATCGATAGATTCACCAATTTTAGGAAGATAATCGACGATTTCAAACATGAGGATAAAATTTCTCGATACTGAAGGAAAGAATTTCTGGTCGCCTTCTTCTTTGGCTACACTCTTCTTTTTGATGAGGTAGACGGCTTCTGTTTTTTGTAGAACTCCGTCTTCAAATATCTCGAAATCTTCGATAGTCAGGTTATCGATAAAATTATCTCCTTGAAACACGCGGACTGGAATCTCGATGTTAATGACCGTGGCTTCATGCTTCTGTTCCTGAGAAAATAGAATCAAACCCAAAGTTACAAACAAAATTATTGGAACGATTTTTTTCATGTTAATTACCTCAAAATCATAGCTGTATAGGATACTCCAAATCTGTCAATCTTTAAAGCTTTTTTTGCTGGATAAAGCAGCCCCTGTTTAATTTCTGCAGTTGAGTCGCACAGGGACATATTATGTCTCCATGTCAAATCTTGTGTTTATTCGCACTCGGATGTTATTATACGCAGTCCAAAGGAGGCTGAAATGAAATTAACAAGAATCTGGGTTGTTTTTTTTACAGTGTTTTTTGTTTTAAATGCATACAGTCAAGAGGAAGGGGATAAGGTGCTTCTTCTCAACATCGGAAACAAGAATTTGAGGGAAGAGGTGATGACAATTTCTCCGGACAATGTCTATTCTGCCAAAGAAGGCCAGGCCATCTCCTTCCAAAAAATGATCTCGGAGATGAGTGACAGCCAGTTTGTCTATGTTGGAGAAACTCACAACAGCATGCCTATGCACGATATTCAGCTAAAAGTCATTCAAGCCCTGCACGATTTGGACAAAAATCTCTCAATAGGTCTAGAAATGTTTCCTGTTACCGGGCAAGAAGTTCTGAATAAATGGAGTCTAGGACTTCTAACTGAAGATGAATTCATTCAAGAAGCGGAGTGGTATGTCACTTGGAATTTCAATTTTGGATTTTATCGAAAAATTTTCAAGTATGCCAAAGCGAACAAAATCCCCATCTATGCCTTAAACGCGCCACGATCTATGATTTCAGCAGTCCGTATGAAAGGGTGGGAGGCCTTATCAGACGAAGAAAAACTTATAATTCCTCAACCCGATCTCTCAAATGAGGATCACCGAAAACTCATCCGAACGATTTTCGAGGGGGCAGAACTTCCCCATCAAATGAAAGGCCCTGGTTTGGAAATGATGTTTGAAGGCCTTTATAGAGCCCAATCTGCTTGGGATGAAGTGATGGCCTTTAATGCTGTGGAGGCAGCAAAAAAGGACGGCAGGCGTATGGTGGTTCTTGCAGGATCTGGACATCTTCTTTATAACTTGGGAATAAACGATAGAGTTTTTGGACGAACAGGTGTGCCTTTTAAAACAGTTGTGTGTTTGGAAACCGACAACGAAACTGGTTCTGTCCAGGTTTCCAGGACCTTTGCTGACTACGTCTGGGGGCTTAGTGCAGAGGTCAGGCCGGTCTATCCTTCAGCGGGATTGAGCTTCAAGGTGTTCGATGGATTGGAGAACCTTGTTGTCGAAAGAGATCCTATTGGGGGCATCGCTATGGGGCAGGATATAAAAAAGGGGGATGTGGTTTTGGACGTGGATAATAAAGCTTACACAAGTATCAACGCCTTGCGGGTTTATTTGTCGCGTTTTACTTGGGGGGATGAGGTGACGTTTCGCCTCTTACGTGAGGCGGAGGTTATCGAGGTGACACTCAAGTTCGAGAAAACAGAAATCGAAGGAAACATCCAATAATAGAATTAACCTGATCTATTCATAAATTTGGCAGACACTAATTTTTATTTCCTTTGATTTTTTCAATTTACGCAAGTTTTCTAATAGCAGCCAAAACGAACCTTTTTCCATGACCGTATTAAAGAAAATGTCTGCCTAATTTACCTCAGGAAGGCGAAACGATCTCACCGCATCTGCTTCGTTACAAGGCATTTGCGGTGGACAACCACAGCTGCATACCTTGTGCCTTGCATCTACAGCAATCTCGGCCCGTGAATAGACCAGGTTAATACACAACATTTTAGTAATTTTGAGTGGGAATTATTATTCTTGTAATGCCCTATTCTTCAGAAAACTCATCTTCAATGAGAAGACGAGATTCGGATTTTTTCTCTGCCTGCCCAGTTTCATGTGAAACATCCTGAGAAAATTTTCTAATTTTGGCATTGCCTTCAAAATAGGCCCCATCCATGACAGAGATGTCCGCTGCAATAATATCTCCATAAATTTGAGCAGTTTCTTGAATGAAAACTTTTTCTGAGGCTTGAATGTTTCCCTTCACATGTCCATGGACAATAATATTTTTGGCTTGAAGATCTGCTTCGATCTGACCCTTTGGACCAACCGTCAGAGTATGGTTGTCGATCAAAATAGATCCTTTTACTTTGCCGTCGATATAGAGGTCTTCCTTTCCCTGGACATTTCCAACTATGGATAGAGAGGAACCGATTCCCGTGATCGAATCAAGACTTTCGTTTATCCCTGGCAGAGTACGTTCTTTATCCTTTTGCTTCTTTTTATTTTTAGAGCCAAGGCCGATCATTTGACTGCTTTATTCATTTTCCATTTCTAATTTCAATCTAAGACCTTTAGCGACAGCGGTAAGTGGACTTCTTGCCAAAATGACATCAGAAACACTGAAGGGCAGTCTGCTCCGTTTGTCGAGAACTCCCTCTTTGACAAGGTCGATAAATCCCTTAGGCAGAGCCGAACCACCACTGCAGATAATCGGGATAGAATCAGGGAGAGGAACAGTTGTTTTTAAAGTGAAAAATTTTGCATGGATCAGATCCAGGACATAGTTGATATACGATTTATAAAAATACTTAATAGCCACTTGGATTTCATTTCTTGGATTCGTTAAATCTAATCGAGGAATTTCCTTTTTCCGATCTCCTTCTTTTTCCAGAATGACTCGAGTGATCGGGATTCGCAGAGAATCGGAGACGCCCCTGTCTATATAATCACCGCCCCTGGAGACAGAAAATTTGAAACTGTCAATTTCCCAGATTTCGTTAGCCATACCGACATTGGTCAGTCCTGCGCCCCAGGAGATAGTCATACATGAATAACCAAAGTCCTCTCCTTCCGAATGGACAATTGCATAGGCTTCATTGACAGGAGTCCCCACATATCCGATATTTTTCAACAAATTGATAAAAGTTTCGGTGTGGTACTCAATGTTGACATGTGGATTATCTATCGGCATAGCTGGAACACTGAAATAGACTTTTTCATCCGGTACTAAGGGTTGACCCAGGATTTGTTTGATGAGTACACCCAGAACAGCGATGGCATCTGCTTCTCTTGGCGATATAATTCCATCGGAGAGAGGGCGTCTGACTTGAAGTTCCATGAAATCAAGATTGTCATTTCTCGTAAAAAAAGCTCGAGGAATCTTGATGGCTTCGTCTCCTATGATCAAGACGGTGTCTTCCTTTTTGATGAACGGGATATTTTTCATCTTCAGGATACCTAGAGATTCCACTCCCAGTTCCACAAAAGCACAGCGGGCTTTTTTCAAAAGGAGTTCTTTTTCTTTAGATTTTTGCCGGGCACCGACGAGAAACGCTGTGCCGATATCTAAACCTGCTCCAGTTTTCTTTTCCAATGTGGTCTGTGTGTCGGATTTGTCTTGATTTTCCATTCCCATTCCTCCTGATTGTTTCTATTGAGTAGAATTCACTCTAATAAATAGGAAATAAATGCGATTTCCATCAGCAAACAATCCAGAGAGAATTTAGCATAAGAAGTACTTGAAGTCAATGTGCCTGGCATAAACCAGGTGAAATGGAAACCTACTTCAAAGCTGTGTAGAAACTCATCTGGATCTTTTTTAAAGCTGCGATGTATGCAGAAGCTTCCATCTCCGTGTCGGATTCAACCCAAATGCTGTGGACACATCCGGATTTTTTGGCTAATTCAATGTCAGATTCGAAAAATTTAAGGATTTCCTGGTAAGAAAACTCTTTTTTATCGATTAGGTATTTGTCTCTGCCGATGATTTTGACATGAAAAAGAAAGTCTGTCGTGATTCCCTTTTCGATACAGGAGGGGAGTTGTTTAGATTTTAATTGTTCTTTTTCACTTTGATTTTCAAGCTTCGTCTTGAGTTCACCCCGTTCCTCTTCTAAGGTCTGTATTTTTTGCGCAGCTCGGTTTAAAGTATTTTGAAGATTTTGAACCTCTTTTTTTGTTAATTCTTGTTGAGTTACGTAGCTTGGGTAGACAAAAAATGTGAGGAGAACAACAAGTTCAAAAAGGGTCCAGCCAATGACATTCTTCTGAAGTTTCATTTGTCGTTAAAAAAAGAAAGCTTTTTCTCCAGAGACGTTGATAGATTTTTTAATTCTTCTTCGTAAGAGAGGATCAATTTATTCATGCGGATTTTTTTGTCCTCTTCGTCTCCAACAGGGAAATCTTTTTTAAATTGGAGGGACAACTGACTGAGTGAGGCCAGAAACTCTTCCGTGTTATTTTTTATGGAATTCATGACATCTGTATAATAAATATCTAGTCTTTCTGCGATCTCAATTTTATAACTATCGGGAAGAATTTGACCAATAGTGGTCTCGTGGTCTTCAATATAAAAATCAGAAACAGAATCCAGAACGCCTTTAATTTTTTCAGAAAATGTGCCTTCCAGATCTGAGAAAATGTTCGAACGGAGTGTTTCTACTGACTGGGACGTGGTTTTATCCTTTTTTTCATGGATGGCTTTTTTGATGTCTTCAAATTCATCTAGGATTTTCGTGATAAAATTCTTTACAGGGAAAAAAGCATCCTGAAGATTTTTTAGCAGGATTTGAATCTGCCTGAGGAGTTCAAGATAGTCTTTGGACGGGGGGGGGCTAAGGCTTAAAAGGATTTGTCTCATAACCAATCCCAGTATCGTTGTCGAAAGGGCAATGCTCATGGTGGAGAGCAGTATGGTGACAGAGTCAAAAGAAAAGCCTGATTTTAGAGACAGGGAAAATAGAGAAAACAAGGAGAAGAGAAAACCAAGGTAATAGGGAGTATTTTTCTCGGCACTCGATAGAGTCAGATAATTTGTTCTAGTAATAACAATAAGAACAGCACTGTAGCCAAAGACGATAACTAGAGGAATAATCAGTTCCAGAACCGTGAAGTAGATACACAGTGATCCTATAATAAACGAGAACAGAAAGAGCAGCACGGTGAAGTGAGTTTTTATTGCCTTCAATCGTTCCCTCGGGTGATCCCTTATTTATCAAACAATTATGGATCCTAGGACATTTTGAACGAATGCGTCAAAAAATATATCATAGAAATCGTGAAAATTAAAGTATTTCTGTAAAGAATTAGGGCCTGGCTTCGAAAACATGAATAACTTTCTTCAAAATAGAATCAATGATGAGAAAGTTTTTCAACTTTTAAAAAGCCTGACCCCGATTTCTTAAAGTTTTCGAAGCCAGGCCCTAATTCTTATTGTAGAGAATTCCTCTGAGTATGAATGTGGTCATGACTCTAGCCATTGTGGCCAGAGAAATGGGCTTAGCCACAATTTCAACATGTCCGGATTTTACGGCCTCTATTATAGAAGGAATGTCTTTATTGGCTTCGATGAGAGAGTATGTGTCACCAAATTGCCAGATAAAGTGACAATCTGAGGTGGCGATCAATGGTTTATTATACTCTGAGGCAATATCGATGGCTTTTTTATTGAAGTTGATGAGGCTGTTGTAGTACTGGGCAAATTCGATCGCATCAAACAAATCAATGTAGGTCACAAGGTCGGATCCAAGAGACTTGAATTTACGATAAAAGGGATGAGGGGCGATGAGCAAATTATCTTCTTTTTTTATGCCGGGAAGTTCTTGGAGTGAGCGTCCCTCAGGATTGATATCAAAATCAGGATTTAATATCAAAACATGTGCATCAGAAAATGTCGCCTCCATTCCTGGAATAAGAAGGATTCCTTTTTTCTCAGCGTATTGAGCTATTTCCGCATTGTAAAAAACGGCATTATGATTGGTGATAGCAAGAGCGTCAAACCCTTTTTGACTGGCTTTGTCGATCAGTTGATATGAACTGTAGGGAATGTAATCATTCGGGTCTTCTGCCGTGTGGATATGGAAATCAACCTTGATTTTATTGGCCATTACCGGAAGAGCTTAAAGAGCCCTTTCTCCCAATAGAATTAGCTTAAAGCTTCTCTAATTTTATTCCCGATGTCAGCCGGGCTTTTTGCCACATGTACTCCAGCAGCTTCCAGCGCTTCCATTTTTTCTTTAGCCGTTCCTTTTCCACCAGCGATGATAGCGCCAGCGTGTCCCATCCGTCTTCCTGGAGGAGCAGTCTGTCCAGCGATAAAACTCACAACAGGTTTAGGGAATTCTTTTTGAATATATTTTGCAGCCTCTTCTTCAGCCGAGCCTCCAATTTCACCGATGAGAATAACCGCTTCTGTTTCATTGTCGGTTTTGAACATTTCTAGAAGGTCGATGTATTTCAAACCTACAATGGGATCACCACCGATTCCAATAGCGGTCGATTGTCCGTATCCAAGGAGAGAAACCTGCTGAACGGCTTCATAAGTCAGAGTTCCTGATCGAGATATGATACCAATGGAGCCCTGGGTGTGGATATGTCCCGGCATGATACCAATTTTACTTTTTCCTGGAGAAATGACGCCAGGTGTGTTAGGTCCAACGAGGAGACAGCCTTTTTCCCGGATGAAGCGTTTGACCTTGATCATGTCAAATGTAGGGATTCCTTCTGAGATGCAGATGACGAGGTCAATTCCTGCATCAGCCGACTCTAAAATGGCATCGGCTGCAAAATAGGGAGGGACAAATATTGCAGAAGTATTGGCGCCAGTTTTGCTCCTAGCTTCAGAGACGGTATTGAACACGGGAACATTCAGATGAGTTTGTCCTCCCTTCCCCGGCGTTACTCCGGCGACTACGTTGGTTCCATATTCCTGCATCCGTTCAGTGTGGAATGTCCCTTCGGCTCCCGTGATTCCTTGCACGACAACTTTGGTTTGCTTGTCAATTAATATACTCATGATTTACTCCTGCTTATTGTTGGACAAGTGGCACGACTTTTTCGGCAGCTTCTTTCATGCTCACGGCCGAGTAAAATGCCAGCCCCGATTCTTCCAGTATCTGTTTTCCTATATCAGCGTTTGTTCCCTCAAGCCTTACAACCATAGGAATTTTCAGGTCAAGTTCTTTAGCGGCATTGACAATTCCTTTAGCGACAAGATCACACCGGACAATTCCTCCAAAGATATTGATTAGAGCGGCCTTAACATCCGTATCTGAGATAAGAATTCTAAATGCGTTTTTTACGGCTTCTTCGGAAACTCCTCCACCCACATCGAGGAAATTGGCTGGCATTTCCCCTGAATACATAATGATATCCATGGTGGCCATAGCCAGGCCTGCACCATTAACCATACATCCTACATTTCCGTCCAGTTTGATGTAGTTTAGATCGAATTTAGATGCTTCGACTTCCAAGGCATCTTCTTCGTCCAGATCACGCATTTCTTTGATTTCAGGATGGCGGAGAAGAGCATTGTCATCAAAATTCATCTTGGCATCCAGAGCGAGGACGTCTCCCTGTTTCGTAATAAGCAGGGGATTGATTTCAGCCAGGGATGCATCGCTGGATTCAAAGGCCTTATAGAGGCTTAAAAGAAATTTTATCGCCTGTTTAAGCGTTTCTCCTTTAAGACCCAACTGAAAAGCGAGCTTTCTTGCCTGAAAGACTTGAAATCCTATCGAAGGATTGACATACTCCTTATAGATGAGCTCCGGGGTTTCAGCAGCAACTTTTTCAATTTCAACGCCGCCTTCAGAAGAGGCCATGACAACAGGTGCTTCCTGAGCTCTATCGATAACGATTCCGATATAAAGTTCTTTGTCGATATCCAGCGCTTCTTCCACAAGGACTTTTTTAACAAGCTTTCCTTCAGGACCAGTCTGATGGGTGATGAGGGTCATTCCGAGGATTTCACTGGAAATTTTTTCGGCCTCTTGAGGATCGTTTGCGAGTTTGACCCCGCCGCCTTTTCCTCTTCCGCCGGCATGGATCTGGGCTTTCACCACAACTTTTGGACCGATTTTTTCTGCAATATTTAAGACCTCAGAAGGACTGGCTGCCACTTCTCCTCGAGGAATCCGGACTCCAAATTTACTGATTATTTGTTTGGCTTGATACTCATGAATTTTCATGAAAATTATCCTTTTAGGTTATTTAGAATTCAGAAATCCAGCCACTAAATGAAAGACAACAATAGACGATTCAATTTCGAATAGAAAATATCTATCGAGTCGTCCGGCTCGTCCGTGTCGTCCGTGTTCTGAACTCTATTTAGTCTTCAATTTTGTACTTCTGTTTCCCCTCCGCATAAAGATCTCCGCCATACATGTCGTTAATCACTATGCATGGGAAATTATCCACTTTCACTCTTCTGATGGCTTCAGGACCTAATTCAGGGTAAGCAATCACTTCGGCTTCACTGATGCTCTGAGAAATGAGAGCACCAGCTCCACCGACAGCCGCGAGGTAGACGGCCTTATTCTCTTTTAATGAATTTTTAACCTCTGTGTTCCTTAAACCTTTTCCAATTGTTCCCTTGAGGCCGAGTTTGTGAAGAGTGGGGGCAAATGAATCCATTCTGTAGCTAGTGGTTGGACCGGCGGAGCCGATAGGTTTTCCGGGCCGAGCAGGTGTCGGACCGACATAGTAGATGAACTGGCCTTTGATATCTATAGGCAGTTCTTTACCTTCATTGAGGAGATCGATCAATTTTTTATGAGCGGAATCTCTTCCAGTGAATAGATATCCCGTGATAAAGACGCTGTCTCCAGCTCTGAGTTTTTCGATCACCTCATCCGTGACGGGGGTTTCGATGTGATGTTCAGCCATTTTATAAACTCAGTGCAGCTTGAGCTTTATATTCCCTGAGCATTGCATTCATCAACCGTCTTTTGAACAGCTTCGAGTGTTGTTTGGAGCATAGCTTTTTCATCTTCTGTCAGTGTGATCTCAAAGATTTTTTCCATGCCTTGGGCACCAATCAAACAGGGAACACCGATGAACAAGCCGTTGACGCCGTATTCCCCTTCACATAGTGTGGCACAGGGCAAAACACGTTTTTTGTCTTTAAGATAGGATTCGGCGATGACAATGGCGCTCCATGCAGGACTAAAAAATGCGGATCCTTTGCCAAACAACTGGACGATTTCTGTTCCTGCTTTGCGGGTTCTGGTGACCACTCGGTCAATGAGGTCCTGATCGGCAATCTCTGTTAAAGGAACACCGCCAACAGTGGTCAATCTTGGAAGTGGAACCATTGTGGGGCCGTGACCTCCAAGAACAGTTCCTGCAATATCTGCAACCGAAACATTAAGTTCCATTGCGAGGAATGAACGGTAGCGGGCTGTATCCAGCGTGCCGGCCATTCCGACAACCTGATTTTTTGGAAAACCTGTAATTTTGTGGAACACATAGACCATGGCGTCGAGGGGATTTGTCAAAACGATACAGAATGCGTTGGGTGCGTATTCCTTAACACCTTTGGCCACTGTTTTTATGATTTCAATGTTGGTATTGAGCAGATCTTCACGAGTCATGCCTGCTTGACGGGGTTTTCCAGCTGTAATAATAACGACATCGGCGCCTTCAATATCTTTGTAATCCGATGTTCCAGTGATATTGGCATCATAATTGCCATGAGGGGCCATTTCCATAAGGTCCAGGGCTTTCCCCTTTGCTGGACCGACATAATCAGGTACATCAAGAACTGTTATGTCACCCATTTCCTTCTGGGCGGCGAGCATGGCCAAGATTTGCCCAATCTGTCCGCCTCCGATGAGGGCTACTTTTTTTCTCATAATAATACCTCCTTTGGTTGTGATGAGAAATGAATAATATTATTTATAAATTTTGTTAAAACCAAATTGAATTTAATCGACCTTGGTGTATTCATTCCAGCGTGATTCGATGTTAGGATCATTCAAGGTCTCCATCACATAGTTTGAAAATTCTGCTCCTGTGGCTCCCGTATTCCGGCCGGTTAAAACATATTTTTTTTCGTACTGGCCGCAAATATCAAGCACCATTTCGAATTTTTTCCCTTTATCTGGATATCCGATATGGCTGATGAGCATAGCGGCAGCTCTCATCATGCTGGCAGGATCGGCATATTGGGCGCGACCTTCCTTAACCATGCGAGGAGCTGATCCATGAATAGCCTCGAACATGGAATACTGTTTGCCGATGTTGGCACTGCCGGCCGTTCCAACGCCGCCTTGAAATTCAGCCGCTTCATCTGTCAGGATATCTCCGTACAGGTTAGGGAGAACCATGACCTGAAAATCACGGCGACGTTTTTCATCGACTAGCTTTGCGGTCATGATATCTATATACCAGTCATCTGCCTGGATGTCCGGATATTCTTTTGCGATCCTGTAGAAATTGTCTAAGAAACGACCATCTGAAGTTTTAACGACATTGGCCTTTGTTATACAGGTCACACGTTCCCTTCCATTATTTTTTGCATGTTCGAATGCGAGCCGCACGATACGGTCAGCACCAGGTGTGCTTATTAAACGAAAGTCGATAGCGATATCTTGGTCGACTTCGATTCCACAGGAGCCAAGGGCATACAAATCTTCGGTGTTTTCTCTGAAAAACATCCAGTCAATCCCTTGTTTTGGAACTTTGACAGGACGGACATTGGCAAAAAGATCCAACTCTTTCCGCATGGCAACATTGCAGCTCTCAATGTTTGGCCAAGGATCACCTTTTCTCGGTGTAGTGGTCGGGCCTTTGAGTGTGACATGACATTGTTTGATGTCTTCCAGAACGTCATCCGGAATAGATTTGTTTTGTTTGGCTCTGTTTTCGATGGTCAGTCCCTCGATCACGCGGAATTCCACTTTGCCGGATTGAGTTTCCTCTTTAAGCATGAATTCAAGAACACGTTGTGCTTCTTTAGCAATAAAAGGACCAATTCCATCCCCTCCGATAATACCGATAATAATCGGTTTGACCTGAGCATAGTCGATCCAATCGGGCATGGACTTGATATTTTCCATGCGGATCATCTGATCTTTAAGGATGTTGCCGAAATGCTCTTTGGCTCTTTCGATAGCAGGTTTATCCATGATTAATACTCCAAAAAAAATAAAATATATATAAAATGAGAAAAAGATATTATAATTTTTTCTTAGCAAAATCAATACAGGATTCCGAATTTTAAGAAGTATTTTTAAAGATTTTGGACCAGGCCTGAAAAACATGAACAATTTTTTAGCAGAAATAATTTTCTATTGAGAAAGTTATTCATGTTTTGCAGGCCTGGTCGGAAGCATCTCCAAAACCGTGATGGAAAATAGAAGTGGCTCACCTTATACTGTG
>CAZWHQ010000058.1:0-21768 GCA_964633715.1 uncultured Eubacteriales bacterium
AAAAAGTAGGGACTGTCCCCACTTAATTTGTCCCCACTTAATTTGTCCCTCTAATTTAAAAAAGGCTGGAGCAGGTCATAAGCCGAATTTTGTCCCGCAGAAACGGGGGTGGTTATTTCTCTAAGCGACCTACCCGACCTGAGACGGGCCGCCCCGTATAGGTCAATTTGGTCTTGCTCCGGATGGGGTTTACCAAGCATCTGATGTCACCACCAGACCGGTGAGCTCTTACCTCACCATTTCACCCTTACTCCGCAAAAAGGCTATCGCCGTTTTCGCAGGGCGGTGTGTTTTCTGTGGCACTTTCCTCCGATCGCTCGAAGTCGCCGTTAGCGACCATCCTGCCCGATGGAGTTCGGACTTTCCTCCCCCTCTTACTCATCACGAGTTGAGGGAGCAACCACCTCGCCTACTCCAGCCTTTATTTTTATTCCATACTGTTCAAGTTTTTTATACAAATTACTTCGCGGTGTGTCAATTGCCCGTGCTGTCTGTGATATATTCCAGTCATTCTCCTCTAATTTTGAGAGAATAAATTCTTTTTCTGCCAAATCTCGAAATTCTTTAAGACTTTTGATTTGACCTGCATCAGGAAGAAAGATCTGCGCATCTCCGGCAATTTGATCGGGAAGGTCCTTTCTATGAATTATCTCCGAATCAACGGTGACCATCAAACGTTCGATGACATTTTTCAACTCCCTGACATTCCCCTTCCAAGAGTACTTCACCAGCGCATCTATGGCGTCCTCTGAAAATTTTTTCTCTTTAAAATTGTTTTCTTCTGCAACGTGTGTCAAAAAATAGTTAATTAAAATCGGAATATCCTCTTTTTTCTCCCTTAGGGGTGGAGAGACAAGGGGAACAACATTGAGGCGAAAATAAAGGTCTTCTCTAAAATTGCCCTCTTTAATCTCAGCTTTTAAATCCTTATTCGTTGCGGCAATAACTCTCACATCCACCTTCCCAACCTTATGAGATCCAACTTTCTGGACTTCTCCCTCTTCCAAAACCCGAAGGACTTTTGCCTGGGTTTTGAGGCTCATATCTCCGATTTCATCCAGAAAAATTGTCCCTCCATCGGCCAACTCGAACTTTCCGAGTTTCTTTTCTGTTGCACCTGTAAAAGCTCCTTTGACATGCCCAAAAAGTTCACTTTCAATCAGCTCTTCAGGTATGGCTGCACAGTTGACTTGAACAAATGCTTCTTTTTCTCGAAGGCTGTTCGAATGGATGGATCTGGCTATGAGTTCTTTTCCTGTTCCACTCTCACCATGAATCATAACGGTCGTGTTTGTCGGCGCAATCTTCAAAATTTGATTCCATAAATTTTTCATGGAATCATGACTGCCGATGAGATCATACTTTTTATCTGATTTTTTCCGCAAATCCTGGCATTCTCGACGCAGTTTATTTTGATTGGTCGCATTCCGGATACTGAGAAGCACTCTATCCCTGTGCAGAGGTTTTTCCAGAAAATCAAAAGCCCCCAGTTTCGTGGACTCTACGGCCGTCTGGACTGTGCCGTGTCCGGAAATCATAATGATTTCTGGAGAGTACGGTTTCTTTTTCAATTCAGAGAGCAGTTCCTGGCCATCCATTCCGGGAAGTTTGATGTCCATAAGGATCAGATCGAGTCCCACCGTTTCTTCGACAATTTCAAGTGCCTCTTCAGCATCGGCCGCTTCTAGAAAGGAGTACCCTTCATACTCCAATATCATCTTGAGGGACTTCCGGATATTTTCCTCGTCATCCACGACGAGAATTTTTTCTTTGCGCGCTTTTTTCATATAACCTGTTCGACATCTGAAATGGTTTTCGGAATGCCTTTACCTAATACATGACGGCCTTTTTCTGTAACAAGGATGTTATCCTCGATCCTGACACCACCAAAATCTCGATATTCATTCACTTTGTTGTAGTTAATGTATTGTCTGTGTTTTTTCTCAGCTATCCACCTGTCGATAAGGTCCGGAATGAAGTATATTCCAGGTTCAACTGTGAGCACATATCCCGGCTGAAGCTCTTTGGCCATTCTCAAATAGGCCAGCCCAAATTGGTCGCTCCTCGTAGTCTTGGAGTCGTAGCCGACATAGTTCTCCCCGTAATCTTCCATATCATGGACGTCGAGTCCAATGTGGTGACCCAGTCCATGAGGAAAAAACAGCGCATGGGCTCCGGCTTTAACACCTTCTGCCACATTTCCTTTCATCAGACCGAGCTCTTTTAACCGCGTAAAAGTTGTTTTGGCCGCCTTCTGATGGATGTTCCTGAATTTGACACCGGGTTTAACGGCCTTGATGGCAGTTTCCTGGACTTCCAGGACAATGCTGTAAATTTCTTTTTGTTTCTCTGTAAATTTACCGTTGACAGGAATCGTCCTTGTGATATCCGCTGCGTAGTGCATGGGTGATTCGGCCCCGGAATCAGCCACAACAAGTCTCCCCTTTTTTAGCTTATTGCCGTGATAATGATTATGCAGAATCTGTCCATTAATAGAAAATATCACGGGAAAGGCCATCTGATACCCCGCGGAAAGGGCTGTTCCTGTCATCTGTCCGACAATCTCCCTTTCATAGACTCCGGCCCTGCTCATTTTCATGGCCGTCAGATACATGTCATACGTCACTTCATGGGCAAACTCCATCTCAGCGATTTCCTCTTTTATCTTAATAGAACGCTGCTCGACAGCCGCTTTGATGAGGTCCTTGGAAACATAATCCTTGATGAGGTCTGAATGAATGCCAAGGAACTGACAAATCTTCTGTTTGGTCTCTGAACGATAAGGCGGCAGAAAGTGAACCTTTCTGCCCTGTTGAATCGCTCTTTTAAGAGTATCCTCCAGTTGCCCGAAAGGAGCCGTTTCCTTGACTCCGACTTCTGCAGCCCGTTTTTTAAGAAGAGGTTGAGCTCCCATCCAGATGATATCTTCCATGGATACATCATCGCCAAAGAGAATATCCTTCTTCTCGTCGATATCGACTATGCCGGCTAAACCATATGTATCAAGTCCAAAGAAATAAAGAAATGAACTATCCTGCCTGAAGTGATAGGGATTTGCGGGATAATTCATGGGAGTTTCATCATTGCCCAAAAACAAGACAACACCGGACTTTAGCTGTCTTTTTAAGCGGTTTCGTCTTTGTGTGTAAATTTTTGCATCAAACATATTTTTCCCTCTCCTCTTTCTTTATTATAAATACTTGATATATCAATTCCTCCCCACGAAAGCAAACTCTAATATAACAAGAGTGTATTTTCAATCCTGTGATTCTTCTAGAGTTTTGCAAAGATGATGGAGAAATCCGTTTGGAGGACGAGCGGGCATGGTTCATCTTCTGAAAGAAGATGAGAGCGAGGACGGAAATCGAGCAAGTTTTCCTCGCTGGGGAAAACGAAGCGTGGTTTCTCATCACTTTATAAAACTCTTTCTATCACAGGATTGAAAGTACACCTGGCTAAATATCGAGGTGTTCGGTACGGGCGATGATTTCATCTTGAAGTTTTACATTGAGGTCGACAAAATAATCGCTGTACCCTGCTACTCTTACGATCAGGTCCCGGTATTTTTCTGGTGTTTTTTGGGCCTTTCTCAGCGTTTCCGCACCGACGACATTGAACTGAATATGATGGCCGTCCATCTTAAAGTAGGAGCGAATAAGATGTGCCAGTTTATCAAGCCCCTCATTGTCCAAGAGATGGGGCGTAAACTTCTGATTGAGCAGAGTTCCTCCAGTGCGGACATGATCCATCTTAGCCACGGATTTGATCACCGAAGTGGGACCTTTCCTGTCTGCACCCTGAACAGGAGAGATGCCCTCAGAAAGTGGCTCCGAAGCAAAACGGCCATCGGCTGTCGCCCCGACAACTTTACCAAAATAGACATGCACTGTCGTTGGAAGCAGGTTAATCCTGTAATAGCCTCCCTTGGTGTTCGGCCGCCCATTGACAACATTATAATAGGCTTCAAATATTCTTTTCATGATATCATCGGCATAATCATCATCATTTCCGTATTTGGGAGTTTTATTCACAAATTTCTGCCGGAGCGGTTCATGCCCTTTGAAATCGTCCTTAAGAGCCCGCAGAAGCTGCTTGAATGTCACTTGTTTTTTATCAAACACATTGTACTTTATGGACGTTAATATATCGGTCATGGTGCCCAATCCAACACCTTGAATATATGAGGTGTTGTATCGGGCTCCTCCATCATGATAATCTTTGCCGTTTTTAATACAGTCATCTACAAGAAGAGACAGAAATGGTGTGGGCAAATATTCCGCCCACAACCGCTCGATAATATTGTTGCCGGTAATTTTAATATCGATAAAATACTTCAGCTGCTTTTCATAGGCTTCAAATAGTTGATTAAAATCCTTGAATTTGCTTGGATCCCCAGTATCTAATCCTATTTTCTTTCCGGTCTTGGGATCAATTCCATTGTTTAAGGTGATCTCCAGGACTTTTGTCATGTTAAAATATCCTGTGAGATTATAGTTTTCTTTACCAAAAGCACCAGTTTCAACACAGCCGCTGGCGCCCCCATTGCGGGCATCTTCCACAGATTTGCCCTGCCTGAGCATTTCCTGGACAATGGCATCCGTATTGAATACAGATGGCTGACCAAACCCCGTTTTAATAATTTTGAGTGCCCTTTTCAGGAATCTGTCCGGAGTTTTTTTGCTGATCTGAACCATTGAACTCGGTTGCAGCAAACGCATTTCCTCGATCACATCCAAAATGAGAAACGACAAATCATTGACGGCATTCGCCCCATCAACCTTAACTCCGCCCGTATTAATCAGGGCAAAATCAGTGTATGTCCCGCTTTCCTCCATTGTCACTCCGACTTTGGGCGGGGCAGGTTGATTGTTGAATTTGATCCAAAATGCCTGTAAAAGCTCTCTCGCCTGTTCTTCATTAAGAGATCCATTCCTTTTCCCTCTTTTGAAAAAAGGATAGAGATGTTGATCCAGTCTTCCCGGATTAAAAGAATCCCAAGTGTTGAGTTCAGTGATGACCCCAAGATGGACAAACCAGTAGTACTGGAGGGCCTCCCAAAAATCCCTGGGAGGATGGGCTGGAACAAACAAACAAATTTCTGCCATCCGCTTCAACTCTTTCTTTCTTTTAGGATCCTTTTCCTTTTTTGCCAGCTTCATCAATTTCTCTGCATGCCTCCGCGCATAGAGAATAAGAGCATCTGCACAAATGTCCATTGCTTTTAGTTCTTCACGCTTCTGGAATGCTTCAGGATCATTTAAAAAATCAAGATTTTGGATACTCAAAACAATATCTTTTTTAAAATCCAACATCCCTTTTTTATAGATTTTGTCATCCAGGACAGTGTGGCCTGGCGCTCGCTGTTCCATAAATTCAGTAAACACTCCCGCTTCATAGGCATCCTTCCACTCTGTGGACACCTCCCGGAACAACTTGTCTCTTAAAGTCTTGTCTTTCCAAAATGGAATGATATTTTCTTTATAAAAGTCTTTTGTTTTCTCGTCCACAGCAAAAGGTACTTTTTTTCTGGTATCGAGTATTTTTAGGTCCTTTAAACTGTGGGCTGTAATCTCAGGGTATGTGGGGGTGGCCTTAGGCGCCGGCCCTCTTTCCCCGACAACAAGCTCCCCCTTGTTGATACAGATAGCTTTATTTGCCAACAGATATTTAAAAGCCAATGCCCGGCGGACCGGTGCAGAAACGGAAAAGCAGACATGACTTTTATAAAACTCAGTCATCAGCCTAGCTCTTTCTGGGGTTAAAGATGGTCTAGCTTTTAAACTCTGATTTCGTAATTTCTTTATTCTTGTTTTCATCCCTTATCCTCCAACTTTTACAGAAAAACCGCTCTTTTCAAAAATGTTTTTAATTTCTTCAATTCTCTCGTCCGATGGAGATTGAAACTCAATCTCAAGCTGTTTTTTTCCCAATCTTTTTTGTTTCAGACAGCCTCCTGAATGATAGGGAAGCAAATTGATTTGTTCGATATGGTTGAGTGTTTTGAGAAATTTCACAGTTTCTTCGATATTTTTCTCATCATCATTGATCCCTGCAATAAGCGGAATGCGTATGGCCACTTGATGTCCATTCGTCGTTAATTGTTTTAAATTGGCTAGGATCTGTTTGTTCGATTTTCCCGTATATTGAATATGTTTTTTATTGTCGATCATCTTTAGATCAAAGAGAAAGAGATCCACGTTTCCGTCGATATCGGTTAGATATTTTGGATTGAAATTTCCACATGTATCGACAGTCGTGTGAAGATCCATTAACTTGGATTTATCGAGAAGAGTTTTTAAAAATTTAGGCTGTTCGAAAGGTTCTCCTCCTGAGAAAGACACCCCCCCCTGAGATTCTTCATAAAAAAGGTCATCCTTTTCAAGTTCTGTCATAACCTCATCAGCAGAAACTTCCTGACCGATAATCTCCAAGGCACCGTATACACACGCGTCTTCACACTCACTGCACAGATCACACCGGCTCATATCGACTTCGATTGTTCCTTTTTTTCTAGAGATTGCCCTATTGGGACATGCAGAAATGCAAAATCGGCATTCGGACGGACATTTTTCATTCCTTAAAAATATCTCAGGTGAAGCTTGAATCCCCTCAGGATTGTGGCACCACTGGCATTGGAGAGAGCAGCCTTTAAAAAAAACTGTCGACCGGATCCCTGGCCCGTCATGTATCGCATAGCGTTTGATATCGAAGATCATTCCTTTGGTCATATACACATGTCCTTAAGTTGTATTTTAAACCATTCCCTTGCTCTTGAGAAGAGGGGAAATAGAAAAGCCGTATCTCCTCCATGATTACTCTTAAAGAGTTCTGGGAAGATGATGGAGAAATCCGCACAGGAGGACGAGCGGGCATGGGTTCGCCAAAACTATTTTAAGTCGGACACCGTGACCCTCATGGGTATTCTGCCCCCATCAAATACGAATGTGCATGGAGACAGAGACACGACATCCATCCGACTAACTAAAGGTCAAGGGAGAGAGGCCCGGCAGCATCCATGTCCATCTGAGGAGCATGGTGGTGAGGTGGGTTGGGTCTTAGACGAAGATGGAGCAGGATGTGCCAGCGACTCCAGGGGAAAGCGCAACGTGGTTTCTCATCGACTTGCTAGTTCACGGAGAACTCATCCTTAATATCATGGAAATGGAGATATGACTGAAAATCCGATCACTTTTTTTTCATAATTTTTTCTATTTCTGCAATTGTCTTTGGGGCTTTGATAGAAAGATTTTCGTATCCATCCTCTGTGACCAGAACATCATCTTCAATTCTCACGCCAATGTTATTGTACCTTTCAACAGCGGGTCGAACCACTTCGATAAACGCAGCGACCTCTTCCTCTGGAACAGATGGCCCAACGATCTCCTGGAGGTTTTCTATCGTTTCCATCCGTATATAAAGCCCTGGTTCAACCGTAAATACCATTCCAGGTTCCAGAACCCGGCTCGAATCTCTCTGCCGCTTATAATCACCCACATCATGGACATCCAGTCCAATCCAATGGTTGATCGTATACATGATCCAGGCCCGTATCTGCCATCGGCTCTCTTTGTCTGTGATCAAACCCAGGTTTAATAAGCCGTCTGCAATCACAGATATGGCCAGATTGTGAACGTCATTAATCTCTACTCCGGGAGCGATAATGCCCAAGGCTTTTTCCTCTGCCTCAAGCACAAGAGAATAGATATCTTTCTGTTCCTTTGAGAACTGTCCGTTAACAGGGATTGTGCGTGTCACATCTGCCGTGTACCGTCCCACTTCTGCCCCAATATCCATAACAACTAAATCTCCATCGATTGTTTGTCGGTTATTGATCTCATGATGAAGGACTGTCGAATTTGGCCCCGAACCGACAATTGATGGGAAACCTGGTCTGGTGGCCCCCATTTTGCGAAACACATATTCAATTACAGCTTCTATTTCCCCTTCATTCATGCCGGATTTTGCGGTTTTCATGGCTTCAATTTGGGCTTGGGCAGTGATATCTGCAGCTTTTTTTAAGAGTTTAATCTCTGAGCCGCTTTTAATCACACGCATCTCATAGATTTTCTCAGTCAAATCTACAAGTTCTTTAGGGGAATTGTTCCAGGGCCGCCTAACCATTTGAAGAAGTGTTGAGGTCAATTCGTTATCGAGAAAACTGCAGAATAATCTTTTCTTGCCTCTAAGCTGCCTGGAGAGGATCTGCTCAAATTGATCGAGAGGATAGGCAAAATCCGCACCATATCTTTCTTTGGCGCCCTCCAATCCTGTAACATGACCGGTCCAGATACTTCGAGCCGGATTGGCGGGTGTAACAAAAAGGATGAATTTTTTATCCGCCTCAGGGATAAGCAGCATAGCGGCATCGGGTTCCTCAAAACCTGTCAAGTAGAAAAAATTTTGACTGCTCTGCCCTGATGTTTTAAACACAGCAATCCCATCGCCCATAAAATCCATAAGTTTTTGTCTTCTTATGGCATAGTCCTCATGGACCTGGGGCAGTGCAAGGAGGGGTGAAAAACAAAAGGCCGCCATAAGAACAGCCACAACCTGGATTTTTCGAAAGAAAAAATATTTCATACCATACTCCTTCCTTTTTCTCTGTCCGTTTACTATATCAAAAATATAAAACAAATTCCCAAAACCATGTCAAGAAATAATACATGTAATGTCTAGGAAGATTCCCATTTTTCGTGATTTGTTTTGAGTTCTGGGAAGATGATGAAAAAGCCAAGTAAAATGAAATCTGAAGGAGATGGAAAAAGCGACATCCGAGGATTTAGCCTTGCCGAGTTTTGTTCATCGAGGGAAGCCGACAGGGTCGGCCGCTGAGTATGTTTGAGCACGGGAGGGATTAGGAAAAGTGGAACGCGTCTTCTTGATTGTCTTTCTGTAGTGAGCAAAGTACACACGCGGAGTTACGGAGGCGCTGAGAGGAACCACGAGGGAATGGCGTTAAAAATCCGAGTGGAGCGCTTCCACCTTTTCAGATTTCATCGGACTTGATTTCTAATCAATTAATTGAACCTTGTTCAGAAATCACGGAAATGGGGATGTTTATTGATACCTTTAGAATTTTGACTTTTTTGTATTGTATCCTTACCATAACATCCAGATGGCAGGCTCTTATGAAAGAGAATAAAGTCTTAGAGGTTCTAAACCTTTCGCTCCAGCACAGTTCAAAAAGCCTGTTTCATAATCTCTCCTTTTCTTTAGAAAATGGAGAGAAAGCGACTATCACCGGAAAATCCGGTACAGGGAAAACCTCTCTTCTCAAATGCCTTTTGGGATTTTTACTTCCTGACACCGGGACCATCGCTATCAAAGGAAAAACCCTGACGGAACATACCATATGGAAAGTGAGACAAAACATCGGATTTGTCTCCCAAGAGCCTGATTTGGGGGATAGAACAGTTTTAGAATTCCTCAGGTTTCCCTTTCGTTTTAAGGCCAACAGTTCCCTCTCCTGGGACAATTCTTTCTTACACGAGCTCATGTTGACATTCCATCTAGATAAAGACCTTCTGCCGAAAAAAACGACACTTCTCTCAGGTGGAGAGAAACAGCGGATAGCGCTTCTCTCTTCCTTATTGTTAAAAAGAGAGATTTATCTCCTGGATGAGGTGACCTCAGCTCTAGACGATGAAACCCGGATGGCTGTTATCGAATATTTGAGACAGCAGGATAAGTTCACTTTCCTTTTCGTATCCCATGACAAAGAAATAAAGGATATGAGCCATAAAACAATCACACTCAAAAATGAGAAAGGAACGAGGTCCACACCATGAATACAGCGGCCCTCGACATCCGGACAACTGGTCTGATCCTCGGTTATCTTCTCCTTATAATTCCCATCGTTATCTTGCTTTTATACCGTATCAAGCTGATGAAAGACCTGACGATATCTCTTCTCCGGTTGACTCTACAGCTGTTGTTGGTTGGACTTTATCTGCAGTTTCTCTTTAAATTAAACGCTTGGTGGTTGAACGTGCTGTGGCTCTTTGTCATGATTTTTGCGGCGGATATTTCTCTTCTTTCCTCAAGTAAATTGAGTCTCCGTCGATTTGTATTTCCCATTTTTTTCTCTCTGCTTGTGGGGACTCTCGTGCCGCTTATTTATATGGTTGGGATCATCATCAGACTTCCAAATCTCCTCGAAGCTCAATACTTTATCCCAATTGCCGGGATGATCATGGGGAACAGCCTCAGAGCGGATATAGTGGGATTGAGTCAATTTTATAATTCTCTACAATCGGATGAGAAATGCTACTTATTGTCTCTTGCTCAAGGGGCAACCCTCCGCGAATCTATACGCCCTTATATCCAGAGAGCCTTCTCGTCTTCCCTGGCCCCCACACTCGCGACTATGGCTACCATAGGTATTGTATCTCTTCCAGGGATGATGACAGGGATTATTCTGGGAGGAACAGATCCTGTTGTCGCCATTAAGTATCAGATCGCCATCATGATCGCTATCTTCACAGGCACAACAATCACAGTGATTTTGGGAATCGTACTGACTTCAAAAATGAGCTTTTCAAAATATGGGGTACTCGATCCCTCTATCTTCAAATAGAAATAAATATTCATTCACGAGTTGAGATCGCTTCGCTATGCTCGCGATGACAGGTGTTGGCAGTTTTTATGAATTATCCGCGGTTATTCACGAGCTGAGGTTGCTGCAGATACGAGGCATCGGCCCATGAAGCTGTGGTTTTCCACCGCGATTGGGCCGTAACAAAGCAGATGCAGTAAGATCGGCTCGCCCCTTGGGGTAAAAAATGCCAACATTTGATATAAACTGGCTCCAAACAAAGTTAGGTTAAAAAACTCACAAAAATCGTGCCCTTAAGCTAATATCATTTATATCCATAAAAGTGTTGGCAGTTTTTATGAATAATTATTTGGTCATTTCGACAAACTTATGCAGATCCTCCCATTCTTCATCCACCTGCTTCTGGTATTCCTCTACAACCCAGGCATTTTCTTCTTTAAAGAGATGCCGGAATCGTCCTTGTGGTTTCAGCCATTCTGTAACAGGTTGTTTGACTTTGGGTACATAATTAATTTTGTATTGACCATTGTCCACTTCATAAAGAGGCCATACACATGTGTCCATGGCCATTTTGGCCAGTTTCACACCAAGGGATTCATCATATTTCCATTCGGTTGGGCAGGGACAGAGAACATTGAGAAATGCCGGGCCTTCGACTTCAAAAGCCTTTTTGGTTTTGTTGTAGAGGTCCTGCCACCGGGCAGGATTGGCCTGTGCCACGTAAGGAATGTTGTGCGCGGCCAGGATTTTGGTCAGATCTTTTTTTCGCTGGAGTTTTCCTGGAATTTTGGTACCTGCAGGAGACGTTGTTGCGGAGGCACCTAAAGGTGTGGCCGACGACCTCTGCCCGCCTGTGTTGGCATAGGCATTATTGTCATAACACAAATAGACGATATTATGTCCGCGCTCCATAGCTCCGGAAAGGGATTGAAGTCCAATATCGTATGTCCCTCCATCTCCGCCAGTGCCGAGAAACTTTATCTCTCTATCTTGAGGAATTTTTCCATTACGTTTTAGTGATTTGTACATGGCTTCGATGCCGGCTATTGTCGCTGCTGCATTTTCAAAAGCACTGTGGACCCAAGTCGTATTCCAAGCTGTTCTCGGAAAAATGGTGGTGCACACTTCTAGACAACCAGTGGCATTGGCGATGATCAACGGATCTTCCGTAGCCCTCAGAGCCACTTTAAAGATGAGAGGAATACCACATCCCAAGCACATCCCGTGACCGGCAACCAATCTATCTTCCAACTGAGCGATGTCTTTTAATTTTGCCATTTTGTTCTCCTTAAATTACTCTCTCAAATTGATATACCCGTATATCTCTTCCACTTTTCCAGTATCGGCTATCCGTACCAACTTTTTTGCCACATCCTTAAAATGCTCAACCTGGATATCCCTTCCGCCCAGACCAAAAACATAATTGACAATTTTGGGTCTATCTTCCAGGTCATAGAGTGCCGACCGCACTTCCGTGAACAGCGGAGCACCAAAAGCACCAGGACTGGCACAACGATCCAGGACAGCCACCGCTTTTGTCCCCCTTAGGGCTTGGGCCATTTCATGATGAGGAAAGGGACGGAAAATTCTTGGTTTGAGAAGTCCGATGTTAATTCCTTCGTCTCTCAGTTCATCTACGGCATCTTTGCATGTTCCGGCAGCCGAACTCATGACAACAATACAGACTTCCGCATTTTCCATTCTGTATTCCTCAAAAAATCCGTATTCACGTCCGAATGTCTGGCCAAATTCTTTTCCAACTTCGGCAATCACCTTTGGTGCATTCTCTATTCCCTCCATCTGGCTTCTCTTGTGCTCAAAATAATAATCAGTAAAGTCAATCGGGCCAACAGTGAATTTATTGCTCGTATCCAACACGGGATAGACCGGTTGGTATTCACCGACAAACTTCTTGACAGCTGCATCATCCTCAGTTTTGACGACTTCCATGGAATGGCTGATAATGAAACCATCAAGTCCGACGAGAACAGGGGTTCTAACATCTAAATCCTCTCCGATCCGAAAGGCCTGGATAAAGTTATCATAGGCTTCCTGGCAGTTTTCGGAGTAAATCTGGATCCATCCTGAATCTCGAGCCCCCATAGTGTCGCTGTGATCTCCATGAATATTGATAGGCGCACTCAAAGCTCTGTTTGCGATACCTGCGACTATGGGAAGCCTCAATCCGGCAGCGATATACAGCATTTCCCACATCAGTGCTATTCCTTGAGAAGCGGTCGCCGTCATTACTCGGCCTCCTGCAGAGGCCGCTCCAATACAAACGCTCATGGCACTGTGCTCACTCTCCGGGCAGACAAATTCTCCTGAAATCAGGCCGTCCGCTTTAAACTGTGCAATGGTTTCCACGATCGCCGTTGAGGGAGTGATAGGATAAGCAGCCATAACATCGGGATCGACCTGGCGTACAGCTTCGGCGATTGTCTGGTTTCCATTTATTGTTTTGAGTATACTCATTTCTGTCCCCCTTCAGCAAGCTTAACGTCCTCTTTCACCATTACGATCGATTTTTCTTTGGTTGGACACTCTTCTGCACACATCCCGCATCCCGTGCAGTAGTCATAGTTAAAACCTTTGACCTTGTCTCCATCAATGACGACGGCAAAATGGGGGCAGTACAACCAGCAGAAAAAACAGTGAATGCAGTTTTCTTCAATAAATTCCGGTTTTTTTCCTGATCGCCATGTGCCTGTATGATTCTTAACAGAATTACCGGCATTCGGATTTATGGTCCCGATGGTCAATTCCTTCCACGTTTCTTTTTTCATCCTTCCTTTACCTCCTCGATAGCTCTACTGATCGTTTTCAGATTCATCTTCACGATGTCTTCTCGTAATTTTTTGCTGATAGACATTTTAATTCTTTCCTCGATTTTTTCGGTCTCTAAAAAACCGCCCACTTTCATCAGTGCAGCTACCATTGGGACATTCGGAATTGGCTTCCCCAATTCATCCTGGGCAATCGTGTAGGCATCTAAATAAAAAATCTTTTTCTCGCCCAGGGAGAGTCGTTTTCTGATGAGGTCAACGTCGAATTTGGTGTTCATCAAGAAAAAAGCATCCTCTTTTGCACCGCTGGCGATATCCACAGCCCCTAGTAAAGAGGGATCTGTAACCACAACTATATCAGGATAATAGACTTGGCTATGGGTGCGTATGGGTTTATTGCTGATACGATTGAAGGCTAAAATCGGAGCCCCCCTTTTTTCTGCGCCAAATTCAGGAAAGGCCTGCACAAAAATCTCTCTTTCGGCTGAGAGGGCGTCTGCAAGAGTTACTGCAGCCGTGACAACGCCCTGTCCTGCTCGACCGTGCCAACGAATTTCGATTGTCTCTTTCATTCATCCTCCTCAATTTTATAATTAAGAGTGAAAAGTACAAAAATATAAAAATTTTACTCCGTAATCTCAGTTCTTCCTTCTAGGGCTTTTTTTATGGTGACCTGATCGGCAAAATCAATATCCGATCCAACCGGAAGCCCCATGGCCAGCCGTGTCAGCTTGAGTCCATAATCCTTTAAAATTTTTGCCAGATAGACGGCCGTGGCCTCTCCCTCAACTGTTGGATTCGTGGCAATAATCACTTCCTCGAACTGTCCATCGATAATTCGGCTGATGAGTTTATCCGTTTTCAACTCATCTGGGCCAATGCCTTTTAATGGAGCCAGTGCTCCTAATAGGACATGGTAGCGGCCATTAAATATCCCTGTTTTTTCGATGGACGCGATGTTAAACGGCTCTTCAACAACACAAATGGCCTTATCATCACGATGGTTGTTGCTGCAATATATACAGGGATCCACATGTGTCAAACTGTTGCAATTTGAGCAGTAAAATACTTTCTGTTTGGCCTCCTTAATGGCGTTGGCCAACCTATCGGTGTCTTCCTGAGGCAGACCAATAAGATAGAAAGCAATTCTTTGAGCTGTTTTGGCTCCAATACTGGGAATTCTCTTAAGCTCCTCTATAAGCCGATTTAATGGGTGATCTTGTTCAAACATCAGACTAAACCAGGAATTTTTAAGCCCGCTCCCAAAGTCCCGAGTTTTTGAGATAATTCTTCATCGACCTTTGTGTTTGCATCATTGAATGCAGCAACGATAAGATCCTGAAGCATCTCGACGTCATCCTTATCCACAACCTCTGGATCTATTTTGATCGAAATCAGGTTTTTTGTGCCATCGAGGACCACGGTTATCATCCCCCCGCCGCTCGATCCTTCCACGCGCATTTCAGCTGATTCTCGCTGGATCCTGTCCTGCATCGCTTTGGCTTGACTGAGCATTTTTTGCAAATTTCCCATTCCTTTCATTGTTCTTCTCCTAAGACGTAGTTTCCTTTTTTTCTAGGGTTTGTTTTTTTTTAAGGATTCGACTGAAATGATCTGTGCCTTGAAGGTCTTCATGAAATTCTGAACTGTGGGGTCTTTTAAAGCGACATCGGCTTCTTTTTCCTTTTTTGGAGTAATTTTTGATGGATTTGAAGGAGTTTTTTCAAGTACTCTCGGATTAATTTTTGGAGGAGCGGCCTTTTGGGAAGTGGGCAAATCCAATCCTTTTCTGAGGTTTTCGAGTTCTTGTATCATTGTTTTAACTGGAGTGATTTTCTTAAAATGACACAATTTTACAAGCAAAGTTTCTAAATAAATCCGAGGATGTGATGAAAATTTCAGTCCCTGCTCTCCCTGTTGGAGAACTAAAAGATACCGGAGAATTTCCTCTTCGGAGGCGAGATTGGCCTGTTTTTTTATTTCGGCCAGATCTTCCTCGGTCAGGGGAACCAAATCCTGAGGTTTCTCAACAGTTTTAGCCAACAATAAATTTCGAAAATGAAAAACAAGCTCTTTGAAAAAGAATCTGAGATCAAACCCGTTGGTTATCACTTTATCTACAAAAGAAAAAACTGTTCCAGGCTTGTCCTCGAGGATGATGGATGCACACTCGATGAGCAGCTCACGGTTCATCACACCCAATATCTCCTTGAGGTCTTCATCTCTGATGTTTTCACCTGAAAAGGCCACAGCCTGATCGAGCAGACTTTGAACATCTCTTAAACTGCCATCAGCGGCTTCAGCCAGCAAATTTAATCCAATAGAAGATATCGTGATTTTTTCTTTTTGTGTGATGTCGAGAAGATGATTGATGATATCTTTTTGTGAGATTTTCTTAAACTCGAAATGCTGACATCGAGATACAATGGTGGCCGGCACTTTATGAAATTCAGTTGTGGCAAAAATAAAAAACGTATTGGCAGGAGGTTCTTCGAGTGTTTTCAACAGCGCATTAAAGGCTTCTCTTGTCAACATGTGCACTTCGTCGATAATGATGATTTTATTACGGCTGTGAATCGGCTTATACTTTATCCCATCTCGTAAAGACCTCACCTCATCGATGCCCCGGTTCGATGCCCCATCGATTTCTAAAATATCGATCGAGCGATCCTCATTGACCTCCCTGCAGAGTTCACATTTATTGCAGGGTGTTGGAGTGGGACCTTGCTGACAGTTGAGGGCCTTCGCAAGAATTCGAGCCGCTGTTGTCTTGCCCACACCTCGCATGCCTGAAAAAATGTAGGCTTGAGCCACTCTGTTGTTCTTGATAGCATTTCTCAAAGTCTGAACAATAGGCTTTTGGCCTATCATCTCTTCAAATGTCATAGGGCGATATTTTCGTGCGTAGATGAGATAGCTCATTTTTATGATTAATGCAAAGGATAAGGACTTTAAGGCCCTTTTTCTTTAAACAATATCTTAGCATAATTCCTCAAGAATGGAAAAGAAAAAAACAAAAATTTGACCCCGAATATTTTTATGGTATATGTTGGGCGTATGGAGAATAAGAGGAGTCTGGCTGAAATCCATGTGGCCGTTGTCCTCTTCGGGATCGCCGGACTTTTCGGCAAATGGATTCCCTTAACTCCCTCTATAATCGTCTTTGGACGAGTATTTTTCGCCAGCATCGCACTCGCCTTCATTTTATTGATTTCTAAACAGAGCCTCTTTTTCAAAATAAAATCCACGTATTATCTTCTTGTATCTCTAGGTTTTCTTTTGGCGGTTCATTGGACGGTTTTCTTCCAGTCCATCCAGATTTCGACCGTGGCTGTTGGTCTTTTGTCCTACTCCAGTTTTCCAGTTTTCACAGCGTTTCTTGAACCGCTATTTTTCAAGGAAAAGATTCAATTCAAAAATATTATATACGCCGGCATGTGTGTTCTAGGAATCTTCCTCATCATCCCAAAATATGATTTGAAAAACACCATTCTGCAGGGAGTTTTATGGGGACTGGGCGCAGGCCTGACTTTTTCCGTATTGACAATATTCAATCGGAGACTTTCCCAAAAATACTCCAGTTTGGTTATTGCTTTTTACCAGGATTTTTTTGCCACGCTCTTCCTCCTCCCCTTCTTTTTTATCCAACGTCCTGCCTTAGATCTCAAAAACATTGTCCTTCTGTGTTTACTCGGCATATTCTGTACAGCCGGCTCTCACACTCTATTTATCAAAGGGATGAAATACATCCGCGCTCAAACAGCGGCAATTATCAGCTCTCTCGAACCTGTTTATGGAATCCTTATTGCCTTTCTCTTTTTACATGAGATTCCAACATTCAGGACAATCTTGGGAGGATTGATTATTCTTTGGGCAGCCTTTTCAGTCACCTGGAACGGAGTCAAACAAACCAAATCAGAAAGGAGAGAGAACTATGCCACAAAAATTTGAGACTGAAATAACAGTTCGCTTTATTTCTTTATCACTTTTTTAACCTTCGCTTCCTTTTTGTGCCTTTCCTTCAGCTTTGCTTCTTCATCTTGATGCTTTCTTAGAAGTGCTCTGATTTCAGCTTGAGCTTCTTGTTCAATTTTTGCCTTCTCAGCTGCGCTTGTTGCATTTTTTTTATCATCTTCACGCTTTTTCCTTACGGAACTCATTTCTTTTTCTTGACTGCTCTTCAATCTTGTCAATTCACGCATTTGATTCTCTTGAAGTGTTGGACCTTCAACTTTTTGAGAAACATCTCCCGTCCTTCGGATCCTTGTTCTATTTAGGGTGTCCCTGACGTTTTCTCTCTCCACGACTGTTTTTGGCTTTGCCGTTTCATTTTTCCTGATTTCGGGCCGAAACACTTGGAGCTCATCTGCTCTGACAATTGATTTCATCGGAGTTTGAGCATCTTTTACCACATGTTTTACGATTGGTTTTCCAACTCTGCTTTGAATATACTCCCTATCGACACCCAAATTGACAATATTCCTATCTTGCTGGACAATGTTTGTTTTATGAATAGTGGTGCTTATAATCGTCTGGTTCCGTTCGACTGGAAGCATATTGCGATAGATTTGTGTGCGATAAAAATAAGGGTATTCTACAAAAATCCAATTTCGGTTGGTTAATCCAAGAGTGACAGATCTGATCCCTACACCCGGCATGAAGCGTGTCCCAGGCGGGATAGGTGCCCAGCCGATGAAGAGATGGCTTCGCCTCCATGTCACCCAAGCTGGCCCCCAAGTTGAGTCCGGAACCCAGTACCAGCCTAGATAGTTGTCCCAACCCCATCGGCCATAATGAAAGGGGATCCAACCCCACTCCCAATCTGAGATCCAGGTCCAACCAAAATCGGACCACACCCAATTTCCATTCGAATACGGCCTCCAGCCATATCGGTAGACTTGAGGAATCCAAACATATCCGTAGGGGGAATGGTAAACCCACAATCCATGAGGAGACAGATAGTCGTAGAAATAGGACGTATCATATTGAGAAGGGAGATCTCTGTAGTCCTCCTCATAATATGGCTCTTCTTGAGGTTGCGGAGAATCTTGCGGGTAGGGCACATAAATTACGCAGCCCGAAAGAAGCAAAAGGCCTAAAAATACAAGAGAAAAAAGAGAAAGTATATTTTTCACTGCTTTCCTCCTCTGTCAAGATTTCGTCAAATTGATTAATTCTAATCCAGGGCTTTAAAGACTTTTTTTATTTTTTTGAATGCCCACAAAAGATCTTTTTGTTTGATGACAAGCGGAGGAGCAAAGCGGATCACATTATCATGTGTTTCCTTACAGAGGAGTCCCTCTGTTTTTAAGGCTTCACAGAAACGCCGGGCACCTCCAGCTTCAGGTTTCAGTTCAATCCCAATCAAGAGACCGATTCCTCTGACTTCTTTGATATGGTGACTGCGGATCGTTTTCAGCTTTGCCAGGAAATAGTCCCCTACCTCTGCTGCTCTGTTCACGAGTTCTTCTTCATGAAGAACTTTGAGAGACTCTCGAGCTACAGCACAGGCCAAAGGATTTGCGCCAAACGTGGATCCATGTGAACCCGGTGTATACAATCCTAAAATTTCCCGACTCGAGAGAACAGCCGAAATGGCATAACAACCTCCTCCAAGGGACTTCCCCACTATGAGTACATCGGGTTTAACTCCCTCATGATCACAGGCAAAGAGTTTTCCTGTCCGCCCCAGCCCTGTTTGGATTTCATCTGCGATAAAGAGGACATTATTGGCCTCACAGATCTCTTTGGCTCTTTTTAAATATCCCTCGGGTGGAAAAAGAATGCCCGCTTCGGCTTGGATCGGTTCAACAAGAAAGGCGGCCGTATTTGGCGTGATGGCTTCCTCAAGATCTGTCTCGTTTCCAAAAGGGACCACTTCAAAACCCGGAGTATAGGGACCAAAATCTTTTCTGTACAGGGATTCTGTCGAGAAACTGATGATCGTGATCGTTCGGCCGTGAAAATTGTCAGAACACACAATAACCTCAGCCTGGTCCTCTGGAATACCCTTCTGTTGGTATCCCCACATCCGGGCCGCTTTTAGGGCTGTTTCGACGGCTTCAGCACCTGAATTCATCGGAAGCACCATCTGAAAATCCATAAGATCGCACATTTCTTTTGCCAGAGGCGGCCATTGATCATTGCGAAAAGCGCGAGATGTCAGAGTCACTTTCTCCGATTGTTTCTTTAAAGCTTTAACAATTCTTGGATGACAATGCCCCTGGCTGACAGCCGAGTAGGCAGAAAGAAAATCAAGGTATTTCTTTCCTTCTTGATCCCAGACCCAAATCCCTTTGGCTTTGGTGATGACCACATCCAGAGGATTGTAGTTGTGCGCTCCATACAAATCTTCAAGATCGATATAGTATTTGCTGTTTATTTGTTCATCCATAAGCGTCTCCCATGCTTTATTTATAGCAGAAATCGCCAGAAAACAAAATGTCACAACTTGTTTGAATTCTTTTCCTCCCATGACTTCTTATAGAGTTCTGGGAAGATGATGGAGAAATCCGTTTGGAGGACGAGCGGGCATGGTTCATTTCCTCTTGGGAATGAGAGCGAGGAACGGAGATCGAGTGAGCTTTCCTCGCTGGGGAAAGCGCAACGTGGTTTCTCATCACTTCACAGAACTCATCCTTGAAATCATGGGAGGAAGAGTCTTAAGAATTTTCTGAAGATTACTTAAGGTGGCGGTACCAGGTGTATTTTAAGGTTAGCACGGCCGTCAGAGAAATCCCCAGACAAACAAGTGATCGTCCATACCAGTGACCAACAAGATACATGGGAAACAGGTAGCCTGACGCGATAGCCATCATCCCAAGAACGACATTCAACACAGCACGTGGCGCCCTTTCAGCTTTATTTTCACGTTCGGAAGCCGTCAGGCCAGAATTTTCCCGAACCGGTTTCCACCGCCCGAAAGGCCGGATAGATCGATAAAATTCGTTCAATAAATTTGTATCAACGGGCTTAGTGGCCAACGATCCAACCGTACTCAACAAAAAAGAAGCCATAACGATCAAAGGAAAAATCACATAGTCCGGTACCGAATTGGTGAAGAGGGAGACCAAAGAGAGAAGAATTCCTCCAAAAGTTCCCAGTGCATATCCCCAACCGTTCATTCTCCACCAGTACCAACGCAGGACGTTTGGAATAATGACTCCCCCACCCAGCGCCATCATCATCCAGCTCCAGATTTCAGCAATGGAACCGCTCTGAAATCCAATGAGAATCCCCAAAAGAACAAGAATTATCGTAGCCAAATAGCTGAAATTGACAGCCTGACGTTCTGTAACCTGTTTCTTCTTAAAAGGCTGCCAGAGATCGCGCACGATAAACGATGCTCCGCTGTTAACGGTTGAGCTAAAGGTGGACATAAAAGCCGCCAGCAATCCGGCCACAACAAAACCCCTCACTCCAACCGGTAAAAAATCTTTTAACACCAGTGGCATGACTTTTTCAGAGTCAGTCACTCCTGAAACACCCGTCAGCGCCAGCAGCACAATACCCATCACCAGAGCCCACCGTACGATCAAAAATACACTCCAGGCCGCCCCAAGCTTTGCCGCATCACGTTCGTTCCGTGCCGCAAGAAAGCGTTGAAAATCATACATCTGTGCCGGCCCCCCGGCATTCATCAGCAATCCCTTCAAAATCCAGACAATGACCAATGCTCCGAAAAATTCAAACTGGGCATTGTCCGTACCGCTCAACTCGGGCAATTTCCATGGAACAGACAAAGAGGTAAAGCCATAGGGAACTTTGGCCAGTCCTTCAGGATTCAGTTTTAACCATGCGATAAAGGCGATGATAAGGCTGCTGATGGTCAGAACAACGGTCTGGATTACATCTGTGACAACCACACTGAATAAACCGCCTAAAATAACATAGATAGTTGTCACTGTTATGATTAGAAGCGCCAGTAAGTTTGGTTCAAGAGGGATATAGACAGAGGCAAACTTGCCGATTCCCTGGAACGCATATCCTACAAAACTGGCCAGTGTCAAAACAGCCATCGATGCATAGGCTGTTCTTGCTAAACGGCCTGCTGAATCATCTCCAAACCGGGTTTTCATCCATTCTGCAGCTGTTAAAACATTTGAGCGGCGAACCCACTTGCCCATATAGGACAAAAAAAAGGCCCCCATTAAAAAACCCCACATCCAGTGATGCCACATGGACTTCATTCCGAGGACAAAAAGGATGGAGACAATCCACATCGTGCCTGTAATGTCGAAATTGGACACTGAACCAGACATGGCCAATGCAAGCCAGGGAAGCTTTTTTCCGCCTAAAAAATAGGACTCTAAACTCTTAGATGCACGTTTTCGGTACCAGAAGCCCAACCCGATAACGGATACAAAGTAGATTATTACAACGGCATTGTCGATTCCGTTCATGTTCTTATCTGGATTTAGCCTGAAG
>CAZWHQ010000059.1:0-20372 GCA_964633715.1 uncultured Eubacteriales bacterium
AGAGTTAGCCCGCTATGCAGCTTAAGTGCCATCACGGTTCTGGAGATGCTTACGGGAGAACAACAACATTTTTGGGATTTAAAAAAATATGGTATTATGATTGTTCAATCTTGAGCTTTTCGTTTCTTCGAAGTATTTATGCACAAAAAGATTTATGTGGTCGAAGATGAACCAGACATCCTTGAACTGGTCACCATCAATCTTCAGAGAGCAGGATTTAAAGTCGAATATTTTGAAACCGCAAGTTCATTTCTCAAAAAGCTTGAAGCGAAAAAGCCAGATCTAATAATTTTGGATCTCATGCTGCCTGATGCGGATGGTTTTGACATTTGCAAACACCTCAAATCCGAAGAAGACGCCCGAAAGATCCCCATCATCATGCTAACAGCCAAGGGAGATGAAGTTGACAGGATCCTAGGCTTGGAACTGGGAGCGGATGACTATGTGACTAAACCTTTTTCTGTCAAGGAACTTGTCGCTAGAGTTAAGGCAGTTTTGAGACGTTCAGAAAAGGAAGAAGAAAAGAGCGGCATAAACATTGGAGAAGGATCGCTCACCCTCGATTTAGAAAAACATGAAGTTCAAAGCCACGGAAAAAAAATCAATTTAACATCTACAGAATTTAAAATCCTCACTCTCCTGGCCTCAAAAAAGGGATGGGTGTTTTCGAGGGAAAAAATCCTGGATTATCTCTGGGGAAGCGAAAAGATCGTTGTCGACAGAACGATCGATGTCCACATCAAACACCTCAGAGAAAAATTAGGAGATGCGGCCGTCTTCATCAAAAATATAAGAGGCATAGGGTATAAATTCGAAGAATGAAACGAACAATCCTCACAAAAGTCTTTCTTGGTCATCTAGTCATTGTCCTGCTCCTTGCCCTTTTTGCACTTCTTATCAGTTTTAAGGCCATTCGCTCGTCCTTCATCAATTCACAGGCGCAAAATTTGATCCACCTCGGCGAATCACTCAAGTTCAAGGTCACCTCCATTATCCAAGAGGAAAATTTTGAAGAGCTTGACCAATTTGTCAAAGAGTTCGGAAAGCAAATCCAAACACGGATCACAGTCATCGACATAGAAGGGATTGTTCTTGCCGATTCTGATGAAGATCCTGCCAAAATGGAAAATCATAAATCGAGGCCAGAAATCTACAAGGCCTATTCCGGAGAGATCGGACAATCGATTCGATTCAGCCGGACCGTCAAGGCTGAAATGCTCTATATCGGACTCCCCCTGCAGAGACAGGGGGAGATCCGTGAAGTGCTTCGGATTAGTCTCTATCTTGAGGATATCAATGTGTTGATTAAGGACCTGCGTTGGAAAATCACTCAACTCACTCTCTTAGCACTTGTTTTTTCATTCTTCCTGGTTCTGTTCTTGTACCGCTCCTTCTCAAAACCCGTTTCAGAACTGCAGACAGCATCCCAGAAAATTGCCAGCGGTGATTTTGAGACTCGTGTGTCCATGCGCTATAAAAATGAATTCCATGACCTTGCAGAAAGTTTTAATGTCATGACAGGAAAGGTCAAAACTCTCTTTGATGAAGTCAATCTTAAAAAAAAGGAACTTGAGGGCATTCTATCGGCTATTGAGGAAGGCGTGATTGCTCTCGATAAGGACGGGCGTATCCTTTTTGCCAATTCGAGTTTCACGTCCATCGTTAAAAATATCAATGTGGAAGGAAAGCACTACTGGGAAGTGATCCGTGATTCAAATTTAAAAAAACTTGTGGATCAGAACCGGATTTCAGGAGAAAACACCTCTATCGAATTGGATCTTGAGGGAAAAACTTTCCAGTGCAGCATCACCTATTTAAAGTCAAAAGAAGAAGTGATTCTGACACTTTATGACATTACAGAGCTCACGAATGTGGAAAAAATCAAGAGAGACTTTATCCACAATGCTTCCCATGAACTCCGTACTCCATTGACATCGATCAAGGGATTCATCGAGACGATGGAAGAGGATCTCGAGGGAGACAAAAAAAGGTATCTCGACATCATCCATAAAAATGTCGACCGCTTGATCTACATTGTCAGAGATCTCCTTTTAATGGCCGAACTCGAAGAAAAGGCAATGTCTCTCGAATATGAAGAGATCGATGTTGCTGAACTGGTCAATAGGCTGCTCCTGGGATTCGAACAAGCGCTTTCTGAAAAAAAATTGCAGCTGTCCGTTGACATCCCTGAAGGACTGCCAAAAATTAAAGGGGACACCTTCAAACTGGAACAACTGTTCATCAACTTGATCGATAATGCCATCAAGTACACCGAAAAAGGATCTATAGCCATCAGCTGTTCCGATGAAGGCAGTGTCATCAACTGTAACCTCAAAGATACAGGAATCGGCATGGCCGAGGAGTATTTGTCCAGGATTTTTGAACGCTTTTATGTCGTGGACAAATCCCGTTCCAGAAAATTTGGAGGTACGGGCCTTGGACTCTCCATTGTCAAACATATCGTTAAACTTCACAATGGGGACATATCGGTTCAAAGTGCAATAGGTCAGGGAACAACAATAATAGTAAAACTCCCCAAGCAGCTCTAATCCCTCTCTTTTGAGCCTCGCCCCTCGAATCCCGCCATTTCCTAAGATATAAAAAATTAACACAAAATTAACACAATCTTTATAACTCGTTAACACACCAAATCCATAATGCGGTTGAATCCCAAATAATAGAAGCTTCTTTAGGATTCAAATTAAAAGAAATAAGAAGAATTAGAGGTTATAACATGAAAAAAAAGAGTTTAATTATTTTAGCCGTACTTGTGACCTTATACATCCCTAAAATAGCCAATGCGCAGGGATCGCTGCAGGGTTATATGTTCGCTGACTATTATTCAGTCTTGGAAAACAACAATACTGATCTTAACAATCAGCATGGATTCTGGTTCCGCAGGATCTACTTCACCTACAACAACCAGCTCACTGATTCGATCAAGATGAGGCTGCGATTTGAGATGGCTAGTGAAGATTTCGGATCTGACAAACTCTATGCCTTTGTCAAGGATGCCTATCTCAGTGCCAAACTTGCTGGACAGAGTTTAAATGTTGGGATCATGTCCACACCCACCTTCGGACACACCGTTGAAGATGTTTGGGGCCTGAGGCATCTTGAAAAAACTCCTCTCGATCTGTTTAAGTTTGCTTCATCCCGTGATTTTGGAATTGGCCTGAAAGGATCCCTGGATCAGGGAAAAATGGTCAATTACAGCATTATGTATGGAAACGGGTCTTCGAATAAGGGTGAGGCCAACGCTGGCAAAAAATTCTATGGCGCCGTCGCTTTTAAACCGGCTGAAAGCTTGACTTTAGAAATCTACGGCGATTATGAGCATCGGTCCAAAGAAGATAAACGCTACACTTATCAAGGATTTGCCTCTTACCAAGGAGATTGGGGGCGTATAGGCGTTCTTTACGCCAACCAAGTCCTCGATAATGCCTCAACTTATAATCTCGGACTGGCGTCGGTTTTTGCCGTTTTCAAGGCGTCTGAAAAAATTGAACTGATTGCCCGCGTGGATACGGCTACAACCAGCGATTGGAAAGAAAAATTCAAAGGATCCGGCATCGGGTACATTCCTTTTACTAACTATTCCAAGCCTACTCTGTTCATCGCTGGATTTAGCATTGAAGCCGCAAAAAATATCTGGATTCTTCCCAATGTGAAATACATCACCTATGCCGGAGATGAATTCAAAAATGATGTGTATGCCAATATCACCCTATTTTTTAAATTTAAATAACCAAAATTAAGGAGAAATGAAATGAAAAGAATTATTACTCTGACTTTAGTTCTCGGACTCTTATTGTCCGGAAGCCTCGTGACAGCCCAAAAAATGATTCAGGTCAAAGGATCTGACACACTGGTCAATCTCGTCCAGATTCTTGCCGAAGAATTTATGGCTAAGAATCCCAGAAGTCCTATCGCCGTTCTCGGCGGAGGGTCCGGTACCGGAATCGCAGGTCTGATCAACGGAACCTGTGATGTGGCCAACCACTCCCGGCCGATGAAGGATTCGGAAAAGCAGCAGTGTGCGGACAAAGGTATCGACTACCGCACATTTATCATTGCGATCGATGGATTGAGTATCATAGTCAACAAAAGCAATCCACTCAACGAAATTTCTATGGATAAGATCGGTGCCATTTTTAGAGGCGAGATCACCAACTGGAAAGATGTGGGCGGTGACGATAGTCCTATATCTCTGTACGGACGTCAGTCCAACTCAGGCACATATGTGTTCTTCCAAGAACATGTGCTGGGAAAACAGGACTATTCCGGAGACATGAAACGGATGAATGGCAATGCTCAAATCGTCGAAGGTGTCATCCAGGATAGAGCCGGAATCGGATATGTCGGTGTGGGATATGTGGTCGACTCCAAGACAAAACAACCTAGAAACGACTTAAAGATTCTCAACGTCTCCAAAGACGCGAACTCTAAAGCCTTCTCTCCATTCAACAAAGAAGCCGTTGATTCGGGTGACTATCCCGTGGCCCGTCCGTTGTTCCAAACGAGCTATGGAAAACCTATTGGTGTTGTGGCTCAATTTCTCCAATTCATCTTCAGTTCTGAAGGACAGAAGATCGTAGAAGCTGAAGGCTTTTTCCCCATTGGACCTGGAATTATCGCTGACAACAATAAGAACATAAAATGATTATAGAAGATGATAAAAAAGCAGTATTCCCACTTTAAAGAAAGAGCGATCACAGCTTTTTTCTTCACAAATGGCGTTTTCGCCATTTTAGCTTTAGTGGGCATATTTTTTCTGCTTTTGTTCACAGCCATTCCCGCTTTTAGAGAAATAAATCTCGGTGAGTTCTTCACAAGCACGAGATGGGATCCGACATCTCCGGTCAAAGAAGGATACGGTATCCTCTCCATGGTTGTCAGCACATTTATGGTGACTGTCGGAGCCCTCGTGATTGCCATCCCCATCGGTATCGGTGTCGCCGCCTATCTTTCCGATGTGGCTCATTGGCGGGTCAGGGAGATCGTTAAACCCATCATCGAAATTCTCGCAGGAATTCCATCCGTTGTCATTGGATTTTTAGGGATCGTGCTCTTTGGACCGATCATCGCCAAAATATTCGGTACCAGTAATGGTTTGAATGCCATAAATGGTTCCCTACTACTAGCCATAATGGCACTGCCCACCATCATCAGTATTTCTGAAGATTCGCTCAATGCAGTCCCCAAAACCTATTCAGAAGCATCTCTCGGATTAGGGGCTAACCAATGGCAAACTCTGGTCCGTGTCAAACTTCCTGCCTCTTTATCCGGCATTATCGCTGCCGTGATGCTAGGTATGGGCCGGGCCATCGGGGAAACCATGACCGTGATGATGGCGACTGGAAATGCTCCGGCCTTTCCAAAAGGCTTTTTGAGCTCCATTCGAACAATGACAGCGACAGTGGCCATTGAACTTGGGGAAGTTCCCTATTACACCACCCATTATTATGCCCTCTTTGCAGTGGGTTTTGTCCTGTTTATCATCACATTTGTCGTAAATTTAATTTCTGATGTCATCCTTCATAAATACCAGGAACGGGAACAATGAAGAGGAAGATCATTCAAGCCCTTGGATTTTTTACACTCCGGGTTTGCCTCTACATAGTCTTTGCATTCCTGCTGATCTTTCTCTACGACATCGGCAGTAAGGGAGCCGGCACGTTGAGCTGGGAATTTATATCCCAGGCCCCAAGAAGGGGTATGACCGAGGGAGGGATTTTCCCAGCTATTGTGGGCACCTTTTTTGTCACTCTGGTGACAGCCATACTGGCTGTTCCAATGGGAATGTTTGCAGCCATTTATCTCAATGAATACGCCAAACAAACAAGAATCACGCGGATTATCCGGCTGTCCATTCGCAATCTATCCGGAGTTCCATCCATCGTGTATGGACTTTTCGGAGTTATACTATTCGTGAATATCCTCAAATTTGGCACATCCATACTTTCTGCAGGACTGACACTGGGATTGTTGACCCTGCCCTGGACCATCACTTCGAGTGAGGAAGCCCTCAAGACCATTCCCAATTCCTACAGAGAAGGATCTCTCGCCTTGGGAGCCACTAAGTGGCAATCTATAAGGACAAATGTTTTGCCCTATGCCATGCCCGGGATGTTGACGGGCACAGTTCTGGGTTTGGCACGCGCGGCAGGTGAAACGGCTCCCATCATGTTTACAGGGGCCGCTTTTTTTCTCCCCATTCTGCCTAATTCATTGGGCGACCAGTTTATGGCGCTGCCCTACCATTTGTATGTCATGGCCACGCAACATCACGCCATCTCCCAGGTGCGGCCTATAGCCTACGCCACAGCCCTTGTTCTCCTCCTTTTGGTGTTAGGAATGAATTTTTCAGTCGTTCTTCTCCGCTACAAATTGAGGAGAAAAAGAAAGGAATAATCATGGCAATAAAAGCGAAGATAGAAACTAAAAACGTAGATTTCTACTATGGAAACAAGCAAGCGCTTAAGAATATCAATGTGGTTTGTGCGGAACACAAAGTCACTGCACTCATTGGTCCTTCAGGATGCGGCAAATCGACCTTTATCCGCACATTGAACAGAATGAATGACGTTATTCCTGGTGCAAGGGTAACCGGAGATATACTTCTGGATAACCAAAATATCAATCGGCCAAACATCGATGTTGTCGAATTGCGCAAAAAAGTCGGGATGGTGTTCCAAAAACCCAATCCCTTCCCAAAGTCCATTTTTGATAATATCGCATACGGTCTTCGCATCAATGGCATGAAAAATAAAAAGCGAATTGAAAAGATCGTGGAAAAGAGCCTCACCGAAGCCGCGCTCTGGGACGAGGTCAAGGATAGGTTGGACGAAAATGCCTTTTCTTTATCCGGGGGGCAGCAGCAGCGGTTGTGTATTGCAAGAAGCCTGGCCATCGAACCGGAAGTGATTCTTTTCGACGAGCCCTGCTCGGCCATAGATCCTGTGGCTACCGCAAAAATCGAGGATCTCATACATAAACTCAAGCAAACGTACACAGTGGTGATTGTCACACACAATATGCAGCAAGCAGCCAGGATCTCCGACTATACAGCCTTTATGATGCTAGGAGACTTGATAGAATTCGATGACACGGATAAGATATTCACAAATCCATCAAACAAGTTGACTGAAGATTACATCACCGGACGATTCGGTTAATTGGGAAAGAAAACTCACAGGAGATAAAAATGGAAAGACATCTTGACGAAGAATTCGACTTATTAAGGGAAAAATTACTGAGAATGGCTGCCTTAACTGAAGAGGCCATTTCTCTATCCATAACAAGCCTCAAGGACCGGAAGGAGGACCTGGCGCATCAGGTTCTCAGACAAGAGGAAGACATCAATCTTCTAGATGTGGAGCTCGATGAACTATGTTTGACCTTGCTGGCCCGGCATCAACCCATGGCTGTAGATTTGAGATTTCTGACAGCGGTGCTCCGGATATCCAGCGAGTTAGAACGGATTGCAGACCAAGCCGTCAATATCGCCCAAAGATCTCTGGTGCTGCTCCAGTCTCCCACACTCAAACCTTTGATCGATATCCCCCGTATGGCCCAACTCTCAAAAAAAATGGTCAAGGATTCTATTGACTCCTTCGTCCAAAAAGATGCGGATCTAGCCAAAAAAGTATGCGAACGTGATGATGAGGTGGATGATCTCAATGATCAGATCTTTCGAGAACTTTTAACCTACATGATGCAGGATCCCTCATCGATCAAGAGAGCTGTGGACCTGATCCTGGTTGGAAGACACTTGGAGAGAATTGCCGATCATGCCACCAATATCAGTGAAGATGTGATCTATTTTGTCAAAGGCAAAACGATCAAACATCACTTAGAACATAACTAGAAAAATTCTCTGAACTTGATTTTGAGTCCATAGTGTTTTTTCTGGTGTCTTTATAGTGTCTATAAGAGACATAAATTGGCATTAATAGACATGACAGAATCAATACAGAAACAATGCATTGTTTCTGAAAATAAATATATTTACAGCGTTTTCAATAAGTTAGCGAAATCCCCTATCATGGTTCCGGAGACCGTCGCTCTATCCACTGAGCTACAGGCGCACCGATGTTTGTATGGCAATTATAGCAAATTAAAGGGATGAAATCTTTAGATTCTCTGCTCTATTTTCAACCCAGCCAGCCTCTTCTTTGTTTCGTCAACTTCAGGAAGACCGGGATCGGCGTCTTTCCCTTGAGAGGGAATATTTCGTATAAATCTATAGCAAAGGTTTTCCGTATCTATGTTTCATATAATTCGGCTAAATAGAAGTAATTTTTAGGTCGTATGGTTGGCCCTTTCTATTGCTAATTTAAGGTGGGGATCTGTCAATCGCTCGTACAGATAGGAACAGGATTATGAATCATCAGTGCATTTTATGATTTGTTTAACTATTTTTGGGTGCAGGATTCTTCCACTGTGAAAGGGTAGAATCATTCTTTTTTTCCCTTTCTTGTATATTCTATGGCTTCCTTTTGATCTAATCATTTCAAAACCATTTTTCAAAAGCAATTTTTCAGCTTGTTACGATGATAATCTTGGCAATTTAGCCAATAGCTACCTCTAAGGATGTGCTCAATATTTCTTTGCTCAGGTATTCTTTTATCTCATCTTCAGACATTGTTTCTAAATACAATTCAGCAGCTTCTTTTATGTTGCTCAATACTTCCTCCAGAGTATCTCCCTGGGTTTGACATCCTTCAAGCTCAGGACAATAGGCATAATAACCATTTTCATCCTTCTCGATAATTACACTTACTTTATATGACATATTCGCTCCACCTAATTGGGATCAAAGTTACTTGATTTATTCAAATTGGATTATATCACCCATAACATCCGCCCGCAATAATGAATCTATTTCAATCCAGCCAGCCTCTTCTTCGCATCCTCAACTTCAGGGAAGTCGGGATCGGCGTCTTTCTGTGAGAACTAATACCGCGTTCCTAGGGCCGCATCCATCGGAAAAGCATCATTGATATGAGCTAAATCTTTCTCAGTTAAGGTCACATCAAGTGCACCCAGATTTTGCTCTAAATAGGTGCGGTGTTTTGTACCCGGAATTGTGACAATATCATCTCCCTGTGCCAAAATCCAAGCCAAGGCCAACTGGGCTGGTGTAACATTTTTGTCTTGAGCAATCTCGGCAATTCGTTCAACCAGAACCAGGTTCTTGGCAAAATTTTCGCCTTGAAAGCGAGGATTGGTTCGCCGAAAGTCATCCTCAGCCAAATCTTCAAACCGCTTAATTTGACCGGTCAAAAAACCTCGCCCCAGCGGACTATAAGAGACAAAACTGATCCTTAACTCACGAGTCGTGGATATAATCTCCTGCTCCGGCTCTCGACTCCATAATGAATATTCGGTTTGTAACGCGCTAATCGGATGGACCGCTTGTGCCCTTCGGATAATATCCGGCTCTGCTTCAGAGAGGCCAAGATAGCGTATTTTGCCCGCTTGTACCAGTTCAGTCATAGCCCCAACAGTCTCCTCAATTGGGACATTTGGGTCAACGCGGTGTTGATAGTACAGGTCGATAGTATCCAGCCCCAATCGTTTGAGGGAAGCATCACAAGCCGAGCGCACATAATCGGGCTGACCATTAATGCCCAAAAATTCACCCTTTTCATTCCGCATAACACCAAATTTTGTGGCTAAAACGACCTTGTCACGTCTATCAGTTATCGCTTTTCCTACTAACATCTCATTTGCCAAGGGCCATACATATCAGCCGTATCAAAAAAATTAATCCCCAGGTCAATGGCTCGATGGAGGGTAGCCATCGACTCCGCCTCTTGGGCTGAACCATAAAACTCCGACATCCCCATACAGCCCAATCCAATGACAGAGATTTCTAAATGGCTGTGTCCTAATTTGTGGTATTTCATCGTTGTGTCTCCTTAAAATTTTATTCTAATATCAACATTTTAAACCAAATTTTTCTCATATTTTTTTATCTTGCACTTGATACAAAGCTGGAGAGTTTTTTAAAGGAATTCGCCCAAGCCCATAATGTTCCTGGACTAAATCCTTCAGTATCAGACCTTCAAGACCTCGCTTTCATATCTTGGTAACCTTTTTTTATAATTTCTTTTAGAACTTTAATGTCTACATCTGCAAGTTTATTAATATAAAGACAGGATACACTATTCCTATATTTACCCAAATTTTTTAAAAGCTCTCCAAAATCCTTAAATCCAGGCATGATATAAATAGATAATCTCTGTTTACGGGGAGAGAATCCAGTAAGTGGCCAATCGCCCTCTTGGTTGCTTCGTTCGGACTTATAATGGTAAGACCCATAACCTATAATGCTATCCCCCCACATGGCAGGCTCTTCTTTTGTTATTTCCCTAAATAGCTTTAAAAGAACTTTTGCATCTTCTTTTCGGATTTTATTTTCAACAGAATTTACAAATTTTTCAACATTCGCATCAGTTTTTCGAGTTTTTAATTCCGCCATCATAGTCCTCCTCTATCGTTTTGGTACAATGATAACACATACCTAAAATTTTGGCTTGAATATGGAGTGCCGTGACCACATTGTGACCATATGAAATATACCTCCGTATACCCACGTATACTTCCTTACACCTTCAGATAATTTGTAAGTTTCTGATAGGATTGACTATTACTTTGTTTTGATGTTGGAATGCAGAAATATTTTCATTTATTAAAAAGAAAAAATCATTGATCCCAAGATTAATAAATCCTTTAGTTGACATATGTGTCAACTATACGTATTATATATCCGGAGTTAAATGATGAAATTATACTCGCCAAGAGAAGCCGTTGAGCTATTCCATCTTGTCTTTATGGACCTCTTGGGAAGAAAGGTAGACAAGAAACTTTATGCACTGAAAGGAGGATGCAATCTAAGATTTTTTTTCAAAAGCTTTAGGTACTCAGAAGATTTAGACTTGGATGTAAGTACAGTGTTGTCAAAGGATAAATTGCAGGTCATTATGAGCCAGATAATTAAATCGAAAACTTTCACACAGATTCTCGATGTCAAGGGGATAAAAATTCAAGAGAGTTCGTCTCCCAAACAAACATATACAACGCAACGATGGAAGTTTGTTCTCTCAGTGCCACTTTCAAGCATACCACTCCGAACAAAAATTGAGTTCTCCCGACGAGGAATGAAGGCTGGCCTGGCTTTTGATTCGGTGGATGCAAATTTAATCCGCGCGTATGAACTTGCTCCTATTTTGGCAAGCCACTATCAGCAAGTGGAAGCTTGTGTGCAAAAAGTGATTACATTGGCAAACCGTCGTCAGATCCAGGCAAGAGATGTCTTTGACCTCCACCTCTTGCTCACTTCAGGCGTCGATCCAACAGTTGTATTCGACAAGGCTAAAAAATATGTAGACAAAGCAAAGGATAATGTTTGGATGGTGTCGTATGAAATGTTCAAGAGTCAAGTCATCTCCCATCTTCACCCTGAGTATCAAGCACAATACTCTTCACCAGAACTTTGGGACAACATGATTCTGAATGTAGTACATGCCCTAGGAGAATCAAATCCATGACACTTTCAGAGGCTCTTAAGAAAATTAAAGCGATCTCCCAGCCAGTATTTCAGACCGCAGATGTTATGGCCGCACTCAATATCCAAAAATCACATGCAAGTAAACTCCTTAGCCGTTTAGCTCGGCAAGAGCATGTTCTTAAGCTCAAGAGGGGGCTTTGGGCTATTCCCGAAAGTCTAGAGCCATTAGCGATCGTCCAGCATTTGACCGCTCCTTTCCCCAGTTATGTGTCCTTACAAAGTGCACTTTACTACCATGATATGATCTCTCAGATTCCTGAAGTTATATACTGCGTTTCTTTGGCACGAACAAGAACTTACGAGACTCCTTTTGCAGCGGTTTCGGTTCATCATATCCCTAGCAGCTTCTTTTTTGGATATGAAGAGAAAGGCGAACATCATGTTAGGATGGCCTCGCCTGAAAAAGCCTTGTTAGACATTTTTTATCTGAGCCCAACGAAGTCTCGACTCTTTACAGCCCTTCCTGAGGTCGAATTTCCACCGAAATTCAGCATTAATAAGACACACAATATGATTCGAAAGATAGAAGACTTACGCCGGAGAACTTTAGTTCTGAATCGGTTTGAGCGGCTTTTGAATCAGACAGAGTAATCAATTTCATCATTTCTGGTGTCTTCACAGTGTCTATAAGAGAGCTAAATTGCGGTAAAGAGAGATAAAGAGATATAATACAGAAACAATGCAATGTTTCTGAAAATAAATATATTTACAGCGTTTTCAGCAATTTAGCGACACCCCCCTAAAACGGCTCTGGAGACCATCACTCTATCCACTGAGCTACAGGCGCGCACAACAACGATTACTCATTCTATTATTCTAGACTCTAAAATTCAATGTTAACAAAATTTTAATCCTTAATAATATGGCCTAAGTATAACCACCGGATCGATCCGAAGCGAGCAGGCCAGGTATCGCTATAGGACTGGTTTTTAAGATGTGTGGAAGGGCAAATCAACCGCTTGAATTAAGAACGAAAGCTCCTTCATCTTGACACGGAATCCCCTTTATCTTACCCTGTACTATAATGATAAATAAAATTGCTTCATGCTAAGAACGAAACGATATGTCAATCTCCTCACAAGATGAAGAAACTTTTTGTCAGGATTTTAATAGCTTTCTTTTTTGCTGCACCATCCATACAAAGCAAGCCGCTAAATCCACTAATTCTTAAGGAGCCTAAAGCTCTTGGGGAAATGCTCGGCACTATTGTCTGGGCCACTTCAAGAAATGGCAAATGGGATATTTATAAGATGAATTCTGACGGCTCCGATAAGGTCCGTCTCACAAATGACCAGGAACAAAACGATCATCCGGTTTGGTCTAAAGATGGCGAATGGATTTACTATGAACGAAATGAGGATATTTATCGAATGCGTCCGGACGGTTCTAATTCTCAGCTTGTTGTGGTAAATGGATCAGAACCCGATATCTCTTGGGATAATGAAAAGCTAGTTTATATAGTCGAGGAAGAAGTTAATGGTTCGGAAAAAACCTCAATCATGCTCCTTGATTTGGAAACAGGAACAACAGAGGAAATAGTCCCGGCTAATACTCCCGGATTAGAAGACTATGCCTTTTTATATCCAACTCTTTCTCCCGATGGCGAGCGGATCGCATTTGCCTCTACCTATCCGGATCCTTGGTATATTCATATCATGGAGCTAGATGGAAGCAACCGTTTTGAATTTACTTTTGGCTGCCAACCTCATTACCACCCCGATGGATTAATGCTTGTCTGGATTACCAGCGGTTACCACGAAGTTTACATTGGAACATCTGATGGGATTAACCAAGAGCTATTTGAAGATTCAATTCCAGGACGTCCACACTGTTATTTCTCGAAATGGTCAAATAATGGTGAATACATCGTCTTTGCAGCAAGTCCTGATTTTGATCACAATACAAGTGATTACGAAATCTACATCAAACCTGTTAATGGAGGAGAGGCAGAACGCTTGACCTTTCATCCAGGAACGGATAAATGGCCAGATCTTTATTTTCCTGATCATCATACACTGACCATAGCCACAAGTCCTGGTGGAACGACCGATCCTTCCCCAGGAACTCACTTTTATGAAGTTAATGCAGAAGTGAGTATAAAAGCAACAGCAGATATGAACTATACATTCTCAAATTGGAGCGGTGATGCTACTGGGACGACTAACCCAGTCATAATCACTATGGATTCTGACAAGACCGTTACAGCTAACTTCACTCTAAACACCTACACACTGACAACAGGGGCAAGTCCCACTGCAGGTGGCAGTGTGGCTATAGATCCTGATCAAACATCCTACAATCACGGCACAAATGTACAGCTCACTGCTGCGGCCAGCACGGACTATACCTTTTCTGGCTGGAGCGGTGATGCTACCGGGACAACTAATCCAGTCACAATCACTATGGATTCTAACAAGACCGTAACAGCTAACTTCACTCTAAACACTTGCACGCTGACAACAGGGGCAAGTCCCACTGCAGGTGGCAGTGTGGCTATTGATCCAGATTTAGCCTCCTACAATCACGGCACAAACGTACAGCTCACTGCTGCGGCTAATACGGGCTATACCTTTTCTGGCTGGGGCGGTGATGCTTCAGGAACGACTAATCCTGTTACAATCACGATGGATTCTAACAAGACCGTAACAGCTAACTTCACTTTAAACACCTATGCATTGACAACAGAAGCAAGTCCCACAACAGGCGGCAGTGTGGCTATTGATCCAGATTTAGCCTCCTACAATCACGGCACAAACGTACAGCTCACTGCCACAGTTAACACAGGCTATGCCTTTACAAGCTGGAGTGGCGATGCCTCAGGCTCAGCAAATTCAATAACCATAACCATGGATTCAGATAAATCCATAAAAGCCAATTTTGAAAGAATAGTCTATCCTCCTTTAAATTTTGCAGGTAAAAAAGAGTTGAATCGCTCGCTCTTTTTTGCAGAATATATCAACACTCTGACCTGGTTGGCCAATCCGGACAATCAGGATATCGTAACATACCGAATTTATCAGGTTCGGAGAGGGACGCAGCGTTTTGTGGTAGAGGTAAAGGCCACTACATTTATGTATTTGCACCGGAATGTAGGTAAGAACATTGCAGAAAGTTATGCAATTGAGGCTGTTAACAGAGATGGATTAGTGAGTGCTCAGGCCTTTATTACAGTTCAACAGATAAGAAATAAGAAGTGAAATGTCACGTTGTATCTGTTGGGCTCGTAACCTATTGAAACCTATTTATAATAGATTTGAGGGGAGAATTTTCAGTTCTCTACTCTCTCCTAGATCCAGCCAGCTGCTTACTGTCATATTAAATCAGAAAAGGAAGGAACCTTCTCGTCGTTTTCATATACGCCAAATATTCACCACCAAACTTCTTCCTCTTCCACCCTGGCAGCCACAAATACAAATATAAAAACGAAAGTGAATAGCGCAAAACCTAATACAGAAGGAGATTTAAAAAACACTACCACTCCTCCGAGAAGCAGAGAACAATACATTGGATGCCGTATATACTTGTAGGCACCTATGGTCACAAACTGCTGAGTATCCTCAAAAGTTTCCTCTGGAGAACCAACCTTACGAAGCAGCCAGAAACCATGAAGGGCTAATCCAAGAGAACTCGCCAAAAATATCCAAGAGATTATTTGATGGACTGATACGGAATCTCGAAACCAACCTCGGACATTGAGAAGAACAAGCGCAGAAAGTCCTTCAAAAGCAAAGAAACGGGGGAAACGATGCCTATGAGATCTGCTAAGCGTAAAGGCCAAGAGCAGGATAGAAATCAGGATAAAAATCCAGAATTCAATCATTCCCAAATCTCTCACAATTTCCTCAATCCAGATAACCTCCCCTTTGCATCTTCAACTTCAGAAAGGCTAGTATAGGCATTTTATCAGAGGGAAAGGTTTCCAGTCATTATCTTTTCAAAATAATTTGTCCTAGCATATTATGTATGGTTGCTTCGTGTCAAAAGCAAATGTTGTTTTTTTCTTCTGAATCAGTACAATCATTTCAAATAAGAAAAAGGAGCTTCAAATGAATTTCCCCCTCAAATTTGAAATATTTCTTTTAATCTGTCTTTGCTTCGGCATTTTTGCTGTCACTGCCTTGGCTTCAAATAAATCCGGACCTCTACCTCCTGAAAAACTGCGATGTGAATACCTTACAAATCCACTTGCAATTGACGTGAAAAATCCCCGCTTCTCCTGGGTCCCCAAACACAGCGGCCGGGATGAGAAACAAACCGCGTATCAAATCATCGTTTCTTCAGAACCCAATGCCCAAACCAGTGACATCTGGGATTCGGACAAAGTTGTTTCATCCCATACGGCCCAGATCAATTTTGATGGAAAGGAATTGGAAAGCAATACATCCTACTACTGGAAGGTTCGATATTGGGATTCAAAAGACATGCCCAGTCCATACAGCACAATGGCAAGGTTTGATACGGCTTTTTTCGATCAGGAAGAATGGCAGGCTAAGTGGATCACAAAACACAATCAAATGAGAAAGGAATTCTCTCTGGAAGGAATACCTGTCAGGGCTAAAGCCTTTGTTTGCGGTCTGGGCTATTACGAACTGCGGATAAACGGCAAAAAAGTTGGCTGCAGCGTCCTTGATCCGGCTTGGACCAGCTTTGATAAAAGAATCCTCTATTCCACTTTTGAGGTTACGGAAAATCTCCAAAAGGGAGAAAACACGGTTTGCGCTGTTCTCGGCACGGGTTGGTACAAGTCTCAAGCCTTCATTCTTCAGCTCCAGATTGAAACAGAAAAAGGAAATAACGTGGTTATTGTCAGTAATGAAAACTGGAAATCCAGATCCGGCCCTATTGTCTCCGACAGCATCTACGATGGAGAAAGGTATGACGCCCGGTTAGAAACTCCTGGCTGGGACCAACCCAGCTATGACGACAGCCTTTGGGAAGAAGTCGACTTGGCCAAAAGGCCCAAAGGGCTTTTTCTTTCTCAAATGATGCCCTCTATCCAGATCGTCGATACCATCGTACCCCACAAAATAACGAATCCGGCACCGGGAGTCTTTGTCTTTGATATGGGACAGAACTTCAGCGGATGGGCGCAGCTCCGAGTTAAAGGGAAAAAAGGCACCACTGTCCGGATGCGGTTCGCTGAACTTCTTTATCCCAATGGGAATATCAACAGAGAAAACCTGAGAAAAGCTAAAGCCGAAGATATATACATCCTCAAAGGTGGAAAAGATGAGGTCTATGAACCCCGGTTCACATACCATGGATTCCGGTATGTCGAATTGACCGGATATCCTGGTGTCCCCACTTTGAACACTCTACGTGGCCGGGTTGTCCACACAGCGGTCAAACAGACAGGTAACTTCACCTCGTCCAATTCTCTCTTGAATCAAATGCAGCAGAATTTCCTCTGGGCATACAAGACTAATCTCCACAGCATTCCCACAGATTGTTCTCAGCGGGATGAACGCATGGGCTGGCTTGGAGATGCCCATCTAGCCGCTGAAGGGGGTCTTATGAATTTTGACATGGCCGCCTTCTATACAAAATTCATCACCGATATCAGTGATGTACAAGATAAGAAGGGAACTCTCACAGATACGGTTCCCTATATATGGGGCGAGAGACCGGCCGATCCAGCCTGGGGAACAGCCTATCCGCTTCTCTGCTGGTTTATGTATAAATTTTATGGAGATATTCGGATTCTCGAGACGCATTATGACGGATTGAAAAAATATATCGATTCTCTTACAAAAATGGCCCAAGGAGGCATCTTGAGTTTCAGCCGCTATGGGGATTGGATCGCCATCGATAAAACTCCGGGAGATCTGGTGTCAACCTTCTATTACTATTACGATGTATTTCTTCTTTCCCGTTTCGCCAAGATTTTAAAGAAGCACGATGACGCCAAAAATTATGCCAATTTGGCCGAAAAGATCAAGTCAGCTTTTAATGATACATTTTATTCTTCTGATTTGGGTGGCTATATTCCCAATACTCAAACGGCCAATGTGCTGCCTCTTTTCCTCGATCTGCCGGCCCCCTCAACCAGAGGAGGAGTCATTCAGAATCTGGTGTCAGATATCCTTTACCGGAACAATACTCACTTGACCACAGGAATTATTGGAACAGGATACTTACTGGATGTTCTTCTCAAAACCAACAATTCCGATTTAGCCTATGAATTGGCTACCCAAACCACATACCCCTCTTGGGGGTATATGATTGAAAGAGGAGCGACAACGCTTTGGGAATTGTGGCAGGAAAAAACGGGTCCCGGCATGAATTCACACAATCATCCCATGCTTGGAAGCTATGCCGCCTGGTTTTACAGGGCTCTGGCCGGAATCGACCAAAAAACCGCATCGTTGGGTTATGAACAGATACTCATCAGGCCGCAGATGGTTCGTGATCTTTCCTACGCCTCCGGTTCTTTAGCTACGGTCCGAGGGCAGATCCTCTCCGAGTGGACGCGTAAAAATGGTTTGATCGAACTCAAAATCACCATCCCAGTCAACTGCACAGCAGAAATTTTCTTGCCCAAATTCAATAAAAAAAATATCGCAATCAAGGAAAACGGCCAGCAGGTCTATTGGAATAGACAGTTTCTTAAAGGAATCGAAGGGATAGGCAAGGTGGAGGAGACCGAAAGATCCCTGATCATTCAAGTGGGTTCCGGGACATATTTTTTCGAGATCTCCGGCAAATCAAATTGAAGAGATCTCTTTATTTCTTCTTATCCCGAAGCTTTTTTGGAGTCCAGAACCAAAAAGAGGCACATAGAAACCATCCCAGTGAAGCGAGGAAAAAAAATGTCTTAAAGAGTTGGATCCTTAATTGTCCAAAAAAATGGAGCGCTGGCAAAAATACACATGCCGCTAAAAACATTACGGCTAGGATTACAGCCACTCTTCGTCCCATTTCATTTCCTCTTGATATATTGAAAACCCGTATAGAGAACAAGGGCTATAAAATATCCCGGCAGCCACCGGAAATAAAGGTGCAGTGGCATTATAAAGCACACGAGTCCTGTTCCCAGCCAGGCCGCTAGAACCCGCCAATTGAGAAGCATTTTCTCCTTTTCTGCACGATGTTGTCTCAGGCCTAGTTTTGGAAATATCCAGAATTCGGCAACAACCACAGCACCCACAGGCATCAGAATCAATCCGTAGATAGCCACATAATCCAACAGCTTCATGAAAAAGATTGGAAAACACGACAAAACTGATGTCACCAATCCCGCTGTCAGGGTAACTTTCCACCGGGGCCAGTTGGGCGTGACAGCCTGCAGAGCGAGACCAGCCCGGTAGAGTGTGGGGTTGGCTGTCGTCCAACCTGCAATGAATACACCAACGGCTCCTGCCAACCCGAGCGCCTCAAAGGCCATCAGCCCGGGATGCATATCCCTCCCTATAGCTGCCACCATAACACCTGAGCAGATCCAGGCTACAAAATGTCCAAGATACATCCCAAACGCCGAATAGAATCCATAAGTCCATCTCTTCGCGTAACGAAAGAGTGCCATATCTGAAAGGCCGATATGCATGGCGAGGTTGCAGAACCAGGCAAAAAATAGAATATGCCACAGGCCAAACTTATCCTGTCCAGCAGCAGCAATACCATTCCAGATTTTAGTGCGGGCCACCTCAAAAAGATTGCTCAAGTTGGGATGCACCTCCAGTCTAGCGAGCATAATGACCGCTCCAGCAATAAAAACAACAAATATCCATGGCGAACAGATCTGAGCGAACCGGCTGAGCCTTTCAAATCCAAAAACAGCAAGAAGAGTAAATAAAAATCCAATGCCCATCGTGAGCACGATCCAGCCCAGGCTTGGGGGGAGGATATCGGTAGGTGCGGGCAGAGCAACTCCGAAAATCAACCCCACAGCTGTCGCCGAAACGGCAATCATAGCTCCTGCCAGAATGCAGTAAAGAACGGCATTAGCGATATTGTAAATCAAGTTGAGTCCCGGTCCGGCTATCTTTCGCAGATACCAATAGAGCGTCAGACGCGTTCTCACGGCTATAGGTGCACAGATGAAAGTCCATGACAGTACGGCCAGCATATTGCCTATTAAAAGACCTAAGATCAAGTCCGAGAAGGTGACACCATGCAGTACAAAAAAAGCACCAATTACAAATTCTGTGGCCGCAACATGCTCTCCTGCAAAAAGTCCTGCAAATTTGGAGCCACTCTGCAGCCTATCCGATGAAACAGGCTCTCTATCGAATTCATAGAGGCTGTCCATCTTTGAAACAATCCGGGAAACATCCATTTTCTAATACGTTAAGTGTTTTTCTATCTGAGGTATTTATATAAGATCGGCCTTCTAAGATCAATATTTTTTTATTTCCGTCAGTCTCTTCTTCACGTCATCGACTCCAGGCCGACAGGAATCGGATTGACCTCTTATCCATTTCTTTGAATATTTTATCCATATAATTGGATTATCAGCATTGATTTTAATTTATGATTACTTATCTTTATTGTTTTGAATAAGATAAATTTACTCCTTTATTGGCATAAAAATTGCATATATAAATCGAATAAGAAAGTATATTAGAAAGCAATGAAGAAATTTTAGACATTTAATTCAGCTGACTTTATAAATAAGAGGCTGTTTAAGGCTCCAGAGGGAGACTTAAACAGCCTTTTTTTTTAGACAAAGATTTGAAGAGGAGGTGAAAAAAGGAAAGTTTAAATAAAAAAAAATTTTTCCTAGGTTGGAATGGACCTTTTCATTCCAGGGCAATGAACAGCTTTCTCTCCTTCAATAAAAGGAGGGGAAGAAAAG
>CAZWHQ010000060.1:0-12097 GCA_964633715.1 uncultured Eubacteriales bacterium
TGTTCAATTTAAAGAAGTTACAATGTGTTTTGAAAAATAATGGCGAAACTTAGGATTAAAAGTGATTTTAAAATAGGGATTTAAGGAAGAATTGGATGGTGTGTCAATGAAAAAGAATTTGGACTTTCAAGGTGAGCGTTATGCAGATATCCCGGAATTCATTGCTCCAATTAATGAGAATCTCACTAGGTTGAATTTCTTTATGAAAATGATTGATACATCGAATAAAAGGATTCTTTCTGATGGTTGTGGAACTGGCTACGAAATAGGCTATTTGGCAGAAAGGATAGAATTTGAAAAAATCACAGCTGTAGATATATCTAAAAATGTAATTGATAATGCAAAAAGTCAACTTAGACATCCAAACATAGAGTTTCATGTGATGGATAGTACAAATCTTGAGTTAGATGGTGACTCTTTTGACATTGTGCTGTCTCTTGAAGTACTAGAGCATATAAGAGACTATAGAAAGTACATTTCTGAAATTAGGCGGGTTCTTACACCATCAGGAATCCTCATTCTCTCTACACCAAACAGATTGTCTTTTTCAGGAGGTTGTGAAAAATCCATCAATAAATTTCATATCAAAGAATTTGATTATCAAGAGTTAAAAACACTTCTCTTGGAATATTTTTCAGAGGTAAATATTTTTGGACAGTATCTTAAAGATAAGAATAAGGAAGAGATGAGGAGGAAACATCTCAAGAAAAAACTAAAATATGGTTGGGTATATGATTGGGCGAGAAAGATAAAGATTCTAGTGAAGATCTATCGAAAAACCCTTAAAAAGAGAAAAATTAATTTAATAGGCGGTTCTAGTGTTAATGATTACTGTATTGACAAGGAAAACATGGAGAATTCAATATGGTTTATTACTATCTGTGAAAAATGAGACATAACAAGAGTATCCTCTTTATTATTTGGGCATTGGGTAATGGAGGAAGTGAAAAAATGCTCCTGAACCTGATGAATTGCACAAAACTAATTGGCTACAAAAAAATCCTATATCTCTATAATAATATTATATTTAATTCTTATGAAAACCTAATAGAAGTCCCCCATATAAAATATGTTAGCCACGATAATAAAAAATTTAAATTTATTACTATATTGAATCGTTTGTTCACATTAGCAAAGATTGTAAAAAGAGAAAAAGTCAAAATTATATTTTCCTTTGCATCACAAGGTGCTCTCTTAGCTGTGGTTATTAAACTGTTACATCCTTTCAGAAAAATAAAAGTAATTGTCAGGCTTGGGACTGTATTTAATAATTTATTTTATTCTCCTAATGGGAACATTCTTAAAAGAAGAGCTTGGGAAAAGATTACTCTTTTCTTTACTTATAAATATGTGAACAAGATAGTGTGCATGACCCATTATATGCGGAATGTCCTCATTTCAAAATCTAAAAACTTACAAAATAAAATTGCAGTGATAAGAAACTATATTGATAAAGAGAAAGTTGAGGAGCTTGCCAAAGAAAAAATTGAGATCCCATACAAATTTTTCATATCAGTGGGAAGACTGGAAAGAGAAAAAAATTACGAAGGTATAGTCGAAGCATTTAATTCGATTAAACATAAAACCAGACTAAATTATATAATTCTTGGAGAAGGAAGATTGAGATCTGATATTCTGAATAAGATATCTGATTATTCCCTTCAAGAGAGGATTTTTCTGCTGGGCTTTAAAGAAAATCCTTATAAATATATTTCAAAGGCAGAAGGTTTACTGCTTTATTCAGATTTTGAAGGAATGCCAAATGTAGTCATCGAAGCGTTAATATGTAAAACCCCAGTTATAGTCTCAGATTTCCCTGGTGTGGAAGATATTATTACGAATAAAATAAATGGAATTGTAGTAAAAAGAGACAATATAGAAGAACTAGCTGCATCAATGAAAAAACTAATTGATGATGATAAATATCGTGAGGGATTGGTTACAAATGGATATGAATCAGCACTTCATTTCACAACATCTATTCGTGAGTATGAACATTTGATGAATAAAATTTAGTAGAATATGAATATAGGATTTTTTTATAAAACGCTCGAAGCTTATGACGCTCACATAAAGCCATTTATTGAAAAATCTCCAAATGAGGACTTTAAATTTTATGTTTTTCATTTAAATCAAATTTATGCCCCAGAGTATCATAATACTGCTATTCACTGCCCAACGTTTGAATTAACTGGGAATCAGAAAATTGCACACACTCTAATAGCATGTGAATTAGATTTTTTGGTATTTTTCAACCCTGGCCATATTTATTCGTTATTTCTAATTGATTTATGCAAACAATTATCCATTGTGCCCATTTATTTTCAGCATGGCATGTCGCTTGATTTGGCATCCTTTGACCTTAAATCTCTCAATCAAAATAAATCTTTCAGCCGAAAAATAATATCATTGAAAAAGTATTTATTTTTTTATTTATCTATATGTGTCAACTTGTTTTTTTTCAAAAAAAGATGGCTTGTTTTAAAACACCTACTAACAAAAAGCTCATATTTGTTCACTCATATATTTAATAAAGACAAGATGTACAAATTGCCCAAATACGGATTAAAAGGCGTTCATTGTGACTATGCGTTTGTCTATGGGAATAATGACAAGGATTATTTAATAAAAAGCATGAATATGAATCCAGAGAACATTATTATCTCAGGATATCCCTTTTTAAGTCCAACGATAAACAGATTCTTGAAACGAAGTGAAAAGCGAGTTTTATACCTTACAAATCCATATAGAGCAACCGGCATATTACCGATTACTTTGGATGATGAAAGGGAATTTTATTTATCAATGTATAACCAAGTCAAAATGGCAGGCTACGAGTTAGATATAAAATTGCATCCAAAAGATGATTTAGAAATTATTCAGGGCTATTTTAAAGGATGTGATAATGTAAGGATTTACAAGGATAAAAATCTTGCTGACCTGACTCTAGCTGCAAGTGTAGTTATTAGCGATTTTTCTACTGCCCTATTTTATGCAATTAGGTATTATAAACCGATCATAATTCTTAAATCAGACTATTTTGAAAGTTATCCATTTGATTACACAAAACATGGAATTGGTATTAAATCAGAGTTGAATAATATAAATATTGTAATAAAGGGAACTGAAACATTAGAGCCTGCGAGAAAAAATAATTATAAAAAATTCTTGACCAATTTTTTATTGGAGCAAGGTAATAAGAGTGCATATGATAGATTTTATTCGACATTGGTGAGGATAAAACAAAAATAACAGGATAAAAATGTCGTTTAGAAATTATATTTCGAAAAAAATTGTTTTGCCAACCAGTGACTTAATTCTCGGGCACAGTATATTAAAACATTTTAAGTTTCTACAAAGAAGCCAGAATTGGTCACGCAGAGAACTTGAGGATTTTCAAAATGAAAAATTAGCTTCACTTATAAGGCATTCTTATCATAATGTGCAATATTATCGGGAATTATTTGATAGCCGAGGTCTTAGACCTGCTGATATAAAAACAAAAAAAGATTTAATAAAATTACCCATTATTAAAAAAGAGACAATCCGAGAAAATATAAGAAACGGAAAATTAATAGCCACAAACTTAAAAAAAAAGGACATGATACTAAACAGTTCAAGTGGTTCTACTGGAAAGCCTCTTCAGTATTTCCTCACAAAACAATCATACAGCTTTAATATTGCCGCTAATTTAAGAGGTTGGTACAATATGGGATATAAACTCGGCGATAAATATTTAAAGCTGAGCTTCAATCCCCGGAAAAAAATAAAAAAAAAAGTTCAAGATTATCTCAATAATTGTCTCTACTTTCAAAGTGAAGGCATATCGGAGGATAGTAAAAAAGACATCGTATATTTTATATTAAATAATAGGCCCAAATTTATTCGCGGATACCCGGCTACTCTGAGCCTCATTGGCAATTACATTAATTCAAATCAAATAAATATTCCGGATGTTAATGCAATAAATACAACTGGAGATATACTGTTTCCTGAGATGAGGCGAATTATTGAAAGAGCTTTTGATTGTCCGGTTTTCGATTCATATTCTGGCGAGGGCGTAGCAAATATGTTTGAAGTTTCAAAAGATAAATATCTCGTTTCACATGAATATGCGATAACGGAATTATTAGACAACAATGGAAAAATAATTTCTGAAGGAGAGGGAGAGTTGATTACTACCGACTTATGGAATTATGCAAATCCATTTATTCGATATGCAGTTGAGGACATAGTTGTTGCATCTGACAAAAATCCAGAAAAATTCGGCTGGGAAGTAAATCAAATAAAGGGAAGATTAGTTGATATACTTGAGCTGTCAAATGGAAACATTCTAATCGTACATTTTTTTACAGGTTTTTTTGAATGGGAAAAATCAGTAGATCAATTTCAGGTTGTTCAAAAGGCTCCTGACAAAATCGAAGTCAGACTTATTGTAAATGCTTTCTATAATCAAGAAGAAGAAGAAAAGATAACCAAACGAATAAGGGATCATATTGGAGAAGGTATTGAACTGAGAATTCAACTTGTTGACAAAATCCCAATTACCAGAGCAGGAAAAAGAAGATTTATGCTAAAATCTTTCTAGCTAAATCATGCTTATCCAGCGAATTGAATAAGAGATATTTCTTGAAATCTCCATATGATTCTGCAACGATATATCTTACTCATATAACGGCACTAAATACATTGAAGAAGTAATTAATATTCAAAAATCAGCCAGATATTTTTTGTGCATGATATGTTTCTTTAAAAACAATATTTAACAATGAATAGCATATTTAAAATTTTCCTAATTCCCTTTAAAACATATAGAGCAGTAAAGGAATATCTCAAAAGAAAATACTATGCTCTAAATGGAGTTAGCATCGGAAGGAACACATTTATTTCACCTCAGGCTTATATTGACTCACATAAACCTGGAAAAATTGTCATCGGAAACAACTGTTTTATAACCCGAAACGTGATTATTCTTAACCACACAGATACAAAAAGAGGTGGTCCGATGGATATCTGGAAAGATATTGGAGGAAAAAGAGAATTTGGAGATGTCATTATTGGGAATAATGTTTTTATTGCTGTGAGCTCTGTAATCATGCCAGGTGTTACAATTGGAGACAACGCTATTGTCGGTGCACTGTCATTAGTCACCAAGGATGTTCCTCCAGGTACAATAGTAGCCGGATCCCCCGCAAAAATAATTGGAAAGACAGAAGAACATGTGAAAGGGAAAATAGCGACATCAAATGGAATTTGATTTCCATTACTTTGATTAGACTTCATTGCAGCCTCTTTTAACAAAGTATAAAGTTTCACTCAGTAAATGAAAATTTTTCTAGATATTGGTCATCCTGCTCATGTTCATTATTTTAAAAATTTTATACGATTAATGATGGAAAAAGGTCATCATTTTGCTATTACAGCGCGTGATAAAGAGTTTATACATCTTCTCCTAAAATATGAAGGCTTCAACTACTACAATCGAGGTCCTGGTAAAAAAAATTCAATTGGGAAATTCTTTTATATGTTTGCCGCAGATAAATTACTTTTCAAACAAGCAAAAAAATTCAAGCCCGATATTTTTCTTAGCTTTGCTTCTCCCTATGCCGCACAAGTATCGTGGATTTTCAAAAAACCACATATTGTTTTTGATGATACGGCACATGCAAAATTTAATCATCTCTTCTATCGTCCATTTTCAAATGCCTTTATTAATCCCACTTCTTTCAACAGAAACTTTGGGGAGAACCAGATAAAGTTTGATAGCTATATGGAACTATGTTATTTGCATCCTAATTACTTTAAGGCTGACAATAATATTTTAAATGAACTAGGTGTTAGAAGGGATGAAAAATATGCTATTATCCGGTTTGTCTCGTGGGGAGCCCAACATGATATTGGACAATCAGGTCTCAATTATACGGAAAAAATAGAATTAGTTAGACAATTAGATGGCCATTGTAAAATTTTCATATCTTCAGAAGATCAACTTCCAGAAAATTTAAACAAGTTCAGATTCAATCTAGAGCCTCAAAGGATGCATGATGCATTAGCTTTTGCTGATTTGTTTATTGGAGAAGGAGCAACGATGGCATCGGAAAGTGCATGTTTAGGGACACCGGCAATTTATGTCAACAGCCTAAAACTAGGATATGTTACAGAACAAGAAAAAAAATATGGTCTTGTCTTTCATTATAAAAACTCCAAGGACTTAATTGAAAAAGCACGAGAACTGATAAAGACATCTGGATTAAAATCAATTTATAATGAAAAACGAAACAAGCTTATCAAAGAAAAAATTGATCCTACAGCTTTTATGGTTTGGCTGATTAACAATTGGCCTAAAAGTTTTGACAAGATTAAAAAGGATCCTGAATATCAATACAGTATTAAATAGATCTTACGTACTATCTAAGAAAATATTTAGATTCTTTTTTTCAAGTGGTTTTGTTGATTATATTGAAAAAAATAAAGCTGAGTTCCAGAAATAGAGCATTTTCAATTTTGTTTTGATGGCATAGCGCCAATTCAACCATTCTCTAATCATAATCCGATTTTTTATTTGAAACCAATATGGAGGTATCTTATCTGAAGTCCATTTTCAATTATTTAAATTTAATATTAGAATAAATTTATGAATACAAAGAATATCAAGAACTTGCATGATCTCTTATTTGCATTCGATAGTCTTTTTTATCTGGCTATCAACAAGCATAAAACAGAACTCATTATGGACAAGGATTGGGATAATCTTATTATCCTTGATGCCTGCCGGTTTGATATGTTTAAAGAAGTTAATGAGTTGGACGGGGAATTGAGGTATATCTATTCCAAAGGCTCTTCAACCGGACAATTTTTACAAGAAAATTTTAAGGAATTCACGTGTCTTGATACAGTCTATGTGACAGGTAATCCCCTTGTGAATTATTTTGTTCCCCAATCTTTCCATAAGATAATCCCTGTCTGGAAAGAGGGATGGTATGAACCTTATCAAACCGTACTTCCAGAGACAATGGTGGACTTTTCTACAAAAGCGATCCAACAACATCCAGATAAACGATTTATTTTTCATTTTATGCAGCCCCACTTCCCTTTCATAGGAGAGAAGACACGAGAACAAATTGGAGAACATGAAGGAATTAAATCTAGAGACTTAATTGAAGGGAAAAAAGTCAAACACACCCAGACTGTATGGCACTTATTAAAGGCAGGCGTTTTGAATAGGGAGACAGTCTGGGATGCTTATGTCGATAATTTAGAAATCGTGCTGAAGGCCGTAAAAAAATTGCTTGAAGTCATGCCTGGGAAAACTGTCATTACATCCGATCACGCGAACTTGTTTGGTGAATGGTTGTGGCCTGTTCCTATTAAGGAATACGGGCATACAGGTGGAATTTATAAAAAAAGTATCATAAAAGTCCCGTGGTTTGTGATAGAAAAAGGAAACCGGCGGACAATCAAGAAGACAAAGCCGGACATTCCCTCCGAAAATCAGGATTTTAATGAAGAAGAATATAAAAAGAAACTGGAGGCTTTGGGATATCTATCATGATCCCAGAAACAGAGAGGCAGAAAAGAGTCCTGCTCTGCATGTATAATTTTCCTCCCCTTAGTGGTCCCAGGGCATTTCGGTGGTTGAACTTTGTAAAAGTTCTTCATGCCAAGGGATGGAAAATAGATGTTTTGACAGTGCGCCCATCTCAGAAAGATAATTTTTATGATGAAAGCCTGTTGAAAGAAATCCCCGAAGATGTCAATGTTTTCAGGTCATATCCTGGAATTTTATATTCTTTCATCCACAGGAGGAATAAATCAGCCAAAGGATTTTCAAGAACAACCATGGAATGGTTTCCATTCGGTTGGATTAAAGGCGTGAACTTGCTTGCCTGGCGGGACTATGATCTCATTATTTCCTCTGCCCTTCCTTTTGTTGGCCATCTTGTCGGATATGTATTGAAAAAAAAAGCCAAGATCTCCTGGGTGGCAGACTATGGCGACGCTCTTGCTTTTAATCCTCTGACAAGCCTTTTTAAACGCTTTGTCGGGAGATATATTGAGGGAAACATGTTGAAAGCTGTTGACGGTGTGATCGTACCCTATGAAGGATTAAAAAGCGAGTTTCTAGAGTTTTATCCATTTTTAAAAGACGCTCAAATCAAATCTATCGGCCAGGGAATTCCAGAGTATTTTGAAGAGATCGAAAAGCAGGATTTTTGCCAAAAATTTGTGCTGTCCTATTTTGGAAATTTTTACATAAATGTACGAGAGCCGTTTGAGTTTTTTAAAGCTCTTCATACCCTTTGTGCTCAATCGAAACTGATGAAGGATGTCTCAGTGATTTTTGCCGGGAATATAGAGCAGAAATATATCGATTATGCAAAAAAACTTAAAATCGATCATTTTACCAAGTTTTTGGGTCAGGTCTCCTATAAAAAGGCAGTTTCAATCCAAAAGGGTTCTTCGGCCATACTCTATATCGGAGGCCGGAGAAGCAACTACATTTTTCCCTCCAAAGTTCTGGTTTATGCGGCAGCGAACAGACCAATAATTGCCATCCAACAGTCCAGTACAGATCTGGGAGCAGAATTTATTAAAAAGAATCGATTGGGTGTTGTGGTGCCCAATGATCAACGAGAAATTAAAAAGGTGATAGAGGACCTCTATCTATCCTGGAAAGAAAAGAGAATCGAAAATTTGTTCAACAAAATGCCTCTTGAAAGATTTTTTTGGAAAAACCGAGGGGAGGAATTGGAGATAATTTTAAATTCTGTTTTAGAAGAAAAGAAAGCTTGAAAAAATCGAGGTTTTTTCCCTTTGTCACGACAACTCCAATAGAGGACCTTTGTCTCGCAGTATTGCTGATTCCCCTTTGGTGGATACTTGGATTCAGATTTTTTATCTTTCATCTGATCGTTGCCATCGCTTTTATCAAAGTGTTGAACCATAGGAAAAAAGGCGACAGATTCCGGATACCTTTCGAAATTTATATCCTTTTTGTCTTTTTTGTCTTGTATCTTATAGCTATATTAATCAATATAAAAAATATCCCCTTTCCCAGGATTGTCGGATCTTTTAATAATTTGAGCTTTTGGATTTTAGGTGCCCTCATAATTCTAATTTTTTACAATTCAACGGGAAAGATAGATTTGAATCGTTTTCTCAAGGTTTTTCCCATCACCGGAGTCTTATACGGTCTCTTCGTAATTTTAGCTATTTCAGTGGGATTTATTACACAAAAAACAATTGTGTTCCAAAGTGTTCTCCTTAAACTGCTCCCAGACAAATGGGCAGAAGTTATTGCCAGCAAAGCCATATTACTGGGAACGTCACTCAATCTGGTCTTTGTCGGAGAAGATAGGATTTATACTCGGTCCTTTCCCCGGTCGCCAGGATTCAACATTTACGGAACAGCCTTGGGTTTGTCTATGATCGTGATAATCGTATTAACCTTTGTCTACTTTAAAAAAGTTGGGAAAAGAAAAGGATGGGCAATTATCCTGATGCTGGAAATAGTTGCACTAGTTTTTTCTCTATCAAGGACTTCCGTGGTGGGATTCGGTTTCGCCTTAGTTATTGTCTTCGCGCTGTTGAATTTAAAAAAATCCTCAATATTAAAAATTATTCCTGTTGTTTTAATTTTTCTAATTGTTTTTCTTTTAATTATCCCTCCGAAAAAGATCTCTGAAGCACTCTTTGATTTTAGAAAAGGAAGTTCGATCTGGAGGGCCAGGTTGTATGGATTAACCTTAGAGCAGGCTGTTAAAAAGCCTGTATTAGGCTTTGGATTCAAACCCCGGACTGAAGATTTTCCTGTGCCGATCGGTTCACATTCCACATATATCGGCGTTATTTATAGAACAGGATTCCTGGGTTTTGTCGTGTTCTGTCTGTTCTGGGGGCTTGTATTGAGAAAATGGTGGGCTCAAAAAAGTGTTCAAATCAAAGATCCGGATTTTTATCCCCTGTGGTACTATTCAGGGATTGGACTGATTGGTGGGCTTTTCTGGATGATAACAGAAGACCTGGATGCGCCCCCTATAGCGGCCTTTCTCTATTTTTTAGTGATAGGGCTTATCCTCTCTTTGGATAAACTTAAAAAATCTTCTGAAAAACAATGAAAATCTGTCTGGTCTGCTACAATGGGGGACATCTTTTTCAGTTGCACATCCTGGAGGACTGGTGGAAAAAATATGCCCGTTTCTGGGTGACCTTCCGAAAGGCGGACGCGGAATCTCTTCTCAAAGAGGAAAAAGTTTATTGGGCTTTTTTCCCGGCCACGAGAAATATTTTCAATCTAATCCGAAACACGTTTCTGGCCATTAGAGTTCTCCGGAAAGAACGTCCCGATATCATTGTCTCTACAGGAGCGGCCGTAGCGGTCCCTTTTTTTTATGTCGGGAAACTGTTGGGAATCAAAACTGTGTTTATCGAGGTCTTTGACCGGATCGACAGTCCTACACTGACCGGCAGACTGGTCCATCCCATTGCAGATGTTTTTATCCTGCAGTGGGAAGAGCAGAAAAAATTCTATCCAAAAGGAAAAGTGTTGGGGCAGATCCTATGATATTTGTTACTGTGGGTACAGACCACCACCCTTTTGACCGGTTGATTAAAGCTGTTGATGAGATCAAGTCAAAGGATTGGCTTCAGGATGAAGTCCACATCCAATCCGGCCTTTCCCGGGTAAAACCCGAATTTTGCCAAGTTCAAGATTTTTTCCCCTTCGATGAGTTGATGGAGAAGATAGATAAAGCGCGGATCGTTATCACCCACGGCGGGCCGGGGAGTATAATGCCGATCCTATACCGGCAAAAAATACCTATCGTTATGGCCAGGGAAAAAAAGTACAAGGAGGCTGTAGACGATCATCAGAAGGCATTTGTAAAAAAGCTTGAAAAAAAGCGGCTGGTTCTCCGCGTAAAAGATATTAGTGATCTTGAAGAAAAGGTCAGAAATTATGAAAACTATCTCAGGGAAAAACCGAGTTCAAATATCGCGGCGGAACAGAAGGAACGGCTCGCCCAATTTACAGAAAAACTGGAGAATCTGTGTTTAGATCTGGTCCAAAAATAAATCATTGTAAATTATTTTGTGCGTGGGATAATAAGATGGAAAAGATTGCGGAATAATTATGGCAGGGCTTCGAAAACTTTTTTGTGTTTTTATTCTTTTTATCAATGATGTCGCTGCACTGCTGACCTCCTTTTTGCTGGCCTATTTTTTGAGAAGCCAGCTTCTTCTGTTCCTCATCCCGCGTTTTAAGTCACAGCCACCGCTTCCATTGGATGTTCAGCTTCGTTTGGGCTTTGCCTACGGGGCCATCGTGATGATTCTGGTCTTATTTTATGGAAGACTCTACACACAAAGATTTTCCTTCTGGGAAGAGACAAAGTATCTTTTTAAGAGTGTCTCCATCTCGTTTATTTTTATCCTGGTCCTGGTTTTTGTCTCCAGGCAGTATATTTTCTTCTCACGAGCTACGATCGCAATGGCCTGGATATTGAGCCTTGTTGTTTTTCCTTTGTTCCGTTATTTTACCAAAAAAATCCTCTTTTCCCTGGGGATCTGGAAAAAGAGGGTTGTCATTATTGGAACAAACGAAACATCCCATCTCCTTGTCGAAGGAATAAAATCGAACAGAAATTTGGGGTATGAAATCGTGGGATTTTTAACAGAAAATGAGAAAAAAATCGGCGAAGTTTTCTCGGGATATAAAGTCCTTGGAACCATCTCTCAGGGGAATTCGGTCAATGAGTTGGAAAATGTAAAGGATTTTATTGTCGCTCTGCCTTCGCATTCCCAGGAAGAACTTGTTGAGATTATGGAGAACTTTGATGAGCGTGCAGAAACGATCAGGATGGTGCCGAACATCGGCAGCCTGTTTACGCTTGGAGTTAGAGTAGAAAGTCTTGGCGACGTGCTGGCTTTAAACCTGAATCGAAATCTGTTTAAACCCTGGAATATTCTGCTTAAAGTCTGTTTTGAATATATCCTGATTATCCTTTTTTCCATACTGATTCTTCCTCTGTTTCTTGTTATAATCCTGTTGATTAAACTGAACTCAAAAGGTCCGGTGTTTTTTATCCAGGATCGCATC
>CAZWHQ010000060.1:12197-19908 GCA_964633715.1 uncultured Eubacteriales bacterium
CCTGTTGATTAAACTGAACTCAAAAGGTCCGGTGTTTTTTATCCAGGATCGCATCGGAAAGAATGGAAAATCCTTCAGGATTATTAAGTTCCGTTCCATGTTTGTGGACGGAGATCAAAAACTAGAGGACTACCTGAAGAACAATCCTCAGATAAGGAGGGAGTGGGAAGAGTTCCAGAAGATAAAAGGATTCGATCCTCGTGTTACAGGAGTGGGGAAATTTATCCGAAAGTACAGTCTTGATGAGATTCCACAGATCTTCAATGTGCTGAGGGGTGAAATGAGTCTGGTCGGTCCCAGGCCCTACCTTCCTAGGGAAAGAGAAATTTTGGATAAAAGCAGTACCTTCATCTCAAAAATCAAACCTGGCATCACCGGGCTCTGGCAGGTGAGAGGCCGAAATCTTCTTCCCTTCAAAAAGCGGATCCTTTTGGATGAGTACTATATCCGAAATTGGTCGTTATGGCTGGATATTGTGATCCTCGTCCAAACCCCAAGAGTTCTTGCGAGAAAGCAGGGTGCCTTCTAATTGAAAGTGAATTCTTGAAATTCTATGGAAAGTCTTAAAAACATCCGTTGGGAAGAGTGGATGCTTCCTTCTCTTCTCCTACTGCTTTCCCCTTTGTTTCTGTTCCCAAATACAAGTACGGTCTGGATTCTTTTTTTAGTCCCTTTGATCTTTCTCTATCTGTTCTTAAAAAAGAAGATCATTTTTCAGCGGACAAAAATGGATTGGCCAATCCAAATCCTGTCCTTTCTTGTTTTAGTGAGCGGTTTGGTCATTGCCGATGTGACCATTAGTCTCCCAAAAGTTGTCGGTTTCTTTTTTGGTGTGTTTGTCTTTTACTCACTTGTCCCACTGTTTAAAGACATGCGACTCCTCAGAATTGGAATTATGGTCTTTGTTTTTGGAGGATTTGCCCTGGCTGTTGTTGGGATTATGGGAATGAGCCGGCATGATGAACCAAAATATATCCGGTTTCTTTATAAGTTCCTGAAATCTCTTCCTTCGATCCAGTTTGGCCTTCCCGGAGCCGAGGAGGGATTTCATCCCAATGCTGTCGGAGGAGGGCTGACTCTTATCCTGCCCTTATGTTTTGTTCTTGTCCTTCCCTATCTGTTTCGAAAGAAGGAGAACTTCAGGATTTATCAGTCACATTGGTGGGGCCTTTTTTTAATTTTTTGTTTTCTGACTATGGCTTCTGTTATGGTGCTGACTCAGTCAAGAAGCAGTTTTGCGGGGATGTTTGTCGTCTCCTGGCTTTTAATATTCGTAGGCCTCCGCAGGAAAAAGATGGCCGCAGCAATCGTTACGATTGTTATGTTGTCTGTTCTGATCGGCTTATTTTTTCTTGCCGGTTCTAAAAAACTGCCCTATACCGATCTTGAGTCCAGGAACAAACTCATCGGGCGGGTAATAACATTCTGGAAGCCCGCCATTGTTGAAATAAAACAACATCCTGTTTTTGGGATGGGGATGAATCAAGCACGGACTATTCCCGTAGTTGGGGAAAAGCAGGGGCATCTGCATAACCTGATCCTGCACACAGCCGCAGAACTGGGTATCCCCGCTATGATTGCTTATATGGTCATTCTGTTTGGGGCTGCAGTTATGTGCCGGAAGGTTTGGATGTTTGCGGAGGAAAATTGGACGAAGAATTCGGTGTTGGGGCTGGGCTGCGGCCAGCTTGCACTGTTTGTTTTTGGATTTCTGGATGTGATTCCCCTTGGGGCTAAGGTGGGTATTTTCTTCTGGATATCGCTGGCGCTGATAACTTCTCTTTATTATCATTCGTGCAAATAAACATGAAGGCCCTATCTATTAAAGAAAACCGGTTAGAATGGACACAGCTTTTCATTGTATTAATTTTATCCCCAATTTTCCTGTTTCCTTCAAGAAAAACTTTTTGGCTTATGCTGCTTATTCCGATCCTATTCGTGTGGAAGATAGGGATAAAAAAAAGCCTTTTTCCGCGGACTCTTCTGGATTGGCCGCTTTTTCTGCTTCTTTTCCAGATTTTTGTCAGCTGCCTTTTTGTTTCTGACCTTTTTTTCAGCCTGCCAAAAATCTCAGGCGTACTTCTTGGAATCCTCTTGTATTACTCTTTAACAGCCGTACTCTTGGATGAGGAGTCCATCCGTCTGGGGACGGTTGTGTTTCTATTTGGGGGAGCTGCTTTTTCGATTATTGGACTTCTCGGGATCAAGTGGGACTATGACAGCCTCCTCTTTTCTCTGGCCAGATTGTTGGGAATAGAGATGGATAAATTTATCTTTTATGAAAAGGTTATACCTGCCCTGGATAGTGTAATTCCTAGGTTTAATTGGAATCTTCCAGGAGCCGAGCAGGGATTTAACGCCAATGCTATTGGGGGAACTCTCATTTTGATCCTTCCTCTATGCTTGGCCCTCGTTTTTTCCTATTTTCGGCGTAAGGATAAAGCGGTGAGGATCGTTCCCGGCCGCTTGTTTGGGGGAGCGCTTCTCCTGTCCCTGATTGTCCTTCTGTCCGTATTGTTTTTGACCTTTTCAGTAATAAGCTGGATTGCTCTCGTTCTTGCTCTCTGGATTGTGTTTGTTACAAGGAAAGGAAAAGCTGTCACGGCTCTTGTTCTTGTGGTAGCTGTGTGTTTACTTCTTTTTGTTTTTCCATCAAAGACGTCCAAAATGTGGGAAACGATCAGGACTGACCTCGATCCTGAAAAAGTCGATTTCCGTCTGAATTGGTGGTCTATAGCTGTTGAGACAATCAAAGACCGCCCTTTTTTTGGGGTAGGGATGAACCGGATGCGCCTTCACCCGGAGATCGGGTATGAAAGATCACATGTCCATAATTTTTTTCTTAACACAGCCGCCGAGCTCGGGATACCCGGATTATTGGCCTATTTGGCTTTGGTGATCGGCAGCCTTTATATGTGTATGAAAGTCCATCAAAACTCCAATATTCAGTGGATGAAATATGCGGCTTTGGGGTTGGGCTGCGGACAGATCGCTCACTTTTTCTTTGGATTTATAGATGCCATCCCTCTTGGAGCAAAAGTGGGAATCTTTTTCTGGTTTTCCCTATCGATGATCACGGTGCTGTATAAATTTACTTTACAGAATAAAGAAGTTAAGATGACACGAATCTAATGAAATTTTCCCTTAAAGAGAAATCTAAATCCCGGGGATTCATGATCGTTTTTGGTTTCCTGGTGACCGTCTTGGCCCTGTGGTTGAGTTTTAAAGGTATCGATTGGGCCGAGCTTGGAAGGAGCCTAGGTCGTGTCAACCTCTTTTGGGTGGCATTGGCTGTTTTCAACAACTTGTTGACCGTGTTTTTATTGGGCTTACGCTGGCAGATATTACTTCGCTCTGAAGGTTCAGTTTCTCTGGGAGGATTGTTCAGGATCAATATCATCTCGCAGTGCGCTAATATTATTGTACCGGCCCGCCTCGGTGAAATTCTGCGCATCTATCTGACTTCTAAACAGTACAAGATTTCCGGGGCACACGTTACAGGAACGGTTGTCATCGAAAGGGTTTCTGACTTTTTTGTTTTTGTTGCCCTTTGGGTTATTGTGCCACCTTTATTTGCCATACAGGAAGAATTGAAAGGTTATAAACTGGCACTGCTTTTTTGTGTGTTGACATTCGGCCTTATCGTTCTTTTTATCTGGAAGAGAGAAACACTCTTCAAGTGGGGAAAGTCCTTTTCCAGAATTCTTCCCCTGCGATTGAGAGACCGGTTTTTAGGTTTCTTCGATAGAAGCCTCAGGGCTTTTGCCCAGCTCAAGAGTCTCAGGACCCTGACTGTGCTTTCCCTGTGGACTTTGGCCATTGTAGGGGGCCAGATTTTATCTAACTACTTTTTGTTTCGTGCCTTTGGCCTTTCTCTTTCCATCTGGGTGGCTCTTTTTGTTCTTCTTGCCCTGCAGGTGGGAGCCATTCCTCCCTCATCACCGGGGAAGGTGGGAATTTTTGAGTATGCTGTCATACTGTCTCTTGGGTTATTCGGAGTCAACAAAAACGTGGCATTGAGTTACGGGCTCGTTCTTCATGCTGTGGCGTATTTGCCGAAAATTCTTCTGGGGCTGGTTTATTTCACCAAACTGGATATCACCCCAAGAAAAGTTTATAATTTAACTCGAAATGAAAGTCAGGAATAAAAACCTCCTCTCCGTTATTCTGCTGTTCGGAGATCTTTTGATTTTGCCCTTGTCCTTTGTAGCCGGCCACTACCTGAGATACGGGAATTTTGTGGAGCTGAGTATTAAAGTCCCCTTTTTGTCCCTTGTTTGGATGGTCCTGGGGTACATTGTTGTTTTTTATTTTTTTGATCTTTATGACCTGGAAAATGAATACCTGAGTCTTCATTCTCTAACTAACCTTTTGATTGTGCTGGTTATCGCCGCTGTATGCACCTCCTTCCTGAACTATGCCCTGTTTTTGTTTCCCATTGGCCGGGGGATTTTTGTGCTGGCCAATATCACACTTTTTTTACTGATCTTTTTATGGAGGATCTTCTTCCATAAACTTGTTGTTTTTTTATTCCGGCCTCCCCGAATGATCATCATCGGGACTGGGGAAGCGGGCCAGGAAATTGCGCGGCTGTTGGAATTCATGTCAAAATCCTATGAGTTTATCGGATTTTTAGGATCTCAAGAAGCAGGGATAGAAAAAGACTCTTCTGAAGACCGGAAGCCAATACTGGATTCTCCGGACCGCTTAGGGGAGATATGTAAAAAACACAACATAGACCAGATCATCATCGCAAAGCCTGTAGAAAAAAATTCTCAATTGGGGAAGCTTCTGCTCAAAGCACGGTTAGATGGATTGAAGGTCCATGACATGGTGAATTTTTATTTAGATAATCGAGAGAGGATTCCCATCGACTATGTTTCTGAAACCTGGATTCTGAATGCAAAAGGATTTAATTGGTTAGAAAAGAGTTTCTCGTCCCGATCGAAACGATTATTTGATATTTTCTTTTCACTGCTTTTTTTAATTATGACATTCCCTTTATTTCTGGCCATTGCGGTCTTGGTTAAATTGACGTCAAAGGGGCCTGTTTTTTACACACAGAAAAGAGTGGGGCAGAATGAGGTCGTTTTTTTCCTGATCAAATTTCGGTCTATGATCCATAAAGCCGAGCTCGGCAAAGCTGTATGGGCAAAAGAAAATGATAGGCGCATTACCCTGGTGGGAAAAATTCTGAGAAAACTGCATATGGATGAACTGCCTCAGCTGATCAATATATTAAGAGGGGATATGAGCCTGGTCGGGCCCCGTCCGGAGAGGCCTAATTTTGAAAAAGATCTGAAATCTAAAATCCCCTATTACTCCCTCCGGCATTTTCTGAAACCCGGATTGACAGGCTGGGCACAGGTCAACTATCCCTATGCCGCATCTGTCGAAGAATCTAAAGATAAACTCGAATACGATCTCTATTATGTCTATAATAAAACCCTACTTTTCGATTTTAGGATTATTTTAAAAACTTTTAAAAATATCTTCTTGAGAGAACAGCAGGGCACTTAGCAGGGAAACACACCATGAGAATCAAAATCCCTCCTCTTTTTATTTTGGTACTTGTCTGCATTTCTCTTCCTCTCTATCCTGAAGAACTTCCCATTCCCACCTATAACAATTCCCTTATTATCAGCATCGAACACAATATTTTAGATTTTGAAGAGGTAAACTATATTCTCAACAATTTCAATTTTGGTCTCTACGCCTGGCCGGTCTTTTCCGGAAAAAGACTTACTGTCGAACTCGGGTGGCATGAAAACCTCGATAAAACCTCTGAAGACCTCCGGAAATCCAAGGCTGCGATAAATGCTATGATTGATGCGGCCAGGGCAAAGAATGTCAAGCTGCATCTCGTACTTTCCTCAGGTTTGTCTGGAGGGCAGTCTGTCTACCGCGAAGCCAAGGAGGAGGATATCCGGAACTGCCAGTGGTACAGCGACAACAACCTTGCTGCCGATAACCAGATTGTCCAGACAAATGCGATGAATTCCTTTGTCTACGGCACCTATTCCAGGTACGCCAGAAAATTAAGGGCCAATTTAGAAACTAAGGCACAGATGTTTTTGGCCTTTCTCAAGCAAAAAATGGAAGAACATCCGGATGTTATTATTGCCATCAGCGGATGGAACAGGGTTGAATTTAATCCCTTTAGGGCCGCTACAAACAAAAGTGTTCAGGATGTCTTCTGTGACTACTCTCCCTTTATGATCCTCGAATTTGTCGACTGGATCCGTCACACCGGGCTCTACGACTCGGCCACCGGCAAATACGCTGGAGAGGGCTGCTCTTTAGGGGGATTTAAATATCAGGGTCCCTCAGGGCTCAATGCCTTCAATATGGATTTTGGAACAAATTTTGGTACATGGGATCTCAAATACTTCAACTGGAGCCTAAACGACGACTACGACTCATATCCCAAAGATGCTTCAAACAGTGATCCGCATCGCACGTCCTTCTCTTCTTACTCTCATGGGAATATGCTGCCTGTATCAGGTGTTAATTATATTGCCAATGGATTTGATCCCCCGCGGACAATGGAGCCGGGCAATTCATTTTGGGATCTCTGGAACCTCTTTAGGGAAACAGTGATTCACCACTTTGTCAAAGATATGGCCAAATGGGCTTTTGAGGCCGGAATCCCGGCTGATGTGTGGTACTCTTTTCAGTCCAATAAAAATTACAGCTCTGCTTCACCTCTTTGGACGGCCGATGTGCTGCCCTATGGTTCTCCGGGAGCAACGATCTCCAACACTGGGTATCCGTTAAGGGCTGTCCACAAAAATCCTTATTCCTTGGAAGATGTGGCCGCGATGCACTCAAACTGGGCGATAATGGAATACGATCCGGAGGCCTATCCTCTAGGAATTGCTGTGCCCGAGAGTCCTGTGAGTTATTTACTTCAGGAGTTTGTAAAGGTCTACAGCTACAGCCCCCATGTTTTCAATTTCTATCGTTGGTGGGATGACAACAAGGAGCACCGCTTTAAAGGGATGAATAAGGAACGGGCTCTGGCTGAATTCATCGATCTTGTCCGGGATAAGGCCCGGAGGACGGACCTCAACTTTGTATTTGATCCTCCCCAAGTCACGGGTTTTTCAGGAAAATATATAGGCTCTAAAAAAACTTTACAGCGCCGCAACGGTCTAGCCGAAAACATACAGATTTCTATCGATAAAAATATCTGGAAAGGACAGCCCTGGGAATGGAAAGACTGGGGAGACTTTGCTTATTTTGAAGTGTACAGAGGAGATACGGTAAATATTCCCGAAGATCCAGCTTTTCTTTTAGGAAAAACCGAAAACTATATCTATGAGGATTGGACGGCAAAACCGGGCCACAATTACTTTTATAAGATAAGAGCGGTCAACACAAAAGGAAGAGTGGGCCCCTTCTCGGAAGAATTGCGGCTGCCTGCTTTTATTTTAACCTTAACGGCTGGACCGGGCGGAACAACGGATCCTCCTCCCGGTATCTACACCTACAGCGCAGGAACCACCGTTCTTCTCACGGCTCTTCCTGCTTTGGGCCACATTTTTAGCAGTTTGAGCGGGGACATTTCCAGCACATCCAATCCCGAGTCTATAATCATGAACACGGATAAGGAGGTTAAAGCGAATTTTCAGGAACTTATTGTCCATCAACCAATAAATATTACAGGAAACAGATATGAGAACCGTTCTCTTGTCCAAGTCGAATACGT
>CAZWHQ010000061.1:0-19584 GCA_964633715.1 uncultured Eubacteriales bacterium
GACTGAAAAACAAGCATTTAGGATGGATTGGGGAATTTATCTCTTAAACTCCTGTTGGAGGTCTATGAATCTCTGTTAAATCTATATTTCTTTTTGTATTTAAAAGATTCCGGGAAAAAATATGGAGAAGAGATGTTTCTTGCTGCGGAAAAGGGAAAGGCCCGGTCTTTTCTTGATAACTTGGTAGAATCGAAAATCGATATCAGCGAAAAATTATCGAATGAATATGATAAAAAAGAATCGGACATCACGAACAGAATTTCAACATATATAGAAAAATTATCCTTAACCGATAGTTCTTTGAGCGATGATATAAAATTAATTGAAAAAGAGCTTTTTCAGGCAGAGGATGACTATAAAAATTTGATGAATCAAATGCTTATGGAAAAAGTCAATATTTCGAATGTTATTTCCGCAAAGCCGTTTAGTTTAAATTATTTACAGGACCGCTACTTAGATCCAAAAACGGTTCTGATTGAATATTCTTTGGGAGAAGATAAATCCTTTGTTTTTTTTATCTCTAAAAGTATTTTTAAAATATTTGAACTTCCCCCTCATCAGGAAATCAAGGATTCCATAAAGGCCTATTTGAAAATTTTATCAGATCCTTCTCTGGATGATTATTTCAGGCTAAAAGCAGGCAGGCGGCTGTACCTTGAACTGTTTTCTCCCTTGGAAGGATTTATCTCCCCAGAAGTGACAGATCTGATTATTATTCCGGATGGAATACTCTATTACCTCCCCTTTGAAACGCTCATATCTCCCTCTCAAGACAAATTAAACGGCGAAAACTATTTGATCTCACAATATGCGATATCCTACATGCCCTCTGCCTCTTCGCTCCTTTTTCTGGAAAATAGGGAAATCAATACGTCTTACACAAAAGAACTTCTTTTATTTGGGGCTCCGGATTATTCAAGGCCGTCTTCTTCATGGCCAGGTGAACAAGAGAATCCGATGAGAATGCTCTATGAAATATATGAAAATCAAGGGTATGAATTTCTGCCGCTTCAACACAGCCGGAATGAACTCAAGGAAATCTCAGGCTATTTCCCCAAAAAGAAGACAGATATTTTTGTGGATCAAGATGCGAGTGAGAACACAATCAAACACTTGTCTCTGGAAGACTATAGAATTATTCATTTTGCATGCCACAGTTTTTTGGATGAAACATTCCCGATGCGGTCGGCTCTGGTTTTATCCCTGGATGAGGATTTTAAGGAAGATGGCTTTCTCAAGGTGCGTGAAATATATAATTTAAACCTGAAATCAGAATTGGTCGTTCTGTCCGCATGCCGTACCGGGCATGGAAAAATAGAGGGAAGTGATGGAGTCCTGGGTCTCCCCCGGATATTTTTCTATGCGGGCGCCAAATCTGTCGTTTCCACCCTGTGGGGAATAAATGATAAATCCACTGTTGCCTTTATGGATTATTTTTATAAAAGTCTTTCTGAGGGAAAAAGCAAAGCCCAGGCACTGCAAAAAGCAAAGCTCAGAATGATAAAGTCAAAATTTTCACATCCTTATTATTGGGGAGCATTTATTTTAAATGGAGATTATCGTTCGACGATCACTTCAAATTAAATTTTATCAATGTGGATTCAACCTGTTTGCCATTTTTTAAAAAAGATGTGACCATCCATAAATAGGTGGTGTCTTTTTTTAACAATTCTTTTAATTCGGCCGGAGGGATAACACTATTTTCTGTAATTTGCTCACTCCGCCAGACAAGTTTTGAGGAGTCATCAAATACTTCAACCGTGTAGTAGTCAGAATCAGAAATATTCTCCCATTTAAAAATTAGTTCCGATAGGCTGACAGATGTGTCGTTTGGGCTCAAATTGTTCAATTGAAGGATCGAGGCCCTTTCTATAGCCGGTTTATTTGTTTTGACAAGAAAAAATATGGATGAGAATAAAATAATGGCTGTCAGCATAACAACAACACTCAAAGAACTCCAGGATAACTTCGGAAAAGGAGATTTGACAATTGTTCCTTTTTTGCTGGAGGCAGGATTTCTCTTTTTGACGATCTGAGCGGCCTCTTTGTCAAAATTTTTCTCGGCCAACAATATCTCATTTATAAATTTGATTTCTTTTGTGCAGGTGCTGCAATCCGAAAGGTGGTTTATAACTCTTCTTCTCTTTTTATCTGGCAGTTCGAACCGGAGAAGTGCGATGAGCTTTTTTGGTGAGGGGCACTTTACTTTGGTTTGAGATATTTTTTCAAAAGGAGCATATTGAATGATATTTTTTATGTCCATGGTGTTAATCTTCATATTGAATCCCCTTAGATTTTAAAATATTTTTTAAATCGTTTAATCCGCGGTACAATAAATTTTTTGTTTTTGTTTCATCCATATCGAGTATTTTTGAAATTTCATCGATATTTAATCCAAATAAAGACCATCTTACGACATTGCGCCTGGATTCGATAAGCGAATCAAAGGCCAGATTGACGTCTTTTCTTATCCTTACCGGAACATTGCTCATTCCCAAATCCCTAAGGTTTCTCTGCTTCTCGAGGTCTATGATCTTCTCATATCGTCTTGAGGCTCTGATCTGATCAATGATTATTGAATTAATGACCCTCTTTATATAAGACGAATAATTGAGTATTTTTTTATCACTTTTAAAAATCTTCCACAGTTTTATTTGGATTTCCTGAATAAGATCATCCGGCTCTATTCCCAGTTTTTGCGGATAAAATGATTGGACACTCGCTTGAATGGCTAGGGATAAATTTTTAATGAGGGCTTCGAATCCGTCTTCGTCGGACATGATTTTTTTCATGTATTGATATAACGATCCGTCAAAGTTTTCTGTAAGACATCCATTCTAGCAGAACTCCTTGCGAAAACCAAAAAAAGGGATATTTGGAACTTGTGAAATTAGTTTTATAATAATTGACAAAAACGGCCTTTTTCTTTCGTCTAATATTATGGAGCCTTTTTAGGAGGATTTCACAATGAAGGAACAGAAAAAAATTCAAATTATAGCGTCCGTTCTCCTGATTTTTGCGGTTTTTGTATTTACGGAGATCAAAGCGGAATCACATCCAGATGGAAAGGGTCGAGTCATCGAGGTCTGCAGTGAAGGGGTGGTTTATGTTCCACCCGGGACAAAAATTGTAAAATGCAATGGGAAAATAAAAAAAGTCCTTAGGATTACACACCTAGATCCTGACATGCGTGAAGGAGTGAACTGTCTTTGCCCGAATTGCTGCGGCGGCGAATGTGGGGTGGTTATATCATGTGACGGCCAGGCAGGAGAATTTTCCGATTCTGATCCAAGTGCACAAGGGAGTTTGTGCGTATTATGGGTGGATTGTTATTAAATGACCAGAAACCTAGAATTGGTGAAGGTGAAATGTGAGAAGTGTGCGGGCACAGGTACGTGTGTCGATTGTCATGGAAAAAAAAAGTCAAACATTGGTATCCTGGGTGAAGTAGAGGTCCAATGCGCTTCTTGTCATGGTTCAGGGAAATGTTTGAATTGCCGTGGATCAGGTGAAACTTGGGTGAAAGATAATAATCCCCTTTGGTGAAGACAGAAATCATTTACAGCTAAAAAGCGATTATTTATTTCCCTCTTGTCTGTTCCATAACCATATCGACAAGAATATCCATCGGATCAGGGTGGTCTTTCTTCCAACGAGCGACTTCATCCAAAGACTCTTTATAGTTGGAGTCATGGAATTCCTGAAATTCTTCCGGAGTCATATCCAATTTTTCGGCCATGTATTCATTATAGGCTCTTTCACCGGCCTCTAAACTATCATCCAAAAACGTATCCCACAGGATTTGACGCGCTTCTTTGGCATACTGGGCATAAAGAAGGGATCCCAGAAGAGAGACCCCGGAAGCCGTTGTTGGAATTCCCCCTGATTTACCAAAAACATTGAGGCCGAAGTCTAAAAGGCTGCTTAAAAAATCCATTCTATTCCTCCTTCTTCTTAGTCCGCCCTCGAGTATTCCAGGCAACGAGGTTCAGGAAGCGGAGTTGTTCGGCTGCCAACCAGATCCAGGACCAGTGGACCTTTCTTTTCTTTTGGATCCTGTGTCGTGGATAGGCCCAGAGAAATCGGAATCGTTTCTGTAGACGAGGGGAATATTTCCAAGTACGCATCGCTGCAACAAGATCGATCCCAATTGTGGCTGCAAGGAAGACAATGAATAACCACGGAGTGACCTGGCCTCCTCCAAAAAGAAGAAGTGCGGATGAACCGTTGGCATAATAGAGGTTTAATAGACAATGTTCTATCAGTACCCATAGAGCCGGAAGAAGAGGGAAGAGCCACCAGAAAGATCGATTGGTTTTGACTTTCCGGAAGTACAATCCCAGCCCAATACCCATGGCAATGAGGCCTGTGGCTGCTCCATGGCCGATAAATCCTATTGGTTTTGATTTGACGTAGATCCCCAGGGCATCGCTGAAGAAATAGAATCCACCGAAATGCGGGCCATAAGTGAATGGAAAAGAAATATTATCCCAGTAACTTTTTTCCAGCATACTGAATCCAATCGCTGCCATAATTCCCAGGAATAGGAATGTGGAAGGATTAAAAGTCATCTTGCGTTTTCGCCAAAAATAAAGTGCTATCAGGATAACTGGTAAAATTTTCAAGATCTCCTCAGCGATTGGGAAAATAAGGGAAGTCATCCAGACACTTTTGGGATTGATTCCGACTAGCGCAAGAATATTTCCGAACAGCAAAAGGAGAAGTATGCTGAAACCGACTCCTCCGGCCCATACGGCAATTCCAAGCTGAGTCGATGCTGAACGAGTCAAAGCTGTGACGACCCAAATAAGAAGGGCGAACTGGAATTCAATCCAGAAGTAGTGGGGCTCATCGAACAGAAGGATCAGAGCTGAAATTAAAATCAGAGCATAAAATAGCCAGATTTTAAGTTGTTTCGGAACTTTCATTTTTTCTCCTCAAAGGTGAATATATCACAGCGAAAATTATAGGGTCAAATTCTGGAAAGAGAAATTAAATCCATCGAGTTAGAAACGGTCAATAATATGTATGCTGGCGGGAAGGTGTGGGAGTTGAACCCACCCAGGGCTTTTCACGGCCCCATACTGGTTTTGAAGACCAGAAGGCCCACCGGGACCTATACCCTCCCGTGTTTCAGGCCAGTATATGTCTGTCCCCCTGCCTTTTAGTTAGGCCGGAGGCGTCAAAATACTCAAGAATCGCCTGGGCGTACTTGCGGGAAAACTGGAGCAAGTCGCGCAGTTCTGCGATTGTTATAGACTGATTTTTTTTGATAAAATTTTTAACCAATTCTTTTATTTCCAATACGGCGTCCTTGTGATATATCACATTCCTGGAGAGTCTAACCAATCTATCTTGATTTATCAACCCTGTGAGAATATTTTTAAAATCCGGAGATGAGAGCCCGACTTGTGTTCTGACATCTTCCTCTATAGGAGATTTGAATTTTGCCGATTTATAGATCTGCTCAATTTTATCGGCCGATGTCTGCTCGCGAGAAGTCATCTGGACTGTGCGGCCAGATAGGCCGATTTTCCCATCCTTTTCATAAATGGTTTTATCGTCTATCAGTTCCGCGAGAAGATATCTGAAAACACTGTCTTTGCTCAATTTTAAAAATTCTGACCGGAGCACGCTGCTTGGAGCCAGCGACTCATACGGATTTTTTTCAAAATAATGCAGCAAGATTCCCTGAAGCTTGTTCTTTAGATTGGTATAGGGTGTCACGTGAAGATATCTTATGTCTCTGTTTGCGGCCTTTGAAGATTTTATAGATATGATTTTTCCAGCTGCTAGTTTGCTCGTAGCGGCCTCTTCAATATCCTCTTTTTCCTTTCCTATTTTTATGGCCACTTCTTCAGCACTCTGAGGAGAGAACGCCCCTTTTAAAAATACCTGTTCGACGGTGTCTTCGAGGTTTCTATCCAGCATCCCCAGCCCTTCGACCGTTTGAGAAGAAAACCGTTTATGCTTATTTGGGGCCGCATCCAGGATGATCCCTCCGCCAATGGTCATTAGGGGCGAGAATGTCCTGACTACATATCGGTCTTGAGGAAGAGCCACATTGGGTGATTCAAGAACGAATTGAACGAAGGCTGTCTCACCGGGTGAGAGAGTATCACGGTCAAGCAGCACCAGGCGGCAGATGATTTCCGAAGTTCCTGTATGAAGTCTCAGCCGTGCTCTATTTTTGAGTGTCTTCTCATAACTCTTGAGAAGGTGGAGCTTTCCATCTAACCTGTTTGTGGGAAAAAGACTTCCCGGAGCTGCGGCTGTCTGTCCGCGCCTCAATTTTTCCTTTTCGATATCGGGAAGATTGATGGCTGTCCGTTTGCCGATGTGCGATTGGTTTGTCTTGGAATGGTGGACCTGAACTCCACGGACACGTGAGACTAATCCTTCAGGGTAAATTTCGACTTTGTCACCTTCCTTAACCGTTCCGGAGAGCACTGTTCCGGCAGTAACGGTGCCGAATCCGCGCATAGTGAAGACTCTGTCGATAGGCATGCGGAACATCCCTCTATCAATTCGGGGAGTGGCGTTTTCGGCAATTTGAAAAAGAGATGCTTTGAGATTGTCTATTCCGGAGCCGGAAATAGAGGAGACCGGAATAATTGGTGCATCCTCTAGAAATGTTCCCTGGGCATGATTTTTCACATCTGTTTTGAGTGCCTGGATATGTGGCTCATCCACAAGATCACTTTTTGTGAGGACGATAATGCCTTTCTGAATATCGAGCAGTTTAAGGATATCGAAGTGCTCCCGTGTTTGAACGTTGATGCCTTCATCGGCAGCGATAACAAGCACGGCTGCATCGATGTTGCTGGCACCGGCGACCATGGTTTTAACCAATTTTTCATGCCCCGGAACATCGATAAAAACAATCTGTTTATCTGAAAGGGGAGTATCCATAAATATGAATCCGAGTTCGATTGTGATGCCGCGCCGCTTTTCCTCTTCCAGTGTGTCGGCATCTCTGCCTGTCAGGGCTTTGACCAGGGCGGTTTTGCCGTGATCGATATGGCCAGCCGTGCCGAAAATCACATGATCTTTTTCGTAACTCAAGTCGTTCATTTATTTTTAAGAAAAATTTGTCCGTCAGATTTTGAAACCACCTTCCCGATAACAGCGGTATGGCCGATCCCTTTTTTCTTAAGTCTTGAAACGAGTTCCTTGGCCTTATCGGGGTGAATGGCGATTAAAAGTCCTCCCGATGTCTGCGGGTCGTAGAGAACGGTTTCTTGCTCCTCGCTGATTCCGGGAGAGGAGGTTACGTACTGTGAAGCGAACTCTTTGTTCCTTTCAATAGCCCCAGAGATCATCCCCCGACGGATGTAATCGAATACTCCATCAAAAACAGGCACCTGGTTTACGAATATTTCGATTGTCACCCTGCTCTGCGCGGCGATCTCGCTGAGATGGCCCATAAGACCAAATCCTGTCACATCGGTGGCGGTTTTAACTCCCATATCCATCAGAATTTCTGCCGGGATCTTGTTGAGTTCGACCATGGACTGGCTGATTTCGCTGAGGGATTCTGGTGTGGCTTTCCCTATTTGACTGGCAAAGCCGATGACTCCGGTCCCCAGAGGTTTGGTTAAGACAATCGTGTCTCCCTGTTGAGCGTTATCGTTAGTGATGATTTTTTCGGGGTGCATAAATCCGGTTACAGCAAAGCCAAATTTGATTTCATTATCCTTGATGCTGTGTCCGCCGACAATAGAGATACCGGCTTCTTCCATCTTGTCGACACCACCGCGAAGGATTTGGTTCATCACGCGATGACTCATGGTTTCGATGGGAAAGCCGATGATGGAAAGTGCCGTAAGGGGTGTGCCCCCCATCGCGTAGATGTCTGAGACGGAGTTGGCGGCAGCGATCTGGCCGAACGTGTAGGGATCGTCCACACTGGGAGTGAAGACATCTACGGACTGGACCAGCGCCAGGTCGTCGCTGATTTTGTATACACCTGCATCGTCGCATGTATCAGCACTGACAAGGACTCGAGGATCGTTTGTTTTTGGCAGTCCGGCCAGGACGATCTTGAGGTCATTCTGGTTGATTTTGGATGCGCAGCCGGCATTTTCGACATATTTTGTAAGTTCGATCCGTTCGCCTGTGTCTTCCAGCCGCTCTCCGGCGCAAAGACACACGTTTTTATCTTTGAACAGGTCACATGGACAGGGTTCTTTAGGATTGCAGATGCAGTGCCCCAATTTAATGGAGCGCTGCATAATCCGTTTTCGTTTTTCGAGATCGGTCATTGTTGCTCCTTATTCGCTTTTAAAAATAGTCAACAGGGCATTGACGACAATTTTGTCTTGATGTTTTTGTATAGTGCGTAAATCCAAAAGGACAAAATCCTTTTGAACACGGACGCAGATGGGAGGAGTAGACGAACGGAGTTTTTTCGCGAGATTGTCCACGGTCTCAACGATAGGCCGGATTTTTAAAAGCTTGGTCGGTATCAGTTCAGTGGGGACGGAGCCGCTTCCGACTTGAGAATCTCCATCTCCAACAGATATCTTTGCTTTGGTCTTGAGTTCTGCGCGGAGTTTTCGCTGCATACGCAGCGCTCTCTTATTGAGATCTTCCAGTTTTATCGACAGCATTTGGTAGAGCGGATGAGTTTGTCTGAGTTTTTCTGGAGTGAGAAAGAGTCTGAGAGTGGCTTCCAATCCGGCTATGGTCATTTTTCCTACCCTGAATGCCCGGGTTAATGAATTTTTTTTAATTTTTTTTATGACGGCTGTCTTTCCTACGATGATTCCAGACTGTGGTCCGCCTATAAGTTTATCGCCGGAAAAACAGACCACGTCTGCCCCGGCTCTTATGCTTGCCTTAATCAGCGGTTCGTCCGTGAGCTCGAACTCTTTGAGGTTGACGAGAGCGCCGCTGCCGATGTCATCGATGATGATCAAGTTATTTGCATTGGCCAGTTCTGCCAATTCCTCGATGGACGGTTCTTCGGCAAAACCCAAAATTCTGTAATTGCTGTGATGGACGCGCATGATGGCACCGGTGTTTTCTCCAATAGCGTCCTTGTAGTCGCTCAAGTGCGTTTTGTTGGTTGTTCCAACTTCTCTCAGGATTGCTCCGCTGGCGGCCATGATATCCGGCATCCGGAAAGAACCCCCGATTTCGACCAATTGACCTCTTGAGAGGATGACCTCTTTTCCCTTTGCCAAGGTATTGAGGATGAGTACTGTGGCGGCGGCATTGTTGTTGACGACTACGGCGGATTGTGCGCCGGTCAGTTCACAAAGAAGCTTGTTGAGATGGATGTCGCGGTGGCCCCTCCGGCCTGTATCAAGGTCAACAGCGAGTGTGCTGTATCCCTTAGAGACGTTCTGGATATTTTGCAGCGCTGCTTCAGGCAGCACAGCTCGTCCGAGACCGGTGTGGAGGATAACGCCCGCTGCGTTTACAGCTTCTTCGAGTGAATAGGAAAATTTATTCTCTAATAAATTCCTCATTCTTTCGAGAAAATGTTCCTGAGATACATCGATGTCTATAAAAGGATCTTCCTGTCTGTCGAGGATTTCTGAACGCAGATCCTTCAAAACGATTCGTGCCGCAGAGACGACCTGTTTACAGTTGTATTTTTCGATGAGTATTTTGGCTTCTTCAGACAGGATCAATTTGTCAACAGAAGGGAGTTGGCGGAGAAGTTTATTTGTCATGGCTTTATCCTCTTAAATAAAAAACAAACTTGATGTTTCACACGGAAGATATCATAGTACATTACTTTTCTTGAAATCAATTATCAAGCTTTATGCCCACGACGGCATTTATGGATATTTCAGGGCTAGCTGTTAAGTTGTTCCATTTGTGTCCGGTATTGTGGTCCACCTTCATTTTTTTTATTCCCGATTGAAATCCCAGATCCACTTATTCTGAAAGTATCTTATAGTGTCGATGTCGTATTCAAATTGTTTTCCATCCGTCTTTATGATCAGATCGGCGAATTTTTTGACACGCTGGGCTGACTCTTTCATTCTTTTTTTTGAATTGATCAGCATCAAAAATAATCCGGGTTGAACCGCCAGCCTGAATCGGTTGGATTCGGCGACGATTACAGAATCCGCTGGAATAACGTCGAGAAGTGCCCTTGCCCCTTCATCGAGCTTGTTCTCCAGTGCTATAAGCCAGTAGACCTTTTTGGCTCCAGCCTTTAGGAGCAGAGAGGTGTCTTTTTCAAGATTCCCGTCTTTTTCTTCCCGGATAAGAAAATTGCCTTCGATCTCTGTACACACACTGCAGTCCTCATTGCCGTGGGGGCAAGTTTGGGTTTTTTCTTCAATAGTCGTAACTTTAAGGCCGAGAATATCTGTTGCAGAGCGGTTTCTTCTTATGATTGAAGTCGCCAGGTGTGTTTTGCCGATATTCCTTCCGGATGAACCGATCAGCAGCATATGAGGATAGAAGATGAGCGGTTTTTTCATTGATCGTTGGCCTGATTGAGTGTTTTAAAGGAAACATCCCAACTGGCAGTTGATGATTTTTATACCAACGGAATTGCAGATATTTCCGATATCTTTTAGGGAAAGTTCGAGCTCCTCTGCCAGTTGAAATGCTCTCTTACAGGAGAGTTTTTCTACACCGTCAATTTCAGTTGCCGCATTTCTAATCCGGACTAAAACATCTTCTGTCATTCGATTTGTCCTCCTGCGGTTATTATATCACCAAAAATTTCAGTTTCCTATTTTACCTGAATAATTCATAAAAAATGTCGATATTTCACGCAATAAATATAATAGCTATGATTTACATGAGTTTTTTCAGCGAGAACAAAAATAGCGTTATTCTCCAATTGTTGTATTCTATTCTAATCGACATTTTTTATGAATTATTCATGTTATGGAGGTCACCAGCCAGAGTAAAAAAATGATGATACCAACAAGTATCCAGCTTCCACCAAAACCCAGTGCATCCATTTTTGTGGGTTTGAGTATCTCCCACTGGGATTTCGGGAAGAGCTTCTGAGACCTGTATTTGTTGGGATTTCGGTAGGCGTCTTCGAGTGCTTCTGCCTCCTCCTCCTCTGTCTTTTGCACCGGTGTGTGCATTTTGGCAAAAAAACGATCCAAATATGTTTTTCGTTCGGGTTTGGTGACTATCGAGATCAGAAAAAGAAGGACAAAAGGGAACAGCGCATCGAAAAAGAAACGAATGGCCACGAGTTCGGATTTTTTTCGATGGGAAAAATCAAATCTGAACCAGCTCAGCACCCAGATTTCGGCATGGAATCTTCCCAGGCCCATTTTGGGGGAGTTTGGATCAGCCGGATCCGTCCGGGCAATATTGTCAAAAAAGATTCCTGTTGGCGCGATCACATGCAGTTTTTCTATGGGTTGACCGACAAATTCCGCCTGTCCGGTTTCAACGTCTCCGGCAAGAGCTTTTGCAGTCACATACACGGTTTGAGGTTTGGTCTCTGCCAGGAAAGAGGGATGGGATTTGGCCCAGTTGAGCGATTGGAAAAGGTTAGGGATGATGGCATAGATAAAAAGGCAGATGATCACCTGAATAAAAACAGCCCTTTTAGTCAGCCTCCTCCAGACAAAACCCAGCCAGATAGATGCTCCGAAGATGGCCGGAATGGAGATTATGTATTTGAACAGCTCGAGAAGGTTGTTGATAAAAAGGGCAACGGCGATCCCCCCGAGAAGTGTGATGGCGATAATGATCCTTCCGATAATCAGATAGTGTTTTTCCGTTTTATGAGGGCGGAACGGCTGGTAGAGGTTTCTGATAAATAGGGCCGAATAGGACACGGCTCCCGCATCCAGCGTAGACATGTTGGCGGCTAGAATCCCAACCAGCATGAGGCCTATGGCACCGGGAAAGAGAAGCTCCTTGGTCATAAAACCCCAGATCAGGTCAGGATCGCTGATTTGGCCCATATAGAGTCCGATGGCCAGAAGCCCGGCCAGAGCCCAGAAGATCATGATAAATCTTTTAAAAAACATACCGGTGATCATCCCGAACCGGGCGGTCATCTCATTTTTCGCAGACCCGGCCGTCTGCATGCCAGGAGCGACGGCGATGATAGAGACAAGATTAGCCATCACCATGGCCAATATCGTGTACCACGCGTATTCGCTCATAGTGACCGAACCGAAGAGCTCGAACATCCAGTCCGGTACTGAGGCGTGAAGGCCGGCAAATCCTCCGATTTTGGCCAGTCCGATGGGAATAAGAATAAGGGAAAAAATGATAATGAGCAGTCCCTGTATGGCATCTGTAATGGCTGCGGCCCGGAAGCCGCCCAGCATGGTGTAGATACCGACAATGACGGCATAGATGAAATAAAAAAGAAGGGGGTTGGTGTAGGAGATAAAGGAATGAAGCTCTCCGTGTTTGTTTTTTTCGTTGAGGATCTCGTATTCTACCAGTTCTTCATCGCTGAGCGTCTCTAGAGACCGAGCGCTGAGTTGCTGAAATTCTCGGAACTGTTCGACGCTCTGCCTCTCTTCAACCGTGCATTTTTCGAGGGGTTTGGGTGTCATGGCCATCATGGTTTTGGCCGCAATCATATAGCCGACACCCCCGCCCAAAAGAGACAGGAGGAGGATAAAGACAGCATAACTAGCGCCGAGAGATTTGCTCTTGAATCGTTCTGTGAAAAAATCCCCGATCGTCGTCAGGCGAACACGCCGGAAGAAGTAGGTGGAATACCAGTAGAAGGGAGTGAGAAACAGAACGAGGTACTGAATCCACATCCCACCGATCCCCTGGCGGTAGATTTCTCTTGAGACGGCGACGGCCTGGTCGGCGTTTGTGGAACAGCCGAAATTGAGGAAAAACTGATAAAATTTTCCGAGTCCCCGCCCCGCAAGGTAAAAATCCCCCATGTTTTTGGTTTTTTGGGCTGCTCGTTTTCCCAGCCAGAGAATGACCGCGATATAGAGAGCTATGATTCCCACGTCGAGAATATGTAGTCCCCATATAATCATGCTGCGGCCGTTGTATGTTTCCTTTGTTTTTTACCTAGGCGGGCTTTGAAAGTCAAATCCTTTCTTGCGTTGGAAATGTTTACCTTGCGTTGACATGGAGATGGAGCTGTGTAAAAATCGGTCTTTCAAAATATTTATTTCAAAAAGAAGGAACATCTGGTTTTATGAAATACCTTTCAGCCGCTCTACTCTTAATTATGTTGATCTGTATTGGCCTTCCAACTTCGCTCCTCTCAGAGGAAAATATCGGCATCCCTGAAGCTATAGCATTAAAGCTTGAGGCAGGCGAGGGGATCCAGCTTGACGGAGTCCTCGATGAAACAATCTGGCAAAGAACACTGTCCATCGGTCCCCTGCGCATGGTGGAACCGGATGAAGATGCCGAGGCGAGCGAAAAAACTGAAGTCCGGGTAGCCGTCACAGTGGATGCCCTTTACTTTGGTATCATCTGTTATGATAGTGCCCCTGAAAAGATCATCAGCTTCACCATGCAAAGAGATGCGGAACTTCGGGGAGAAGACCATATCAAAATTGTTCTAGATACGTTCTTGAACGGCCGGACGGGTTATGTGTTTGCTGTCAATCCGAATGGCGCCAGGATGGACGGATTGATCGCACGGGAAGGAGAGGGGGAGGATAGAGACTGGGATGGTATCTGGGAGGCGAAAGTTCAGCGAATAAGTGAAGGATGGAGTGCGGAGATCTATATCCCCATCAAAACTCTTCGTTTTAAGGCTGGATTGAACCAGTGGGGTTTTAATGTAGAACGCAGAATACAGAGACACTTGGAAACCAACCGCTGGGCCACTCCGATCCGTAATTATAAAGTGACTCATATCAGCCAAGGAGGGCTCTTAACGTCAATACCTGAATTCCAGCAGGGATTAGGTTTGACAGTGCGTCCCTATATAACGGCCAGCCAAACCAGGGAGAATCCTTCAGCTTCCACTGTTTATGATGTCCAGCCCGGATTGGATGTTCTAAAAAATTTCGGTGGAAATGTGACCGGTCTTTTGAGTGTCAACACAGACTTTGCAGAGACTGAAGTCGATACTCGCCGGGTGAATTTGACTCGGTTCCCTCTTTTTTTTCCGGAGAAAAGGACGTTTTTTCTGGAAGGATCGGATATCTTTAACTTTGGGCTTGGAATGGGATTTCACCGCGATCGGGATGTTGTCCCCTTTTTCAGCCGGCGGATCGGACTACTTGAAGGAGAAGCGATCCCCTTGGATCTTTCCATTAAAGCGACAGGAAGTTTGGGCGGGCTGAATTTCGGGATTTTGGATTCTCTTACACGCCGAGTGGACGGTCTAACACCAAGCAATAATCTCTTTGCAGCGCGGATTAATCAGAATCTTCTGACTGAGTCAAGATTGGGATTACTTGTTACAGCCGGGGATCCTCTAGGACGGGGAAATTCATGGTTGATCGGTGGAGACTTTGTCTATAAGACGTCCCAGCTCAAAGGAAATAAGAACCTGATGTTTGGCGCCTGGGGTCTTGTCTCCAACAGAGAGGGATTAGGATCTGATCGAACCGCATTTGGCGTGGCTGTTGATTATCCGAATGACCTCTGGAACATCTCGTTTAATGCCAAACGAATCGGGGCTGATTTTGATCCCTCTCTTGGATTTGTCCCGTGGGCTGGAATTTACAAGGCGAATTTGAATTTTATGTACAAGCCCCGTCCCAAATGGTCCTGGCTGCGCCAGATGCAAAATGAACTGTTCACCCAGATCGTGACCGATTTAGATGGGAAAGTCTACCAGTGGCGGATTTTTTTAGCGCCTCTCAACTGGAATCTGGAAAGTGGTGACAGAATCGAGTTCAATATCGTTCCCACCATGGAGCGTGTGCCTGAGCGGTTTGATCTGACGGATGATGTCTATGTCCATGAGGGCACATATCACTGGACAAGGTACAGGATTGAATGGGCATCTTCGTCCAAACGAAGGTTTACTGGCAGGATGTCGTGGTGGTTTGGGACTTTTTATGATGGACATATGAACCAGTACCAGGCGGATGTGACATGGCGGCTTTCCCACCGCTTGAACCTGGCGTTGGAAGGAGAATTGAACAAGGGGGAACTTCCTTCGGGATTGACCGATATTCTTCTGATGAGAGGAAAAATCAATGTCTTTATCAATCCTGATTTTCAGATCATCAGCTATCTGCAGTACGACAACCAGAGCCGCTCACTGGGAATGAACACACGCATTCGGTGGACCTACCGCAGCCTGCTGGATGTTTTTCTCGTGTATAATCGAAACTGGATCGAGATAGACCATCGCTTCTCACCTGAACTCAACCAGTTTTTTATTAAGGTTCAATATTCCTGGCGCCGATAATACGTCTTGGAAAAAGAATTGTTATAATTGCCCTTTGTATAATTCTATTATATAAAGACAACAGCTTTTTCGATAATTCCGGCTATCAAAAAAAATGAGTGATATGACCTTTATAAAGACCGGCTTTCCTGAATTTGATAATTTTTATCCAAAAATAAAATCCTTCCTTGTACAGGATGTTTTGGATGTCGTGGTTGACGGACAAAGGATTCGCGGGTACAGGACGCCGGATACAAAATCCATCTGGATCAGAGATTACAGCGACATGCTGCGGGGGCTAAAGTACTTCGAGGAGGATCTGAAAAGTACGGTCGAGCATTTTGCCCAAACACAGGCTGAGAACGGACGGATCTTTGACTACTTTACAACTTTCCCAGAGAAGCTGCCGTGTGAGAAGGAGAATTGGACCAAGTATGTCCGTGTTCCTGTAGAAGCCGATGTTGAATTCCGCTTTGTCAAGGCCGCCTATTTGGCCTGGCAGGCGGCGGGAGACGATGTCTGGATCCGACGGCTTCTGCCCCGCCTGGACCGGGCGCTTCGCTATGCAATCACGCATCCCTGGCGCTGGGATGAGAAAACAAAACTTATAAAAAGAGCTTATACGATAGACACTTGGGATTTTGCCTTCACAGCGGGTTTGTGTGATTGGCTCCAGTTCCAGATTACGGATGATACGTTTTGGGGAATCATGCACGGAGATAACAGCGGTTATTATGAGGCTCTTCAAAAACTGGCGTATCTTTACGATTATTTTGGAAAATACGACCTTGCCCGTAGCAGCAGGCGGCGTGCGGAGAATTTAAAAACTCAAATGAACAAAATCTGCTGGGGGGGGGATTTTTATACACATTTTGTGAAATTAACACCCGTGGATATCCAGGGTGTCGATGAATCGGAACAGCTGAGTCTAAGCAATCCCATGGATATCAACCGAGGTGTACCCACACATGAAATGGCCGCCTCAATTTTACGGGAATATTTAAAGAGAAAAAGCCGGTCCCGTGCCTTTGCCGAATGGTTTTCCATCGATCCTCCATTCCCGGATGGGATATTTGGAGACGAAAAATTGAAAAAGGGGGCGTACATCAACGGAGGCATTATGCCTCTTATGGGTGGAGAACTTGCAAAAGCAGCCTTTGACCACGGATTCGAGGAATACGGAGTAGACATTTTACGGAGATATTTCGATATGATAGACAAGACCGGAGAAACCTATCTCTGGTATTTTCCCGATGGGACTCCCTCCAGCCAGGAGACGAGCACCAGTCCTGAGGCCACACCTACCGATGGATGGGGCTCGAGTGCCATGCTTTATGCTTTATTTGAAGGACTGGCTGGCGTTGAGGACAGGTTGAAACTCTTCGAGGTTGCAAAGCTGTCTCCACGCTGGACCGCTGCAGGTGTTAAAGAAGCTGAAGTCCGTATATGTTATGCCAATTCAGGTGCGGAAATCGGCTACTTATACCATGTTGATGCAGACAGCCTCTCTCTCGATGTGGAATGCCCAGGGAGTGATGTGGATTTTCACCTCTTACTCCCAAAACATTCTTCTGCCAAAACTGTCCTGGCGGACGGCGTTGAGATTGAGTTTGAGTCCGCTCGGATCGAAAAAAGCTTTTATGTTGATTTTTCTCTTTCTGCTGTCGGTAAAACCTCCATTAAAGTTCTTTTGTTTGACGGATCCTAACAGAATGGACCTGAGTCTGCAGGTCCTGATGAAGAACTTTTGTTTTTCGAATTTTTCTCATAGGCGTTGATATCCAAGAAGCCGTGGCCCGAGAGGTTAAACAAGATGACAGTTTCCTTGTTTTCTTCTTTGGCAAGAAGAGCCTCATCGACAGCCGCCGCGACAGCGTGGGCTGATTCGGGGGCCGGAAGAATCCCCTCAGTCCTGAGAAAGAGTTTGGCTGCGTCGAATACCTTTTCTTCGGGATAGGCCACGGGATCGACGATCCCTGTGTGAACAAGGTGACTGACAAGAGGGGCCATTCCGTGGTACCGGAGTCCCCCGGCATGGATAGGAGGCGGGACAAAGTCCATTCCTAAGGAATACATATAAAGCAGGGGAGTGAGACCGACGCTGTCACCAAAATCGTATTTCAACTCTCCGGTTGTCAGAGTCGCACATACTTCAGGTTCAACGGCGACAAAGCGGGCTGTCCTTTGGCCGTTCAGGTTGTGGCGGACAAACGGAAAAGCCAGTCCTGAAAAATTTGAACCACCGCCGACACAGCCGATAACGACATCCGGAGTGAGCCCGATTTCCTTAAGCTGCTCTTCGGCCTCTAGACCGATAACACTCTGGTGCATCAAAACACTGTCGAGAACCGAGCCGAGCGAGTACTTCACGCCTTCGTTTTTAGCTGCTGTTTCAACGGCTTCAGAAATGGCGATGCCCAGGCTTCCAGGATGATCTGGATCGACCTCGAAGAATTTTTTACCCGAGTCGGTAGTGCTGCTGGGACTTTCTTTGACATTAGCGCCGTAAAGTTCCATGAGAATCCGCCTTCCGGGTTTTTGCCTGAAACTGATGCGGACCATAAACACATCGACATTTACACCGAACTCAGAGCCGGCGTGCGCGAGGGCCGATCCCCACTGTCCGGCACCTGTTTCTGTCGCGAGTGTTTTCACCCCTTCCTCAGCTGCCAGGTAAGCCTGGACAAGTGCCGTGTTGCTTTTATGGCTTCCTGTGGGACCTACACCTTCGAATTTATAGAGGATGTGGGCTGGAGTTTGCAGTTTATTTTTGAGCGCTGAGGCATAGACTAGAGGTGTGGGCCTGTAGACTGAAAAAGCATCGAGGATTTTTTGAGGAATGGGGATGAACCGCTCTGTGCTTCCCTCGTGTTGAATAAGGCCCATGGGGAAGAGAGGAAGCAGATCATCGGGTGTGATAGGTTCTTTTGTTCCAGGGTGAAGCGGGGGCTTGGTGGGTTCTGGAAGGTCCGCCTTGAGATTGTAAAAATTTGAGGGTAAATACTCTTGGTTTCTTGAAGCAAATCGTTTCATGTGAAATTCTCCTTTTGTGGTAGATAGAATTGTCTCTGGTTTGGAAAAATTACAGATGGATGGATAGATTATTAGGCGGAGAGGTCCGCCCACCAGTTGGAGGAGGTGGTGATGAATGACTGGTTAATAAAATCTATCTTTTTCATGAAACGCTAATATTATTTCAGCTTTATATCGATGTCAAGGTTTTTTTGGATTTTGACAAGATGTTTTTATTGTGATATTCAATTTTGAATGACAGATAAAACATCCCAAGAGATAGAAAAAAATGTTCTGGAAGTTTTAGACAACCTCCTGATTCCATATGAGATTCATCACCACCCACCGGTTTATACAGTTGAGCAGGCGGAGGCGCACTGGGAGACAATCAAGGGGACACACTGCAAAAATCTCTTTGTCCGGAACAAAAAGGGAAACCGCCATTATCTTGTAATATTGGAAAGCCGGAAACGGGCGGACTTGAGAGATATGAACAGCAGGTTAGGAGAAGACAGGCTCAGTTTTGCCTCTCCCGAAAGATTGAAACGTAATCTGGATTTAGAGCCGGGAGCGGTATCGCCTTTTGGCCTGATCAATGATAAAGAGAAAAATGTCCAGGTTGTGCTGGATAAGGATTTAAAAGAAGCGGAATGGCTGAGTTTTCATCCAAATGTCAATACGGCTACGGTCACAATAACATTTTCTGATTTTGAGAAATTTTTAGAGTGGTGCGGAAATCCTCTCCGCACCCTCACCATATAAATTGAAAAGAGTGAGGTGAAGATGAGAAAAATAAGTTTGATTGTGTTGATCGCGGTGATTTTAATTTTTGTGTCCTGCGGCAAAAAAGCTGAGGAGCCGGAGGCTCAAGAGCCGGTCGTCCAAGAGCCAAGTGAATTTCAAGAACCCGACCACCTGACGGTCCAGCATATTCTCATCTCCTTTCAGGGCGCGCCGAGGATGACTGGAGTTACGCGGACTTTGGAAGAAGCCGAAGAGTTGGCCAAGGAAATATTAAAACGGGCCCAAGCCGGAGAAGACTTTGATGCGATGGTTAAAGAGTACACGAATGATCAACACCCCGGAATCTACAAGATGGCCAACATCGATGTGACTCCGGATGAAGATGCAGGAGAATTTTCAAGGAGCAGGATGGTTAAAGCTTTTGGCGATGTTTGTTTCAGTCTGAGAGTGGGTGAGATCGGTATGACTGATTACAGTGCTGAAACAAGTCCCTATGGCTGGCATATAATCAAAAGACTCGATTAAAGGATTGGGGCCTGGCT
>CAZWHQ010000062.1:0-19135 GCA_964633715.1 uncultured Eubacteriales bacterium
GCCGAAGCCGGAGTAGACAGGGCTATTTGGGAGCTCAATAACGGAGATATTTCCACTTGGGACGGCAATCCGGAAGAACGGACATTAACTCTCTCTTCTCTTCAATCTTCAGGCGGGAGTGTAGCCGGTGATGTGGTCATCACGGTCTCAGGATTAATTGGAACCAATCCTGTCATTCTTTCTTCGGGAAAGGTTCCCTTCAGAAATACCGACACCGTCGACAGAACACTTCGGATTGTTTTGGAAAAAGACGAAGAAGAGATTTTCGCAAATGCCCTTTTTGCAACGGACGGAATAGATTTTGCGGGCAATTCCTATGTCGATGGATATGATTCGCGGGATGGCGACTATAAAGGACACAACAAAGGTTTGGACGTCTCTATCGGAACCAATGCCATACATCTTGGCGCCATCACTCTCGACGATAAGGCCAAGGTTGTCGGAGATGCTTATATCGGTTTTGAAGGCGATCCTGAGGATATCCTCGTACTCGATAGGGCAAAAATCACAGGGGAAAAATCATCCATGGATGAAACCTTTGCACTCCCTCCTGTAACAGCTCCTGAAGGATTACCCTATATGGGTGAAATAGAAACAAAGAAGAAAATTAAAATCGAAGAAAGCGGGGAGTATACGTCTATCTATCTCGAAAAAAAAGGTGAGTTGAAAATAGAGGAGGATGTAACTCTTTACGTCACGGGCGATTTTTTTATGGAAAACGGATCCAAGATAACTATTAAAGAGGGAGTAAACTTCCAGTTGTATTTAGGGAGCTCTTTTTCTATGGAACACGGCGCTCAGTTCAACAAACATTCTGAAGATCCGACTAAACTCCAGGTCTGGGGAACCCCAAGCTTTACCGGAGATTTTGTGTTGGATTCCGACAATGAATTCTGCGGAGCTATCTATATCCCTCAGGGAAATTTATACATCACAGGAAACATAGAGTACTATGGATCGATCTCGGCTAAAACCATAAATATCGACGCGAACACTAAACTGCATTATGATCGAGCTTTACTAGATATTCCCACTCCATTTAAAAGAAACTATTACACTGTAAGATCCTGGCAGGAAAAACTTATCCCCTAATTTTTTTTGAATACACACAGCCGTGATCTCTATTCACTTTCAGTTTTTCTGGTATATCTAAACTCTTCTTATTTTTCCGGCCTTTTCCCCTGTATTCGTTGAGAGAAACCACTGCGATAGAATAGAGAAGGAATCCGATGGAATAGATAAATTCCTTGATTTCATTCGGAGCAAAAAGATGGTGATCTGTGATTTGAACCATGGCCAACCCAAAGATTAATCCAATAGAAAATATTGGCAAAAATGAAAGCTGAATGATGGGAAAATTGATTTTGTCCAGAGCTTTTCTAAAGTTCGGTGATCGGAAGCAAAGGACCGGAATCATAATCCCCATAATAAAAACAAAGACATCAACAAGGCTATTGGGATTGTAAAGGCTTGTATGAAAAATAAAGAGGTTATGTATAGACAATTCTTGCTGCACATTGTATTTCAAGAAGAATTCTGGAGTTGGAATATCAAATATTCTTTGTCCCCAACTGATTTCCTCCCCAAATGCAAATACAAGCATCAAGCCAAACAGGATAAACAAAACCTCTTGCCGGAACCGTTTTCCTTTTTTGATTTTGTAAAGGCTGTTCGTTATTAATATCACTCCGGCTATAAGTAAAAAAAGAGCCGACAGAGTCTCTGAAAAATGGTCTTCATCAGCAAACCTACTGAAAAAATCCTCATCAATAAAATAATAAAGAGACATAACAGTACTGGCAATAATGGCAAAGATTGAATAGAGGTATAAACCTCTATTTTTGTTGGTTTTTTTATTTTGGTTTGAGATATTCATTTTTTCTCTTCATCTCCAGAGGATTCAAGAGTAGTGAACAGCGATTTAATGTTCATAAAAGATTTCAATTGATGTCTTTCTTCTTTTTTTAATCCCACAAAGAAAATGATGGGGCAGTAAATCAATAAAAATACACCGGCCAGGAAAAACGGATGAAGATGAACTTGAAACAATGGATAAACAGCAGCAAGACCTAATAATAAAACCATCAAAGGAAAAACAAGCGTGCGGAAAAGATTTACCTTCCATCCAAATCGACTTAAAAAATACGTTCCCACAGCAAATCCAAAAAGCTCGGTTATCACAGTCGCAATAGAGGCACCGACAAAGGAGTACTTCGGGATGAGAATAAAATTCAGAAAAATATTCAACGCCACTGTTACAGCGCATATTTTCATGCTGACTTTCTGTTTATTGGCTGCGACAAAAGTGGATCCCTGTACCATTGTCATGAACATGATCGCTGTGGCCCATATCAACACTTGAACAGCTCTGACAGAATCGATGTATTCTATAGCATAAAACAACATCACCACTGGACGTGCAATCAAAGTTAAAACCATGGCGATGGGGATAGCCAGGTAAAATAAATATTTTAAAATCAAGGCGTAGGTCCTTCCAAAAGAACTTGGAGAACTTTTAAAAAGAGACGAAAGTACAGGAAAAATTGTCATCATGAGCAGACCGGGAAGCAGAGCGGGGACCTCCGTGATCCTGTAAGCCGCACTGTACAGCCCAACATAGGGATCCCCCACCATAAGATTCAACATGATGGTATCGGTCCGGAAATAAAACATAACAAATATGAGCATCACTCCTAGGGGCCACGCCGTTCGAATAGAATCCTTCCAGAAAACCCAATCTATTTCCAGTTTTGGGATTGCAAACTTCTTTAAACAGATCCAAAATGCATAACCAAGATCGATCGCGCTAACAATCACAAATATATAACCAAAAGCCGTCACATCATAATTCTGTCCCACCATGAATAGAACACCACAAAATAACAGTGCATTCCCAAATATCGATCCGTAGGAGACGTATTCCATTCTTTCATTGGCTTGAATCACAGCATAAAAAATATTGGAAAAAGAACGAATCACAATGTGAAGACCCAGAAGATAAACCACGGTCAATGTAGGATTAGAATATCCCAAAAGATTGATGACCAAGGCAATCAGCCCAAATGTAAAAAGTCCAAGGAATATTTTTATAAGAACAAAATTCCCGATATATTTTCCCGCTGCCATTTTATCTCGAGAGACTTCTCTTACAGTCAGTTTATCCAAGCCCATATCTGTCAGCAAAACAAACAATCCGCAGAATGCAAAGGCAAAAGAAAAAATACCAAAATCGGATTTTCCCAGGTGCCGGGCCATAAAAACAATGTAGAAGAAAGTAAAAGTCTTGCTGATAATGTTCGAGCTGAACAATATTATTGAATTTCTTGCAATTCTTTTTGCTGTGTTCATTCTATTCGTATGAGAGAGAGATTAGATTTCTCCCTATTATTCAGCATCCAATTTTACGTGTTGATATCCTGTGATGGGAATACTCTTACTCGATGAATCGAGGGGTGATTTTATTATGGGATTAATGAGAGCGGTATTTCCTGAGCATTGCCAATCTTGATAGGCTGTGTTATAAATCAAATTGTTTAGAAAGAAGTGAATTGGAAAAAGAAAGTCAGAGTTTTCAGGAATAATTGGAAAGCTCTGTCGTATTATCGGAAGAAGCGGGTTATTCTGCCTGGATTACCATCATATATCTGGATTGAACCTACAAACCACTGCAATCTCAACTGCATCATGTGTCCCATTGGTGCGGGAAAAGTGCATGTCAAACGCGGCACCATGAAGCTTGAACTCTTTAAAAGTATAATCGACGAAATCCATCCCCATACTTCGACAGTCGTGCTCGCTTTCAGTGGAGAGAGCCTTCTCCATCCAGATGTGTTTGAAATGATTCAATATGCCCAGGAGAATCAAATTAAGGTTTTGTTGAACACTAATGCCACTCTAATCGATAAGGAAAAGGCTAAAAAACTTTTGGAGTCAGGAATAAGCTATATCAGTTTTGCTTTTGACGGCTATACAAAATCCATGTATGAGAAGGCAAGAAGAGGAGCTGATTTTGAAAAAACCCTTGAAAACATTCTCGTTTTTCTGCGTTTGAAAAAAGAGATCAAGCAAAAAAAGCCCTATACAGTCCTTTCTATTCTCAATCTCAATATCGACAATCCTTCCGATCGTGTCAAAAAAGAATTTTTAAAGAAATTTGATACACTTATAGATGATATTCAACTGAGAGAGGTCAATTCATGGGGAAATGTTTTTAAGGGGACGAAAGATTTCCAATATGCAGAATTTACCGGGACTGGAACACCTTGTGGACGGTTGTGGAGTACGATAGGAATCACCTGGGATGGAGAAGTTGTGCCCTGCACATACAACATGAACCATGACTATCCACTGGGAAACATCAAAGATAAACCATTGAAGGAAATATGGAACTCTCCCAAACTCATTCAACTGAGACAAGCCATGATCGATGGAAGTTATCTGGAAAAATCTCCTCTTTGTGAGAACTGCACCATTGTGGGAACGCCTAAAATTTTGGGCATCCCAGCAGGGCTTCGCATCACGCTCTCCGATTCTCTGGAGAATTTTTTTGGCTATGGATTCCAAAAAAAAGCCTTAAAATTTGCATCCCGGTTGAAAAAAGATAAATTTGCTCACAGACAGCTCAAATGAAAGACAAAAAATCTCTTTTTGAAGCGTTTCAGACAGATATTGTCAGAATGTACAAAACTCCAGAAGAAATCGAGAGGGTCAGGAAAATTTTCGAAAAAGCCGAATCACAAACCCATCGAAAAGAAATTCTAAGCACTGAAGTGAAATCGAACAAGCTCAAAAAATTCCTCATACACTGGAAAATTCGCTTCAAGTACGGGATCCACTGGAGAAAAAAGTGTTTTGTCCTTCGTGTGATAAGAAATTACACGTTATCTTTTTTCAACAGGCTCTTTCAAAGGAAAAAACCTGTCTTTCGAGGGATTGAATTTGATTTAACGTTCAAATGCAACATGAAGTGCCATCACTGCCTCTGTGCCGAACTCGATGAAGATGAGGAAAAAAAAGAGCTGGAACCCGATGAATATGAGAGAGTTGTCAAGGAAGCCATGAAACTGGGCGCTCACACTTTTGGCTTGGAAGGCGGAGAGCCCTTTATGGCAAAGAATTGGGAAGAAAGCCTCAAGAGGATGAAACCTTTTACCAATCATATCATCATCTCATCAAACGGATTGATGCTCGATGAGAAACTCGTAAAAAAATGTGCCGAATCCGGAGTCGACACCATCAACTTGAGTTTAGACAGCGGAATCCCTGAACTCCATGATGTTTTCCGCCGAAGAAAGGGAAGTTTTGAAAAAGTGATAAAGGCTATCGAGCTCTGCAAGAAATACAAAATCAAAGTGATGCTGAATACAGTCCTCCATAAAGGCAATCTTTATACAGAAGGCCTACTGAAGCTTCTTGAGATGGCAGAGAAAGAGAAGGTGCTGGTGAATATTCTCTTTGCCAAAGGTGTCGGAGCCTTCCGTGAAAAAGACAGCATGTTGTCCGAGGAGGACATCCATGCCTTCTTAAAAATTGCCGAACCATACAACTACTGGCATATCCATCATATGGGCAAGCTGAAATCCAATCACGGCGGCGAAGGATGCTCTGGATCAAAAGAATTTGTAAATATCACTCCCTACGGAGATGTGATCAACTGTGCCAACAACCATATTTACATAGGCAATGTCCGCAAAGAACCTTTTGCTGCCATTCGCGAAAGAGCCCTCAAAAAATTGCCGTTCGGGAAATACCGCCCCTGTTTCCTCACCATGGATAAGGATTTCATGAATATCTACTACCCTCTGCTTGAAAAAAAGAACTGGATTTCATGCGAGGAATTCCGTGCCGCACTCAAAGATTATGAGAAAAAACACAATAGAAAAATCTATCCGGAAATAAATCCTTAATAAGAAGTAAAATGAGAAAAGCAATTTCCAGAGCCTGGATCGATATCAAATCCCACGAAATCCTCTCTATCGTCTTTCAACTCCTTAAGATCGGAAAGGCCACTCAAAGTGACCGTGTCCATAAATTCGAAGAGGCCTTTGCACTATATATCGGGACAAAACATGCCGTGTCCTTTTCTTCCTGCCGGGCAGGAATGTATTTTGCTCTCAAGGCCATGGGCTGGAAAGAAGGCGATGAAGTCCTGGTGCCGGCTTTCTCTTACTTTGCCGATGCCGCCATGGTCTTGCTGGCAGGATTGGTGCCGGTCTTTGTCGATGTGGATTTTGAGACAGCAGCCATTTGTCCAACTGAAATCGAAAAAAAAATAACACCCAGAACCAAAGCCATTTTCCTGACTCATCTCAACGGAATTTCCGCTGAAATGGATTCAATCAAGAGTATTGCCGCAAATCACAATCTCCGCATTTTCGAAGATTGTGCACGGGCGTGCGGCCTCCAATATAAAGCACAGAAATTAGGCTCTTTTGATATCGGAACCTACAGTTTCAGCTATGGTAAAAATTTCTTTCTTTTTGGAGGCGGTATGGTGACTTCAAATGATGGTGCATTTATAGAGCGCCTCCGAAAATTCAAAACCGAATTCCACTCAAAATCGAAAAAACAGACACTCCTTGAAACGATAAAGGGTTGTGTGCTCAAATTCGTCAATACTCCGCTTTTATTCACCGTGTCTCTTTTTCCCCTGATTCACGCAAATAAAGCCGGGCCAAAAAAGAGGTTCAACAGGCTCTTCCCGAGAAAAATGCCCATATATGACAAAGTTCCCCCTTTTTTTTATTCAAATATGAACAACCTGCAGGCTAAACAGGGACTTCGTTTTCTCGATAGAATCAAAAACCACAACATAAAACGGGGAGAAAAGACACGCCTATTTATGGAAGAACTGGAAAACCAGAGCAAAGTTTTTCTTTTTCAAGCCTCACCCTTTCAGGATGTGGATATGCTTTATTTTGCCATACACTGCAAAAATAAGGCGGCCCTGCAGAGGCATCTTGTCAGAAAGAAAATTGATGCAGAACACGAAAGTGCCAGGAACCTCCCGCAGCTCGATCGATTCAAAAAATTCAGTGCCGGGGAATATCCCAATGCCGCTGCTTTTGAAGACACATTAATCCTTCTGCCAAGCCACCCCCGCCTCACCAAAAAAGACATTAAATATATGTCGGATAAAATTAAAGAATATTCCTGAGTTACCTGTATTCATGAATTAGTCAGATTTTTTGTATTGCCATGAAAAGAACATATTGGGGTGGTTCGGCCATGCACAACAGTCTTTACAGATAGAAACCTTGTCATATAAGCCCGTCCTGTGGCAATTCCTGATGCTTCGAAATTTATCGCTATTCCAAATGTTGTGAATGCTGTTTATATTGACATCACCTACAATAAAGTCACTCTTCCAATCCGCACAACAAAGACTCACACTCCCGTCATAATTGATGACAAAATCTGTAAAAACGTGTGCACACGGATACCGCAGAGGCATGGTCTGCTCGCTGAGAGTCCATTTTTTTGTTCCCAGATCCAAATCCGTAAAGGTTTCATTATATTTTTGAACGGTGTGTTGGATTCCCATTTTCTTAAAAAATATTCTTGCGGTTTTTAATTCTTGGACATTGTCTTTTCGAACGACCATATTCACGGATAATCTGGGCAGCTCTTTTTTATGACTCTTTTTGCTTTCTTGGAGAGACTCGATGCCGCTTAATACTTTGTCCAAACTGAATCCTTTGATTTGAAAATAGGTCTCAGGCTGGAGAGAATCGATACTCAGATTCAGCTCATCTATTTCATACTCGATCAGAGCATCGATATGATCCTGCGTCAATGTTGTCCCATTCGAAACCCATAAAACATTTTGTCTATTTTTTGTACTTCTTAGTAGTGAAAAAAACTCGTGCACTTGTGGATGCAGCAGGGGCTCCCCCTGCTTGACAAACATAATATTTGACACGCCGAAACTGTCGATCTCATGGATAATTTTTTGAAACAAATCCAGGGTCATATATCCTCTTTTGTCTTCGGGTATTAAAGGATTAGGACACATGGCACATTTGAGATTGCAGACATTGGTGATCTCGATGTGGATATAGGGCGGGAATTGTCTTTTTTTAAGAAAAAAATTGTAGTAGACCTTAGGAACAATCCTGGTATATTTTGAATCCTTAAAAATTCTTCTTATGATCTCCTTCCGGTATAGGAAGCTGCTGAGTTTAAAAATCAGGTCTTTCATTTGTTCATCATTTTGAACCAAAACATTTAAAAGGTCAAAACCAGATGCCAGCACCCCATTTCTATATCTATTTTAGAGTCGGACAGGAACCCTTACGCATTCTGCCTCCATCACATACGAATGTGGATGGAGACAGACATGACGACGTCCATCCAACTCCACTGGAGGTTCCGACATAGCCAGGCAGCCACCTATCCTTCTGAGGAGTATGTTGGAAATGAGGATTTGAATCAGACTTTGCGTTTTTGACTTTTTAAAAGGGTCTATCGTACACTCTATGGCGTGAACATCCTGATGCTGAATCCTCCCTTTAAAGGAAGATTCTCGAGATCTGCAAGGAGCCCGGCCGTCGCTCCCAGCGGAACAATTTACTATCCCATCTGGCTGGCCTATGCCACGGGTGTTCTTGAGGAAGCAGGATTTAATGCAAGGTTGATCGATGCCCCGGCTCGTGGATTAACACTAAAGGATATTATTGACACTTTAGGTGACTTCTCCCCGAATATAATCGTCCTCGATACGAGCACGCCCAGCATCTTTAGCGACATCAAATCAGCCGAAACCCTTAAAGACACTTTCCCTCAGAGTTTTGTCGTCCTGGTAGGCACCCACGTGTCCGCACTTCCGGAGGAAACTCTACGATTGAGCAAAAAAATCGATGCTGTTGCTCGAAGAGAATACGACTATACGCTCCGTGATCTCGTTTTTGCCCTGCAGGATAAGAAGCCACTCCGGTCCGTTAAGGGTCTAAGTTTTAGGGAAAAAGACGAAACCATTCACAATTTCGATAGGCCCTTCATTGAAGATCTGGATGCCCTTCCATTTGTATCAAAAACTTTCAAAAAACATTTGGATATAAAAGATTACTATTTTGCTGCAGCCAATTTTCCGATGGTCATGACAATGTCTGGACGGGGATGTCCAAACAGCTGTTATTTTTGTGTCTATCCCCAAACATTTCACAGTCGAAAATACAGGATGCGGAGCGCAGAAAATATCGTCGATGAATTCGACTGGATAATCAACAACATTCCAAAGACTAAAGAAATCGGCATTGAGGACGATACCTTTACTGTCGATTATAAGCGTACACGACAGATATGTGAACTCATTATCGAGCGAAATATCCGCATCAAGTGGTACTGCAATGTCCGGTCAGATTTAGACTATGACACACTGCGGATGATGAAAAAAGCCGGCTGCCGCCTGGTGACAACAGGCTTCGAAAGCGGAAACCAGAATGTGCTGGATAATATGCACAAGAATATCAGGCTTGAACAAATCGAGCAGTTTGTGGCCGACGCGAAGAAGGCAAAAATCCTCGTGCACGGATGTCTGGTCCTCGGCAATCCTGGAGAAACCAAAGAAAAAATCCGGGACAGCATCAAGTTCGTGAAAAAACTCAATTGCGACAGCATGCAGTTCTATCCACTTCTTGTCTACCCGGGAACAGAAGCCTATGAAAAAGTGATCCAGGCAGGCTATCTCAAGACAACCGATTATTCCCAGTGGGTGTCTGAATTTGGCCAGCACAACAGTGTGATCGACATGCCTGATCTTTCTGCGGAAGAACTCATTCAAATCTGTAAGACCGCTTTAAAGTCTTATCATTTCAGGCCGGCATTTATTGGGAAAAAACTCATACAGGCCCTTTTTCATCCAAGCGAAGGACGGCGCACGGCCAGATCCGCTTTTCACTATATCCGGTCGCTTATGGCACGGGATAATATCTGAGGTATGTGAGGTACATCATATAGACATTGAGAAGAGAAAAAACAAGAATAAACTCAAAAGCCAAGGCTTTCAGATTGAGCGTTTTTGCGAGAATTCCTTTTTGAAAAACCTTAAAGCGGAGGTAGTCATAGCAGCCTCCGAGATAGATAGCAATCGGTAGGATATAGGGCAGCCAATGACGTCCCTGATCATTTTGATTTGGAGGCCTCATCCCAGCCACAAAAACCATCACGATTGAATAAATGAACAGAGGAGCTATTGAGATCAGAATATTCTTCGCTTTTTTGTTCTGCATACATTTGGGGCTGAAGATATTCCATCGGATCTTTTTAAGTTGAGGAAACAGATAGGCGGTCCAAAGCGGAATTGGAAGGATGGAGAGCACAAAAAAGAAGAAAAACAGAACAAGCGGATAGCCATAATCCAGCCATCCCCACATTCCCCAGAAACTTTTATATACCAGCCGCCACCTCTGAAATATCCAATAAAAAAGATTACGGAAAAATGGGGCCTGCGTACTTTCGAATCCAATATATCCCAAAAGATTTCCGTATAAAAACAACGACCGAATATACCACCATCCTCCCAGAACAAAGAGGGCAAACAGGCAAAGAAAAAAATGAAACCAAAAACCTTTATTTAACCTTTTATTTAAAAAGAGAACATATAAAATCAGGACAATCAACACTGGATAAAAGGAGACAAAAAAATGGATCTTGACCAGCAGCAGCAATCCAACACACAGATGAAACAAATAAAAATCCCTCATTTTAAAGTCATTGACAAATTTCAGGGCAAAATATAAACCCGCCGTTATCAACAATAAGGCAAGGATGTCCGGCTGCACGGAAATGGATAGCATAGAAAGCTGGGGTTGGAGAGAAATTAAAGCCAGTATGATGACACTGGTATAAGCGCTAAAATTGATTATCTTCAGAGATTTATAGGCAAAGAAAAGAGCCCCCATAAATATTAAAAAACTAAAAAATCTTGCAAGCAAAAATTTTACCACAATATTGATGTGCAGAATATCTGCCATTCGCAGTAAAACTGTTTCATAAAGATAATAGAATGGAGGATAGTTAAAGGTTTTGCCGAGAATCCTCTCATCTGCGAGAGAGCTGGTTGTATCCTGATTTAAATAATGTTGAGTGCTCTTTATAAAATCCTGAAGGCCAATTTTTGCTTTTTCATCATAGTGAAACGGAATGGCATCAAATTGTGCTTGAGACAGGAGATGTTTAACTTCTTCTGTCACGGTTTTTTCTTCATCAATCTCAGAGATATTATATTTTCCCCACAGATAATCAAGGATGTTTATCTTCGATAAATAGATGGCATAATCATAATGGTTGGGCTCATCCGGAGTCTGAAAGGGCGGAATAAGAAAGATGAAAATTAGACCCTTGATAAACGTGATAAAAAAAAGGACAGAGATCAAGCGATTTCTTTTAGTCATTTCAAAATGAAGAAATACAATTATAAAAAATCTTACATCAAATTCAAAACAAAATAAAATTTGAGTTGACTTTATCGGATGCTGAAATTACGTTACTTATGGGAAAAGCATATGAAAGTCTCCATTGTTGTCCCCTGTTTCAATGAAGAAGAAAATATCAAACTGTGTTTAGAATCACTGGTTGTTCAAGACTATACAGACGATTTTGAGATTGTCGTTATCGACAATAATTCCACAGATTTATCTTTAGCCATCATCACAGACTTTGCACAAGTCCATCCAATTATTCGATTTTCTGTTGAACATAAAAAAGGCACTGCGGCTGTCCGAAACAAAGGGATCGATACTGCCAGATATGACCATGTGGCTTTTATCGACGCCGACTGCTTTGCCCCGACGAATTGGCTCACTCTTCTGGTTAAAAATTATATCTCGATGAAATCCAAACACCCCAACGGCATCGGTGTCGGGGGAAGAAACATCGCTCCTGAAAATGCAGGTCCGTTCGTCAAATCCATTGAGATTGTCCTGGATACATACATAGGAAGTTTTTCCAGTGTTCAGGGAAGACAGCTCGAACACTCCAAACTTATCTCCCACCTTTCCCTGGTGAATGCGCTTGTTGAAAAAGAAAAAATTTTTGCAGTTGGAGGTTTCGACGAATCTTTGCTCAGCGAGGCAGAAGACGCTGAAATAAACTATCGTTTATCCAACGCCGGCTTCAGATTTCTTTATGCACCCGAATCTTTTGTCTGGCACAAAATGAGGTCTTCGCCAAAATCCTGGTTTAAAAACATGTTTCGTTATGGGAAAGGACGAGCCCGTCTGCTTAAAAGACACCCTAAAATGTGGAGATTGTCCTACATGCTCCCTCTAATATTTTTAATAACCATGCTCTCCACTCTTCTCTTTTTTTATTCAAAGATTTTTTTGCTGCCTCTCCTCTATTTTCCAACACTGATCCTTTTTTCTCTCTACCAAGTCATCAAGAAAAAATCTTTTGGTCTCGTGTTCCACGTTTTTTTCATCTACATAATTCAACATTTTGGATATGCATTGGGAGAAATCTACGGGCTTCTGAATCCTTTGATCAAGTGATATACTTTATGGAAACAACCTGGACAACAAATGACTCAAGAACATAACAAAAAATTGCAGGAGGCATGGAACAACCGCTGGAAAAGTTCTTACTTGGGAAGGCATTCGACTCTTCTCAGCCGCCGGATGATGAAGGCAAAGAAAAAAAATCTGAGAAAAATCCTGAAAAATATCGATGTGAAAACGGCTATCGATGTTGGATGTGGTATAGGACGAACTCTAGAAATCTTCCGTGATTTGGGGCTCAATTATTTGGGAATCGATTCCTCTTCTGAAGCCATTTCTATCTGCCAAAAAAAGAATTTGTTAGCTGTTCATAAAGATTTAGACGATGTCGAGGAGACATATGATCTTGTGTTTAGTGACGGGATGCTGGAACACTTCTTAAATTTTGAACCCTATGCAAAAAAAATGACACATATCAGTAAAAAAGATGTCCTGCTCATTCAACCCAATCACGGCTCTTTTTTTGGAAAGACGCTTGTCTACTTTGCCGAATTATTTCGCGGCCGCATCAATGTGTATGAATACAACTACAGAATCCAAGATTTTATTGAAACATTTGAAGAGAATGATTTTTTATTGGTCAAGAATCAATCTATTTTTTTAGATGTGTACAGAATACTGCTCTTTAGAAGAAAAAATTCAAAATCTTAAGAGCAGCTTATCTTCATTTTTCCTTGATCCCCAAAATACTCAAAAGGTGAGATGTTGGTGAAATTTGAATCGAGCTGAAAGAAGGGGTGGTTGGCGCGGTGGTATCTTACCCGAGCGTATGGTGGTGAGGTGGGTGGGTCTTCGCGTAGGGAAAGATACTCCGTGCCGGGTACCGCCCCTTTTTTTTATTTACAGGGAAGAAATCGGATTGTTGTCTCCATTTCGTCCAAAACGATAGCAAGAGCTTTAAGAGTCTTTTGGATATCCCTTTCTGTGATATCGTGTGACAGGGTTATCCTGACCGAACAGTGGGCCTCTTCTTCACTCCTGCCCATAGCAAGGAGAACATGTGATGGCTCGGGTGATCCAGACTTGCACGCAGAGCCGGGAGACATAGCAATGCCATGCTGATCCATTGCAAAAACTAGAGATTCCCCCCTCATTCCAGGAAGAGTGAGATTCAGCGTATTGGGAAGCCTGTATTGAGGATGCCCGTTGAGCAAAGCGCCGGGAATCAAAAGGCGGAAATCCTTTTCGAGTTTATCCCGCAGTTTTTTTACTATAGAGAAATCCGGCAAAGTATGGAGAGCAAGTTCAGCCGCCCTCCCCAATCCCACGATGGCCGGCACATTAAGTGTTCCTGCCCGGAATCCACTCTCCTGTTTGCCCCCATGAATAATGGATTCAAGGTTCACCTCTTTCTTGACATAGAGGGCTCCAACACCTTTGGGCCCATGAAATTTATGTCCAGAGAGACTGAGAAGATCCACGCCCAGATTTTCGACATCTATCCCTATCTTCCCTGCAGCTTGCACAGCATCCGTATGGAATAAAACACCTCTTTTATGGACAAGTCTACACAGTTCCTTTATTGGAAGAATCGTTCCCACAACATTATTCGCCAGCATGATAGAGACAAGGATCGTTTCTTCTCTGATGGCCTGCCTGAGCTGTTCCGGCCGGACAAGTCCATATTTATCGACATCGAGATAAGTCACATGGAAGCCCAGCCGCTCTAAAAACTCACAGGATTTAAGGACGGCAGGATGTTCAATGGATGTCGTGATGATATGTTCCCCTTTTTCCCTGTACGCAAATGCGATCCCTTTTATGGCCAGATTGTCCGATTCCGAACCACTACCTGTAAAAATAATCCGTTTCGGTCTTGTATTGATGAGTTTAGCCACTTTTCTGCGGGCTTCCTCGACAGCATCCAGGGAAGTGCGTCCAACTCGATGGATACTGGCAGGATTTCCAAGATGTTCATCCAGGAAGGGCAGCATGGCTTCACGCACGGAATTTGCGACTCGAGTTGTGGCATTGTTGTCGAGATAGATTTGATCCCTCTCTTTCTTTTTCCCGGCATCTGCCACAGCTTTGCTTGATTTGCACATTTCTACACGTTTAAAAGCGGATTGTTTTGATTCCTCTGTCCCTTCTTCTATTTTTTTGATCTGGCAGAGCAGCGACTTATAGACTGGGAAACCGGAAATTTCATCACGGTTGCTCATATCTGTCAATTCATTGACATTCCATTCCTGCCAGGCCTTTGGACCCACCGGCCCCCCTCCTCCTTGATTACATTCGATCGATCCAACAACAATATCAGGCGTTACTCGGGCACGGAACGGTACTTCCCCTCTTAATGTGCTGACTAAAACCAGATCCCCGGTTTTTATGTCTCTTGATGCTGCATCCTTGGGATTGATTTCGATTTTTGGTTCGGGAAAATCCTTCACTAGACCTTTGATGCCGTGATGCTGGGAACGAAAATCTGTCTGAGGTCGAGCGCCTGAGTTGAACACCAATGGATAAGATTGGGCAAGTTTTGGATTTGCAACCGGTCCCTCTTTTACCTCCGTATATTTCGGCAGAGGTTCATATCCATAATCCTCTAAGACGGTCGACCATATTTCAAATTTCCCCGTTGGAGTCTCAAAGCCTAATTTTCTGTCCTTTCTAAGACTTCCCTTTTCCCATTTTTTGTATTCCATCATGGGAGTTGGCTTTTTGATCCAGCCTCCGGCTTTTCTGACATCCTCAAGAGAATACCCCGATCCATCTAAGGCAAAAGACACGAGTTCGTCTTCTGTTTGGGGAAAAAGATGTCCGTATCCAAGATGTTTGGCCAGCTCCGCCATAATCAAATAATCGTTGCGGGACTCTCCAATCGGCTCAATAATCTTTTCTCTCAGCCGAAATATGGGACCGTAGACCATATAGGATTGGATTTCGAACATGGTTGTCGCCGGCAGCACGATATCCGCATAAGCCGCATCTGCCGTAAGCTGACGATCCACACAGACTAAAAAGTCTAAGTTGGAAAGAGTTTTTCTCCAGACAACACTTTGCGGCCAGGATGTAAGAAGGGAGGCACCGTGAATAATGAATCCCCGAATGCGGTAGGGATTCTCCTCAAGAACCGAAGAAAGGAGCCCGCTCGCATGGGATTCTCCTCTGTAATCACTGTAGATGGGAAACCTGTCTCGGGCCACAGCCTTATCCAGATTTGGATTTGCTAAATTTCTTGAACGGTTGATGGGAAAATGTGTATCCGGCATAGCCAAACCAATACCTCCGGGAACATCCAGCTGGCCCGCAAGGGCAAAAAGAGTTAAAACCGCACGTATGGCTTGGATACCGCTGTTGGAATACTCCAGTCCCGTGTACATTACGGGACAGGCCCCTTTAGCTTGACAAATCCTGCGGCTGAGGCTCCGGATCGTATCTGCCGGAACTCCCGTAATAGACTCGACCTTTTCTGGCGGAAAATGGTGCACATAAGATCTTAGCTTTTCAAAACCAATACACCATTTATGGGCAAAATCCTCATCATAGAGTTCTTCCTCAATCATCACAAAGATCATGGATAACGCCAGAGCTCCATCCGTTCCCGGACGGATGGGCACCCACTGGCCATCCGTACGCTTGGCCGTTTCCGTGCGGCGGGGATCGATCACCACAACTTTTGCGCCTCTTCCTGCGGCAGCTTCCAATCGATACATATCCAGAGGCGGAGAGTCCGTGGCCGGATTGGCCCCCCAGACCAGGAGCAGTTCGGCATTTTCGATATCCGTAAACATATTGATGAGCATCCGCCCCATAGTCACATGAGGAGCAATCATGGCAAAGGACACATAACAGAGGGCTCCGACACCCATGGTGTTCGGAGATCCAAAGGGAAAGAGAATATTGGATGCAGACGACACTGCGACACCTTTTGGCTGGAACATGTCGCATAATGAGAGTTCAAACGCCCCTCTTCCCGTATAGATGGCCGCAGCCTCCGGCCCGGATTCGTCCTTTATCTTGTTTAAGTTTTCAACGATAACTTCATACGCTTTGTCCCAACTGATCCGTTCAAACTCATATGAGCCCTTTGGGCCCGAACGCCTGAGTGGATATTTGATGCGGTGTTTTGAGTAAATCATCTCAGGAGCATGCTCACCCCTCCGGCAGATCATTCCAAGAGGACTCCCCTCCTCGGCTCTAATAGCCGTGAGTTTTCCTGAATCCAACAAAACTTCTACCCAGCATCCAGCCGGACATATCCCACATATGGCTTTTTTCCACAAAGATCTGGGCATTTGAATTTTTACTATTAAAAAAGGAGGAGTTTGAGCTCCCCCCTTTTATAATCGAAACAAATATTTAGCAGGCTATATTTTTTTCAGATAATCCTTGGCTTGGGCACTCCCGCTTTGAATCCTTGCAATTGCATATTGGGCCTTGATTTCGGTGATGACGATTGTCCCGACTTTTTCTTCGACTGCCCCTAGAGAAAGGCCGGTATCCGGATCAATCAATTCTTCTCCCATTCGGATGACTTCAAATTCATCTCCGACATTAACTCCTGAGCCGGCACCAAGGTTGACCCAGACTTGGCCGCTTTGAGCCTTGATCACTCTCCCTGAATGTGCGGATGAGTTCATCCCAGCTGTCTGATCGACAATCTTAATTACCATCTTTTCAACTGCAGGATGCATAATTTCGTTGGCCATTCCCTTGTCAAAGGATTGCCGAAAGTTCATGCTTCTATAACGTGCACCCACCAGAGTTTTTTTGTTCTCTTCTTCTGCAGCCACAACAATTTCTCCAGTAGTCGTATCGACCAAACGGGACTGCAGGACCACTTTGCCTGTTGTTACACCCACGCTAATCCCTCGTATACCCCCTCCGGTTCTGTTTATGCTGAATTGACTGATGGAGCCTGTCAGCAGGAGATCAACTCCCAGCATTTTTCCGATCTGGGCAGCTGTTTGCGGTGTGATGCGGCCCGTATCGCCAAAGTCTTGTTCGGCAAGGACCATATCCACCTTGCTTCTTTCAATCAGGCTGAATTTCCCTGTTTCCAACAGCGCCGTGACAAAAACATCGGCCGCAGCATTTCCAAGATTATCCCCCCAATAACTCCAAGTGCTGTTGTTGTCGAAGGCCACAACAGCCACTCTCAATTTGCTCTGTCCAACAGCCGCAGAGGAAAAAGCAAGACATACAAAAATCAATAAAAAAACAAGTTTAAATTTGGTTTTTTCTTTCATAGTACTGACTCCTCTCCTTTTTTTTATATATCTCATTGATGGGCCTACAAGTCAAGGTTCTCTCTGAATTTCGTGCTCTGTGTTCCGTATTCCAAAGAACCTGTCAATCTGATTTGAAGGAACCTTTCCGCCGTTCTCGTAGATTGCCGGCTCTTTCCAGAATTGTGACAAGAACAAGTATGACAAGACACTGAAAAAGCAGAATCAAAGCATGAGACAGGCTGACATAACGGATAATCAATGCAGCCAGGGCCAGACTGAGGTTTAATGTCAAGACAAGGACTACAGCAAAACGTTTCGAGCGGAGCAGGGCCTCAAAACGGTGATGAAGATGATCCTTTCCCGTGTATTCAATCCACTCTCTGAAACTCCGAACATCTCCACGAACAATTCGGGATGCCGTCGTGTGCACCATATCATAAATGAGCACGCCAAAAACAAGAAGAGGAGGAGAGAGCGTCAGAAGAGGATGGCCAACGACCCATTCTTCAAGGACAGCCAATCCGGCCAGAAGAAAACCTAAAAACATACTCCCACTATCCCCTAGAAAAATTTCTGCTGGTTTCTTCATCTTAAAATTATGAGGGAGAAATCCAAATGATGCGCCCACAACGGCTATGCCTATCCAACCCAACTGTTTCTGATCGGTAGAAAATGCGACAATACTGATAAAGACTCCAATAAGAATGGCCAGACCAGAAGCCAATCCATCCATGCCATCAAAAAAATTGAAGGCATTTGTGATCCCGACAAACCATATGAGGGTCAATAAAATATTTCCGGCTTCCCCAAAAAAAGCCTCTCTGGGAAAGGGTTTCAGCATCACACCCATTAAGACCATGCCCACAGACAGAAGAATTTGAACAAACAGCCGCAATTTTGCAGAAATGCTAAAAATATCGTCGACCGCTCCAATCAAAAACAAAATCCCAGCTCCCGCAAGGATAGCCATAAGCTGAATATCAGGAACGACGGTGAAGAGAAATGAGACCAATATCGCCAAAAAAACAGCAACACCTCCAAGTCTTGGAGTGGGCCGGTCATGGATCTTTCTTTTATCCGGGATATCCACAGCCCCAATCCGCAAAGCCACCCAGACAGCTAAAGAGGTCAAAACCAACGAAAACATCCATGAAAGCAAAAAAATTTGCAGCCACTTCCCTGCCACTTTTTCTAAGATCGAACTTATTGGCGGCAAGAGAAAAAGACAAAAAAGCACTAGTCCCAGCGCAAGGACAATTCTCCAGGATAGAGGATAACGACTCAACCAATCGGACCAAAGTTCCTTTCCTCTGATGTTTTTATTAACGCCTGAATTATTATCCAAGTTCTTCACTGTCCCAAATTAGCTTGATGTTTTTCAGTATATGGAAACGATTGTGACGTGTCAAACGTCTCAAAAAAATTTTATTTTTTTTCTTTGTTCTGTTGACTAACCACCATATT
>CAZWHQ010000063.1:0-18156 GCA_964633715.1 uncultured Eubacteriales bacterium
ATTTGATTTGAAGAGGATTCATATTTGGTGTATAAATGAATGCAGGTTTACAGAGTCAATATATTAGATTTTGACCCGACTATAAATTTGAACGATGGAACATATCGGTTTATATCTGAAAAATATTTTTTTCCACAGCAAAAGAGGACAACTCATCTTCCGCCACGGCGTGGTGCAGAAGTACCTCTTCTTTCACAACGGGAGTTTAGTTTCTGCCAAAACAAATCAATCCCAAGAATTATTGGGTGAGGTTCTCTATAAACTTGAGAAAATTACAGACGATGTCTACTCGAAGCTCGACCAGTATATCGAACCGAAAAAAAAGTTGGGTGAAGCGCTGGTCAAGAATAGTCTGATTTCTGAAAATGAACTGCGAGAAGGCCTGAGCTATCAGATGAGAGAGATCCTTCTGAATATATTTCCTGATTTTGAGGGGGAATTCAAGTTCCAAAATCGAGATGATCTTGCTGACCAAGAATTCGAGGTCAAGATCAATATTCCTCTCTTGATTGAAGACGGTGTCCGCCGCATGAAGTACAATAGCGCCATCAAGAATTATTTTGAATCGAAGCGCCCCCTTCCAAAATCCAAGAGTTTTTTCTACAGGTTAACAGAAGAAGAAAAGGAAATATTGGGAGCCATTAAGGGGGATATCTCTGCTTCTTCAGTCCTCCAGGGATCACGATTCCACCCTGAAATTTTTTGGAAAAGTCTATATCTTTTTTACTGCCTGGATTTGATCGATATTCCCGAAGAGGAAAAAAAACTGGATTTTTTAAGCTCGGAAAAGCGAACAAGTATTGGGGATACGGAAAAAAACATAGCGGATGCACTGGCTTTAAGTGAAAATCTTTCATCTCTTGACTATTATCAGCTCCTGAGTGTGGAGACTTCGGCTGATCAGGCTGAAATTAAAAGGAACTATTTTCGATTAGCGAGGAAATTCCATCCCGATCTCTATGACCGCGACTTGCCCTATGAAATCAAAGGTGTGATCGAAGCCGTTTTTGATCAAGTCTCTAAAGCTTATCAAACTTTGAGCGACGAAAAAAAAAGAAAAATCTATGATACAAGGAAAGAAAAAGCACCTCTCGAAGATAAGAGAAACTGGGCCAAAGCGGCTGAAGTAAAATTCCGGCAAGGAAAAACCCTGTTCGATAAACAGCAGTACCAGGAAGCGGTTGTCCTTCTTGAAGAAGCGGTCAAATTGCATGGGAATAAAGGCCGGTATTTCTTGTTGTTGGCCATGGCTCAATCCAAGATTCCATCCCTCCACAAAAAAAGTGAGGGAAATTTTTTACGATCAATTGAATCCGAACCATGGAATGCAGAAGGTTATGTGGGTTTAGGAATGTTGTATAAAAGAGAAGGGCTAAATATTAAAGCCAAAAAAAAGTTTGAAAAAGCGCTTAGTATTGATCCTGACCACAAAGTTGCACAGCGGGAAATGAATGGATTTGGAGGGAAAAAGAAAAAAACCCTAAAAGACATTCTTTCATTTGAACCTTTCGGAAGGAAAAAGTAGCGGCTATTGGCCGATCATTTTGAGGAATTCTTTCTCATCGAGGAGCGGCACTCCCAAAGCCAGGGCTTTTTCTCGCTTTGAACCGGGGGCCTCTCCCACTACGACAAAATCTGTTTTTGAACTCAACGAAGATACAACTCTTCCGCCGAGGCTTTCTATTTTTTCCTTGGCTTTGTCCCTTTTCAGTTTTGAGAGGGTTCCGGTTAGGACGAATCTCTTTCCCTCAAGAACAGGTTGAACTGATTCAGGAGTCTCCTCCTTTTTTGTCTGAAAATTCAGGCCTGACAACTTTAGGCGATTGATGAGCTCTCTATTTTCTGGCTGCTTGAAAAAAAAGACAATGCTTTCTGCAACTTTGGGGCCGATGTCATCAATATCCATCAATGTGTCGCAAGAAACAAGAAACAGTGACTCCAGATTTTGAAAATGCCTGGCCAGGATTTGAGCTGTTCGCTCGCCGACGAAACGGATCCCCAGGGCAAAGATCAACCGAAACAAATCATTTTTTTTGGAGCGTTCGATTTCATCGACCAAGTTCTGGCTGCTCTTGGGCCCCATCCTTTCCAAGGTCTCGACATCGCTGGGTTGAAGAGAATAAAGATCCGGGATGGACTTTACAATCCCTAATTCAAGAAGCTGATTAACAAGAGCCTCGCCCAAACCTTCGATGTTCATCGCTCTTCGAGAGGCAAAATGACGAAGGGATTCCTTGAGTTTGGCGGGGCATGAGGGATTCATACACCTGGATATCACCTCGTCCTCAGGTTTAAAGACCTTTGAGGCGCAGACAGGACATGTCCGGGGAAAGACAAATTTAAGTTCCTTCCCGGTTCGTCTCTCCTTCATAACGGAGACAACTTTTGGGATGACATCCCCGCTGCGTTCAATCAAAACCTGATCTCCAACACGGATATCTTTTCTGCGGATCTCGTCCTCATTGTGAAGAGTCGACCGGCTGATCGTGATACCTGAAAGTTTCACCGGTTCAAGAATGGCTACAGGTGTCAAGGCACCGGTTCTCCCCACCTGGATAACAATGTCTTTGATTTGTGTTATGGCCTGGCGGGCGGGAAATTTATAGGAAATAGCCCATCTTGGAAATTTGGCTGTGCTTCCCAAGTGCTCCTGTTGCTTTATTGAATTCACTTTGACGACAATCCCGTCCACATCGTAATCCAGTTCATCTCTCCTCTCGCTCCACATTTTGTGGAAGGACAAAATGTCTTCAAGTCTTTTAAGAACTTGTGAAATAGGATTAATCTTAAAGCCGAGCCTCTTCAACTCCATGAGGCTTGACCATTGGTCTGTTCTTTCCTCTCCCTTTATGTCAATCCAATAGAGGAAGAGATCAAGATTTCTCGATGCCACTTCTTTTGGGTCGAGAAGACGAATAGAACCAGCGGCAGCATTCCGGGGATTTGCAAACTGGGATTCACCCAAATCCTGTCTGTTTTTATTGATTTGGTGGAAAGAGGAGAAAGGCAGATAGATTTCTCCTCTTATTTCAATATCCCGTTTTTCGGAGATCACGAGCGGCAAACTTTTAATTGTTTTTACATTGGCGGTGACATCATCGCCCCGGATTCCATCACCCCTGGTAACAGCTCGGGAGAATTTTCCGTCACCATAAGTGATCGATATCCCTAGTCCGTCGATTTTAAGCTCGGCTACATACTGAATATTTTCTCCAGGAAGATTTTTTTTCAGCCTGTCCTCGAAGCTTTTTAACTCCGCGATGCTGTAGCAGTTATCCAGACTGAGCATAGGTGATGGATGGGAAACAGAATCAAATCCATCCAGGGGCTGTTCACCTACACGTTGTGTCGGAGATTCCGGTGTGACAAATTCAGGAAAACGTTTTTCCAGTTGCTGAAGTTCCTTGACAAGCATGTCGAATTCATAGTCGGTAATCTGGGGATCATTGTCCACGTAGTATTTTTTTTCATGGTGTTCTATGGTTTTTCTGAGTTGATTGATCTTGTCTTCGACCGCTTTATTCATGTGGACTATTTATAAAATATTATACAAAAAAAAATTCCTGGGGACAGGATGATTTGTTTCAACAGAGGCCGATGGACGTCGTATGTCTGTCATCACGAACGATCGAAGAGAGTGTGGTGATCTCATTATGCGTCCGCATAGACATAGATTACCACGTCGCATGGTTCCTCGTAAAAACAAGGTCAGATTGCTACGCTGCTCGCAAAAACGGCGTCAGCAGCTTTACGAATAATTCAGGCTATTTGATCCCGAGCCGCTGTTTGGCCTGATCAATTTGCTGCTGCCACTTATCTAATGAAGCGGCCTGATCCGCTTGGAGCTTTTCGATTTCACCCTGGAGAGCTTCGAGCTTTTTGAGCATAGTATCCATTTCGGTTCGTTCTGCATCTGTGAGTTCCTCTTCGTCTTTTTCACCGAATTTCTTGTTGAAATCGTTAGTTAGATTTTCCTGTTCTTTACTCTTATCCCCGAGGAGTTTGACCTTATCGTTGAATGTCTTGTCAATATTGTTAAAATAAAGTCTTTCGGCGAGATCCATAGCCTGTTTCGAGTTGGCAGCTGAAAGAAAGCTGGCATCCAGGAGATACTTGATGGCATCATTGGCCGATGTTCCATTCTGCTGTACCTCTTCAGTCAAAATGAGTCCGATGTTATAGGCGATTTCTCCATTTTTCTGTTTGTTGTAGGCCTGTTTGTAATAAGTTAGAGCTTCTGTCTTCTTCCCACTCCTGTGCAGGCTTTTTGCATAAAGAGCAATAGTACCGAAGTCCCCAATGGCTGTTGAAGCGACTTTTAAAGCTTTTTCGGCATCAGCATAGGATTTAGCGTTATAGAGAGACTGTCCGATTTTTGCAAGACTCGTGGCGATCTCTTTAATTTTGAGAATATTATAAGAATTGATGTAGGCAGTGACCGCAGACTTGAGATTTTTTTCTTTTTCGAAAGCTTGAGCCTGGACGTAGTGACCGGCTCCTATCATCTGGTTCCATTTGGCAGGATCTCCGGCATCTGCTCCTTTATTTTTATTGGATGTCGCAACTTTGATGGCCTGTCCCGCATAGTCCCTGGCTTTGGATAGGTTAGTTCCCATTTGGATGTAGGCATTGGCAATGGTGACTAAAACGGTGTACTTCATGTCCTCATCAAGACCACCAAGTGACAGCGCTTTTTCACCGAAGTCAGCTGTTTCTTGAGACGTTTTTCCCGGTGCTGGGAGAGTGCAAAGGTAGGCATACGCGTAATTTTCGTATTGAATACCTTTACCAGAGCAGCTGGCTACCCAGGCTTTCAGCATATTGTATTTCTCTCCAACACTATTGGCGGACACGGCTTTGATATAATCATCGCTGCATGTATCCTGGGCAGGGAGATAGCTAGTCATTGCGAGAATGACTATTAAGCTCGATAAAATTGCTTTCCTCATTTCAGACCTCATTAAAAAGATTTGTTGCATAATAGCGGCTGATATCTGATTTGTCAATAGTAATACGTTTTTGGAATTCAACCCGTTTATTTATGAATAATGACATCCTCATTATAGCAAAATTCATGCCAGATTGGAATAGAAGAGGGTCGAGAAAATGGGGACAAAGAAAATGGGGACAGTCCCCACTTTTTATCGAACAAAAAGTGGGGATTGTCCCCATTTTCTCGACACGAACAAAAAGTGGGGACTGTCCCCATTTTCTCGACAGGCCCAATCCCACTTTGGGTGGGTTTTAGACATTTTAGAGGGGATGAGATAAAATAAAAATATGGCCCCCGCAAATAAGGATTTTATCACCAAGTTTTTAGAATTGGTGGGAAAACCTCTTCAAAATGATGTTTCCCTTCGTGAATTTTCGCATTTTAAGATTGGAGGTCCGGCCGATTATTTCTTTGAGGCGACATCCGTTTCAGAGCTTTCCGATGCCATCTGTTTGGCCAGGGACTTTCAGATTCCTTTTTACGTAGTTGGAGGGGGGTATAACATCTTGTTTTCGGATGAAGGTTACCGTGGTCTCATTTTAAAGAATTCAATCCAGGGGATTTCAAAACTTCAGGATTCGGAAGTAGAAGTCTATTCAGGAACACCTCTTCATGAGCTTCTTCACTTCTGTACAGAAAACAGCCAAAGCGGTCTGGAGTTTATGGCCGGTATACCTGGTACTGTAGGAGGAGCTGTTTTCGGAAATGCTGGAGCATTTGAACAAAATATTGGGCATTGCTTGCAAAGGGCCCTTATTCTAGATTCAAAGAGCAAATCAGTCAGGGTGAACAAATCACATTTCAATTTTAGTTACAGGTATAGCCGACTCAAGGAGTTTCACGATATTCTCTTACAGGCCTCTTTTGTTGTAAAGGAGTCAAAAAAAGAAAAGGTTGCAAAAAAAATCCAAGGCATTTTAGAAAAAAGGAAGACCAATCATCCCCCTTGGGATACTCCCTGTGCAGGGAGTTATTTCAAAAATCCCTATCTTCCAGATGGGAATAAGATCCCAGCGGCCAAACTCCTCGATAAAGTAGGAGCGAAGGGGCAAAGAGTTGGCGGAGCCTCCGTTTATGAGTTTCACGCCAATTTTATTATCAATACAGGAAATGCATCAGCCCAGGATGTCCGAGATTTGGCCTCTGAGCTCAAACGGCGGGTTCATGAAGAATATGGGATCATTCTGGACGAAGAAGTTATCTATCTTCCAGAATTTGGGACAACTCTTTAATCCTCTGTACAGATAAAGTCTTTGCTTTCTTAACCATTTCAAGCGCTCTAATGGCCAACTTCCTATAAACGGCTTCCACACCGGGAAATTTCTTAAGGGCACCTAAGTGTGCTTTGACAGTTTGTCCATCCCCCCTTATTATCGGGCCGGTCAGTGCGGACTGGATACGGCTCTCTGTTATGTTGTTCAAAGTGCCTTCCAACAGAGGCTGCAGAATTTGGATCGCCTTCTCTTCATTGAGACCGGAGGATTTTAGGAGGGTTACGGCCGAATCAAGCAGGACAACAAGAAAATTAGAGGCCATGCTGAAGGCGGTATGGAAAATTGGTTTATCGTCAGCTTGTATTTGGATAGAAAAACCTCCAAGGTCGCCGACGATTTTTTTGGCTGTAGAGACCGCCTTTTCCTCTCCTTCGACGCCAAAATATACATTTTGGAGGAGGTTAGGCGACGTATGCTTAAGAGAAAAAGATTGAATAGGATGAAGAGATGCAAACGAAGCACCTTTAGTTCCCAGGGGTTTAAGAACCTCTGAGGGAAGGAGTCCACTGCAGTGGAACACGGTTTTATCTTCCCAGGAAATATCGGAAAAATCCAACTCCCGGACGATGTCCTTGATCCTGTCATCCGGCACCGTAATAAAAAGAATCTCTCCATTTTGAGCTGTGTGTATATTGTCGTCGGAGGATTCACCATGCCCGATTATACGGCGGCTTTCTTTGGCTTCCTTGAGAGTTGCACAGGACAGTGATTCGATGGAGTAACCGGCCCCAACGAGAGCTTTCCCGAGGGATGTTCCGACTTTCCCTGCACCGATGATTGAAAAACTTTTCATTTTTTTGACTTAAAAATTTCCATCCAGTTATGTACTTCAAGGGGGGAGGGGAATGTGACGTTTTTTTCACTGGCCTTAAGTTTTTTGTGCTCTTTTAAGGTGACTTTGAGCAGCCGATTGAAGTCTTTGCAGTCCATTTTTTTTGCGCCGTTCAGCTTGGCAAAGTCTTTGATCTCCCGGTCAGAGCTGACCACAAAGAACTGCCGTCTATCCGTTTGTTTCAAGATGATTTCCCTGATAACCGCATCGGCATTCTGGCCAATTTCGGGATAGAGCACAGTGAACTTATTCTCTGGGAATATCCTTTCGGAAATGTTGGGATCAGGGGGACCATCAAAAACGAGATAGATCCGGGTGTGTTTGATTTCCTGAAAGGCCAACAGCCTTCCAATCAATGCATATCTGCTGTTCGGATTCCTGAGTTCGGATTGTGCGATAAATCCAATAAAGTTATTTCCATCGATGAGATAAGGCATTGAATTGGATGAAGTCTCTCTATCGAGAAACTGACCTTATAACGTGTATGTCTCTCCTGGTTTGAGGATGATGACTTCGGCCGCATCTCCAACTTTTCGCCTGAATTCTTCTGGATCGACTTCAACGACAGGGAATGTTCCATAATGAATGGGGATAACTTTTTTAGTCTGAGTGAATTCGACCGCCTTTGCCGCAGACCCCGGGCCCATGGTGTACCTGTCTCCGATTGGAAGCAGGCTCAGATCGGGATGAAAAAACTCTCCGATGAGTTTCATATCATAGGTCAATCCTGTGTCTCCGGCGTGGTAGATGTTTTTCCCATCAAGCTCAATCACAACTCCAGCCGGGTCTCCCTTTTCGCACGTATGAAGAGCCTGAACCATGTGAACGATGACACCATTATTTTCGACTGTGCCGCCGATATTCATCCCCTCGGCTGTAATGCCCTCAGCTTCAGCTATCCCGGCTATCTCATGAATACTGAAGAGGACGGCGCCCGTTTGCTTAGCGATTGCAAAGGCATCTCCGAGATGATCTCCATGGTCGTGCGTAACCACGACGGCATCCGCCTCAGTAACACTGTCGGCAGATATTGAAGCCGCCGGGTTTCCGGTGAGGAAGGGATCGATGATAATTGTTTTTGATCCTTTAATTTTGACCGCGGAATGTCCGAGCCAAGTGATGTCCATGGGTTTACCTCCTTATATATTATCCGGGGGGCCAGGTCATCTTTCGCCCTCCAAGAAGATGGAAATGTATATGGAAGACTTCTTGTCCTGAGTCTTTCTCTGTGTTAAGGACTAATCTGTAGCCACGACCTTTAATGCCCTTTTCGTTGGCGATATCTCTGGCTTTAATGAATAGATGGCCGATCACGTGCTGTTTTTCCTCTGGAAGTTCATTAAGAGAGGCGAAGTGGTCTTTTGGAATAAGAAGCATATGGATTGGAGCTTGAGGATTGATGTCCTCAAAGGCGAGAATTGAATCGTCTTCGTAGACAATCCGGGCGGGTATTTCTTTGTTTATGATTTTGCAAAATAGGCAGTTGTCCATATCTGAGAATCCTAGTAGGTGATTCTTTCCATGTGTGCGCCCAGGGATTTAAGCTTTTCCTCGATTTTCTCATAACCTCTGTCGAGATGTTCGGAGTCGAAGATCAGGGTTTCTCCATTGGCAATGAGGCCGGCCAACACAAGAGAGGCAGAGGCTCTGAGATCCATGGCGATGACTTCGGCTCCTGATAACGGCGTGCGTCCTTTTACGATGGCCTTGTCTCCCTGGACTTCGATGTTGGCGCCTAAACGAAGCAGTTCATTGACATGGGAGAATCGCCTGTCAAAGATAGTTTCAGTGATGATGGATGTGCCTTCGGCCTGCGTCATGAGAACTGAAAATTGAGCCTGCATGTCTGTGGGAAATCCAGGATAGGAAGACGTTGTGATATCTTGAGGTTTGAGGTTGGGCGTTCCCTTAACCCGGAGGGTAAAGCTGTTGATGGATTCTATGGAAACTCCGGAGAATCTTAACTTTTCGATCAATGTTTCGAGATGATCGGAACGTGTATGGGTAAGAACGATATCGCCCTGTGTTAGAGCGCAGGCAATGAGATAAGTTCCGGCCTCGATTCTGTCAGGGATGATTTCGTGTAGGGCTCCCCCAAGCTCATCGACACCTTTAATTCGGATAACTTCCTCTCCAATCCCGTCAATTTTTGCGCCCATTTTTACGAGTAGCTCACAGAGATTGGCCACCTCGGGCTCTAGGGCACAGTTTTTCAAGATAGTTTCTCCTTTTGCCAGGGAAGCGGCCATGACAAGATTTTCGACGCCGCCGACAGTCTTTTTTTCGAAAATAACCTCTGCACCTTGGAGTGATTTGGCTTCCGCACGGATATAGCCGTGTTCCAGAGTGATGTCTGCACCCAATTTTTCAAGCCCATGAATATGAAGGTCAGTGGGGCGAGGCCCGATAGCGCATCCTCCTGGTAATGAGACGATGGCCTTCCCATGGCGGGCCAGGAGAGGCCCAAGAACAAGGATGGATGCTCTCATGGCACGGACAAGCTCATAAGAGGCTTCATCCGACTGGATTTTGTGGACCTGGATTGACAGAGCATTCTCGTTGATTTGGTAATCTGCGCCAAGCTCTTTGACCAGAGTGAGGATAGTGAACACGTCTTTAACGAGAGGGATGTTTTCCAGTGCGATTTTTTCTTTAGTCAGAAGCGATGCAGCGATGGCCGGAAGAACAGCATTTTTGGCTCCACTTATCCGGATTTCGCCTCTAAGCCGCAGATGGTGGTTCCCAAGTATGCGAATCTTTTCCATCGCCATCATTCTAGACTATAACCCCTCAAAATTCAATTCCCTACGATAAAAGAAAAGATTATAGATACTTATTTATCACATTCCGCAATCTTTGAAGACCTTTAACAATCTGCTCTTTGGAGGGGAAAGAAAAATTCAACCGCATCGTGTTAAACTGTTCATATCCCTTTGGAAAAAAGAGTTCTCCCGGCACAAATGCGACCTTTTCCTTTATGGCAGCATGGAAGAGCTCCATGGTATTGATGTGCTTCGGGACAGTCATCCACAGAAAAAGGCCGCCTTCTGAGACCGTCCAATGGACCTCCTTCAAGTCGGAAAAAAGTTCATTGAGAGTCTCTAGAAAAAAATCAAGCTTTTCTGCGTAAAAAACTCTGGTTTTTTTAAAATGTTTGTCGAGGTCGTATTCGCAAAGGAAAGCTGTACAGAGATCCTGGTTGAGTTTGGGTGTGTTGAGGATGTTTGCGCCCTTGATGAAGGTAAATTTTTTAACGACTTCCGGGGGCCCGATATTAAATCCCACCCTTAATCCAGGATTGAATATTTTGGAAAAGGTGTAAATCCCGATAACATTTCCCCGATTGTCATCAAGAGAGAAAAGAGAAGGGATGTCTTGGCCTCTATAACGGAGTTCCCTGTAGGGGCTGTCTTCAACGATCGGGATCTTATACTCTTCACTTAAATTAAGAAGCGCATTTCTCTTGTCCAGGCTCATGGTGATGCCCGAAGGATTTTGAAAATCAGGAACAACATAGATAAATTTTGGGATTCTTCCTTTCTGGATGAGATCCTTAATCCCTGCCTCCATCCCCTGTGTGTCCGTGCCGTCTTCCTGTATGTCCTTGGCAAAATATCGAGGAGCCTCCATCTCGAAGGCGGCCAAGGCACCTCCAAAAGTGGGGAGGTCACAGACTATTGTGTCTCCGCGTTCTATAAATAATCTCCCGACAAGATCCAATCCATGCTGGCCTGATGTTGTGATCATGATGTTTTCCGGAGTTATGTGAACCTGATCTCTTTTAAGATAGTCGATTATTGCCTGTATGAGATCTTTTTCTCCGCGAACAGGTGAATACTGCAATACCTGAGCAGAATTATTGTCCAGAATTCTCTTCTGAGATGTCCGGACAAGATCGACAGGAAAGAGTTCGTCACTTGGCATACCGGCCGCAAAGGAGATGAGCTCAGGATCATCCAGGTACACCAACATTTTTCCGATGTTGTAGCCTTCAAAGGACTTCATGATTTCTGTAAAGACGTATTCCATGATTTCAGCCTTCTTTTATTTTGTAGCGGTCGTCCGTATCAAACATATCGATTACATATACCCGTGTCAGAAATTTTGCCGAATGTTCGACACCCTCCGGAATAAAGTACCAGTCTCCTTTTTGGTACAGCTTTGTTACGCCATCGACAGTGAATTCCATTTTTCCATCGAGCACGAGTCCCCATTGAGCACAGTGTGAGTGTGGCGGAATTTCTCCTATTGGCTGGAGGTCAAAAAAAACGACCTGTTTTCCTTCGCTTTGGAGGAGCCAACCCCTGATGCCTTCAATAGGAATTTCGATTTCAGGGAGTCCTCTGATCATTTCGGGATAGGGAGTTCCATCCCATTTGTTCAGATAATCTTTCATGCTGTCCTTCCTTTCTAGTTCTAGTTTTAATATAAAGCTTTTATGAGTCCGCCGTCTATCTGCAAAGCCGTGCCTGTGATGTATCCGGCTTGTTGGGAGGCCAGGAATGCTACACTGGCGCCAAATTCTTCAGTAGAGGCAAGTCTTCCTGAAGGAATCATTTTTTCGATCTTGCTGAAGTAATCCTGGACCGATCCTTTTTGGTCCTTAACAAAAGCATCGGCCAGCTCCTCGATTCTTTCTGTTTTTGTATATCCAGGACAAACACAGTTCACGGTCACTCCAAAGGGGGCCATCTGGTTCGAGAGTGATTTTGAAAATCCTAGAACTCCTGCACGTGACGTATTGGAAAGGACCAAGTTGTCAATGGGCTGCTTTCCCGATATCGATGCGATGTTTATGATGCGTCCCCATAAATGGGCCTTCATCGAAGGAAGCACACTGTAGTTGAGGTTGATTGTGGTCATAAGATTGAGCTTAAGAGCCTTGAGATAGTCATCTGGAGAAAAATCGTCGATTTGGCCGACAGGAGGTCCTCCGGCGTTGGAAACAAGAATATCTATCCTTCCAAACTCAGAGATAATCTCTTGAATCATATTAAACACTTGATCTTTTTCTGTGACATCAATAATCCGTGCCCTCACCTCATTGCCAGTTTTGGTCTGTATCTCTTCGCGCGTTTTGAACAACCGTTCTTTGCTGCGGGCACAGATGTTAACAATGGCTCCTTCTCTGGAGAGTTCGAGGGCTGCAGCTTTCCCCAGACCAAGGCTTGATGCAGCCACAAAAGCGACCTTATCCTTAATCCCAAAATCCATAATTTTTCTCCTGTAATTTATCGATGAAGAGACTAGTTTTTAAAAGAAGCGCGGGCAAATTCTGTTTTGTGCCCCCTCCCCATAATGTCCTTGGCATCTTTATCACACCGGAGGCACTTGTGGTAAATTACGTCACCGATGAGAGATCCTTTCTCCCGCCGCTCCTCATCCGAGAGAAAGTAGGCATTCATGGTGTCGTAGGGGCGAGCTTCTCCATCACTTTCGTATTTTATCGTCAAATCGCAGCCTGCATCGAGAACCTTGTATGCGTTTTCTGTCCAGTTAAAATCGGCCATCCCAAGGTCGGGATTGATTCGCAGATGGGCGGCCAGATATATTTTTGGCAGTCCCGATTCCTCGAGGTCCCGAGTGCATTGGATGAAGTTTTCGGCTGTTGAGGCGTTCCCGATATTGATCTCATAAATAGGCGTAGTGCCGTCATCCCTGAGGTATTCTTTAAAGATGTTCATGAGCATCCGGAGCTGAATGGCATTCTGAGTGGACAGCAGCATGGAGATTTTAAAGGATAGATTGGGGATTTCACGGGCAAAGTAGCAGGCCGCAACGATGGTGGACCAGCTGGGATTGAGATAAAAATTTCCTCCAGTCTCCTGAGCCGCTCGTGTGATGCCATCGAGATATACAAGATGGTTATTGTTGCCGACTTCGACACCGCCAAGGTTTCCAAATGCTGTTCCCATATTCTTTAGGATGATTTGGCTTATTCCGTCTCCCAGATCCTTTCTCTCGAATTTTTCCCCTGTGACCTTTTCGATGCGGGCAAATCTCTCTTCCGGTAGTGGTGTGCCAAGCAGATTTGTGGAGCAGAATTTACTGGCTCCCAGAAGGTTTTCCGCCATCGTTAATGTGGCGAGGAGATCACCGCTGTAGACATAGTCTTCTGTTAATCCCACGACAGAAATCATTTCCGTGGGAAAAAACATAGTTCCGTTGTCTTTTGTCAATCGGATACATTCTGCAGTGGGGATAGCTCCTTGAAAACCAGAGACTTGAGTTGTGCATACCCCTTTTTTAGTCACGACGATATTATTTTTTGTCAAATAATCTTCGATCTTGGGAAAGTGTTTTATATGCAACTCGGCGGTGTCCAGCATCTCTCCATATCCTAAATTCTGGGCTTTCTTTTTTCTTTGTTCCAGGCTCCGCATGGCCTCGATTTTTTCCTGGATGGCTTTGGCCCCTCCGTATGAATCGAGAAGGGCATCCATGGCTTTCAGGTCCTTATCTGATAAAAGTTTATAATGCATAGTTTCCTCCGAATTTAAAAATTAAGTGGCATGTATTCCCATTTTGGGATTTTATTTTACTTGAATAAAATCTCACTGACAAGAAAAAACCGCTCTTGCTAATTTTTGTGTGTCTCGTTAGACTAAATAATAGAAGATTCAAAAAATCAAGCTGGGAGGTCCGTTATGAAATTATTATTCGTAGGATTTGGAACGGTTGGTCAGGGATTGGCCGAATTGATCCTGGAGAAGGAAGAGCAACTCAAAAGAGATTTTGGATTGAATTATTCGGTCGTGGGTATTTCTGATGAACTCAAGGGAAGTCTTCTCAACACGAATGGCCTCGACTTGAATTTGGCTTTGGAGAATGCGAAGGCCGGGAAAAACATATCTGAAGGTTCCGGGGATAAATTTGATGGGAAAACACTTGAAATGATTCGCCAGTCTGGGGCAGATGTAATGCTTGAGGCGACCTATACAGATATAAAAACCGGAGAACCCGCCGCTTCTCATGTTCGGGAAGCGTTGGAGCAGGGGCAGCATGTTGTGACCACAAATAAAGGGCCCCTTGCACTTTTCTATAAAGAGCTTGTTGATCTCGCCAAACAGAAAAAGAAGCAGTTCCTTTTTGAAGGGACAGTCATGAGTGGTACTCCTGTTCTCAATTTTATTCGGGAGACGTTAGCTGGAAGTGAGGTGCGGGAGATCAACGGGATTCTCAACGGAACGACTAACTATATTTTAACGCGTATGGAGGAAGGTTTATCCTATGAAGATGCGCTGAATAAGGCCCAGGAGCTGGGCTATGCTGAAGCTGTGCCGGATGCAGATGTTCTCGGATGGGATGCGCTGGCAAAAGTTACCATACTGGCCAAAGTTTTTTTTGGCGCAGAAGGGCAGCCTTTCGATTTCCCCTGTGAGGGGATTACCGGTATTTCCGCCAGTGCTATCGTAGATGCGCAAAACCGTGGAAAAAGGTTTAAACTCATCGGAAAAGTGTGGAGAGAAGGTGATTATGTAAAAGCTTCGGTTGGACCTGAAGAAGTGGATATGACACATCCTCTAGCGGGAGTGATGGGGGCCACCAATGCCCTAACTGTCTCGACAGATACACTTGGAGATGTAACCGTTGTTGGTCCAGGAGCAGGGAAAAGAGAAACAGGATTTTCCATGCTGATAGATTTAATCACCATAGGCAGGAATACATAATTAGGCTAAAAAAAGGAAAAGAGGGGTGATGTATTTCACCCCTCTTTTTTTTTCGAGAAACTCGCCCTATTTTCTATACAGGGATAGTCTTAAATTTGAGATTTGATCCATTCAGTCGTGACAGTTTTTGGCCGTTCGATAGCCAGACCGATAGCCCTATCCCAGATCAGTGAGGAGAGGACTCCGATGGCTCTTGAAGCACCAAAGAAAACGGTGTAGAAATCGTATTCGGTGACTCCATAATGGAGAAGCAGACATCCGGAGTGTGCATCCACATTTGGCCAGGGATTTTTTGCCTTTCCTTGCTCTCTAAGGATATCGGGAGCTACTTCATAGATGGAGCTGACAACTTTGAATATCTCATCGTCGGGAAGATGTTTGAGAGCGAAGTCTCGCTGAGCGGAATATCTAGGATCGGTCTTCCTGAGGACGGCATGTCCGTAGCCCGGAATAACCTTTCCGGAGTTGAGGGTATCCCACAAGTATTTAACGAGTTCGTCTTTAGTGGGGACGCCGCCGAGATCCTCTTTGACTTCCATGATCCAGCGCAGAACTTCCTGGTTAGCCAGGCCGTGAAGAGGTCCGGCCAGGCCGTTCATGCCGGCTGAGAGAGAGTAATAGGCATCGGACAGTGCGGAACCAACAAGGTGAGTGGTGTGAGCCGATACATTTCCTCCTTCGTGGTCGCTGTGGATGACGAGATAAAGCCGCATGAGTTCCTTGAACGCCTCATCTTCAACCCCGATCATATGAGCGAAATTTCCACCCCAGTCCAGGGTTGAATCAGCAGCGATATGCTCATCGTTCTTGTAAGATCTACGGTAAATGTAAGAGGCCAGATTCGGGAGCTTGGCCAGAAGATTCATGACATCTTCGTACATGGGATCCCAGTAGTCCATCTTGCTCATCCCTTCCCTGTACTGTTTGGCGAATAATGAATCTCTCTGGAGAGTAAGGATACCGGTAGAGAACTGGGTCATGGGATGTGTGTCTACAGGGATGGCCTTGAGGACATCGATAAGGTAATCTGGCAGAGTGCTTCGTTCTCGCCACTCGTTTGTGATTTCCTTGACCTCCTCATCCGTAGGCAGTTCACCGGTCAGGAGAAGATAAAAAATTCCCTCAGGGAGGGGTTCTTCGCCGCCCGGCGCTTTGGGTAATTTTTCTTGCAGTTGGGGAATGTCGAAACCGCGAAAGCGGATTCCCTCATTCGGATCCAGAGCTGACGTTTCCGTGACCATACATTTGACTCCACGCATACCGCCGTACGCTTGAGCAATAGTGACTTCAGAGATTTTCTGGTCGCCGTGCTCTTTAAGAAGCGTTTTGACGGAGGTTCGCATGGGATCGATCTTGGAGCGGAATTTTTCCTTTAATGAAGACATTGAGAAACCTCCTATAACATTAAATTATTATGAAATTATTAGGGGTAGCAATCAAAAACTATATCACCGTAAAGTGGGGGTGTCAATAAAAATTCCTCTATGATTGGAATGATTACTTTTTCGTGTTTTTTTTCTCTAGAAAATGAATTTTTCTGTGGTTTTTGGGCAGCCAAAACGATGGGCTCTTGTTTGTGAAGAGATAAATTTAGATGAATGTTTTGTGCCCGATTTCAGTAGTCTTTAATAAAGGAGATGTCTTCCGATAAAGAGTATTTCATCCCTCGAAGAGGATTAAATGATTTTTTCTAGGTGTTTGATAATTTGACTTTTAAGTTTTGAAGATGTTTATTATGACATTGATATCTTTTTCAATATAGGAGGAAAAAAATGGAAGGAATATGGATAATTCTTATCATTATCGCGGTTGTGGCTGTCTTTGCTATAGGGATATACAATGCATTGGTTCAGCTCAGGAACCGATGCGACAATTCCTGGGCTCAGGTGGATGTGCAGCTGCGTCGGAGATACGATCTCATTCCCAATCTTGTGGAAACAGTAAAAGGGTATGCCAAACACGAGAAAGAAACGTTCCAGAATGTCACGGAAGCACGCACCAAAGCCATGAATGCAAGCACTGTTCAGGAACAGGGAAAGGCAGAGAACATGTTGAGCGGAGCTTTGAAATCGCTCTTTGCCGTATCGGAAAGCTATCCCGATCTCAAAGCGAATCAGAATTTTATGATGCTTCAGGAAGAGCTTGCCGGGACAGAGTCTAAAATTGCCTATGCCCGCCAGTTCTACAACGATACGGTTATGAAGTTCAACACAAAACAGCAGGTGTTTCCATCGAATATTATAGCCAACATGTTTGGTTTCCAGGAAAAGGAATATTTCGAGATCGAAGAGCCCGAAGCCAAAGAGCCGGTCAAAGTGGAGTTTTAATCCCTTTAATCTTTATAAAAAGCTGAATCAGGCATGTATGAACAAATATCCTCAAACAAAAGAAAGTCTGTTTTTCTTATTTTTTTCTTTCTTGTCCTGATTTTTGTTCTGAGTTGGGTTTTTGCCCAGCTGTTTGATTTTGGCCGCTATGCCTATATCCTGGCCGTTGCCATTGCGGTGGCGATGACGTTTGGAAGCTATTTTGCCAGCGACAAACTTGTCCTGGCTGTGAGCAAGGCCAAACCAATTTCCCAGCAGGACTACCCCTATCTCTATAATGTTGTCGAAGGGCTGGCTATAGCGGCCGGGCTTCCCAAACCCCGATGCTACATCATAGACGATAGTGCTCCCAATGCGTTTGCGTCGGGACGAAATCCAAAGAACGCAATTGTCGTGGTCACCACAGGGCTTCTCGAAAAATTGAATCGTGTGGAACTGGAAGGTGTGATTGCACACGAGATGTCTCATATCAAAAATTATGATGTCCTCGTGCAAACTCTGGCTGTTGTGATGGTGGGCGTAGTCGCGCTCCTCAGCGACTGGATTCTCCGGAGTTTTTTCTGGGGAGGCAGGGGAAGACGGAGCAGCCGCAGCAGGGATAGAGGAGGTGGAGATATTGGGGCCATCATTGCCATTGTTGGAGTGGCCCTTGCAATTTTTTCGCCTTTTATCGCCCAGCTTTTGCGGTTTGCCGTCTCAAGAAAACGGGAATTTCTAGCCGATGCCAATGGTGCACTGCTGACAAGATATCCTCCCGGATTGGCCTCGGCTCTTAAAAAACTCGATGCAGATCGAGAGCCCCTGGAAGTAGCCAACAAAGCCACCGCACATCTCTACATCGTCAATCCTTTAAAAGACCTCAAAGGCAAGACCAACAAAATGTTTTCCACCCACCCTCCTATTGAGGAGCGTGTCGCTGCCCTTGAAAACATGTAAATTCCCCTGATTCAATTTAAAAAAAAGTTGAAATGGTGGGGGGGATAACTTATAATGTCATCCCCTGGTGGGGTCGTAGTTCAGTCGGTTAGAACGCCGGCCTGTCACGCCGGAGGTCGCGAGT